>JBAPQW010000021.1:0-82487 GCA_049280815.1 Verrucomicrobiia bacterium | reverse complement strand
TTCCACAATATGGCGGCGCTCTGCCGAGGCGCCGCTGCGCAGGAACCCCTGATGAAGCCCGACGCCAGTTCGCCTTTGGGCCGGTTCGCCACACGTCATGCGCTGTCCATCACCTTCATCGCGGTGGCGTTATGCCTGGCAGGCGTTTTGTCCGCATTGCGGATGCCGTCGTCGGTGTTTCCACAGACGAATTTCCCGCGCGTCGTCATCCTCGTGAACAACGGCATCATGCCCGCCGACGAAATGATGGCGACCGTCACGCGCCCCATCGAGGAGGCGATGAAGGACATTCCCGGCGCAATCACGGTGCGTTCGTCCACCAAACGCGGCTCGGCGCAGATCAACGTCTTTTTCAACTGGCAGGTGGACATGACGCAATCGGAACTGTATGTGCTGGGACGGCTCTCGCAAATCCGCAGCGACCTGCCCGCCACCGCGGCCACGGATGTTGAGCGCGTGACGTTCTCGGCGTTTCCGATCATCGGCATCAGCCTCACCAGTTCCCATCGCGACATCCTGTCGCTTTGGGAGACGGCGAATTATGAGCTGAAGCCGCGCTTCCTACAGATTCCCGGCGTGGCGCGCGTGGAGATCACGGGCGGTCGCACCCCTGAATATCACGTCGTCGTTGACCCGCTGAAATTGCAGGCCGCCGGGCTCGGCCTGGCGGAGGTGAGCGACGCGCTGAAGAAAAACAATCTTTTCGCACCCGCCGGAATGATGGAGGAAAATTATCATCTTTGCCTGACGACGGTGGACGGGCGCGTGCATTCGGCGGCGGACATTGAAAATCTGGTGATTGCCGTTCACGGCCGCCATCCGGTGCAGGTCAAGGACGTGGCGCGCGTCGAGCGCGGGCCGGAGCCGGTCTTTCAAGCCGTGACCGCGCAGGGACGAGATGCCGTGCTGTTGAACATCCAAAGCCAGGCGGACGGCAGCACGCTCGACATCGCCAACGCGTTGAAAAAGCAATTATCGCAACTCCGGCAGGAATTGCCTCCGGACCTGCACCTCGCGTTTTTTTACGACCAATCGCTCTTCGTGCGCGATTCGGTGGGCAGTGTCTGGAATGCCATCATATCCGGTCTGATTCTGTCGGTGCTGATTCTTTATTTCTTCCTGAAAAATTGGGGCAGCGTGTGGACGGCCATCGTCACCATTCCGATCACGGTCTTGATCACGCTCGTGGCCATGAAACTGGCCAACATGAGCTTCAACATGATGACGCTGGGTGGCATCGCGGCGTCCATCGGGCTGGTGATTGACAACGCGATTGTCGTCGTCGAGGCGATGTGCGTGAAAATCGCCGCCGGCCGCCCGCGGCTGGCGGGAATTCAGGAGGCCATCGGCGAAATATTGAAACCGCTTATCGGCTCTACGTTGACGCCGGTGGTGGTGTTCCTGCCGCTGGCATTTTTGTCCGGCATTGCGGGTGTGTTTTTCCGTGCGCTGGCGTTGACGATGGTGGTCTCGCTGCTCGCGTCATTGGTTTTGGCGCTCACGCTCACGCCGTCGCTGGCCGCGTGGTTCATCCGCGACCGCGAGAAACGGGAGCCCGGTCACGCGCCCGGCGGCCTGGTAGGCGGTTTTTTGCTGACGCGCGTCATCCGCCTTTACGAACGCGCGCTGCGGGCGGCGCTGCGATTTCGCTGGCTCACCTTGCTGGCCTGCGGCGCGGTGGTCGTCTCGTCGGTGTTCATTTACCGGCAGCTGGACTCCGATTTTCTGCCCGAGTTTGACGAAGGCGGTTTTGTCATTGATTTCTGGGCGCCTCCGGGCACGAGCCTGACCGAAACCTCGCGTCAGCTGGACGCGGCGGAGCGGATTTTGTCCGCCCATCCGGACGTGGAAAGTTATTCGCGGCGGCTCGGTGCGGAGATGGGCATGTTTATCACCGAGCCGTATCGCGGCGATTTCGCGGTCAAGCTCAAACGCGGTCGCAAACATTCCACGCAAGAGGTCATCGCCGCATTGCGCCACACTTACAACGAGCAATTCCCGGCGTTCCGCTGGGAGTTTCCCGGCATCCTGACCGATGTGATCGGCGATTTGCAACTGACGCCCGATCCGGTTGAAATCAAATTGTTTTCCCCGGATCTGAAGTGGCTGCAACAGGTCGCGCCGCGCGTGGAGGAACAGATTAAATCGGTTCCCGGGGTCGTGGACACGTTCGACGGCCTGAAGAAAACGGGCCCTTCCATCAATTTCCGGGTGCGCCCCGCCGATGCCGCGCGGTTCGGTTTGAGCATCCAGGACATTGCCACCGTGGTGAACACCGCATTGCTGGGCCAGACCGCATCGTATGTTTTGGAAGGTGACCGCATCGTCAACATCCGTGTTTTGGCCGAGCCGGCGAGCGTCAACCGCATTGCCGCGCTGCGCGAACTGCCGTTGCGCGCGGCCAACGGCGCGGTCGTGCGGCTCGCCCAGGTCGCCACCGTGACCGAAGAGCCGAGCGAAGTGGAACTGGTTCGCGACGATTTGCGTCAGGACATCATCGTCTCTGCGCGGCTCGAAGGCCGCGATCTCGGCAGCGCGATGAAGGAGATTCAGGACAAGTTGAGCCAGGCCAGATGGCTGCCGCCCGGCACGGTTGAATACGGCGGCCTGTACCAGCAACAGCAGGAATCCTTCCGCAACCTCATGATGGTTTTGCTGGCCGCCATCCTGCTCGTGTTCACCGTGCTGCTCATTGAATTCCGTTCCTTCAACGAGCCGGTGGCGATTGTCTTCGGCGCGGTTCTCGCCCTGTTCGGCACCGTCGCCGCACTTTGGATTACCGGCGTCACGCTGAACATCGTTTCGTTCCTCGGCGCAATCATCGGCGTCGGCATCGTCGCCAAAAACGGAATTCTCATGCTCGACTTCGTCCAGCAATTGGAAGCCGGCGGGACGGAGCTGGTCGAGGCGCTGGTGCGTTCCGGCCACCGCCGGTTGCGTCCGGTGCTGATGACCTCGCTGGCCGCCGCGCTGGGAATGCTGCCGCTGGCGTGGGGCATCGGCGCGGGCGCGGACATGCTGCGTCCGCTGGCCATCGCGGTCATCGGCGCGCTGTGCATTTCCGTGTTGCTGTCGCTCGTGGCGACGCCGGTGGTGTATTACATCCTGCGTCCGGCCCAAAAATCCACGTCCAATTCAGAAACCGCGCAGAACATCTGATCCGGGAACAATGAAACGCATCCTGCCAGCCTGCTTCCGAGCTGCTGGCTTGGGCCGGGTTATTGGGCCGGGAGCGTGATGCAAATGGACGTGCCGCGACCCATTTGTGACTTGATCCGGATGCTGCCGCGATGGGTCTCGATGATGCGACCGACGATGGCCAGCCCCAGCCCGGTTCCCTTGGCTTTCGTCGTGCTCAAAACGGAAGTGAAGGCACGCTTTTGGACCTCCTTGCTCATGCCTCCGCCGGTGTCCCGGAACTCCACCTTGACATGAGCGGCCTGCGGGCTGGAGCGCGGCGAACGGGTCGGGCGGGATTTGATGGTAAGCGTTCCTCCCTCAGGCATGGCCTCGGCGGCATTGAGGATCAAATTGAGAAAGGCCTGTTCCAATTGCGGGGCATCCCCCATCACCACCGGCAAATCCGGGTGCAATTGACGGACGAGCCGGACGTTTTGATTGGCAAGCTTGTGCCGCACCAGCAAGCCGAGTTCGTCCACCAGCTCGTTCAAATTGACCGGGGCGAGCTTGGGTTCGGTGGTCCGCGCGAACGCCAGAATCTGCTCCACGATGATGTTCAAATGCTCAATTTTTGCCTCAATGATCCGGGCATCCTTGGTCCGAGGATCGCCCTCCGGGAACTTCAAATCCAGCGAGTGATACAGCAGCTTCATCACGGTGAGCGGATTGCGGATTTCGTGCGCCACCTCGGCGGCCAGCAGGCCGAGGGCGGAAAGTTTTTCATTCTGCCGCAATTGTTCCTCCACATCCACGATCCGTTCGTACAGCCGGGCTTTTTCAATCGCAATGGCCGATAATTCCGCCAGGGCGCTCAAGATGCGGATTTCCTCGTTGGAAAAATTGTACGGCCGGCCCGTGTAAACGCTCAGGGTTCCAATCGCCTGGCCGGCAAAAAGCAACGGCACGCTCAGCAGCGAAACCAATCCCTCCCGCCGCGCGACGTCCACCTGCTGATAGCGGGAGGAAGCCTGGACGTTGGTGACCTGCATCGGTTTTTTACGGCGCATCACGACGCCCAGCAGGCTGTCGCCGACGGCCAGCCGGGGTTTGCGGATGTAGGCCTCGCCCGCCCCATAGCTGGCACGTAAATCGAGCCATTCGCGGCTTTCGTCCAGCATCATCAACGAGCACATCCGTGCGCGCATCAGCACGCAGGCCTCGCGCGTGATGGCCTGCAATGCCTCATCGAGATTCAGCGTGGAATTGATGGTCCGGCTGACGCTGGCCAAGGATTCGAACAGGTGCACCTTGAGCCGCAATTGTTCGTAAAGCCAGGTGTTTTGAATCACCTTGGTGGCTTGCAGGGCCAGTTCCTGGAGCAATTCCTGGTCTTCCGCCGCGAAGGCATCGGCGCGGTCTGAATCCACGTTGAGCACGCCGCGGGTCTCGTCATTTACTTCGAGCGGCACGGCCAGCTCCGACCGCACGCCCCGACGGGCCATCACGTAGCGCGGGTCACGGGTTACGTCGCCGACCCGGGCCGGTTTGCCGTTCCGGGCCACCCAGCCGGTGATGCCCTCGCCGACGCGCAATTTTAGCCGGGTGGCGGTTGACGGCAGGTTTTGGGATGCGTGAATCTCGAGAAAACCGGTCGTGGGATTGATCAACACCACCGAACCGCTGGTGGCGCGCACCATGCGCACCGCTTCGCTGACGATCAATTGCAACGCCTCCTGGGGTTCCAGCGTGGAATGAATGACATTGCTCACTTGATAGAGCAATTGCAGCCGCTCGTAGCGCGACATCAACCTGGATAACTCGTCACTCACAATTAGAAGTCAAGTTCATCGCACCCGGGCCGTCAACACCAGCCCCATCACGCCAAAAAAGAGATTGGGCAGCCAGGCGGCCAGCCAGGCCGGCAGATGCCCGCCGGAACCCAGCGCGAGGCTCACCTGCTGGATCACAAAATAGGCGAAACAAATAAAGATGCTGCCCGCCACGCCGACAAAAAGGTTCCGGCGGCCCGAAGCCGCGCCAAACGGAATGGCGATCAGGACCACGACCAGACACGTCCACGGTGCCGCCAGGCGTTCGTACAGTTTCGTGAACAGCCAGCTGGAATCGGCGCGGGACAGACTGGGATGCAATCGCAAATAACTCCAGATATCCAGCAACGGAATATCGGCCCGGTGCGCGCCGGGCAGGCCCTGGTAGGCGCTGATTTTGATCTCACTTTGGATTTCCGCCGGGGTTTCATCCAATGCCGGCATTGCCAGCATGTTCGTCTGCAAGGACGGCAACAGCGGAGCGGTGGCGTCAGCCTGCGCATATTCCGCCACGTTGAAAAACGTCCACACTCCATTGGTGCGAACGGCGCGATCGGCATACAGGCGGTGACTCGAACCGTCGGGCAAAGTCCAATTGAGCTGGGGCTTCAGCATTTCCCCCGTTTTCAGGTGATATTCGGCAATGAACCAGGCCCGATGATCGCGCGCATTGGTGAAGCCGAAATTGCGAAATTCATCTCGTTTTGCGTCCGCCTCCGGTTTTTGCACATGACGATTCAGGATTCGCTCCGCCCGCTCCGCACTGCGCGGCACACACCATTCGCGGAGGAAGAACAACACCAGACTCGCCGCTAGGCCCACGAGCAGGTAGGGCACACATAAACGCCACAAACTCACACCCGCGGCGCGCATGGCGGTGATTTCGTTGTGCCGTGCGTGGTTGGTGAGCGCGTAAAGCAAGGCGAGCAGCAGCACCATCGGCAGGATCGTCTGCATGAATTCCGGCGTCATCACCACGTAATATTCGACGATGTCCGGCAAACGCAGCTTGTCGTCCTGAAAATCCGACATGTTTTTGAAGGCGTCGGCGGAAATCCAGAAAATCAAAAAACCACCTAGGCAGAAAGCCAGCGGGGTGAGCAGTTCGCGGAATAAATATCGATCCAACAGCCGCATCGTGTGGGCAGGGTATGCCGTGCGAGTCGCCCGGAGCAAGTTTTGTCGTCAGCCCTTCGCGCGGCCGGTGTTCCTTGAGCCGTCGTTCGGGATTGATGGTTGAACCGAGGTCGTGTCGGCCGGAATCGCCACGCAGCCTGTAAGCCCAGGCCATATTCGCAAGAGTGGTGGGTTGGCAGGGACTCGAACCCTGGACCAATGCCTTAAAAGGGCACTGCTCTACCAACTGAGCTACCAACCCATCCTATTGTTTATTAACGACTTCTGAAGAAATAGCCATGCCTTCAACCTCCGACTTGTAACCCATACTTGTCACCCTACTGGTTTGTGCTATGTTTTTGCATGAAAATGACGGGCAAAAACACAACGAAGCCGGTTGAAAAACCGGCTTTTCATAAAGTCGCAGAGAACCTGTATCGGCTCGAATCATCGAACGGATATTATGCCTTGTTGAAGCGGGGAGGCAAGCAGTTTCGCCGTTCGCTCAAAACCAAAGACCGGAAACTGGCCGACCGCCGGTTGAATGACTTGCGGGCGAAAATCGGCTGTTTGAAAATTTCCCCTGAAGCAAAATTGAACTTCGAGCAAGCCGCGAAATTATGGCTGGAAACGAACCGGCACGCGGCCAGTTCCGGCACGGTTAAACGCCGGGAAATGTATATCAAGGGTCTGGCCCCATATTTCAAGAATTTGCCGGTCCGCAACATCACCGAGCAGAATTGCGACCGCTGGGTCAAGGAACGGGGGGCGATTCTGGCTTCCGAAACTTTTGTCCACGAGTTGGACGTTTTGAATGCGGTTTTTGATTTTGCCCTTAATCGCGGACTGATTCTTTCCAATCCAGCCAGGCATATCAAACGTCGGAAAATCATTTCCAAACAGATTGTGGTTCCCAGCCTGGATCAGTTTAAGCAGCTAATCAGCGCCATACGACAGTCAGACGGCAAAAAGGACAATCAGGAAAAATGCCAGGACGGTGCAAACTTGGTTGAATTTCTGGCGTATTCCGGCGCGCGCATCGGTGAAGTGGTTGGCGGCGGGGAGGCCAGCGAAAAGAGACCGACGCTCTGGGGCGATGTTAACTTTGAACGCGGCACCATTTTTTTGCCTGGCACCAAGACTGAGGCCGCCCCTCGCACCATCCCGATGTCAGAAAGGCTGCGCGAGTTTTTGACACGATTGAAGGCGCAGAAAAAACCGCAGCCGAAAGACCAGATTGTTCCGATCAAAAGTGCGCGCAAATGTCTGCAAACTGCCTGCAAGAAACTCGCCTTGCCACAATTTACCCATCACGATTTCCGGCATTTCTTTGCTACGACTTGCATTGAATCGGGTGTGGACATTCCGACGGTGAGCCGCTGGCTTGGGCATAAAGACGGCGGCGCGCTGGCGATGAAACGCTACGGGCATCTCCGCCAAGAACACAGTTTTGCCATGATTAAACGGGTGAGTTTCGATCAGCCGCCCAACAGTGTTCCGCTGCAAAAACCATCGGAGGTGGAGGCCGGAAAATCTCCATTTCCTGCCGACGACCGCCGCGCCATCGCCAAAGCCAAAACGAAATACAACTATCCGTGGTGGGTGTCGGAAAACCCGCTGGAAGTATTTTGGGGACAACTCCATGAAGAAGTCTGGATTGTTTCCGCAGAAAAATTTCTGGAAACGGCCAAACAAGCAATGGGACGCCAGGTGTTCAAACAGGAATTTACCGACCGCCCGGCGCTGGCGGATGAATTTTCGGCCAGAACGCCCGAAGCCACACTAAACGAAATCCGCGCCAAAATACAGGCGCAGCGGCCAGACGCCAACAGCAACGCACAGCCAGCAACCAATTGATTTGACTTCTTACGCGATTGGCTCGGAGGTTTCCCGCAAAAAACGGTCGAGATCGTCTCTGGAATATATCGGATGCCGCAAAGCCCGCGAGGGGTGCAGCAGACCGCGCTGGGTCAAACGGTCAATGGTGACTTTGGCGACACCCAAATAAATGGCGGCTTCCGCTCGTTTGTATCCCATTTTCTCAATTTGTGTTTTCGTTTCCGCACCGGTTGAATCACCGTTGCGGCCTGTCTTTGAAAATTGGCGGTTATCTTTAAGCATGGGAATTCTCCTGGTTTTCTTGGATTTCAATGGTCTTGACTAAACCTTCCTTTATGGCCAATGACGAATACCGGTCAAACACCGGCATGGGTTTGATGAACTCCACGGCGCGGTCTTGCAAAGCCAACCCCAATTCACGCAGGTTTTTGCCCGTGATCAGCACCGTGCGTTTCAAGAATGACAGCGTGAGTGTGTCCAGCCCATCGCCCGCTTCGAATTTGACGAGTTCCAAATGGTGGTAGGGCAGCAGGTAGAAACCTTTTGGATTCAGTTCCAGCCGCAAATTGTCGGCTGGGACGTGACTACCATTGACGCCGCGCTTGATGTTAAAACAAATGTTTTCAGTGCTCATACTCTCATGCCTTTACTTTTTTGGTTTGTTTGTTTGCGCGGAATTTCAATGCGCCGACGGGTGATTTCAGATTTTTGAACTGTCGGTTTGACCGTCTCGGTAGATTTGATGGATTCGGCTGGATTCGCGGCCTGCGATAGCCCGACCGCTTCGTCCTGCCGGATAGCTTCGTCCCGCCGTTCGGTGAATTTGCGTTGTGCCTGTTGAACATTGAGGACGTAGGCAATGTCGCGTCCCCAAATTTTGGCCAACTCCTGGACGGAACTGGTCATGTCCAGCGCCAGTGTCCGGTGGCCGGAATGGGCGATGTTCTGGCGAAGCTGGATTTTGTCCGCCGTGAAAACCTTCACGCCTTTGCGACCGCGCGAAATCGTCACATACCATTGCTGCTCATTCGTCGCGGCTTTGACGGCAGAGTCCGAGAACAGGACGTAATCCACGGTTTTGCCCTGGGCGGCGTAGGACGTTACCGCGTAGCCGCGCACGAACTGCCGGTAATGTTTTGGCAACACCCGGCCATCATTCAGGGTGATGCGTCCGTCTTGATGAATTTCCTTCACCGTCACCAGTTCGCCATTGGCGAGCCGTCGTCCGTCGTCGCTTTGGGCATTGGCCTTGAGTTGCAGGCGGTCGCCGGTGGACAGGGAAAGTTCTTTTGGCTGGCAGACGGTGATTTTATCCAATTCCTTGAACGGCACGGGCCGGATGCGGTGGTCGGCTTCAATCAGCAGATGCCTGTCGGTGATGCCGCACATTTTTCCTGCGCTGCCGGATTTGAAACCGGCCGTCGGACGGTTGAACATCAAAATGGAGTCTGGTTGATAAAACCGCTTGTCGCGTTTTTGCGCATCCGTCAAATCCTGCCGCTCCAGCGCCGTGACCGTCGTTTCAGCTTCGCCGATTAGCTTCTGTGTTTTCAGGCCGAACCGCACTTGTTCATTGACCTTGTGAATTTCCGACCAGCTTTGTGAGACGACCACGGTAGATTGCTGATTTTTGAAAAGTTCAAGAAAATGTGCCGCGAGTTTTTCCTGCTGATCCGCCAATGTGCAAGGGATGATTGCGCCCTGATTGTCCAGCCGGTCGAAGGATGCGCCGAGTTTGCCCTGCTGCGCTTCATTCACGGCGAGCTTGTATTGTTCCAGCCACCGACGTTCCGATTGATTTTTGGCCGCGCTGGGATTTTGACGGCGGATGTTCGTCAGCTCCGCGTAGCCAAGACCTGAATACTGTTCAATGGCGCGCAGGGCATCGGATGCCTCGACCGCCCCATGCTGATGCGTGTCACCTGATAGGATGACCCGGCCCTTGACTGTCTGGATCATCGAGAGCAGTTCCAACATCTGTTGCCCGCCGATTTGCCCGGCCTCGTCCACCAGAACAACCGTCCCGCGTGTCAGAAAATTTTGCTTGAGCAAGGCACTGATGGTTTGTGCGCCGGAAAAGCCGTCCCGTTCCAGATCGGCGACCTGCTGGCGCTGCGGTGCCAGGACGTGAACGGTATGACCGGCTTGAATTAGTCCCGCTTTGACTTCCCGCAGCGTAAAACTTTTGCCCGTCCCTGCACCGCCACGAAACAGGGTGACGAAATCACGCGAGGATAAAATGTGTTCGACGGCCCTGCGTTGTTCATCATCCAGCGAACGGTTTGACGGATGATAATTGGCCGCGAACGGTTCGTATTTGTGCATCTGGTATTGCGACAGCCTGACGATGTTCAATTCACGTTGCAGGACTTCACGGGTGGTGATTTTTCCCTGAAATTGTTCGTCACGGATATATTCACGTTTCCGGGTTACAGCTTTAATTTCCGGCAGTGATATGGTTTGACCGCGCGTATGTTCCATAGCATGACGCCACAGTTCATGCTCGTGGACGACCGACCGCCGTTCAAACAGATGCTGCTCCGCCCAATTGACCGCCTGTTCCGCTGTCATCTTCAGTGAAACTTCCGGTGAGCGCTGTTTGTTCAAGCGGCTGATTTGCCACCGTTCTTTCCATGACAGTTGTTGGTTCCAGATGGATTGCAATTTGACGATGCCGACATCCTTGATCTTCCGCGCCCGTTCCTTGTGCGCGATGTTCGCCCGGATGACCTTGATGTTCTGACCGGCCTTGTCGGGTTCACGTTCTAAAAGTTCCCTGGTCTTTTCGTCAATCTGACGGTGACGCTTGGAAAAACGGTCAATCAATTCCTTGCCGACCCCCGCAATCTCAAAATCACCGCGCGAATTGTTTTCAACGCCGTAGCCAAATCCTTGGAGCGACCTGACCAGTTCGTGATAATAGACATTCCTGACGAACTTCTGTGCCGTGACCATTTCACAGGCTTCCAGTGCTTTCCAACGGTCTTCAACTGAATCGCGCGTGGCATTGAACAGGATGCAATGACTGTGCAGGTGCGGGTCTAAATCGCGCGACGTGTCATGCCGGAACACCGCGCCCACCACATTGCCCGTCACCCGATGCGCATACTGATTTTGTTTGCGAACCCGTGTGGCAGCGTAAATTTGCAACTCACGCATGGCCACCTGAACCGCCTCATCATGGGCCTCAATGATCCGCTGGTCATTCCCAACCAGTGCCGCGATGGAAACTGATTTGGGCGGTGACAATGTGAAATCGTAGAACACCCGGCGATTGGCAGATTCATGGACGTTCCCATCTTTATCCAACCGGACGCGTTTGGAATTCATTCGTGGCGTCAACTGTTCCTCTGTCTGTGGATGAATGTTCTGGCATAGGTTCAGGAAATCCTTTTCAGTCGTAATGCCCGACAATCCCAAGTCTCTTGCCCCTTCACCGAACCATTGACCCGAAACCGTCTGCCCTTTCATGTAGTAATCACCGACGCCCAGGTGTTCGCGAAAATACGACTCCGCATTTCGCAAACTGTATTGAGCCTTCATCGTCAGCATGGTGGAACGCTAAACCATGTCGGGTGTAATTCTGCGCCATCGGCAGCGCAAAATGGATGGCCGGAAATGTTACCTGTTAATCGTATTGGAAATGGGACGCTGTTCTCCTTGCGAGTGCAAGGGGCAGCCGTAACAACGAAAACGTCAGACAAAAATCAAATGGCAGATGAATCGAAAATTATGAATACAACCATCGTATCCGCCGAGGCGAAAGCCCGCTTGACCGAAGCCGTCAAAAATTACACACCGCCCGCGCCGGAAAAATACCGCGCGTTGAACGAAGTCAAAGATTCAATTATCGCACTGCGGGAACGCAAAGCGTCGTATGAAACCATCCGTGCCATGCTGCACGAGAACGCCGGCATCGAAGTGTCGCACCAGACCGTCGCCCGCTACTGCCGCGAGGTGCTGGATTCAGCCAAGCCAAAGAAACCACACCGTCCCAAGACGCCGCCGACCGAACCACCGGCAACCGCCCAGGGGGAATTGGTGGCGCGTCCAACTTTCAGCCAGTCATGGTCACGCGAACCACGCGTCACGCCATCGAAAAATCTTTAGCGCAGCAGCGCAGGTGTCGCCAGTCGCGGCGACGGAGAGCGACCAATAAGAAATTCGCCCATGCTAAAAAGCAAAAGTCGCTGGGTTCAGTGTCCGCGACCAACGCACGTTACACAGCCCTGTAACGTGCGCTCGTCGCGGACGGATCATGGAAACGCAGTTGCGTCTGCTTCCGTCTTGCGCTTAGCGTCGCCGCTCCGGCATGCGGCTTGCCGCCGCCAACTCGAGACCGAAGTAGTTGTAAAAATAAAATGGCACCAGGCATCGGACAAAAAACCGACGTGAGTGGACAAAATGTCGCTTACCGAAATAGCCCGCAGTTGAATCTTCCGATAATCTTCCGACCCGGCGCTGCAATCTAGCGATGAACAATCGTCCGATAATCGTCCGGCAAACCCGGTAATCGTCCGATATTGCCGTCCGAACGTCTGGCGCAAATTGTCAGGCAATCGTCAGGTGAGTTCTCCGAATCGTCAGATTACCCTGCAACAACAATTGGGTTAAAACAGACAGCGCATCCGCTGTGTTCGGGCGCGTGAAACCGCAATAAAACATAAATCCTTCTTCTCTGAAAAATGTGTATTTCATTATAAATACACATTTCACGATTTGATGAAATACATAAATGTAACGAAATATCGCTTGATTATTTCACTGAATACGCTATTTTCATCACGCAGTGAAAAGAGTCTACAAACTGAAAGAGCGCAACCTTGAACCGCAGTTCGAGGCTGCAATCCGGAATTTTTTGGCGCGGGCAGCCTTTCTGAAGGTAAAATCGTGGAGTCTGATTAAGGGAGAATTCGGAGATCAACCTGACTGGATCGCGGAAGTTTGTGCCGGAGACCGTAATTGGAGGGTGGTGGTGAAAGGCCGGCGGCTTGGGCAGCCACGCGAGGTTCGAACCGGAGTCCTGCAATTGAAGCATTTTATAGAGCAGTTGCCAAATAAAACGCCATGCTACGGAGTGCTGGTGGCTCCATTCATTTCTGAAGAATCAGCTCGCATCTGCGAGGAGGCAGGAATCGGCTACGCCGATCTGGCAGGGAACGCGCGCCTGTCCTTCGACCAGTTTTTTATCGAAACACACTCGGCGGAGAATCCGTTTCGGGAACGCCGTGAGGTGAGATCACTCTTTGCTCCAAAAGCCGCGCGCGTCTTGCGGGTGCTTCTTCAAGGACCGCTGCGTCCATGGAAGGTTGTGGAACTGGCTGATGCGGCGCAAGTGAGTCTCGGTTGGGTGAGTGCGGTGCGGCAGCAATTGTTCGCCCGCGAATGGGCGGCGGACGAACCCGGTGGTCTGCGAGTGACGAAACCCGGAGCATTGCTGGACGCCTGGGCAAAAGGCGATGAATGGGCGAAGCGAACGACGACCAGAGAGTATTCGCTGTTGTCGAGTGATCCTACTCAACTGGCAGAAAAACTCCGGGATCTGCTTGGCGGGCAGCCGCACGCATTCACTCAATGGTTCGCCGGCTGGCTTAGGCATCCCTACACAATCCCCATAGTTGTCACCGCATATGTAACTTCATTTCCTGAAGAGTCGGCTGTTACAGAAAAATTACTGGCCAGACGGGTCTCTAGCAGTGGCGGATTGCGCCTTGTGGTGCCCAAGGATGAAGGCGTCCTGCGTCCCTTACAGTCCGTGCGCGGATTCAACCTGGTTTCGGATGTGCAGATTTATCTCGACCTTCAGCACGCAGGCTTGCGCGGCGAAGAGCAGGCGGCGGAATTACGGAAATGGCCGGACTTCGCGGGAGGTTGGGCATGACCAAATTCGGAAAGTTTGACGACTACCCGCCGCGCAGTCTGGAGTCAGCCGAGGCAGCTTTGTTGACGGCGTGGCGCTCGTTGGAACAATACCACAACGATCTTGTTCTTGTGGGTGGATTGGCCGTGCATTATCTCACTCGTCGTGACCTTTCAGGTTTGCCGGGCGCGGTGACGCTGGATGTGGATTTCGGCATCACGCTCGGAGCGTCAGGCGGGCAATATGGCACGATCAAGACAGACCTTGCCGGACTGGGATTTACTTCAGAAGGCAACCGTCTGGTGCGGAAATTCGGAGACATCGCGCTCTACCTTGATTTTCTTACCGAAGACCCACCGTCTGTAACCGGGGCGCGAGTTGTGGACGATGTGGTTGCCAGCGTCATCCCCGGTGTGAACCGTGCGCTGGCCAGTCGCCGTATCATGACGGTGCATGGTCGTGACCTTTATGGCGCGGAGCAAACCTGCCAAGTAGCTGTGGCAAACATCGGTCCGTTGCTGGTTCTAAAACTGAATGCGTTTGGCGGACCAACTGGAAGACGCAGCCCGAAGGATGCCTACGACGTGTTGCTCGCGGTTACAGGTTTTATTGATGGGCCGGAGGCGGCGGTATCGGCGTTCCGCGCTGAAAAAGACGCGGGGAACCCAGCTTACACTGCTGCGCTGGCGGCATTGCGAGCGGATTTTTCTGAAGCAAATCAAGACGGGCCAGCGAGGGCGGCGGAATTTTACCCTGGTGACGCGGCTGATCGTGATCGCGTGCGGCAGCAGGTCGTTACCATGGGCAGGATTCTGCTTGGAATATAACCGCCATTTCTCAACGCCTGCACCCAAGACCAATTGAAACTCAAATGAGTGAAAAGAAAACTACCGGCTGGCAGAATATTCGCCGACAATTGGACGACTGGTCGAAACCCGCACTGATCGCACTGGTGAAAGACCTTCACGACGCTTCGCCGGATAATCGTGATTTTCTTCTGGCTCGCTTTCAGGCGGATGAGGACATCGGTGCGGCCTTGGAAAAATACCGGCGCAAGATCGTGGAACAGTTCTTCCCTGCGCGCGGCGATGGGAAACTCAAACTGGCCGAGGCGCGCAAGGCCATCCGCGATTACCGCAGGGCTACCGGCAATTTGACGGGAACGATTGACCTGATGCTGACCTATGTGGAGAACGGCACCGAGTTCACACATGAATTTGGCGATATAAACGAGTCTTTTTACAACAGCATGGAATCGGTCTTGAATGAAATGGCGCAACTGCTCATGCCCGAAGGGAAAGAACTTTATCCCCGCTTTCGTGAGCGGATTCGGCGGTTGGCAACTCTCGTGGACGGCATCGGGTGGGGCTATGGCGATGCCGTGCGTGATCAAGTGTATCAACTCGAAAACGAACTGGCTGGCGAATGAGGCCGCTTTCGCAAATCATATTGGAATTCGCCCAACCCCTGTTGGGTGATAAACCGGATGAGCGCCGGTTTCGTGCCGTCATGGATCAGGTGGTTTTGTTGTGGAATCTGGCGCTGTTGCCGCCAACGGAACAAGACCTTTACTGGAAACAGATTGCCGGACAGTTGCAGCAAGGGTTGCCGTCGCAAGGGTTGCCGTCGCAAGTGGTGCCGGAATATCTTCTGGAATTGCGCGTCTGGCTGCGCTGGCGGAAATCACATTACGGCGATGACCGCCGGGCAATATCGCATTATGAACTTAATTGGGTGAATGGCGAGCCGCGGCTCAAGGTGTTTTTCACCGAAAACAAGAGCACCGGTTGACGCCGCGCCACATGATATTAAACTACCGACTGAAACTCAGGTGCTGAAACAGGATTTGCCTTCATGCGAACAAACATTCCCGAAAAACTTTTGAAAATCGTCGAAGAGATTGACGAAAACGGAAATGCCAGCCTGACCAGGCTGACCGTTTTGAAAAAATGGCTTGAGCGGCCGGAACGGCTTTCCACATTCGCAATCTGGGTCGCGGCGCGCGCGGTTTCTCGCAAAGGCAAAACCATCGGCGCGGCGGCGGAACTTTTCCGGGCGGCGCGGACGCTGCTGGCGGGTTTGGACAAAATTCGGCCAGAATTGGACCAGCAGGCGGCAGAGGCGTTGCATGACCGCCTGCGGGATTTTCAAAACGAATTTCAAAACCAACCGTGGGGTCCTGTGCGCATCGTCCACAATTGGAACCTCATGCTGGTGGAGCAGGGTCTGTCAATCTACCTTTGGCATCTGGACTCATCAGCGCACGGCTACAAACTCGCGGCGGATTATTGCCAGCATTACGACCCGCGTTATGGCAACGGCCTGAACGGACCAAGCCGGACGAAGATTGCAGAAATCGTCCGGTTCATGTTCACCATTGAAGCTTTGGAAGATGGGCCGAAATGAAATCGCCCTATACATCCCGGCAAGGCCAGTTTCTCGCCTTCATCCATCATTACACCACCTTGCACGGCCGCCCGCCGGCGGAGGCGGAGATGGTGCAGTTTTTCCAAGTAACGCCGCCGACTGTGCATCAGATGATTCTGACTCTGGAACGGCGCGGGTTAATCACGCGCGCACCCGATCAGGCGCGGAGCATCAAAACGACCCTTCCGCCCGAAAAACTACCACCTCTGCCAGGCGCATCCACGGACACACCGCTGCCGGTGCGGCAGACCGAAGGCCAACAACCCACAGACACGGAAGCAGCCGTGTTGCGTCTTGGCAAAATTCAGATAAAAGATTTATTTACGCATTACGATCGGAATTCTCTCGACGACTCGGAATTTATTCCTCTGCTGGACACATTGATTGAGTCATTCGCCCGCGCCGGGTTGAGCGCGTTGGCGGTAAAAGAACTTCGCTGTCAAGCCTGCGAGTTTTACCACCAGTGTTGCCAGGAAGCTGAACCGGAATCCACTATGGAATCGAACATGGAACTTATGTTCAGCTACCTGCCCGGTCCGAGGCGGAAACTATGGCTGCGGTGGACGTAACGGCAACTGAACGGTCACGGCCATGCCGTCGCCGCCGCCGGCTTTCCGCGAAGGCGTGAATATCCTTCTCGCCCGAACGGAGGAAATCCAGAAAGTCCACCCCCATGTATTTGCAGGTTTGGCAGACGCTCAGAAGCACCAAATGCTTTTGAATCGTTTTCGGTGTAAAAGATCCCCGCACGATATCCCGGTGCTTCGCAAAGGCCTTGACCGCGTGTTCGGCATTGTTGTTGTTCCACGGAATTCCATCGAAATTAAGGAATGTAAACAGCTTGTTCCTGTTCTTCTCAAACCGCTGCTTGCACTTGAGAGCTACTTCGCTTTGATACGTTTGCGTGGCCAAAGATTTGTAGAACCGCTGGACGCTTCTGTTGTGCTTTCGGAGATATCGGGCCTGAAGGCCGTATCGATGCACAGTTGCGACGATTCCTTTGAGTAATTGGCCAAACTCCGCGACGAGGCTCTTCAACTCCTCATTGTATGGCTGGCACAAAACGGCATCATTCAAATCTCGCATCAGGTGAATCAGGCATTTCTGCTGCTGGCACGGCAGCGAATCGTAAGCTCCATAAAAGTCTGTTACAATGACCCCATTGAAATCTTTCAACATTTCTTTAAGGAAACAGCCGTCGCGTGATTCGGCATACAAAAACGCTGCTTGCTCAAGGTTTGTGAAAACCCAAACATAGGCTAACTTACCTTCCACGCTCACCTGTGTTTCATCAATGTGCAGCAAACCTCCGTTGACGAGGTTTTTAAGAATCGCCTCGAAAGTGTCCTGATAGAATTTAGCAGCGCTATCCCTCAGTGTGTAAAGGGTGCGCGCCGGCATTTCAAAACCAAAGAAACGAAACATCGTCTTTGAAACCGTCCAGATCGGAATTCTCAAATCGAGGGATTCATACAGTAAGTAAGCAACGAGATTTCGCCCGAATTTACTTTGCGGCCAGAAGCCGGCCGGCGCACCAAATTTCTTCCCGCAAACAAGACACCAGCAATAGCGGAATTTGTATTCGACAATCCATCTTTTGATGCCGGACTTGCCAAAGTGAAGGTCCTGAAGTGTGAGCCGGCTGTAACTGCGCGGAACACATGCGCCACCACAGTATGGACACACTGCCGGAACAGGGATTTTTACAACTTTGTTCGGACGGTATTTCTTTCGAGGCTTCAATCTCTCACCGTCGGCATCGGGCGGTGCGCGTCTCTGCCTTTTCTTGGAGTTGAGGTAAATCCTGTCGCGCT
This sequence comes from Verrucomicrobiia bacterium, assembly GCA_049280815.1. Taxonomy (GTDB): domain Bacteria; phylum Verrucomicrobiota; class Verrucomicrobiia; order Limisphaerales; family UBA11358; genus UBA11358. The sequence goes on along the minus strand of JBAPQW010000021.1, from coordinate 64,482 downwards.
GGTAATTCCACCAAGCTGTTTCAGTGATTCCATCAAACTCTTGGACAGGGCTTTTGAATGGCCCAAATCTTTTGCGAGAAGGCTTGAGTGATCGAACATGCACAACGTCGTATGGCTGGCGACCTTCGGTATCCTCCGATTGGTCTGTGGCCTGGAATTGTAACAGTGCGTGAGTCACAGCTTCGGCAGCCCGACAGTCCTCCACGTTGTAGGCGATGAGTCGGTCTTTTAGCGAAAAATCAAGAGTGCTCTCCCAGATGCCCCGACATGCCACTGAGTTAACACCGACAGGTGAAGCATCCGACCATTTGAAACCAAGCCAAGCCCCGATGTCCTTCAGACCGTTTGAAAAAGTTGGGAAATAAATTGTGTCGAGCAATTGCGACAAAAGGTTGACCGTGTTTTTTGCGGCGATGTCTAATTGGCCTAGTGGTTGACTTCCATGACGTTCGTTCAGCGTTTTAAGGAAGTCCGTTTCATAACTGCCATAGTGAATCAGCACCGGCTGCTCGACGGTTTCGAGGAGGGCCAGGAATTCGCGCCAAATCTTCCCCTCGTCCGCGACGGTGTCCGCCCATAGGCTGTGCTGGACGGCGGAGTCGCCGTGGCCGATGCGCAGGCCGATGAGGTAGTAGAAATCGCGGTCGGGCAGGCCCTCGACATCCAGATAGACGGGCGTGCCTGCGAGCTCGAGTTCCGGGCTGCCGACAATGTGGATTTTCTGCTCGCGAATCGCCAGCGCCTTGAGCGCGTGATGATATTTCTCGCGTTTGTCGCGCTGCCGCCTGGGCCGGCGGCGCGGGCGGAACGTGTAGGAGAGCTGCGTGACGGTGAAGATGCCTTTGCTGCGGAGTTTCTGGCGTTCCTTCGCGCTCATGCCGGCCAGCAGGCTGAGGTCGTCCTTCTCCACCGCGAGCTTCCGGCAGCGGGCCTGGAATTCGCACTCGGCGCAGTGCCGGTTCAGGACGAGATCGGGCGGCGTGGGGCTGGCGAGCAGCGCGGTGATTTTCCCGAGGCGTTTCCGCACTTCGCTGGCCAGGGCCGGGGTCTTCACCTTGAGCGTGGCGTGGTCGTCGCCGTGGATGATTTTGCCGTGGCTGACGGTGCGTCCGAGCATTTCGGAGAGCACGAACGCATCGAACGCCAGCAGCAACTTGTCGTCTTTGGTGAGCTTGTTGCGGTGGATGAAACGGATGGGAATGAACTGCGCCGGCTGGCCCCGGCCGGCGGACGGAATGCGCTCGACGGCGTGGAGGCAAGTCTCAATGGTAGCAGCCGACGTCAGAAGGCTCTGACTGTTTTCGGGCGGGGAAGTTTTAGCCTCATTACCTCGGCTGTTATTAAGTTCGATGCGTGCCGGCATATCCACGGCGAATCGCCATTTGACAGTCTTCAGATTTTCCGCAAGTGGAGCGACATCGCATTCATTTGCGGGCACGTCTGCCATCAACCGTTGGGCCGCATCCGCGCGATAGGATTTGTTTTGGGCCTCAACCCACTCTGCATAGGCGTTGCCCGCAGTTGGTTCGCTGGTAAATCTGAGCCAGCATTTGGTGGGGCATTTCAAAAACGCTTCAAAAAAGTCCGAGGAGATTTTCATGGCAGAAACTTTCTTTTTTCATCGTCTTTCACGTTTTCAAAAACGATTGGTTTTCAGGACAGCAGCGCGGTTGGGTCAGGGTGGATTTTCTGCATCCTCCTGAATTTGATACCCAACTGCTTCATAACCGCGCACCCGCTTGGAATACATCGCGGCCAGAACCGGCACGCAGCCGTCCACATAATCATAAACGATTACCTCGCGTTTGCTGTCGTGCAGACGATGCAGGCGGCCAACGTATTGTTGCAGCGTGCCGCGCCACGAAATCGGCATGGCGAGGAAAAGCGTGTCGAGACGCGCGTCGTCGAAGCCCTCGCCGATGTAACGGCCAGTGGCCAATAAAACTCTTGCCTCGGCATTGGGGATTGCCGCCAGTTGTTCGGCGACGCCGCGCCGTTGTTTTACGCCCATGCCACCTTTCAGGACGACGACGTGTTTTACAAGACCAATCAATCTCCCGGCAAATTCATCCACCTGGCTGGTGCGTTCGGTCAGGAGGATTGGAGAACGTCCAGCTTTGATGGCGCGAAGCAGGTCAACGTAGATTAGATCGTTGCGCCCCTTGTTCACGGCCAATGCCGCATACAATTCGTGCATTTCCGGTCTTTCGGTCGTGGGCGGCAATCGGAAATTGGTCGGTCTTGGAATAACGAGGTGTTTGAATGGTCGTGCGAGTGCCTGGGCTTTGGCATCCACGCGATAACGAATCGGGCCGCATTGCATCACGATGATGGGGTGATGCCCGTCCTTGCGTTGCGGCGTGGCCGTCAAACCCGTGATGTAACGCGCCTTCACCTGCCGCAACACTTGCTCGAAACTCACCGCCGACAAGTGATGACATTCATCCACGATAATGTGACCGTAGTTTGCGACCAGATCGTCCACAACCTGTTTGCGGTTCAGGCTTTGAATGACGGCTACGTCAATAATGCCGCTGGCGCGTCGCCGGCCACCCCCGATTTGGCCAATTGATTTGATGGGCAGATCCAGAAATGCCGCGAGCCGCTCGCGCCATTGATCCAGCAGTTGCCGCCGATGGACGAGAATGAGTGTGTTGACCTTCCGGGCCGCAATGAGCCACGCAGCGATGACGGTTTTTCCGAAGGCTGTTGTTGCGCACAGGATACCGTCGTCGGATGCAAGCATGGCATTGGCGGCGGCTTGCTGTTCGAGTCGAAGTTGGCCATGGAATTTCACCTCAACGGAGCTGCCAACAATTCGCTGATCGTCGAGTTGAACCGCTACGTTGTGCGATTTGAAAAACGCCGTTACTTCATCCAGACAGCCACGCGGCAAGGCGATGTGTCGCGGAAATTCCTCCGCGCACCGGATGACACGCGGTTTGCCGAACGTGGAAAGCCGCATCGCCTGCGCCCGGTAAAATTCCGGGTTCTGAAACGCTGCCAGCCGGTGCAAACGGTTCAACATCGCGGACGGCAGACCTTCTTTTTCCACATAAACAAGGTTGCTGCGAATGATTTTCACACTCGGCGGCAGCGGGCCGGGAATCGGCTGATCCTTTTTCTTTCGTGACGGCGGCAATGTCCACGGGTCTTCGTTTGAATCGTCGTCGGTGACACTGCGCCGGACGCCGATGATTTCACCGCTGCGTTCGGCATCACGCACCAGAGTTTCAACTTCAGCGAATTGCATTCGTCCAATGCCCGACAGGAAAGCCCACTGGTCGGGATGCGGATTGAAATCATTGGCGAGAAAAACACTGTTGCCGTGGCTGCGTGGCAAGTGTTGCAACGGCAGCGCGATGAGATTGCCGAACCCACCTTTCGGCATCGTGTCCTGGCTTGGAAAGAAGCGGTCGTAAGAATCGAGACCAAGCTGGTGACGCCGCTCCATTGTCCGGGTGAGGATGGCTGCGCCAAGTTTTCGCGCGAGGCCGGCGGGCAGCGGCGCATCAAAGAAAATCCAAACGTGACCACCGCGTCCAGAGCGCGACCGTTCAAGGGCGGCGGGAATGTTCCATTCAATGCAGGTTTGAAGAAATGCGCGCACGTCATCCTGCCACGTCGTTTTGTCGAAATCGGCAGCCAGGAACCAGCACGTTTCATCGGTCAGCAGCGGATAAACCCCAGCCGTCAGTTTGCCGGTCAGATGGTCGTGAATTACTTGATCCGTCAACGGAAAATACTCCTTTGGCTCGTCGGGCCGCTTTTGGAAAGAATTGCTCCATATTTTTCGATGCGCGGGTGAATATCCGGTTTTGCCATTCCGTCCCTCCCAGCGCGCCGCATAAACATCTTCGCGTCCGCGAAAAAGACTGCGGAACAATTTCACTTTTTCATCTGAACTGGATTTTGAAGTAACCGTGGCCGAGGTGGAATCGAATTCAACAGTGTTGGCAGTTGATTGCGCCGCCGTTTCGACCTGTGGAAGTCCACAGCGTTCGCGAAGCTGCTGGTTTTCAACGCGCAACCGTTCACATTCCGCGAGCGCGTCGGCGAGTCGTTGTTCAACGGAAAAACTCACCTGGTTAAACTCCTAAAATCCGAAGTCAAATGCGATTCAAAACAATCTTTTCGTGGCGCGATTGCGCGGTGCGTGCGCGTGAATCGGGATTCGATGGTATGTCGCCGGTCGGCGCGTCAATCTATTGCTCGCCTCATCCGGCTGCGCTCCAGATTGCACCCGCCGCCCGGCTCTGGGAGTTTGCCGTTTAGGATTCTGCGCCCGGAGGAGTTTCACGGTGAAGAAATGAACACCAATGATTGCCGATCTCTCGGCAAATTTATTCACCTTGCTGCACTTGCATTTTGTTTGGGCTGTGCTATTTATTTTCTTGAGACAGGACGAAAGTCTGGATTCTCCCCACTTGGCTAGTATCGGCGAAAGCCGACGCGATAATGCCCTTAATCCCATCATGGGTCAGGCAATTTTGCCTGTTTTCTACCTCAATTGAGGCTTCATTGGCGAGAACTGACGCCGGTTTGCTGTCAGTTTGATGACCCCCACTTCCCATCGCATGGCTTTGCCATGCCTTGGGAAGTCGGTTTTTAACCCAAAGAGTTGTGTCACGGGTGACACAGACGGCAAATGAATTCTATTAAAACAGTGGAAAAAATTTAGTCGCGATGAAAAAGCGGAATTTTATTGGGCGACAAGTCGGCAAACGGCGCAACGAGCTCGACTGGACACAATTTGATTTGGCTGACCGGCTGGTGGATGCCGGCTGGCAAAATGTCACGCGCAGCACCGTTTCCAAAATTGAAGACGGTTCGCTGCGGATTGATCTGACGCAGTTGTTTTACCTGGCGGTGGCGCTCCGTGTTCATCCCATTCATTTCCTGCCCAAAATGGACTGGAGCAAGCCGGTCAAAGCTCAAATTTATTCCCAATGAAAAACCAGTAAAGGACGTATGGAAACCATTCCAGAAAACGAAACCCAAACCGCCACGCCACCAATCGAACGGCTCGCCTATTCAGTGCAGGAAGCCGCCGATATGCTGGGTGTGCATTATTTCAGCATCTACCGGCTGATTCAGCGCGGCAAACTTAAAACCTGCCGCGCCCTCCGGGGCAAATTGCTCGTGCCTCGAACCGAATTGTTAAAACTCTTGGAAACGACTTAAATTATGAACTACTACGAAAGACCCACACCGCTTCAAGAACAGGCCAACGCCGAGGCCAGACAGCATTTCGCCGAACATCTGAACCAGTTCAAAGCGAACTGTGATGCCATTCACAATATCGAGTCTAATCTGCCGGCGACCACAAACGACGTTTCCAGAGCCGCCCTGCAATCGTCAGGCCGCATCATCCAAACCGACGACGGCACGCAATGGCAACATGCCGTTGATTTGACGAAAATCACCTCCGTCTGCCACCGGCACACCCCGGCGGGACTGGAATTTGCGGTCGTCGAATGTCTGCCGATGAAATCAGGTGAATTGAAGGAAGTTTTGAACAGCGGCCACAACGCGAGCGAAGTCTTACAGACATTCGCGCGTGACCAGCGGCAAGTTTTGAACCTTTGGAAAAGCGATGTGACGGCGCAGATCAGGGAACACCTTGAAGAAAAATATCCCCAGCAGGACATGAGCATTGTCGTCGAATCTTTTGACATCAAACTGGCCCGCGACATTTCACGCCAGGAGACGCTTGCCCAAAACCACAGCCACGGCGTTAGAGTTTGAACGATGTTCCCCCGTTTTTCACTGGCTATTGCCGAGACCACGCCGATTTACTATTGAGGGCAATATCGGCAAACGACGCTTTCAAAACCGCTCCGCAATCGTCAGGCCGTATCATTAAACGCGACGACGTCACGAAATGGCTGTATCACGTCAAGTTGACAAATCCGCACTTTACTTTTAGCCGTCTAAAAGTAAATTAGTCCTGCAATGATTAAACGACCTTTCTGGACTGACCGGCTCGTCGCCGCGTGGAAACAGGCATCCATTGTCTGGCTGACCGGGCCGCGGCGGGCGGGCAAGACAGTGCTGGCACAGAGCCTGCCGGACGCGGAGTTTCTCAACTGCGACCTGCCGAGTGTGGCGGAACGGCTGCGCGACCCGGAAAGTTTTTTCCGGTCGGTGAAAAAAAAGTTCGTGGTATTGGACGAAGTGCATCAGCTTCCAGATCCGAGCCGGCTGCTGAAGATTGGCGCGGATGATTTTCCCAAGTTGAAAATCCTGGCGACGGGTTCTTCCACGCTCGCGGCCACGCAAAAGTTCCGCGACAGTCTGACGGGGCGCAAGCGGGTGGTGGAGCTGGTGCCGGTGTTGCACGAGGAATTGACGGCCTTCGGCGTGACGGATCTGCGGGAGCGCTTGTTGCGCGGTGGTCTGCCGCCCGCCTTGCTCGCGGAAGAACACAACCCGGAATTCTATGCCGAGTGGCTGGACTCCTACTTCGCGCGCGATGTGCAGGAGCTATTTCGGCTGGAGAAGCGCGCCGGTTTCCTGCGCGTGCTGGAATTGTTGATGCGCCAGAGCGGCGGAATGCTGGACGTGACGAAGTTGGCCGCTGAAAGCCAGATTAGCCGGCCTGCGGTCACGAACTGGCTGGAGGTTTATCAGATCACGCATGTGGCGCATCTGGTGCGGCCGTATTCGGCGGGCGGGCGGCGCGAGATCGTCGCGCAGCCGAAAGTGTTTGGATTCGACACGGGGCTGGTCTGCCACGCGCGCGGCTGGGATCATCTGCGGACGGAGGATTGCGGCGTGTTGTGGGAGCATCTCGTGCTGGACACACTCATTGCCGCCGGAGCGCCGAAAATTCATTTCTGGCGCGACAAACAGCAGCGCGAAGTGGACTTCGTCGTGCCACACGGGCGCGACGCGGTTGACGCCATCGAATGCAAATGGAACCCCGAAGCCTTCGAGACGCGCGGACTGGCAGCATTTCGTGAACAATATCCAAAAGGAAAAAATTACGCCGTCAGTCCATTGAACGGCCCGTCGTATGAGCGCGTTCAGGGTGGGCTGAAAATCTCAATTGTTTCACCGGGAGAATTGCGTCAAGCGATGGCCTGATCGTGTGGGCAGGTTGCGCTGTTTCATCTCCGTCCCATAATGGCGGAACAACTTGAGGCAACCAGTCGCCGGCTGCTTGCTTTCGCCGTAGAAGAACTGGAACAATTCGCGAAGTTGTTTCAAAAACTTGCACCCGACTTGTAACCCATCGGGAAAAATTTGGATTTTATGAGAAGACGAGAGATGACACGGAAAAGTGAATAATACCCAATGAAATCAATAGTTCTGCAATGGTTGCAAAGGGGAATTAAAACTCGCTAAAAATGGCTAAAATCGGCCTTTTTGAATTAAAAGGGCACTGCTCTACCAACTGAGCTACCAACCCGCCAAGGTGCCAAAGGTAACATCCTAAAACAGCTGTCCGTTCACGCAAGGTTTTTCGGGATGAATTGAGCCCGAACAAGCCAGTTACGGCCCGCCCGCCGTTGGAGATATGATTTGCGGTTTGTCTTTTTGACCGCCCGGGTTAAAGTGACGCCATCAAAACCGCCACATGCGTAAAATACTGGGGCGTGCGCGGCTCGATTCCGACACCGGGACCGACGACGGTGCGTTATGGCGGCAACACGTCCTGCGTTGAAGTGCGCATGGGCGGGGAAATCATTCTCCTCGATGCCGGCACGGGACTGCGGGCGTTGGGCCGTTCGTTGCTGGCGGAATTCAAAGGTAAACCGCTGAACCTGACGATGCTGCTGACCCACACGCATTGGGATCACATTCAAGGCCTGCCGTTTTTCGGGCCGATTTATGATTCCCAATGCCGGCTGAGGATTCTGGGCTGTGAAGGCGCGCGCAAAGGCTTGGTCAACGCCCTGACCGGCCAGATGGAAAGCACCTATTTTCCCGTGCCGTTCAACAAGCTGCCCAGCAACATCGAAATCGAGGAACTTAAGGACTTCAACTTCAATATCGGCCCGGTGTGCGTGCGGGCGATGCGAGCCAATCATCCGGGCTTATGCGTCGGCTACCGGTTGCTTTCGCCCGACAGCCTGATGGCCTTTTTTCCCGACGCCGAGCCGCGCCCCGGCGGCAAGGACCGGGAGATGATTGAATTCCTGCGCGACGTGGATTTGTTGATCCTCGATTCGCAATATGACGCCAGGGAATACCGGGAGCACGTCGGCTGGGGGCACGGTTGTGTGGACGATTCGGTGGCGCTCGCCTTGCAGGCCGGAGTCAAACATCTGTCCCTGTTTCATCACGACCCGGACCATGACGACCGGCGCATGGACGGTTTGGTCAGGCATGCGCGCCGGCTCGTGGCCAAGCGGCGGGCGAAATTGCAGGTGGATGCCGCGCGTGAAGGAATGAGGATTGATCTGCCGCTCAAACCGGCTTCTCGCCGTAGTTGATGGCCATCGCCCCGCTCAGCAAATTGATGACCCGCACCTTCACCAGCTTCAGTTCGCGCATTTGTTCGGCCACGGCCAGCTGCGCGGGATAATGTATCAGTGATTCCAGGATGTAGGCGTAGGCGTTCGCGTTGCCGCAAAACAACCAGCCGATGAGCGGCACGGAACAGCGCAAATGTGCGAAATAAATTTCGCGCCAGAGCGGGTTGGCGGGCTTGCCAAAATCCAGCACGATCAGACGGGCCCCGGGTCTGGCCACGCGGTGCATTTCGGCCAGACCCTTTTGCCAACTCGTTAAATTTCGCAAACCGTAGCCGACGGTGACCGCGGCAAACGTGGCATCGGGAAAGGGAATTTGCTGCGCGTCGCCCTGGATGAACATCGGGCTTTGCGTCCCGGGCTTTGAGTTATTAAGCCGGCGGGATTCGGCGACTTCGAGCATTTTTTGGCTGAAATCGAGGCCGATGACTTCGGCGCCGCGGCGCGCGAGGGCGAAGGCGATGTCACCGGTGCCACAGCACAAATCGAGCGCCCGGCCGCCGGGTGGCACGCCCGCCAATTCGGCCACGTGGTGTTTCCAGCGCCGATGCAGGCCGAAGCTCTGCAGGTCGTTGAGCAAATCGTAGCGCCGGGCGATGGCGGCAAAAAGGTCATTTACCTTGGCGGCGCGCTGATCGCCGGGGGTGTAAAAGACGTTGCTCACGCCGGCAGTCTAACACAACCGCCGGCCCCAAAGTCAAAGGGCATAAAATGGCTTTCCGCGATTAAAAGCGTCTGTTAGGTTGGCATACAATTGGCTGTAAAACGGTGTTAACTGTTGCCGAACCATGATATTATGAGCACCGAATCCGCTCCAGCGAGCCCCAAAAAAATCCTGGTGGTGGATGACAATGAAGTCATCCTCAAGACGATTTCCCTGAAATTGCAGGGCGCTGGCTTTAAAATCATCACCGCCTTGGATGGTTCCGAAGCGGTGGCCGCGGCACGCAAGGAGACGCCCGATTTGATTTTGTTGGACATCAATTTTCCGCCGGCCGTGGAAGGCGTACCATGGGACGGTTTTCGAATCATGGAATGGTTTAATCGTCTGGATCCGGCGAAGAAGATTCCCATCATCATCATCACTGGCCTGGAAGATTTAAAAAGCAAGGAACGCGCCAATTCCAGCGGGGCGGTGGCGTTTTTCCACAAACCCATCAACCACGACGACCTGCTCAAGGTGATCAGCGCGACGCTGGGCGATGCGGGCAAACCGGGCTGAAATCAGGCTTGCAAATCCAGCCGGGTCGAATAACCTGCTTCTCCGTCTTCAGGAAGCGAGCGTAGCTCAGCCTGGTAGAGCATCACGTTGCCAACGTGAGTGTCGAGGGTTCGAATCCCTTCGCTCGCTCCATTTTAACTTCCGCGCCTAGCGGCGCCAAACCGAGACAAACCCCGACATTTACAAGCGATTTTTCACCCTTCGTCCCTTCACTCGCTGCGACAGGTTGCGCCACGTTTTGACCCACTGAGCTGGAAATCTGACGATAAAAAGTGAGTGCGCGGGCAACCGAGAAGTTGAAGTTGGGCTCAGTTGGCCGGCTTGAACCGGTTGAGGATCTCGTGCCGCGGGACGGCTTGTTGCTTGAGCGCTTCCTGACGTTCAGTCACGCCCTGGCCATAAGTCGGGGGCGGGTTGGGGTTGCGATACAGGACGCCGGTGTAAAGCTTGGTGCCATAGGCGCGCGCCAGTTCGGTCGCACGCGCCCGGTCAGAGGGATCGTGGCCCAACGATTCCAAACTTTGCATGTTGGTCTTGTGAGCTTTGAGCTGCTGTTCTTCCTGTCCATAGGTCACGCAGGGTGATTGGACATTGATGAACGCGAAGCCGGGGAAACGGATGCCTTCTTCGATGATCTTGGCGAGGCCAGCCATGTCGGCCGGCGTGCCTTGGGCCACGAACGAAGCGCCATAGCCCATGACGTAGAGCAGCGGGTTCACCGGGTCCTCGAGGCTGCCGAAGCTGGACGTGACGGTCTTGCGCCCGCGTTGCGAGGTGGGCGAGAGCTGGCCTTTGGTCAGGCCGTAGATCTGATTGTCCATCACGATATAGGTCAGGTCGATGTTGCGCCGGACGACATGCGCGACGTGGCCGCCCCCGATGGAGAAGCCATCGCCGTCGCCGCTGGCCACGAGCACGAGGAGTTCCGGATTGGCGAGTTTGATGCCTTGGGCGATGGGTAGTGAACGCCCGTGCACGGTGTTGAAGCCGTAGGCGGTCGTGTAGCCCGGGATGCGGCTCGAACAGCCGATGCCGGAGACGAAGGCGATTTCATGCGGCGGCCGGCCGAGGTTCGCCAGCGCACGCGTGATGGCGGTCACGACCCCGAAATCACCGCAGCCGGGGCACCAGATGGGTTTGAGGTCGCTCTTGAAATTGCCGGCCTGAAATTTGGCCAGCGGAATCGGTTTCGAAAGGGGCTCGAGAGTAGTCATGATGGATATGCTTTCTTGAAAGGTTTAGCCGGGTCAATGTTCGATGGCCTCAGGTTGTTGCTGGGTGCTTTGGATGGCGACGACCATTTCGCGCAGCCGTTCGAGCACTTCGGACGGCAGGATGGGATTGGATCCGCTTTTGGCGAACGGTTTGACCACGGCCGGGAAATCCACAAACATTCGCACGATGCGATAGAGCTGTGCCTGATAGGATTGTTCGATGAACAAGCCGCGCTGGACGGACGCGAAGAAGTCCTGATAGACCGGTTCGGCCACCGGATAGAGCAGCCTGGGCACGAGCAGTTTCACCTGCAAGCCCTCCGCCTGCGCCAGCCGCAGCGCTTCACGGGCCACGCCGGCCACGCTGCCCCAGCTCACCATGCCGATGGGCGCCTCCGGGTCGCCTTCCACGGTGAACAGATCGCGGCGGTTCTTCAGCGGATTGAACTTGTTGAACCGTTTCTCATTCATGCGCGCGTGCATCTCGCCGCTGGCGGTGGGGCGGCCTAATTCATTGTGCTCGATGCCGGCCGCAAGATAGTTGCCACCGGGCATGCCGGGATGGCTGATCGGGCTGATGCCGGACTCGGTCAGCTTGAAGCGCGCGTAATTCGTCAGTTCCGGCCCGCTGGGATGCCGGCGCTCGATAAGCTGGAATTTCGAGGTGTCAATGGGATCGACCGTCTCCTTGCGTTGCGCGATCTCCTGATCCGACAGCACGATGACCGGGGTCTGGTAATATTCGGCCAGATTGAAGGCTTCCACCGTGACGCCGAAAATGTCGCCGACGCTCGTGGGCGCCAGCACGGGCCGCAGGCAATCGCCGTGCGCGGAAAAGGCCGCCTGGAACAAATCCGATTGCTCGGCCTTGGTCGGCATGCCCGTGGACGGACCGCCGCGCTGGACGTTGACGCACACCAGCGGCAGTTCCGCGAGGCTCGCCAGCCCCAGCATTTCAGTCTTGAGCGACATGCCGGGACCGGAGGTGGCGGTCATCGCCTTTTTACCAGCGAACGACGCGCCCACGACGGCGCCGATGCCGGCAATTTCATCCTCCGCCTGCAAAACGGTGCCGCCATATTTCCAGATTTCGCGGTCGAGAAATTGCATGATCTCCGTCGAGGGTGTAATGGGATAGCCACTGAAAAAGGTGCAGCCGGCAAAGATGGCAGCCGCCGCGCACATGTCGTTGCCATCCGCCAGGAGCTTGGTTTCGCGACCAGCTTGCGGGGCCGCCAGTTTTCGGTCTTCCTTCAGCGGGTTCGCCCCGGCGAAATCAAGGCCGGCCTGGAAGGCCCGGACGTTGCCTTCCACCACGGCGGCGCCTTTCTTCGCAAACTTTTTGCGGAGCCCGGCCAGCATGCACTCGCGGCCGATGCCGAACCAGCCGGCCAGCAGCCCGGCAATCACGATATTCTTGGCTTTGTCGGTGCCGGCATGTTTTGCGGCCATCTCGGTGATCGGCACGCTGAAGACGACCGCCGGTTTCACTCCCTGCAACGGCAGCTTATCGGGCGCGACACCGGTGTTGCTCTCGTAGATCACGATGGTCGCGGCTTCGACGGGAAGTTCCGCGCCGAACCGGCGGAAATCATCCCAGTTGAGCGCCACCGCCACGTCGAGCGGGCCATTGGGATTGAGCACCGGCCGGGTCGCCAGCCGCAGCCGGCACGAGGCCTCGCCGCCGCGGATCTGCGAGCCGAAACTCTTGGTCATGACGCCATGGTAACCCTCCAACGCCGCCGCCGTGATCAACGATTCACCCGCTGAAATCACGCCGTCGCCGCCGGAACCGGCAATGCCTATAATCAAATCTTCACTCATGTATTACCAATACACTAGATCTTCGGCTTGCCCGCTCACCTTAAATTGTCAAATCCATGCACTCTATTATCCAATGGAAGTTGCCCGCCGGAGTTGGAAAATCCGCGTGGGAAGCCATCAATTGCTTGCGACCGCGGGTCATTCATGGTGGGGCGCGTGGTTCAGCGCGCATTTTCTGAGCTGCAGGATGATTCAGATCAGCCGCCAATCGAGGCCAACCGCATAGCCGGCCGTCTCCATGCTTGTTTCGTTTCAGTCCGTGAGAAGCGTGCCGCCGATATTGACATCCGTCCGAAGGCCGGTACATGATGCCGCGCCATAAAAGGCCGGCTTGGTTCAAATGCAACTGAAAGCGACAGGGATCGGAGGCGGGCATTGATCCAGACAACAATCCATTTTTAGACGACTGCCATGAGTGCCAATAATGAAATTCCATACAATGCCACGGTGGTGGGACGCGAGGAAATCAATCCGCAACTGGTGATTCTCCGGGCCCAGCCCGATGCCGGACTGTTCGACTTCAAGCCCGGCCAGTTTGGCGTGCTGGGCCTGCTGGGGCGTGAGGCGCGCGTTCCGGAAGCCGCCGCGGAAGAACCGGTTTCCGAGCCGGACAAGATGATCCGTCGCGCGTACAGCATCGCCTCCTCCAGCGTGGAGCGCCGGTACGTGGAGTTTTATCTCACGCTGATCACCAGCGGACAGCTGACGCCGCGCCTGTTTGCCTTGCGCCACGGCAGCCGGTTGTTTCTCGGGCCGAAAGCCAGTGGCGTGTTCACGCTGGATCGGGTGCCGCCGGGCAAGGCCGTCATTCTGATTGCCACCGGGACGGGGCTGGCACCGTACATTTCCATGTTGAGAACGATGCTGATGCACGAAGCGCAGCGGCGGTTCGTCGTCTTGCACGGAGCGCGTTATGGTTGGGATCTCGGTTATCGGGGCGAACTCGAAAGCCTGGCCCGGCTGCGGCCGAACTTCACCTACATCCCCAGCATCACCCGTCCCGATCAAGACCCGCATTTCCGGGGGCACAGCGGACGGGTGCAGACCTTGTTGGAGCAGGGGGTGCTGGAAAAGGAATCGGGCGTCGCATTGGATCCGGCCCAGGCAGAGGTATTTCTTTGCGGCAATCCGGAAATGGTGAAGGTCGTCAAGGCCATGCTCGAACTCAAAGGATTCAAGGCCGGGCAGGGCAAGGAACCGGGAACCATTCACATCGAGGAATACTGGTGAACGGTGTCGGCGGCGTCTGAAATCTGTGCGTTGTTAGCGGACAAGCCAGCTCCTGCCGCCGGCGGAAATGGTTGATTTTCGCGCCATCCGGGTTTATGCCGGGGATTTCAATCCCTTTGCCTTCGCCCCGGTTCTGGCACAAAACCCGCTAGCTATCACCCGAATATTAACAAATATTGCATCATGGCTTTGCCTACCCAACCCGTCGCCCTGAGCGTGGAGCAAGTCGGTGAGTTGAACCAAAAACTCACCACCTTGCGACATGACCTGAACAACTGCCTTTCGCTGATTGCCGCCACCGCGGAATTGATCCGTCGCCGGCCGGCCACCACCGAACACATGTGGAACACGCTGTCCGATCAGCCCCGCCGAATCACCGAATCCATTTCGCAATTCTCCCGCGACCTGGAGGCGGCGCTGCAGATCACCCGCTCCTGACCGACGGAGGCCGGCCGGCTTTTCACTTTGGCGAGGGCCGCTTTTTTGGCAGACTCGCGGGGATGGAACGAACCGAAGCGGAATTGATCGCTGCCGTGTTGCAAGGCGACCCCGCCAGTTTTGAGCCCTTGGTCCAAAGATATTCGCCGCGGGTTTTCGCCACCGCGCGCCGTTATGCGCGTCGCGAAAGTGAAATCGAGGACATTGCCCAGGAAGTCTGGCTCAAGGCTTTCGAAAAGCTCAAAAGTTTCCGTGGCGAAGCGCCGTTCGAACACTGGCTCATGCGGCTGACCGTGCGGACGTGCTACGATTTTTTGCGCGGCCATCAGCGCAACCGCGAATCGCCCTTTTCGGATTTGACCGAACCGGAAGAAGACTGGCTGGACCGGTTTGTGGCCCAGCCGGACAGCGCTTCAGAAACCGCGGAAGCGGCCAAGCTGCTCATCGGGCGTATTCTGGAACGGCTTTCCCCGCCGGCGCGGCTGGTCATCACATTGTTGGAAATCGAAGAGCGCTCGGTGAAGGAAATCGCCCAGCTGACCGGTTGGTCGGTGCCGCTGGTGAAAGTGCGGGCGTTTCGGGCCCGGGCCGAAATGCGGAAGATTCTGGCCAAAATGGCCAGGGACAAGTATTTGTAACCTTGTAACCCCGTGGCGCAGGGTTGCGTCTGATGAAACGTGGTGTTTATGTGCAACTGGCAACCATTGCAGGAAAAATTGATCGCTGCCGCCCGGGCGAATCCGCCCAGTGACCACGTGCCGTACGCGTTTGAAAAGCGCGTGATGGCCCTGCTCGCAGCCCGCACCGTGACGGAGCCACTGGCCCTGTGGGTGCGCGGGCTTTGGCAGGCGGCCGTGCCGTGCCTGCTCGTGGCCCTGCTGCTCGGCGCCTGGGCGTTTTTCAATCCGGCGGCTTCAACCAAGGCCGACGATCTTTCCCAGCATTTTGAAAGCACGCTGCTGGCGTCGGTGGACCAAGGCGACCCAGCCCAATGAACGTGTGGAAAATCATTCTGGCCACCGTGCTGATTTTTGGCGCCGGAGTGCTGACGGGCGGACTGCTGGTCGATCATGTGAAGGACAAGCTGCCGGGAGATGCCGAAACGCCCGCCCCCGTTATCAATGCCCGCCCGTCGGGCGACAATCACGAACCAGCCCATGTGCCGGAGATTCCCCTTCCCCGGCAGGCGGAAAGATTAAGCAAGGATTTCGTTCGCCGGCTCAATGACGCGCTTCACCTGAATCCGGAGCAAAAGGCGGCGATTGCCAAAATCGTCGCGGACGGCCAGGAACGCAACCATGTGATTTGGACCAATGTCGCGCCGCTGATGCACAAGGTGATGCTGGACGTCAACCAGCAAATCCGCGCTGAACTGACCCCGGAGCAACTGAAGCAGTTTGAAGAGTTGATGAAACAACGACTGCC
Organism: Verrucomicrobiia bacterium; assembly: GCA_049280815.1. GTDB lineage: Bacteria > Verrucomicrobiota > Verrucomicrobiia > Limisphaerales > UBA11358 > UBA11358. The sequence goes on along the minus strand of JBAPQW010000021.1, from coordinate 48,649 downwards.
GCGGCACTCGGCGGGGACCAACTCCCCGCCGGAAGTTGCGCCACCCACCAACCCTCCGCCGCCGGGAGTTTGAGGCCTAGTTTTCGCCCTCCTGGAGCAAGGCGCCGATTTGCTTGCGTAATTCCTTGGTGACGGAGTCCATGGATCGGTTGGCGTCCACGATGTTGAAGTCGTAGGTCGTTTGCAAACGCTGAAACACGGACTGGATCGCGGTCTGATACTTGATAAAGCTGTCGAACATGTCGCGCGAGAGACCGAGGTCCATGCCGCTTTCCCAGAAATCCAGCGTGGCGTTCTTGGCCAGATTGCGCTGGACGAGTTCCTCCGGTTCGACGGAAAGATAAAACACCGCGTCGGGTTCGGGCGCGATGCCGTAAAGATTTTTCAGCCAGGCCTCGTCCATGCCGCGCACCATGTCGCGCGCCATCAGCGTGTAGATGTAGCGGTCGGCCAGCACGATGAAACCCGCCTTGAGCGCCGGCAGGATGATGTTTTCCAGCTGGTCCGCAAAATCCGTCGCGTAAAACAAACTCAAGGTCGTCCGGCTCAGAATGTTTCCTTCCTGCGCCTGTTCGAGCTCGGAGCTCACCAGCGTGGAACGTTTCAAACCCACCTGCACCGTCGGATGACCATTGGTTTCCAGCCAGTCCACCAGCCGGGCGATCTGCGTGGAACGGCCCGAGCCATCCGCACCCTCGACGACGATGAGCCGGCCCGTGAGAGCGTCGAGTTGAATGCCAGGGATGCCGTGTCCGTAAAACCGGCGGCACGGGTTTAGAGGTTCCGGATTTGTATTCATGCGGCGGAATCCTCCTCCACCTCCACCGCCGGATCGGCGGGCGGGGCTGCAGGCGGCAACGGCAACGGGCTGCGGCGTCTAAACTGCTTCAAATCAATGCGATCGCCCACCAGTTTTCGCACGAAGACCTGCTGTTTTTCCACATGCAGGTTGGCGTCCATGACCACGAAATTAAACTCGCCGCTCATCGCCATGTATTGCTCCAAAATACGGCCCTGAAAAATGCGGAAACTTTCGTAGGGATCGCTCGACAAGCCCAGGTCCATGCCCGCCTCGAAAAATTTCAGCTTCGGCCGGCCCTCCAGAATGCGGTTGAGCGACACCTCCAGATCCGCCTTGAAGAAGATCGTGAGATCCGGCAGGGCCGCGAAATTGTAGATGCCGCGCACCCATTCGGGGGGGCAGCCGCGCACGACGTCGCGGGCGAAGGCGGTGAAAATGTAACGATCGCACAAGACCACATAGCCGGCGCGTAACAGCGGCAGCAGGTGCCGCTCATAGCGGTCGGCAAAATCCGTCGCATGAATGAGGCTGAACGTCGTGGGCGTGAGCAGCTCGCGCTTTTTGCCCTTGCTGGTGGCGGACTTAACCAGTTCCGATGAGTTCCACTCGCTGAAATACACCTTGATACCCTCGGCCTCCAGCCAGCGTTTCAGCAGGTAAATCTGCGTGGACTTGCCGGACCCGTCGAGGCCCTCGACGGCAATCAGCCGACCCGGAAAATTCAACTCTGCAAAAGTTTTCATCGTTAATGCCAACCGCGTTTTTTGATTGTACGCATTTGGGCGCGGCTCACAAGCGCAAGTTGATAGCAGAAATGTCGCTCCCCGGATTGTTAAATTCGCGTGACGGATTTCCCGCGCCGGCCGGCCAAAACCGGCCGATCATCCGTCGGATCACGGACCGGAAACGCCCGAATTGCCCGGGCCGTCCGTGTGCATCAGTTTTGTTCACCAACTAGGCCGCGGCGCACGACAAAAACTAAAACATTGTGAAAAAATTCACAATTTGCCTTGTTTCAACTAATGGTGTTGTTTACGTTGGCTGGAGCGCAGCTTTTTAGGAGGCGTGTGCCTATGCAAACCCGGAGCGAACTCGGTTACGATTCAAAAATTGAGGGCGACGTCATCGTCACGCGCGTTGACGCGGCCTTGAACTGGTTCCGCAAGAACTCCATCTGGCCGATGCCGATGGGTCTGGCGTGTTGCGCCATTGAATTAATGGCCGTTGGGGCCAGCCGCTTTGACATTTCGCGTTTCGGCTCCGAGGTCATGCGGTTTTCCCCGCGCCAGTCCGACGTCATGATTGTTGCCGGGACGGTCACTTACAAGATGGCGACGGCGGTGAAACGCATTTACGACCAGATGACCGAGCCGAAATGGGTCATTGCCATGGGCGCGTGCGCTTCCACCGGCGGCATGTATCGCAGCTACGCCGTCCTGCAGGGTGTGGACCACATCATCCCGGTGGATATTTATGTTTCCGGCTGTCCGCCCCGACCCGAGGCCGTCCTGGACGCGCTGATGAAATTGCAAAACAAGGTGCAACACGAGCCGTTTCTCGAAACGCTAAAGAGAGCCTGATTTTGAACCACGGATGAACACGGATAAACACGGAGGCAGAACAGGAGTGACGGAGTTTGGGAGCAATGGTTCTCCGATCCCCTTGGGCTCCATCACGCCAAAACGCCATCACTCCATTCGCTGCCCGTGACCGCCCTTGAATCCGCCAACCAACTCAAAGCCCGGTTCGGTGATTTAATCTCCGAACCGTCCGAGTTTCATGGTGAAATCACGGTCAAACTCGCCGATGCGGAGCGCGTCGCGGCAGTGTGCAGCTTCGCCAAAAGGGAATTGGGGTTTGATTACCTCGTGGATGTCAGCAGCCTGGACAATTACGGTGAAGACCCGCGCTGGACCATTATTTATCATCTCCGCAGCCTGGCCAGTGGCGCGGAATTGCGCATCAAAACCGAGGTAAGCGAGGAAAAATCCGAATTGCCGACCATCACCGGAGTGTGGCGCACGGCCAACTGGCACGAACGCGAAATCTACGACATGATGGGCGTCCGCTTCCGTGGGCATCCGGATTTGCGCCGGATTCTGATGTGGGAAGGTTATCCCTATTTCCCGTTGCGCAAGGATTTTCCGCTCGGCGGCAAGCCGAGCGAGATGCCGGGCGTTGCTTTCACCAAAACAGCTCCTCTCGAGGGCGGCCCGTTTGTCACGGTGCCCGGCGGCCGGGACGCCATTGAGCGCGAGCCGCGGGTGCGGACCCCCGAGGATTGATTTTCATGGCTGAAGTACGAGACATTGAATTTCGCGATCCCGCGGCCCTGGTCGGGGCGGCGGTGCAGTCATTGCAGCCGCTTGCCGAGGAGCTGCAGGACATGCAGGGTGAGAAAATGGTGTTGAACATGGGGCCGTCGCATCCGGCCACCCATGGGGTGTTGCGCATCGTGCTCGAGCTGGACGGCGAGGTCATCACCAAGGCCAGCCCGGACGTGGGCTATTTGCATCGCGGCGACGAAAAAATCGCCGAGAACATGACCTACACCCAGTTCATTCCGTACACGGACCGGCTGGATTATCTCGCGCCGCTGGCCAATAACGTCGCCTATGCGCTGGCGGTGGAGAAGTTGATCGGCATCGAAAAGCAATTGCCGCCGCGCTGCCAGTACATCCGCGTGATGTGCTGCGAGCTGGCGCGGATTTCGGCCCATTTGCTGGGTCTGGGGGCGTTTGCCATGGACGTGGGCGCGATCACGGTCTTCCTGCTGATCTTCACTGAACGCGAGAAGATTTACAACTTATGCGAGTCGCTCACCGGCGCGCGATTCACGACGAGCTATACGCGCATCGGCGGCGTTTCCCGCGACTTGCCGCCGGGCTGGACGGATCAATGCCGTCAGTTCCTCAAGGAGTTCGCCGTCACGCTCGCGGAATGCGAAACCCTGCTCACCCGCAATCGCATCTGGGTGGACCGGACCCGGGATGTCGGCCTGATTTCAAAGGAAATGGCGATTGATTACGGCCTCAGCGGTCCGAACTTGCGCGGCAGTGGCATCGAATACGATTTGCGCAAAAACCAGCCGTATCTCTGCTATCCGGATCTGGAATTTGACATTCCCGTCGGCTCGGTGGGTGATTGCTACGATCGTTACCTGGTGCGCATGGAGGAAATGCGCCAGAGCATGCGCCTATTATATCAGTGCCTCGACAAAATTCCCGGTGGCGCGGACAATAAATCCAAGGAACCGGTCAACGTGGCCGACGGCAAGGTGGTTTTGCCCGCGAAGGACCGGGTATTATCCGGCATGGAGGAACTGATCCACCAGTTTATTTTGGTGACCCAGGGCATGAATGTGCCGCCCGGCGAAATCTATTTCGGACACGAGAATCCCAAGGGCGAACTCGGCTTCTACATCAACAGCCGCGGCGGCGGCACGCCCTACCGGATGAAGATCCGGTCCCCCAGCTTTGTAAACCTGAGCATCCTGAGTGAACTCATGCCCGGGCACATGATGAGCGATACCGTGGTCATTCTCGGGTCGCTGGATTTTGTGATGGGTGAATGTGACCGGTAAACGAAAAATAATGATGAACGCCGCGCACACCGAATCCATTCCCAATCCGCTCCGGCCCCAGAGCGGCTTTGCCGTGCCCCCGGCGCTCGAGGCGGAGGTGGATGAATTGATCACCCATTATCCGGTGAAACGCGCCGCGTCACTCATGGTGTTGCACGCGATCCAGGAGCATTTCGGCTGGATTTCGCAGCCAGCGGTCGAATGGACGGCCCGGAAGCTCGAATTGCAGCCCATCAATGTTTACGAAATCGTGACGTTTTATCCCATGCTCCGCCCGCAGCCGATGGGCAAATATCAGATCAAGGTCTGCCGGACCCTGAGCTGTGCCTTGGGCGGCGCGTATCAACTGCACCGGCATTTTTGCGAGAAACTGGGCCTGAACGCTCACGCGCACGGCCCGCAAACGACGAAGGACGGAAAGTTCACGGTCGAATTCGTCGAATGCCTGGCGAGTTGCGGGACCGCCCCGGTGGTGATGTGCAACGACGCTTTTTATGAAGGCGTCAGCCACGCCAAGGCGGAGGAAATTGTGGGGAAATGCAAATGAAGATATTAGATCCAGCCGCGGCCAGTTGGCTGCCCGACATGGATTTGAACCATGACAAACAGATTCAGAGTCTGCTGTGCTACCGTTACACCATCGGGCAGGCCGGAGCGTCGGTTAACGTAGGGATTTTTACCGCTGAGTCAAGCTGTTGATATGCCGCAGGAATACAGACTGATTTTAAAATACGCCGATGAGCCGGGGTACACGCCCGATCTCGAGTGCTATTTGCGTCACGGCGGCTACGCGGCGCTCAAAAAAGCGCTCGCGCTCCAGCCCAAATCCCTGCCCGACGGCAAAACGCAGAGCGCGCCGGAACAGATCCGCCAGGAAGTGATGTCTTCCGGCCTGCGCGGTCGCGGCGGCGCGGGTTTTTCTTGCGGCCTCAAATGGTCGTTTGTGGACCGCAAGAGCGGCAAGCCGATTTACCTGATCTGCAATGCGGATGAATCCGAGCCGGGCACGTTCAAGGACCGGCAGATCATGTACAAGGACCCCCATCAGTTGATCGAGGGCATGATCATTTCCTGCTTCGCCAACGACGTGCACCTGGCTTACATATACATCCGCGGCGAAATGCCCGACGGCGCCAAACTATTGGTCAAAGCCATCAATGAAGCCCGCGCCAAAAACCTGCTCGGCAAAAACATCCTGGGCAGTGGCTACGATCTGGAGATTTACGTCCACCGCGGCGCGGGCGCCTACATCTGCGGTGAGGAAACCGGCCTGATCGAATCGCTCGAAGGCAAACGGCCTTATCCGCGCATCAAGCCGCCCTATTTCCCGGCGGTGCTCGGCCTCTGGATGTGCCCAACCATTGTCAACAACGTTGAGACGCTCTGCAACGTGAAGCATATTGTCACCCTGGGCGGCGCGGAGTTTGCGAAGCTCGGGACGCCCAACAACACCGGCACCCGCATCGTCAGCCTCAGCGGCCACGTGAAAAAACCCGGCTATTACGAAATCGAAACCGGCAAGGCCACCATCGGGGAGCTCATCCATGACCCGGCCTTTGGCGGCGGACTGCGCGACGGACACAAACTCAAGGCGGTCATCCCCGGGGGATCGTCGGCCAAGGTCTTCAAGGCGGGCGAAAAATTTAAGCTCAAGAAGAAGGACGCCGTGGGCAAGGAAATCCTGGTCGAGACTGACATGCTCGATTTGCCTTACGATTTCGATTCGCTGGCCGCCGCCGGCTCGATGAGCGGTTCCAGCGCCATCATCGTGATGGATGACTCGACCGACATTGTCGAAGCCCTGGCCAATATTTCCGAGTTCTACGCCCATGAAAGCTGCGGCCAATGCACACCCTGCCGCGAAGGCTCGCTGTGGATGAGCAAGGCGCTGCATCGCCTCACGCACGGCGAAGGCCGGGCCGGGGATGCCGATTATCTGGTCAAGATTGCCGACAACATTCCCGGAGGCCGCACGATTTGCGCCTTCGGCGAGGCCTGTTCCTGGCCGGTGCAAAGTTTTATCGCGAAGTTCAAGGACGAATTTGTTGCGAAAGGCGCCGCTGACGAAGCGCGCCGCGCCAGGGAAAATACCACCGCGGCTGAGCCCGGGCAACTGGCCGCCGCGCCTCACTGATTGCCATGTCAACTGCCGCCACAACGGAAACGAAGCCCGCGCCACCGGTCGAAAAGATCAAGGTGAAGGTGGACGGGCGCGAAATCGAGGTGCCGCGCCTCATGGCCGATTGGTCCGGCAAGCTGACGCCAACCACCATGATTCAGGCCTGCGAACTGGTGAAGGTGGAGGTGCCGCATTATTGCTATCATCCGAAGCTGCCCATCGCGGGCAACTGCCGCATGTGCCTGGTCGAGTTCGGCACGCCCGCCCTGGGCCCGGACCGCAAGCCGGTGTTGAATCCTGACGGCACGCCGAAAATCGCGAAGTCGCCGCGCCCGGCCATTGCCTGTGCCACGCCGATTTCGCCCGGCATGGAAATCTACACGAACACCCCGGGTGTGAAGCAGATGCGCGAAGGTGTGCTCGAATTCCTGCTCATCAATCACCCGCTGGATTGCCCGATCTGCGACCAGGCGGGAGAATGCAAACTCCAGGAATATTCCATGGACTACGGCCAGTCCGCCAGCCGCTTTGTCGAACCGAAGGTGCACAAGCCCAAGGCCGTGGATCTTGGCCCGCGCATTGTGCTCGACGACGAACGCTGCATTCTTTGCACCCGCTGCATCCGGTTTGCAAAGGACATTGCCGGCGATGACGCGCTGGGCATCGTAAACCGTGGCAGTTACAACACATTGACCGCCTATCCGGGCAAGGTTTTCGACAATAATTACACCCTGAACACGGTGGACATCTGTCCGGTCGGCGCGCTGACGTCGAAGGATTTTCGTTTCCAGATGCGCGTCTGGTTTCTCAAGGAGACCAAGAGCGTCTGCACGAGTTGCGCCACCGGCTGCAGCATTCTTATCGGGTCGCGCGAGGAAAAGATTTATCGCTATGTCCCGCGTGAAAATGACGCCGTCAACGGCCCGTGGATGTGCGACGCCGGCCGGTTGAATTACAAATGGATCGGCCGGGAGGACCGCCTGAAGGACGTGCTGATGCGCGGACAAAAAACGACCTGGACGGCGGCTTTGAACGAGATCGCGGAGAAATTGAAGCAGGCGCCGCACGGCTCGGTGGCCATGGTTGCGTCCGCCCGGCAGACGAACGAGGAATTATGGCTGCTCAAAAAGCTGGCGGACAAACTGGGCGCGCTCACCGATTCGGTCGGTCGTTTTGGCGAGGCCGATAAATTGTTGCTGAACGCCGACCGCAACCCGAACAAGACCGGGGCGCGGTTGATCGGCATTTGCCAGGCCAGCGCCGGCATCAAGCTCCTGCCGATCGCCGAGCACATCCGCGCCGGCAAAGTCAAAACCCTCATCGTTTTTGGCGAGGACGTGACGAAAAACAGCCTCGACGCGGAGTTGCTCGGCAGACTGGAAACGCTCATCGTGAGCGACATTCTGCCCAACGCGACCACGAAGCTGGCGCATTACCTGTTGCCCGGCTGCGCCCATGCCGAGAAACGCGGGACGTTCACCAACGCGAAGGGCCGCGTCCAGAAATTCATGAAGGCCGTCGAGCCCCCCGGCGAGGCCCGGCCCGAATGGGAATTTTTGCATGATTTGGTTTATAACGTCACCGGCCAGGACGGCTTCCTGACCATCGAGGGCTTGTTCAACGAGATGGCCAAGGACGTGCCTGCATTCCACCCATTGACGTGGGCGGGGCTGGGCGATACCGGGGTGAACGTGAAAATTTAGACCATGATCGAGACCATCCTAGCCTGGGTAAAATCGCCGATGGGACAATTCACGCTGTTCACGGCGTTGAAGGTTTTTGTCGCGTTTAACGTCATGATGTCGATGGTCGCGTACATCGTGCTGGCGGAACGGCGCGTCTGCGCGTTCATGCAGGACCGGATCGGCCCGAATCGCGTCGGGCCGCTGGGCCTGCTGCAACCGGCGGCGGACGGCATCAAGTCCTTTTTCAAGGAGGACTTCACGCCGGCGCACGTGCGCAAAATTTATTTCATTCTGGCGCCGGCCATTGCCCTGATGCCGGCCATCCTCAACCTCGCGGTGATTCCGTTTGGCTCCAGGCTGGGCCATCAGCCGATGGTGATGGCGAACTTGAACGTCGGCATCCTTTACACCTTCGGCATGGTCTCACTGGGCGTTTATAGCATCGTGCTGGCGGGCTATGCGGCGAACTCGAAATACCCGTTCCTCGGCGGCATCCGCTCCAGCGCCCAGCTGATTTCCTATGAGATTTCCATGGGCATGTCGGTCATCCCGGTCTTTCTGCTCGTTGGCAGTCTGAATCTCAATGACGTGATCGTTTACCAGACCGGCGCCTGGTGGCACTGGCTGGTGTTCAAGCAGCCGCTGGCCTTCGCCATTTTTCTTGCCGCGGCTTTTGCCGAAACCAACCGCACGCCGTTCGATTTGCCGGAAGCCGAGCAGGAACTGGCCGGCGGTTACAACATCGAATACAGCTCGATCAAATTTGCGCTGTTTTTCATGGGCGAATACGCGAACATGGTGCTCGCGTCGGCGATGATGGTGACCTTGTTTTTCGGCGGCTGGACGCTGCCGTGGTTCGGCCTCGACCAGCCGGCGGCGACGTTGCTGGGCGGCGTGGCGCACATCGTGGTTTTTCTGGCGAAGGTGTCGGTCTTTCTGCTGTTGTTCATCTGGGTGCGCTGGATGTGGCCGCGCTTCCGGTACGACCAGTTGATGGACCTGGGCTGGTGCCGGTTCTTGCCGCTGGCGCTGGCGAACATTGTTCTGACGGCGGTGATTTTGTGGCTGAGGAGTTGAACTTGAAATGATCGTCAAACGCAAACCATTGAATTTCTGGGAACGGATTTATCTGCCGGCCATCATCGGCGGCTTCAAGGTCACGGCCCGGCATTTCGCGCGCACGCTGTTTGGCGGCAAGGCGGTCACCATGCAATATCCCGAGGAGAAATGGGCCGTGCCGGCGGACTATCGCGGGGCGCCGTACCTCGTGCGTGACCAGGAAGGCAACACCAAGTGTGTCTCCTGCCAGCTGTGTGAGTTTGTCTGTCCGCCCAAGGCGATTAAAATAATTCCGCCGGGGCCGACCGGCGGGCTGGCCGACCGCCCCAACGCGGAGAAAATGCCGCAGGAGTTCGAAATCAACATGCTCCGCTGCATTTACTGCGGCTTTTGCCAGGAAGTCTGCCCGGAGGAGGCCATTTTCCTGCTCAAGGATTACTCGCTGACCGGCCTGAGCCGGGCGGAAATGATTTACGACAAGGAAAAGCTCCTGGCGCTGGGCGGCACGCACGGCGGCATCCAGAAATGGAAGCACAAGCTCGACGAGGCGAAGGAACAGGAATCTTTTCCAGTGAAGGTCTGAAGCGGATAAAACATGGGATTGCCTGACATTTTATTTTACGTATTTGCGGCGTTGACGCTGTTGTGCGGCGTGCTCGTCATTGCCAATCCGTTCAGCCGCAGCCCGGTCACCAGCGCCATGTTTCTCGTGTTGACCATCATATCGCTGGCGGGGTTGTTCGTGCTGTTGCATGCGTTCTTCCTCGCCGCCGTGCAAATCCTCGTTTACGCCGGCGCTGTCATGGTGCTGTTCCTCTTCGTCATCATGCTGCTGGATTTGAAGGAGGAGGAACATCGCAAGATCAAAAAATTCGGGCTCGTCGCTGGATTGGTTTCGGTCGGCGCCATCGTGATGATTTTTGTGAAATCCATCCTGGTGACCAGACCGGACGCCCAGCTGTCGGCGGCGGAGGGCGAACCGGCCGTGCTTGGCAGGCTGTTATTCACGCAGTATCTGCTGCCGTTTGAAGTCGTCTCCGTGCTGCTGCTGGTGGCCATGATCGGGGTGATTTTGTTGAGCAAAAAGGATTCCAAATAACATGCACGTCGGACTCGAACATTATCTGATCGTGAGCGCCCTGCTGTTCTGCCTGGGGCTGCTGGGCGTCGTCCTGCGGCGCAATTTGCTGGTGATATACATGTCCCTGGAGCTGATGCTCAACGCCGCGAACCTCGCCCTCGTCTCATTTTCGTGGTTCAACAACAACCTGAACGGCCAGATCCTGGTCTTCTTCATCATTACTGTGGCGGCGGCAGAGGTTTCGGTCGGCCTGGCGCTCATCGTCGCCCTCTACCGCAAACGCCAGACCGCGCACGTCGAAGACCTGACCACGATGAAACTCTAACCATGAACGAAAGTTTCCATTCAACCAGTAGCCGCCGCCGTGATGCGTGTTGCGTGATGCGTGACGGAAGTCAAAGCCTCGTTACCTCGGCTGCTACCTCTGAATATTGTAGCCGCGGACGTGAATCCGCGCACACTGGCCTTTCCGAAAGTCAGTGCCGACTGGCGTCGGCGGCTATATTTGGCGTCCGATGTTCCCGCTCCAAGTGATGAATTACGTAATTTTGCCTTGGGTTATTTTGTTTCTGCCGCTGCTCGCGGCGGCAAGCATCACGCTGTTTACGCTGCGTTGGCGCACCATCAGTGCGCTTCTCTCCATCGGCGCCATTGTCATCGGCTTTGTCCTCACGGTTGTCTTGATCGCCAATTACGGTTGGATCAATGTCGAGTCCACCACGAACTGGCTGTCCATTGGCAATCTGAACGTGGATTTCGGCCTGAAGCTCGACCGCCTGAGCCTGATGATGATGCTCATCGTCACCGGCGTCGGCGGCGCAATCCATATTTACTCCTTTGGCTACATGCATGCCGACCGCAGCATGGCGCGGTTCTTCGCCTGCCTGAGCCTGTTCACCTTCTCCATGCTCGGCATCGTGCTGGCCAATAATTTCATCGAACTGTTCATCTTCTGGGAACTCGTCGGGGTTTCCAGCTATCTGCTCATCGGCTTCTGGTTTGAAAAACCCAGCGCGGCGGACGCGGCAAAAAAAGCCTTCTTCACCAACCGCCTCGGCGACTTTGGTTTCCTGATGGGAATCTTGGTGGTTTGGACGGCGCTCGGCTCATTGAATTTCAGCACGCTGCAGCAAATCCTCTCGGCCAATCCGGCGGCGCTCGGAACCATTGCCAGCATTGCCGGACTGCTGATCTTCTGCGGGGCGATGGGCAAATCCGCGCAATTCCCGCTGCACGTCTGGTTGCCGGACGCCATGGAAGGCCCGACTCCGGTCAGCGCGCTCATCCATGCCGCCACCATGGTGGCCGCGGGTGTTTACATGCTCTGCCGGATTCTCTTCCTGCTCGACCCGGCGGCGTTGCAGGTCATCGCCTACATCGGCGGATTCACCGCCTTGCTCGCGGCCCTGATCGCCGTCCAGCAAAACGACATCAAGCGCATTCTGGCCTACTCGACGCTGTCGCAGCTCGGCTACATGGTCATGGCCGTGGGTCTCGGCGGCCCCACGCCGGCGATGTTCCACCTCACCACGCACGCGTTTTTCAAGGCGCTGCTGTTCCTCGGCGCCGGCTCGGTCATCCACGCGCTGCATGAGGAGCAGGACATCTGGAAGATGGGCGGCCTGTGCAAAAAAATGGGCATCACGTTCTGGACGTTCCTGATTGGCACCCTGGCCTTGAGCGGCGTGCCGCCGTTCAGCGGATTTTACTCGAAGGATTCAATTCTCGCGCAGGCGCTGGAGCAAAAAAATTATGTGCTCTTCATCCTGGGCGCGGCGGTGGCCGGTTTGACTGCGTTTTATATGTTCCGGCTCTTTTATGTCGCGTTGGTTGGCAAGCCCCGGACGGAAGCCGCCGGCCACGCGCACGAATCGCCCGCCGTCATGACCTGGCCCCTGATCGTCCTCGCGGTGCTCGCGGTCGTCGGCGGAGTCCTGCCCATCAGCGACATTTATCTGGCCCAATTTTCGCCCGGGGAACCCGGCCCGACGTTCGCCCAAAGAATCGTCGAGCCGTTTGCGCTTGCACCCGTTGGCGCGCTGATCGGAATTGCGTTTGTGGCGGCCGGTTTTTTTGCGGCGCGGGCCTTGTATCAGAATGCCCCGAACGATCCGCTGCCCGCGAAACTCGGCGGTTTGGCGACTGCGATGAAGAACCGGTTTTACTTCGACGAAATTTACGAGGCCACCTTCATTCGCGCGCATGATTTCATCGCCCAGGTGATGGGGCTGGTTGACCGCTGGGTGCTGGATTGGGGCTGCATCGGGTTGATCCGCGGCGGCACGGATTTTACCGGGCGCGCGTTGCGCCTCATGCAGACCGGCAATCTTCAGACCTACGCCTTCCTGTTCGTGCTCGGCGTGGCCGTGGTGCTGTATCTGGTTTTGGGGAAATAAACGATGTCCATATTGACTTACATCCTGGGGTGGCCGCTGCTGGCGGCGACGGCGCTGATTTTTGTGCCGCGCAATTACCGCGTCATCTTCCGCTCCGTCGCCATCCTCGCCACGTTGATCCCGATGGTGCTGGCGGTGAAGATGTTCGTGCAGTACGGCTGCGCCCCGGTGGACGCCGACGGATATCGCTTCGTGCAGCAAATTCCGTGGGTCGAGTCGCTTGGCATCAGCTATCACGTCGGCGTGGATGGTTTGAACGTCGGATTGATTTTGATGGGCGCCGTGGTCGCGTTTGCCGCGGCCTGCTGTTCCTGGGAAATCCAGTCGCGCGAGAAGGAGTTTTATATCCTGCTGCTCGTGATGAGCGGTGGCATCCTTGGCGCGTTTGCGTCCCTCGATTTGTTCTTCTTCTACTTCCTGCATGAACTTGCGCTGGTGCCGACCTTCATCATGATCGGCGTCTGGGGCCGGGGTGAACGGAAGAACTACGCCACCTTCCAGATCACGATTTATTTGAGTGTCGGAGCGCTGATCGCACTCATCGGGCTCATCGCGCTCTATTTGCAATCGGGGGCGAACACCTTCTACATCCCGAAATTGATCGCGCACGCCAAAACCAGCCCGATCGCGACCAACGCCCAGAATGTCATCTTCCCCCTGCTGCTGTTCGGCTTTGGCATTCTGGTATCGCTCTGGCCGTTCCATACCTGGGCGCCGCTGGGCTATGCGTCCGCACCTTCGCCCACCGCGATGCTGCACGCGGGGGTGCTGAAGAAATTCGGGCTTTACGGTTTGATCCGCGTGGCCTTGCCGTTATTGCCGCAGGCGGCCCAAGGCTGGATGCACATCCTGGCGTGGCTGTGTCTCGGCAACATCCTGTTCGTCGGCTGGGTGGCCATGCGGCAGAAGGATTTGAATCTGCTCATCGGCAATTCGAGCGTGGCGCACATGGGCTTTATTTTCCTCGGCATCGCCAGCCTGAACCTCATCGGCGTGACCGGGGCGGTGCTGATCATGATTGCGCACGGCTTCCTCGCGGCGCTGACCTTTGCGTTGAGCGGTTACATTTACCAGCAAACCGGCACGCTTCAGATACGCGAACTGGGCGGGTTGTGCCGGAAGCTGCCCTTCATCGGCACGGCGCTGCTGATGGCCGCCATGGCGGGCTGCGGTCTGCCGGGTTTTGCGAATTTTGTCGGCGAAGTCACCGTGTTCTTCGGAGCGTGGCAGGTGTTTCCGCTCGTGACCGGCCTCGCGCTGTGGGGCGCGCTGCTGATCGGCGCGCTGTACATGCTGCGCGCCATGCGGGATGTCCTGCACGGCCCGCTCCCGGAAAAGTGGTCAGGCATTCCGGACGCATCGAACGTTTGGCGCAAGCTGCCTTATGCGCTGTTGCTGGCGGCCTTGTTTGCCTTCGGCTGTTTTCCGCGATTGCTCGCGGATAAAATCACGCCGGACGCCGCCAAGGTGGTGGCCCTGACGGTGACGGCAAAATCGGCGGACAAAATGGTCGCGCCGGCCGGCCTTTCTGAAATCCGAAATCCGCAATCTGAAATCCGAAATTGATGAACGCTTCCTTGATGAGTCTGGAGATCCTGGTCATCGGCCTGGGCCTGGTGCTGATGCTGGCGGATGTGTTCATGCCGCCCGAACGGCGGCGTTATCTCGCCTACGGGGCCATCGCGGCCCTGGGGGTGATGCTCTTGATGGGTTCGGGCGACACGGGTTCGGCCTTCAACGGCTCCTTCGTCCAGGACGGCCTGGCGATTTTCTTCAAGCGCTTTTTTCTTGTCGCCGCCATGCTCGTCCTATTCCTGGCGGCGGAATTTTCCGACCGGCTGACGGCGGGCATTTCGGAATATTATTCGCTCATCGTGTTCGCGCTGGCGGGAATGTTGTTTGCGGCGTCCGCCAATGACTTCGCGATGCTGTTCGTCTCGATTGAACTCATCACCATCACGTTTTATGTGCTCACCAGTTTCCAGCGGGGCCGGCTGGTGTCGCTCGAGGCCGGGGTGAAATATCTGATCCTGGGCGCCTTGTCGTCGGCCTTCATGGTGTACGGCATCGCCCTGGTATGGGGCACCACTGGCAAATTCAACTTCAGCGAGCTGGCCCTGGTCGCCCCCCAATTTGCCGGGAACCAGATCTTTCTGCTCGGCGTGCTGCTGGTGCTCGTCGGTCTCGGTTTCAAGATCGCCGCCTTTCCGTTTCAAATCTGGGCGCCGGACGTGTATCAGGGCGCGCCGACCCCGACGACAGCCTTTCTCGCTGTCGGTTCGAAGGCGGCCGGGTTCGTCCTGTTGCTGCGGGTTTTGTTCACCGCGGTTCCCAGCATCACCGCGCATTGGGCCAACCTGCTGATCGTCATTTCCGGCATCACGATTCTTTACGGCAACCTGTGTGCGCTCCCGCAGCGCAACCTGAAGCGGCTGCTGGGTTATTCGAGCATCGCCCACGCCGGTTACCTGCTGTTGGGCGTGGCCGCTTTAAGCGCGAGCGGACAGGCGGCCATTCTGTATTATCTGGGCGGTTATCTGTTCACCGTGCTGGGGGCGTTCGCGGTCATCGTGCTGGTGATGCGACACCTGGAGAACGAGGACATTTCCGCGCTGGCGGGTTTGAACCAGCGTTCACCGCTGCTCGCCTCGACGTTGGCGCTGGCGATGGTGTCGCTGGCGGGCATCCCGCCACTGGCGGGTTTCTTCGGAAAATTTTTACTGCTGAAGGCGGTGATTGCACAGGCCCAAGCCACGCCGAACCACGGCTATTATTGCCTCGTGTTCACCGCCCTGGCGGGCGTGGTGATCTCCCTTTACTACTATTTTGGCGTCATCCGCGCGATTTACTGGAGCCGGGACGTGCCGGATCTGGCCCCGATTTTACTTTCCGGCCCGGCCAAATTGACCCTGACCATTTGCATGGCGGGCATGTTCTGGATTGGTTTGTTTCCGGCCACCCTGCTCAATCTCGCCACAGAAGCGGTGAAGTCACTGGCCCATTGAATTTAGATCGCATGGTGCTGCAATTGAGTTGAGCCTCCTCAGTCGGCTCCGACAAACTTGGATCACACCACCCGCATCTGCACTGCGTCCACAATCTGTTCGCCGACGAGAATGGAGCCGATGATGACCGCGGTGGCGCCGGACTTCAGCCGGCCCTGCGCCAGCAGGATTTTCAGCGCCACTTCGATGGTATTTTCCGGGTTGATCAGGTCAAAAGGAACAACCACCGGCGTGACGCCCCAGCTCAAGGTCAGGCCGCCGGCGACCTGGTCGTTGGGGCACAGGGCGTAAATTTTTGAGTGGCGCGGGCGGAGCCAGCCGACGTAGCGCGCCATGTTGCCGGTGCGCGTGATCACGAGCAGGGCCTCGGCCCGGAGTTCGTTGGCCATGACCACGGCACTCTTGACAAGCTTCTGGCGCGGGGTGACCAGGTCGGAGTGCTCAAAAAAGTTGGCCCCGCCGCTGCGCTCGATGCGCGTGGCGATGCGGTCAAACACCTCGATGCATTTGAGCGGGTATTTGCCGACGGTGGTTTCACCGCTCAGCATGATGGCGTCGGCCTGCTCGAACACGGCGTTGGCCACATCGGTGACCTCGGCCCGCGTGGGCATGGGCGATTCAATCATGCTTTCCAGCATGTGCGTGGCGACAATGACGGGTTTGCCGACGCGCAGGCAGGTCTTGACAATGCGGCGCTGGACGATGGGCAGTTCCTCGTAGGGAATTTCAATGCCCAAATCGCCGCGCGCCACCATCACGCCGTCGGCTTCCTGCACGATGGATTCCAGATTGGCGACGGCCTGCTCGTCCTCAATCTTGGCGATGACCAGCGGGTGGGGTTTGCCAGGGTCAAAAAGTTCCCGCAACTGGAGCAGGTCCCGCGCTTCGCGGACAAACGACAGGGCAATCAGGTCCACCCCGACCTCGAGGCCAAGCGTGACGTCCTTGATGTCCTTGGCGGTGAGGGCGGGCAAGCTGACCTTGACCCCGGGCAGGTTGATGTGGCGGCGGCTGCCGAGCTTGCCGGCGGTCAGGACTTCGCACTCCACCTTGTTGCCGGCCTTGGCGAGCACCTTCATTTCGATGGCGCCGTTGTCGATGAGCACGACGTCGCCGAGGTTGATGTCATTGACGAAATTGGCGTAGTTCACGTCCACGGAACGCTCCTCCTCGCTGCGTTCGCCGCGGACGGTGAGGGTGAACTTCTGGCCGGGTTGCAGGTCGAGTGGCACGCCGATGTCGCCGGTGCGGATGGCCGGGCCCTGCGTGTCCATCATGATGCCGATGTGCATCTGGCGGGCGGTGGCGGCGGCGCGGATGTCCTGGACGAGGCGGCGGACCCAGTCGTGCGGTGCGTGGGACATGTTGAGGCGGAAGACATTCACGCCGGCTTCCATGAGCTTGCCGATCATTTCCACGGACTCGGTCGCCGGGCCGAGGGTGGCGATGATTTTCGTTTTACGCAGGGTGCTCGATTCCATGGGCGTAAGAATAATTACGAATGGCCGGAGTAAAAAGGATTTATTCCATCCCGGACGGATGAAAAAGAGCCCAAATGGACTTGCCATGGCGGGGCGTCGCCTCCATATTGCACCGCAAATTCAAAACTGATTTTATGGCTGACGTGGCAAACAAATATCCGGAAAGCATCGCGGGCAAATACTACGTGGACAACCAGTGCATTGATTGCGACCTGTGCCGCGAGACGGCGCCGGACAATTTCAAGCGCAACGAGGACGGCGGCTACTCGTTCGTTTACAAGCAACCGGCGTCGCCGGAAGAGGAAGTGCGCTGCAAGGAAGCCAAGGAAGGTTGCCCGGTTGAGGCCATCGGCGACAACGGCGCCTAGACCACGCAACGCTTAGGCGGCCGTGGCCATACCGGAGTCCGCCGGCAAGGAAACGCGGACGACCCCGTGGCGGCCGGCCTGCGGCGGGACGATCTCCAGTTTGCCGTGGTGCGTCTCAATGATTTTCCGGCTGACGGTCAATCCCAACCCCAAACCCACGTTGCGCGTGGTGAAAAACGGTGCCGGCGCCTTCTGCGCGGTTTCCGCGGTGAAACCGGAACCGTTGTCCTGGACCTCGATCTGAACATCCGGCAGCCCGCTCCCATGGGCATCGGTGTGCAAGGTGACGCCGATTTTCGGCTCCTTCGGATTGGCCTGCAGCGCATTGAGCATGATTTCGGCCAGCGCGTGTTTGAGCGCGGCCCGGTCGCCGGTCATGACCACGGACTCGCCGCTTTTGTCGAATTGTAATTTGGAGGAGTCGGCGGACTGGTGTTTGCGCGCCTCCTGGTAGGCCTCCTCGATCAATTTTTGCACCCCAAACGTTTCCTGTTCAATATGCCCTTCACGCGCCAGAAAGCGCATTTGATTGATCAACCGCGTCACGCGCTTGACGCCTTCGGCGAGGGCCTGATCGAGGGATTCGCGAAATTCCTTGTCCCGGTATTTTTCCGCCAGCAGCTGCTGGTGAGTGGCCAGCGGCACGAGCGCGTTGCCGATTTCGTGCGCCAGCCGGTCGGACATGGACTTGATGAGGCGCAAATTGCCGGCCTCGACCTCCAGCCGGCGCAACTGGTCGGCCTGGGTGAGATCATCGGCGGTCAGCAGCGCCGAAACCGGCACGGTGGAATTTCCACGCTGAAAGGGCACCACGGTGACGCTGTAAATGGTCCCCGGCGAATTTTCCGGCGCATACCGATATGGCCCCATCGCGGCGCCGGTCTTCAACACCTGGTAAATTTTCGCGCCCAGTTCCTGGGGCAGGTCGCTGAAGTCGAGTTCCCCGCTGCGTTTGTGCTTCTGGCCGAAGTGGCGGCGCGCGGCCTTGTTGGCGTGCAGCACCTTCAAATCGCGGCCGACGACGATGCACGCGCTGCTGAGTTCGCGCAGCACGTCGGCCATCATCTCATGGTTGCCGGCGAGCTGGTCGTGCAGCCAGATGTTGCGGAGCGCGAGGCCCACCTGTTCGAGCAGGTGGAAAATAAGTTCCAGCTCGACGTTGACCAGCGGCTCACCGGTGACCCGGCCATCGAACACCGCCACGCCGACAATGCCATCCCGGCCGGGAATGGGCACCGCGACCTGGGTTCCGAGCAGTTCGAATTCCTTTTGCGTTTCGGCATCCATCCGGGCCTCGTCGCTGTGGCGGCGGAGAACCCGGCCGAGTTTGGCAATCTGGGCGCCGATGCCGTTGTCCAGCGACAGCTCAAAATGTTCGAGCAGTCCGGGCGAAAGACCGATGGCGGACACCGCGCGCAGGCGGCGGCTGTCCTCCGGGGAAGGCGTCTCGGTGAGCGGTGTGCAGGGGCGGTTCAGAAAAATCGCGGCGCGATTGACGCCGAGGATCTCGCGGAGGAACAGCAGAAATTGGCGCAACATGGCCTCGGCATTCAGCGAATGAGTGAGGATGGACGAAAAATCGCGCAGCATGTCGAGCGTCGGCGATGCATTGACAAAACCGCCGGCGGCCGGCGATTCGGGGCGGAGAGCTGGAAGGCTGGCTGGCGGCGGGGTTGGCGCGGAACGCGGGGCGGCCGGAACATTCCAAAGACGTTCCAGCAAGGAATTCAACAGCCGGGGTCGGACCGGTTTGGCCAGCACATGGGTGGCGCCATGCAGAAAAGCTTCCTCCTCCCATTCGGACTGATTGCGGGAAGAATAGGCCAAGATGGGCGTTTTGGCGTTATGGTGCCGAAAACGTTCGATGACCCAGACGCCATCCACATCCATTAAATCCACATCCAGCACACAGGCGGCGGCCAGACCATGGGCGAGCAACGGCTCGGCCTCATCCACATTGAGGCGATGCACCACCCGATATTGCTCCGGATGCAGACTTCCCCGAACCGATTCGGCAAAGTCTGGGTGGGAAGACAGAACCAGAATGGTTTTCATTACGTCTCAAACAACTGATTACCCTGCCCGTTTGGCATTCTGCCGATGAATCATCCATAATTCCAGCCCAAAGGTCAATGGAATCTTGAGGCGCCAGTGCAGATTTTTGGGCCGGCCGAGGCGAAGTGAAGACCTCTTTATCCGCCGGTCAGCAATTTGTCCCAAAGTCCTTCATTTAAAAGGGCTTTTTGCAGAAAAGCCGTGTCGTCCGGCGTCGGGGCGACCGGTTCGGGATGGAGCGGGAGGTGCAGGGTAAACGTGGTGCCTTCACCGTGCCGGCTGCATGCCGCGATTTTGCCGCCATGATGGTGGACGATGAAAAAGCAGGCCATCAAATGGATGCCATACTCGGAGGGCACGGTGTCTTTCACGACAAACGGGTCGAAGATGACGCTCAGCGCCTCTTGCGGCAGGCCCGGGCCATTGTCGCTGAATTGAACGACGATTTCGGGTTTCCCGCCGTTGTTTTTCAATTCCGCAGCCAGGGTGATGCGGCCGCCGGCCGGCAGCGTGGCCACTTCATCCTTCAGCAATAATTCAAACAGCCGGCAAAATTTTGGCTGATCCACATGCAGCGCGGGCAGCGAATCGGGAATGCGGTTCTCCACCACAATCCGCCGCGCGGCAAACTGGTCCTTGAACATGTCCAACGCCGTGCCGACCGCCTGATGCAGCCGCACTTCGTCGTTGAATTGCGCCGGGCCGCGGTGGTCCGACGCCGTCCAAAGGTCCTTGAGCAGGCCGTTGATTTTTTCGATCTGCGACTGGACGTTCTGGTGGTACTCCTTCCAGAAATCGGGGTTGCGCAGGCCGGCCAGATCCGTTTTTTCCTCCGCCATCTTTCCGGGCGCGAGGTCGAGAAAGGTTTTTACCGCGACGAGCGAATTGCGGATGTGGTGGCTCAGGCCGGCGGCCAGCAGTCCGAGGCTCACGATGCGATCGGCCACCATCATGTTGTGCAGCACGGACATTTTTTCGCGGAGCAACTGGTCGCGCTCGGCTTGCACCATGAAAAATTCCAGGGCGTGCCGGAGCGTGAGCTCGAGTTGCGGCGGGTCCCAGGGCTTGGTGATGTATTTGTAAATCGCGCCGCTGTTGACGGCGGCGATGGCGGCCTCCATGTCCGTGTAGGCCGTGACCAGCATGCGCAAAATGCGCGGACGCAGGTGCCGCGCCCGCTCCAGCAGCCAGACGCCGTTTTCGCCGGGCATCCGCTGGTCGGTCATCAGCACGCCGATCTCGTCGGCGTGCGCTTCGAGCCGCCGGAGACCCTCCGGGGCGTTGGCGGCGGTGAAAATGCGGAAGTCATCGCCAAACGCCCGCGTGAAATTGGTCAGCGATTTTTCCTCGTCGTCCACGTAGAGAACGGCGAATCGTTTATAGTCGTATTGGTATTCCATTTGATCCCGGTTTTATTAAGCCTGTCCTTTGACTGGAAACTCCAGCGTAAATTCACAGAATTTTCCGGGCTCCGTCTTCACTGAAATCCGGCCGGCGTATTCCTGCACAATGCTGTAGCAGATGCTCAGCCCCAGCCCCATGCCTTCGCCCACGTCCTTGGTGGTGAAAAACGGGTCAAAAATCTTGTCCACATGCCGGGCGTCAATGCCCGCGCCATTGTCCCAAACCGACAGAATGGTCTGCCCGTTTTCCATCCGCCCTTCGATCCGGATGGTTGGTTTTTCCCCATTGGCGAAGGCTTTCGCCCTTAGCGAGTCGAGGGAGTTTTGCAGGAGGTTCACTATCACCTGGATCAGTTTGTTTTTATTGGCCCAGATCGTCTGGTGCTCCGCGAGTTTTTGCTCGATTTGCACCGTGTCCCGCCACTCGTTGCTGAGGAACCGCAGGGCCGGCGTGACCACCTCGGCCACGGGCACCGGGTCCAGTTGCTCGGTGTTGGGATGCGTGAACATCCGCAAATCGGATACGATGGCCTGCACCCGGTCGATCCCCTCCGCGACATCGGTGATGATTTCGGTGTATTCCCCCTGCTGGTCCGGCGCCAGGTATTTCCCTTTTTTGCGCAGCGTGAAAAGTCCGGTCTTGGCAAAGTTCAGCGGGTTGTTGATTTCATGGATGATGCCTGCGCTCATGCGGCCGAGCGACGCGAGCTTCTCGGACTGCACCAGTTGCATCTCGTTATCCTTGAGCTGTTTGAGGCTCGCTTCCAGCGCCTTGCGGCTCTTGTCCAGTTCGCAGCGGGAGACAAATTCGCTGACCCGGACCTGGCTGTGGAAATAAGACCCGACGATAATGGCGACGCCTGTGGACACCAGGAAAGAAAGGCTGGTCAGGAACAGCGGAAGGTTGTTCCCGAGAGCCGTAGTGGCGCTGGCTGCGAGGTATAACATCAGGACCAGCAAAACGGAGAAGACGCTCTGCAAAAATGTCCAGTCCAGCACCACGGCCAGCACCATCAGCACCAGGATCAGCCCCCCATAATAAGGCGACCCGGCTCCTTCGGTCGCGTGAATCATCCAGGCAATCGCCGCCGAGGGCAGGAGCAACAGCAGGATGCCGGAAACGCGGTAATATTTTCGCCCGAAACGAGTCGCTAAAATTGGATACAATAACGCCATCAAGGCCGAGCAAAGCAGGCGCAGCCAGAAAAAATCCCATCTATGATCAGGGTAAACTTTATAGTCCAGGAAGCTGAAGATCGGCACCATCACGATGCCGAAAAAGCAGCCCCACCGGGTCTTGCGGATGGTGATTTCCCGGTCGTGTTCCTGGTAAGCGGCGCGAAATTCCTGGGGGATGGTTTGCATGTCAGTCCGGTTTGCGGAGATGCAGGAACAAATTCACCGACGTCGGCTCGGTGATCACCCGGGCGGCATCCCGGACCCGCGCCGGGGCGAGGGCCAGCATTTTTCCGCTGTCGCGATAGATCAACTGCCAGTCCAGCACAAATTCAATGAAGTTTCGAAACGGTTTCGAGTCATTCATGTTGGCGGCAATGACCATCCCGCCCGGCCGCAGCCAGTCGTAAAACAGATTCACCAGGGATTGGCAGGTCGGTTCCGACAAATAATCAAAGAGGCCTCCGCAATAGATCAGATCGTAGCCCGCGCCATCAGCCAGCGGTTCCGGCTGGGCATTCTGGCGGAGGAGGTGATGCACGGACACCTGCCGGGTCTCGACTGTGGTTCGTTGCGAAAACGGCCCCTTCAACCGGTTGAGCTGGGCGCTGGCATGGCTGAGGGTTTCCTCATTGAAGTCCAGCAACACAAAATCCACCTCGTTGCCCAGCGGCGTTTCCTTCAGAAAATCCTGCACTTCGCGGGCCGGGCCGCAGCCCACGTTGAGTATCCGCGCCCGCCGCCCGGCCCGCACCACCCGCGCGGTTTCCTGCAGCAGATGG
This sequence comes from Verrucomicrobiia bacterium, assembly GCA_049280815.1. Taxonomy (GTDB): domain Bacteria; phylum Verrucomicrobiota; class Verrucomicrobiia; order Limisphaerales; family UBA11358; genus UBA11358. The sequence continues at coordinate 25,654 of JBAPQW010000021.1, read as the reverse complement.
TCCTTGAGGTGGGCGACGCGGTTGCGCACCGATTGGGCCGGCCATTGGCTGACCAGCAGAAAATGAATCAGCTTTTCGTAGAGCGAACCGCCCTCGGGCTGGTGGCGATGAATCATGTTCATCATCTCGTAATCGCCCGCGTAGCCGAGCGGTTTGTAAAACGTGCGCTGGCCGAAGGGGCTGCACAAAAACAGGGGCTGCCACTGGCGGCGGACGAACTCCTGGTGCGCCCCGTAATGTTCCTCGGGAATGGCGTAGGCGAGTTCTTCAAACTTCTCGTGTTGAACGTTGAAGGCGGCGATCACGCGCCGGGCGATGGCTTCCAAAGCTTCGGATTTTTCCTCGGGCAGGCGGTGGTCCCGGCCCACGCCCAGGTCGAACTCGACCTGCTCCAGCCAATGGCGCGTGGCCACCAGAAAAGCCTGGATGTCCATCACCTGCACCTTGAATTCCTGTGACACCCGGTAGTTTTTCTGCCACTGCCGGAAAAAACGGTTGTAGGCCTGCTCGCCGTCGGGACCGGCGCCGGTAGGTTGCAGGAAAAAATCGGTCTCCGCTCCCAGGTCGTCCAGCTTGACTTCGCAGATGATCCGGGTCCCGGCATCGATCAGGCCGCCCACCACGGCGCGTCCGGAATAAATCATCCGGCCGTCGATGATGATCTTGAACTTATCCAGCACTTCCGATGTGCGTAACACCACGGCTGCATTGCAAAATTCAAATGCCACCGCGTATCGCGCCAGCCGCAGGATGGCGCCGCGGGTTTCCATGCCGTCACGGGTCTTGAAAACGGCGACGCTGCCCTTGTCGTCGCGGGCTTCCGGCGCGGTCGTCTCCCGGACGGCGCCTTTGGCCGGCGGGAGCAGGCCTTGGGAGCCCTTTCCATGGCCGCGGCCGTTGGTGATATGACTGCTCATTTTCGGAGGCATGAATAGACGATTTTCCGCCTCAAAACAAAGCGATTATTGTGCCTCGCGCCAGCCACTTTACCTCAATAATTGATGGCTGGTAACCACAAACTGGCCCGGGTTTTGAGCCGTTTGACCGCCCAATTCAGAAATGCCAGCCCACCGACACCGATACCGCCTGGCTGAAGAAATTATAATCGCCATTGGCGTTCTGGTCGGTCGTATTCTGGCTGGGTTTTGATGGTGGCTGGCTGCCAGTGACCGTGTGCGTGGGGCCATAGCCTAATTGATAGGCGACATCGAAACTGAAATGTTTGCCTTTGTAACCGGTCCCGGTACTAAAAAAGTAACGGTCCATGTCCGCCGCCAGAGGGCTGTAATACGCATTCGGCACGGAGTTCTCGTTATAGACTATTCCCGCACTCGCATGCCAGCCGTTGTCAAAATACCGCGTTGCACCCAATTCGTACATCCAACTCGGCTGCCAGTCCAGTTGTAAAGGAATGTCTTGTGTTACGGGGTACGTGTAGTTTGATTGGTGAATGGTTGCCGTTCCAAAGCTGCTCCAATCCGTGTAATCCGCGTCAAACTCCAAGTTCCACTTCGGCGTGGGCCGGTAAGAGATGCCGACAACGGCGGTCAAAGGAAATTTCAGGTCCATTTGGGCGGATTGGTGTGTATCTGGCGGATTGGGGAACTGTTCGTATTCTGTTTGGCCGTTCAAGGTAACCGTCGCTGAACTGCGAAAAGTCGCGCCAAACGAAACTTTTTCATACGGTTGCCAGCGCAAGCCCAGATTATAACCCACACTCCAGCCGTTACCGGTAAATTTGAAAAAGTTGACGGCAGGTGGTTGGTAGAATTGAGTAAGACCTTGCTCCATATTCATGTCCGCATAATTGAACATCACCCCGGCGGCAATGGAAAGTGAAGGCAGTATCTTCCAAGCAGCCACTGGATTGATCGTCACGTAAGTCAGTGAACCATTCAGGGCAACCGCCCGGAAACCCGTGTCCTCTGGCCAGCTCGATTTTCCCCCAAAGGGTGCGTAAACCCCCAGGCCAAAACTCAATGGAATGTTCGTAGGAGAATAGGTGTAGAAAATCTGGGGAACCGCAGCAACATTGTCCGAGTTTTTGTACGTCTGGCCTTGGTTTGGAGCGCCGCTCGGAGGACTGAAACTCGAGTCGAGATAGATTCCATAAACACCACCGCGAAGATTGTTGCCTTCAAGCTGGGTAATGCCCGCCGGGTTGTAGTAGATTGCCGCCGGATTGTCCGCCGTGGCCACAAACGCCTCACCGCGCGCTGTGGCAAAGGCATCCTGGTCTGGCAGCCGAAAGCCGTTCGCCGAAGCTCTCATGGCCAAAGCTCCTGAAACCGTCAGCGCGAGCAGCCTCAAGGTGTTGCGTCGGTTTATCATCACCGATTCATGGGTTCCAACAACAGAACGGACGCTGTAGATACGCATGGATGAACCTTTGGAGCAAGCAAATCCCCTGCCGAACGAGTGCCAGATCTTTGAAAGATCGACCTCGGGCGGCCGTAATGAAAACAAGACGAATATGTCAGATTCATTTCAACCCAACCCTCTGCCAGACCAGCCCCCGTATTTACTTTCGTCCGGCATGAGGTAGAATGGCAGCGTGAAAAAAGTTGTACGATTCATCGCGGTTTTTTTGTTGTTTGGGACCGCATCCCTTCCGGTCCAAGCCGCCTTCACGTCACTTTACATTTTTGGCGACGGCCTTTCCACCACGACAAACAACCCGTCTACCGGACCATATTATTACGGCCAACGTTATTGCAACGGTCGGGTTTGGGTCGAGGTGTTGGCGCAGCGGCAGGGGCTGACCTATAACTCCAATCAGAACTGGTCCTACTTCGGCAATACCAGCACATCCATGGTGGCGACGGTTAGCAGCCTTCAAGCTCCTACTGATGCCAGTAACGCGCTATTCGTCATTTGGGTCAACAACGCGGATTTATTTTACCCGGCGCTAAATAATGGCACGAGCATGAGTGCCTGGACCAATGCCATCAATGTATCTCTCACCAATCATTTTAAGGCCATCACCAACCTTTATGCCAAGGGTGCAAGTACGCTCATCATGCCAAATGCTGTGGACCTTTCCACGATTCCGGAGTTTAACACGTCCCTCAACACGAATTTCATTCACCAAATGTGCACTAATTATAACGTTGCCTTTGCCGCCACCTTGGACCGGGCGAGAACCAATTGTCCCGGGCTTACAATTTATACCCCGGATTTCTTCACCTTGCTCACCAACATTTTGGCGTATCCCGCCAGCTATAACGTGACGAATGCTCTTTACAATGGCCACAGCGTCGATGTGATTGATGCTCCTTCTCTGAGTGACAAAACCACGAATGGTCCGGGCACAAATTACATTTTTTGGGATGGACACGATCCGACTGCAATGGTCCATGCGTGGATGGCAAACCTCGCCCAGCAGCTCATCTCGCCGGCGCAAATCGGCGATATTGCCTTAGGCGATGGAAGCAACGAGTTGGATTTGGTCAATGTTCCGATCGGCCAGAACGGCATCGTCCTTGGCAGCGCGAGCCTGGCACAGCCGGGCTGGCAGACCAATGCCACCTTCATCAGCTCCAATGCAACGCAATCGGTCTTTGTCCCGCCCTCCGGTCCGCTGGGGTTTTACCGGTTAAGCTTCCCGTTCTCCTGGACCTGGCCGTAGCTTCCGCTGGCTACGTTGCTTTCGCGAGCGTTTCGTGGCCCCAGCGCAGCATCCGCTCCGTCGTTTCCCAACCGAGGCAGGAGTCGGTGATGGATACGCCGTATCGGAGTTCCGCCGGGTTTTTCGGGATCGGCTGGTTGCCTTCATGAATGTGGCTCTCGACCATCAGGCCGATGAGCGAGCGGGTGCCGCTGACGCGCTGCTCAATCACGCTGCGCCACACGTCCTCCTGCCGCGCAAACTGCTTTTCGGAATTTGCATGGCTGCAATCCACCATCAGCACCGGCGGCAGTTTTTCCGCCTTCAATTTTTCCTCCGCCGCGCGGATGCTTTCCGCGTCGTAATTGGTCCGCGCCTTGCCGCCGCGCAGTACGACGTGCGCGTCCGAATTGCCCGCCGTCCGGACGATGCTCGTAACGCCGTCCTGGTCGATGCCCAGAAAACTGTGCGGATGCCGCGCCGCGCCCATCGCGTCAATCGCCACCTGCAGGCTGCCGTCCGTGCTGTTCTTCAATCCAACCGGCATCGACAGGCCGCTGGCCATTTCCCGGTGCGTCTGGGATTCCGTCGTGCGCGCGCCGATCGCCGCCCAGGTGATCAAATCGGCGATGTATTGCGGCACGATGGGGTCCAGAAATTCCGTCGCCGCCGGCAGGCCCAGGCCGGTGATTTGCAGCAACAGCCGCCGCGCGATTTTCAGGCCGGTCTCGATGTCCTGCGAACCGTCGAGGTGCGGGTCGTTGATCAACCCCTTCCAGCCGATGGTGGTGCGCGGTTTTTCAAAATAGACGCGCATGACGATTTCCAGGCGGTCGGCAAATTTCTCGCGGAGCGCGTTGAGCCGGGTCGCGTAGTCCAGCGCGCCTTTTTCATCATGGATCGAGCACGGGCCGATGACGACGAGCAGGCGCGGGTCTTCCTGCCGCAAAATGCGGGTGATCCGTTCGCGGCTCTTCGCGACCATCGCGTTGACGGCGTCGGGCGTCGGTGACTGCGCCTTCAATTCCCGCGGCGTCAGGAGCCGGACAATCTCTTTGACGTGTAAATCCTGCGTCCGAAACATGATTATGAGTATACCGCGAGATGGCAGTGCGGAAAGAACGAACTCGAGGTGGTATTCAGATTTGGCGGCGGCGGGGCAGCCGCACCGCCATGCACCGCGGCAGCGGCGCACCCGCCAGTTTCAAACAGGACCCGGCCGCCCTCAACGCAGGTTGGACATGCCGCTGCTTTTTGTCTATCGTCTGTCGGACGAGGCAGACAAGGATTATGAGCGAACAACCGCAGTTGAACACCGGCCAGAAGGCGCTTCAAATCAATCTGGACGCCAAACTCTACGGAACCTTTGCCGAGATTGGCGGCGGGCAGGAGGCGGGGCGCTGGTTTTTCCGAGTCGGCGGCGCGGCGGGCACGGTGGCCAAGACCATTTCCGCCTACGACATGTCGGTGAGCGACGCGATTTACGGATCGGCCGAACGTTACGTCAGCCGCCAACGCCTGCAGGCGATGCTGGATTACGAGTGGGATTTGCTGCTGCAGCGGCTCGACAAAACGCGCGGCGACAAGACCTCGTTCTTTGTTTTTGCCAATACGGTGGCCACCCACAGTTTTTCGCACAAGGAGGAGGGACATGGCTGGCTGGGCGTGCGCTTTCAAACCCAGCCGCGCGAGCCGTCGTCGGAAATCATCATTCATGTGCGCATGCTTGACCACGAAAACGTGCGCGAGCAGGAGGCGCTTGGCATGATCGGCGTGAATCTGATTTACGGCGCGTGTTATCACCACACCGGTCCGGCCCGGCTCATCCGCTCGCTGATGGACGGCCTGTCCCGCGAGCGCATCGAGGTGGACATGATCAAGTTTTCCGGGCCGCGCTTCGCCGGCCTGGACAACCGCCTGATGGCCCTCCAGCTCGTGCAGCAATGGCTGACCGACGCCGCCATGTTCACCGCCGCGGGCGAAACGGTCATTCCCGGCGAGGTGCTTTACAAAAAACCGGTCCTCGTCGAACGCGGCAGCTTCCGGCCCATGACCAATCCGATGCTCGACATGCTGGAACGCGCCGGAGAGCAGTTTGTGCAGGAGGCAACATTGAAGGGCGAGCCGCCGGTGGTTCTCATGGAAATGACCCTGCGCAACCTCCAGGTCGGCGAAACCATCAATCCCCGCGATTTTCTCGACCGGGTGGACACCTTGAGTGCGCTCGGCAAGACCGTGCTGATTTCTGATTTCCTCCGGTTCCACCGCCTTGTCGCCTATCTCTCTCGGTACACCCAGAAACCCATCGGCCTGCCGATCGGGCTGACGCGGCTGCGCGACGTACTGGATGAAAAGTTTTACACCACCCTCGAGGGCGGCCTGATGGAATCGCTCGGCCAGTTGTTCAAGAACGGAGCGAAGGTTTACGTCTATCCCTCGCTGGATCGCAAAACCGGGAAGCTCATCACCCTGGAAAATCTGGAGATCCCGCCGCACCTGCGGCATCTGTTCGCGCACCTCGTCGAAAACCGCTTCGTGGAAAACATCCGCCAGTACAATCCCGACGGCCTCGCGATCTACTCCGGCGACGTGCTCAAAATGATTCAGTCCGGTGACGCCGGCTGGGAAAAACTCGTCCCGCCGCCGATTGTCGACGTCATAAAGGCCAAACAACTGTTTGGCTGGCTGGGGAAATGATCCGGAGCGCGAGTTGTCCCCACTCGCAGCCTTTTCGACCCGCCCGGCCGCTGCGGATTGAGGACAATCCGCGCTCCGTGACAAATCAAGGCGCCATCAAACTTTCTGGCATTTTCCCCATTTTCGGTTTATTGATGAAGCGATATGAAAAATCTAATCTTTACTTTTCTGGCCCTGGCCTGCACCGGAGCGGTCCGCGCCGCCATTCATACGGAAACCGTCGAATATAAACAGGGCGATGCCATGCTCGAAGGCTTTGTGGCCTACGACGATGCCATCAAAGGCCCGCGTCCCGGCATCTTGATCGTGCATCAGTGGATGGGGCTGACCGATTACGAAAAGCATCGCGCCGGGATGCTCGCGCAACTGGGTTACGTCGCGTTTTGCGCCGACATATACGGCAAGGGAGTTCGCCCGCAAACCACGGCTGATGCCGGCGCCCAGGCGGGCAAATACAAGGGCGACCGGCAGTTGCTGCGCGCCCGTGTCAACGCCGGCCTCGAAGCCCTGCGCCAGCAGCCACTGGTGGATCCCAAACGCATCGCCGCCATCGGCTATTGTTTTGGCGGCACGACGGTGATTGAACTGGCGCGCAGCGGCGCGGACGTTGCCGGCATTGTCAGTTTTCACGGCGGACTCGATTCGCCGACCCCGGAGGACGGCCGAAACATCAAGGGCAAGGTGCTTGTGTGTCATGGCGCGGACGATCCGTACACGAAGCCGGAGGATCTGGCTGCGTTCGAGAATGAGATGCGCAATGCCAAAGTGGACTGGCAGCTCATCGAATACGGCGGGGCGGTCCATTCCTTCACCCAACCCATGGCGGGCAACGACAATTCCAAGGGCGCGGCCTACAACGAAAAGGCAGACAAGCGCTCCTGGGAAGCCATGAAACAGTTTCTCGCGGAGATTTTCAAATAGAACGGATCCACACCGCGACAAAACCGAATACCGGCAACCAAAACATTTTCGTGTGGTTCGTGTATTTCGTGGCTAATATTTTTCCATGCGCATCACCGGTGGCAACGCGGCGCGGCGGATTCTCAAGGTTCCCAAGGGGCTCGACGTCCGGCCCACGCCCGACCTGGTCAAGCAGGCCGTCTTCAACAGCTTGGGCGCGCGGGTGGCCGGCGCGCGGGTGCTGGAATTGTTTGCCGGCACCGGCGCGTTGAGCCTGGAGTGTTTGAGTCGCGGGGCGGCCTCGGCCATGTGCATCGAGAAATCGCATCGGCACGCCGGATTCATCCGTCGCAATGCGGACACGGCCGGTTATGGGAACCTGCTTGAAATCCGTACGCAGGACGTTTTTCCCGTGATGCACCAATTGACCGGCAGCGGCCGGCAATTCGATTTGATCCTGGCCGATCCGCCGTACGGGGAAAAGAATGTCGGCCGGCGCTCAACTTCGTTTGCCCAGCAACTGCTGGACGCTGCCACGCTGCCGAAGCTGCTCGCCCCCGGCGGACGCTTCGTTCTGGGTCACACCAAGCGCGATACCTTGGAAATCGTCGTGCCTTGGATCGAGGTGAAAATGCTCAAGCACGGCGACAGCGTGATGCGCTTTTTTGAAATTGTAGCAGCGGACGTGAGTCCGCTCTGACTAAAAATTTGAGCCGGCTCACCCCGGCGACTGCGCAGCCGCGGCCACCGCTTCCCGGATCGTCTGCTTGAATTTCTCCATGCCCAGGTCAAAGGCGGCGGAAATCGGTAGCGGCGATACTTTTTTGATCTTCTTTTTGAACTGCTTCAAATTGTCCTCGGCGACCGGTTCGTCCATTTTGTTCGCCACCACCAGGCGCGGTCTCTCCAGCAGTGCCGGGTCGTACAGTTCCAGTTCCTTGAGCAACTGCTTGTAATCGTCCCACGGCGCGCGGTTATCCGTGCCGGCCATGTCGAGCAGCAACACGATGATCTTGCAGCGTTCGATGTGGCGCAGAAACGCGTGGCCAAGGCCGACGTTCTGGTGCGCGCCTTCAATCAGACCCGGCACGTCGCAGACCGTGAGCCGGTGCCAGTCGGCATATTCGACGATGCCGATTTGCGGATGCAGCGTGGTGAACGGATACGCCGCCACTTTCGGCCGCGCCTTGGAGATGGCCGTCAGCAGCGTGGATTTGCCCGCGTTGGGATAGCCGACCAGCCCGACTTCCGCCATGATGCGCAGTTCCAGAAGAAAATCACCTTCCCCGCCCGGTTCGCCCGGCTGCGCGAAACGCGGTGTCTGACGCGCGGCGGTGGCAAAGTTCCGGTTGCCCAGTCCGCCGCGGCCGCCCTTGCACAAAACAAATTGCTGGCCGTGCTGGGTCAGGTCGGCGATGAGCTCACCTTTGGGCGAAACCACCGGCGATTTTTCTGCATCGGCGTCCTTCGCCAAATCAATTTCCATGGCACTGCCGCCTTTGGCCGAACGCATCAGCGGACGTTTGCCTGTGCTCGTGCGGAGCATCGGCTTTTCAGGCGGCGCATCGCCCTCGTCTTCGGAATCTTCAGAAACTGGTTCCGGCATCGAGGTGGCGGTGCTGGCGCTCCGCCACACCAGCGTCCCGCAGGGCACCTTGATAAGGAGATCCTTGCCCGCGTGGCCGTCCATGCCCTTGCCGAAACCCGGCTCGCCGACCTCGGCGATGAGGCGCGGAACATAGTACTGCGCGATAAGGTTGTTGAGATCGTGGTCGGCCTGCAAAATCACGCTGCCACCGCGCCCGCCGTTGCCGCCGCTGGGGCCGCCCTTGGCAACGTATGCCTCGCGATGAAAGGCCACACAGCCTTTGCCGCCATGCCCCGCCTGGGCGTAAATTTTAATTTCGTCGATGAACATTTTGCAATTGCAGGAGCCGACGTGAGGAGGCTGGCTTCGAATTGTGCCATCAGCATCCCGTTACCTCGACTTCTACGAGCCAATAAAAAAGGCGAGGCGCTTGGCCTCGCCCTGAAATTCGTCTGCGCCGGTCAATTCTTCGCGGCGGGTTCGGCCTTCACATTCACGCGCCGGCCGTTCTTGTCAAAAGCGATCTTGCCGTCCACCAGCGCAAACAGCGTCCAGTCGCGGCCCGTGCCGACGTTTTCGCCCGCGACAAACTTGCTGCCGCGCTGCCGGATGATGATGCTGCCGGCGGTGACCGCTTCGCCGCCATACGTTTTCACGCCCAGCCGTTTGCTGTGGCTGTCGCGGCCGTTGCGTACGCTGCCTTGACCTTTTTTATGTGCCATAAAATCAGCCCTTGATCTCTTTGATTTTGACGATCGTCAATTCCTGACGATGCCCGATGGTTTTGTGATAGCCCTTGCGGCGCTTCATCTTGAACGTGAGCTTTTTCTCGCCGCGCTTGTGCGCCACCACGTCGGCCAGCACGCTGGCGCCGCTGACGGTGGGCGCGCCGATCGCGACCTTGCCGTCGTGATTGACCATCAACACGCGGTCAAAAGTGAACGGCTGCCCGGCCTCGACGGCCAGACGCTCGATTTCCAACGTGTCGCCCGCGGCGACCCGATACTGTTTGCTTCCGGTTTCTAGAACGGCGTACATAAATTTTCCCACAAAGGGCTGGACATTAAGCCAGAACTGCGCCGGGGTGTCAACGTTTGATTTTTTTGAAAAAGACCAGCTTGACTTCCCCGTTTTTCGCTTCGGGCAACGCCTATGGATGCTTGATTCAATCAATGAAACGCCACATCCTCGGCTTAAATCGCCATGAAATTTAACCGCTGCCTCTCGCTTTTTCTCGCTTCAGGCCTGTTCGCCCTCACGGCCGACGCGCAACCCTCTTCTCCGCCACCTGCGGATGCGCGTTTCCAAATTCCCGCGACCGATGAAGGCCTGCCTGGTGCCGGGCCCATCCGCCGCTATGATTGGTTCCGCAAACTCTGGTCGGAGCGCCGCAGCACCTGGGCGCATCAGGTCCAGCAGGACCAAGGCGCGGTTGTCTTCCTCGGCGATTCCATCACCCAGATGTGGGGCGACGACCTGGGCGGCAGTTTTCCCGGGATGAAGGTCGCCAATCGCGGCATCAGCGGCGACACCACGCGTGGCGTGCTCATCCGCCTCGATGAAGATGTGCTGGCGCTGCATCCGTCAGCCGTGGTCATCTTGATCGGTACCAACGACCTGGAAGAAAAGGCCGACCCGGAAACCATCGCCGCCAACTTAAAACTGATCATTGCCGCCTTGGAAAAAGCAGACCCCAGGATGCCGGTCATCCTCTGCCAGGTTTTTCCCAGTTCCGATGCTAAGCATCGCCCGGCCGGCCAGATCAAAAAAATCAACCAGCTTTACGCCGCCGCCGTGAAAGGCGATGCGCATGTCACCTTGATTGAGACCTGGCCGTTGTTCGCCACCGCCGCCGGGGATGCCATGCCTGATGAATTCCCCGACCTGCTGCATCCCAACCAGGCGGGCTACGCGAAATGGGCCGCTGCTTTGCATCCGGTTTTGGCCACGCTAGGCTTCCTGGACACTGCACCGGATGATTTCGCGCCGGAGCCGGGTTTCATCAGCCTGTTCAACGGCCACGACTTGACCGGCTGGGGTTACCGGCCGACATCCGCGGAGGACATTCAGTCGGCCAAACACTGGCAGGCCAGCGACCCGAACGCCGCCGCGTGGCCCATCGTGACGCAGCCGGTCAACTTTGATGGGAAAATCTCCAGCAATGACGGGCGGTACGTCGCGAAGAATGGACGGCTGATTGTGACGACTCCGTGTGAAGGCCGGAAGATCCAGCAACTTTCAACCACCCGCGAATTCCCGAAGAATTTCATCCTCAAACTGGAATTTCGAGCGATGCCGGACGCCGACAGTGGTGTTTTCATCCGCGGACCGCAACTGCAATGCCGCGATTACCTCCTGGCCGGACCTTACAAACAACTGAAGCAATACAAACCGCAGAATTGGAATGAAATGATCATCGCCGTGACCAACAACTTGGCCTATTGCACCTGCAACGGCGAAATCCTCGAAACGGCATTCAAGGTTCCGGCAACCGGCCCCATTGGGCTGGAAGGCGACCGCGGCCAGATGGAATACCGCCACATCCAGTTGCAGGAGCTGGAGTAAACCGGCAGAGTCTTCCTTTGCCAGCCCGCAGCGTGTCAGAATTGGAGTCGTTCCTGACGGCGCAAGGCGCGTTCACGCCGTTTGGTTTCTTCACTTAAGAGCTCTTCCGCCGACCAGCCATGCTTCTGGGCTAGGCTCGCCAAATCAAAAAGCTCACGGGCCACAGCGGACTTGACCATGCGCCGCCGGGAAGTCGCGCTGTCCAAAAGGATCTTTGCCTTAAGCGCCTTCTTCACCAATTTTTCGGCCCGCATCAGCGCGGGCAGATGTTTGGGAATACCATCCAGGGCAGAATGGCGGGCGTGCTTGGTGCCGTGCTTTTCCGCCTTTTTGATTTTTTCCCAGTTTGCCCAGACCTCAGCCACGCTCTTTACCTTGGTTTTGCCAAAAACGTGCGGATGCCGGCGCACCAGTTTTTCCACAATCATCCGGCAGACCTTTTCAAAATCAAAGGCACCGCGTTCCTTCGCCAGCTGGCAGTGGAAAACCACCTGCAACAGCAAATCGCCGAGTTCCTCGGCCATTTCGTGATCGTCCTCCGCCTCGATCGCGTCAATCAATTCATAGACTTCCTCAATCGCGTGGCGTCGCAGCGTTCGATGGTTCTGCTCGCGATCCCACGGACAGCCCGTCGGCGAGCGGAGCCGGGCCATGACGCTCAATAAATCCCGAATGGCAGGTTTTTTCTTCATTTAATTTAAACCACGGATAACCACGGATGAACACAGATTAAGATTGGTAGGGCGGGCAGTTCTTTGCCCGCCGCCAGCCCAAATGCAACCACGGCGCGCACGGAGTGACGCGCCCTACCAGGATCCGTGTTTTTCCGTGTCCATCCGGTGGTAAAAAAACGTTACAAAATCACCAGGTCGTCCCGGTGCACGAGTTCTTCCTTGGGCAGTTTGCGGCCGCGCACGGCGGCGGAATCGAACCGCACAATGCCCCGCGCAAATTCGGTCCCGTTCAAATCGCAAATGCGCACCACGTCACCCGTGGCAAATTCCCCTTCGCAACGCGCCACCCCGGGCGGCAGCAGGCTCTTGCCCTTCTCGCGCAAGGCCAGTTTCGCGCCGTCGTCCACGAACAACGCGCCGTGGGGATGATGAAAAAAGGCGATCCAGCGTTTGCGGCCCTGCAATTTTGTCGGCTGCGGCACGAACAGTGTGCCTTCGTCCTCCCCGGCCAGAATTTTGGCCAGCACCTGTTTCTTTTTGCCCGAGGCGATGACGAGCGGGATGCCGGAGCGCACGGCGATTTTGGCCGCCTGCACCTTGGACGCCATGCCGCCGACGGCGGTTTCGCTGGTCGTGCCGCCGGCAAGTTTTTCAATCGTCGCATCAATGTGTTCAATGACGGAAATGGTTTTGGGATCCGCCTTGCCGAAATTTTCGATGACTCCGTCCACAGTCGTGAGAATCACCAGCAGGTCGGCGGGCAACAGCGACGCCACCAGGGCGGACAACTTGTCATTGTCGCCAAACTTGATTTCGGTGAATGAGATGGCGTCGTTTTCGTTGATGATGGGCACGACCCCGCGGCCGAGCAGCGTCACGAGCGTGTTGCGCGCGTTAAGGTGGCGCTCGTGATGTTCCAGGTCGTCGTGCGTGAGCAAAACCTGCGCGACGTGCAGGTTATGCCGTGCAAACAGCTCCGCGTACATGGCCATGAGCCGCGACTGGCCGACGGCGGCGCACGCCTGCAATTCGGCCAGTTCGTTGGGCCGTTTTTCATAACCCAGCGCGCCCATGCCCGCGCCGACGGCGCCGGAAGTCACGAGCACGATTTCCTTGCCGGCGGTTTTCAGCGCGGCGACCTGGGCGACGAGCTGCTCCAATTGCGCCGGGTCGGGCTGCTTGCGGCTGTCGGTGAGCACGCCGGTGCCGAATTTTACGACGAGCCGGGAGGCGGTTTTGACGGATTCACGATGCACGCGACAAAACTAGAAGAAAATCCGCGCGTGGAAAATGTTAAAATGGCGGCGGGAATTTGCTTGGGAGCGCCGCCGTCCCGGCGGCAGGAACATTGTGAGTTGTCGCAACCGCCGGCGGGACGCCGGCGCTCCCAGGCAAGATGTCTCCGCATGATCTTTTGCCGCGTATGTCAATTCCCGGGCGGGCCGTGTCCCGGCAGGCCGGCCAACGATCCAAAAAAGTCACCGCCGCGCAACGCAATGAGCACCGCCAGACCTGCCAGGTCAGTCGGCGTCTTCACATTTTTTAGCACGCAATTTTCGAGGCCGATTTTTTGCGTGCGATTCTGGCGCTGGTCTTTCAGGTCGATGAATTTCAAGGTGCCCACCGACACGTTCAACACATCAATGCCCGTGAACGTGAGTCCGGTTTTGCTGGTGAATTCCGCCTGGCTGCGGGCTCCGGAATTCTTCACTGAAACGGAGCCGGCGATGGAGAAGAGGTTGGTCTGCCCGGCCTCATTTTTCACGATGTCCAGTTCGCCGAGATTGAAGCGCAGGAGCGTGACATGGAACTGGTGTCTGGCCAGCGCCAGCGGGTCATACTCAAGGTGAATCTCCGGGATATCGAGAAATGGTGTGCCGCCGAAATCCGGCGGATTGAAGAGCTTGAAATTTTGAATGGTCACCATCGGCTCGGTGAGCCCGAGCGAGAATTTTCCGATCTCGGCATCCATGCCGGTCTGGGCGTGAATCCGGTGTTGGACATAAAGGCGGAGAATTGTATTGAGCGACAGCAGCAAAACGACAATCAACACGACCGCCAGCAGGACCAGGCGGAAAATCCATTTAAACAACCATTTCATAATTGAATATCAAACCGGTACATCCTCCGGCCGCACTTCAAGGCATTCATCTTGATCCTCCCAGACGGCGGCGGGATAAAAATTCAACAGCTGGGGTGTCAGCTCGCGTCCCGCACGCATGAGCAGACGTTCGGCGGCTTCCGCCGCATGTTCGTAGGCGCGATCATAGTCGCCTGCCTGACGGCGCTGGCGATCATCCCAATGGGCAACGGCATGGACGGGCTCATACTGTTGGGCCCAGGCACCCAATTCAGTGCGGAGCTCGGGAGGAATTTCGTCAAAGGGCACGAGCGTTTCATTGCAATGCTGGCAGATCAGGCCGGACTCGCGCACGTCGCGCGTGAGCAACGGCAAAAGCGGCGCCCGGCAGCAGGGCGATTCGGTGTAGGCGGCCGGCGGTGTGGCCAGCCGCTTGAACCAGACCTGCCGGTCATGCGCGAGCTGCGCCGCCAGGCGGTACGCGCCGACGAGCGGGTGGGAGAGCCGCCAGGCCTTGCCTTCGAGCTGGCCCAGCGTCTGCGCCAGCCAGCGCCCGAGCGTGAGGTCGTCCCAGTCCTGAAACGCCCGGCCATAGCCCTTCCACAAGGAGTCGAGCGGTGCATCCGGTTCAAATGCCATGGCCGGAGCATGGCGGGCGGGGGGAATTTTGTCGAGCGGGTTGCGAAAATGGAGCCAATGGCCGGGATTGTCTGGCCTATCCGCGATTGCGAAACCATCATGCCTGATTTTATTGGCAAATCAAGCCAAATCATTCTAACCAACTCGTACCTTTATTAACAATTTGGTGTCCGTTTTGGTGTCCGCTCGTTTGGAAACCTCACATCCACTGTCGGTGGTTCCAACTCACGTTGGCGTTTTTGTGCCTCGCGCTGCTGCCGTCGCTGGGCAGCTTCCATAGCTCGGAGTGTTCCCTTCCATCGTGCCCAGCGTTTCGGTCATTGTGCTTTTTTAGGTCGCCCAATATTTCTACCAGCAGGACAGGTGGGATATTCAACGAATAATATCTGCGTAGCGCAGTCAATTCGTTTGGATTGAGCGCTTGCAGCGTGGATTTATCACAAATGAGATTTGGGCCCACTACAAATTATTTTATCGCACCTCGGCGAGTCCGCAATTCATTTGCAAAAATTTATGAGGCACATTTCCCAGTAATCATTTCATTTGGAGCAATTTGCAGCCAAGATCGAGCGCCCGTCCGACGATAACGTTTCGTAAGCGGCGGCGTTCCCCACGACATTCCCGTTCTTTCTTGTTAGCACCACGAAGACCCGATGCTGGAAGCTGTGGGAAGCGATGCTGGAAGCTGTGGGAAGCGATGCTGGAAGCCGTGGGAAGCGATGCTGGAAGCCGTGAGGAAGCAATGTTGGAAGCCGTGGATATTCGTCAGCCGAAGTTCCCGATTTCCATCAGGGGCGCTAGACCGTTTTAGTAGTTCCTACGGGATGCTCCCGCCACTTCGGGCGTGCCCTCCAGTACAAATAATTTGCCACTAAATATTTTCCCCGGTTCATTTTTCTCTTGCAAAGAATCAAATTGTGACTATTGTTCAAACAACGGTTCGGCGAAACGAACCTTGATTCACTCTTGAAGGTGCTAGAGGGGCAAGCCAACGTCGCCAAACGAACCGGCACGAGAAAAGCCCATTTCGGGCGATTATTCCATCTCACAAAACCAGCAATCACCTTGCTGTGTTTTGCGGCAAACCCAAAACCTATGACTGCAAATACTCCCCAAAACCCTATCCTTAAAAATTACATTCGCCTGCAAAGATGAACAGTGAACGAAAAGAATTTTTGAGTGTCATACGGATACCGCCCGCCCGCGTGGTTGCGGAAGAAGCGGCGTGGTATCTCGGTTTTGCTCCGCATGACATTCCCGTTTTGGTCAGTGCTGGGTTACTTAAGCCGCTGGGACATCCGCCTGCCAGTGGCACGAAGTTCTTTGCCACAGCCACGCTCCTAAAATTGCGTGACGACCTGAACTGGCTGTCCCGCGCTTCGGACGCCATTGTCCGGCATTGGCAGGTGAAAAATTCGCGCAAGGGTCAGAATGGGAACGCCGTTAAGCCACTTTCGCAGCCGGTTCAGGTTGAACAACCGTAAGCTGATTCCCCGACTTCGCTCGTTTTTCGTAATCTTCCAAAGGCGGCAACAAAACTTGCGCCTTCCGCGCATACGCTCGATGCACTGCCGCTGATTTATGTCCTAACGCTTCTTGTGCATACCGCTCTGGATAGCCCACAGTCCTTGCCCGTTCTGCCCACGCGTAACGGTAGCAATGCAGTGAAACGCCGGAAACACCAGCCAAACGCAGTCGCCGGATAAACGCCTTGCCCCTGTCAGATTCTTTCCACCGAACAATAAGCGGAAACAGATAACCCGTTGCTGGCCGTGAATGCAGAATCTTCGCAACTTCGTCACCAAACCGAATCAACGCCTGACTGCCGGTTTTCTGGCGGGCGTAAGAAATGGTTTGGAATGCCCAATCAATATCCTCGGCACGAAGCGAAGCAACGTCCGTTTGAGAGCCGCCCAAATGCCAGAGCATTTCGTAATAATCGTGCAATTCGGGATTATGCTCACAGGCGAGAATCTTTTGATGTTCCTCAAATGTGACACCGCGCCGTTCCTTGAATTTGATTTTCGGCCATTGCCGCTTGGGAATAATCGGTTTAAGCAGCCAATCCATGTCCAAACAGAAATTGTGCAACCGGCGCAGGTAAATATTGGTCGAAACCGTGCCTCTGCGCATTACCTGCAAAAGTGATTCGCCGGACGTTTCAATGATGATTTGGTCGCGGATGAGATCAAACGGCTTTTCCTTGCCGCCGCGTTTCCACCGCTGCTTATTGTCGCCTTCTTTGCAGGCCGTCAATGCGTCAAGCGCCTGCTGCCAAGTGCGCGTGGCAATGCCGTTGTCCGTACCGTAAAGGTAGGCTTTGGCGAGTTGCATATTGAGCACCGGCTGGCGCAACGCCTGATTTTTGGCGCTAATGATTTGTTGGGCTTCGTCTTCGTTGCCTGTGCGCAAGCTGTTTCGTTTGCCGGTTTTGGTGTCAACGCAATAGAAAGTCCCGCCGCGAACGCCGCGCCGGATCAAGCGGTAACGTGTTTCCATAGGATTCCTCACGCAACCGCGAAGATATTCGAAGCCAACCCCGAAGCGTTAGCGGGTAACGGGCGGGCTATCGCCCGTTACGCTAAGTTCGCACCGGACACCGAAATTGGTGTCCGTTTTGGACGCCAATTGCTCTAACTTCTTGCTGCACCCACAGTTGAAGATGGAGCCAATGGCCGGGATTGAAAGTCCCGTCTGACCCCTCGTTACGGACGCAAGTTCCTCGCTCCCATCTCGTTCTCTAGCAAGCCCAATCATGCCAAAGGGTTCACCACTTTTCAAGACAATTCATGCGCCGAGGGTACGCACACGATCACTACCTCCTCACCCCACTTTCAGTATCTTTTTACTGGAGCTCTAGCTGGAGGTGATCGAGAAGAAAAAAACTAAAAAAAGAATTTCAGACCAGGGCCTGCATTGAACCGGCACGGTGAGTTTGGTTCTCATTTCCAGACACCAACTTTTCAATCGACCACCCGCCTCCATCACACGATGGTGAAACACCGCTCTCACGCCCCAGGTGGGCGAAGGCTGCCGAGCGGCTCATTAAACTTCTCGGGAGTGGGCTCCTTTCGTGCCAGCATCGGCAAAATCCACCAAAATGGCAGGCGAATTGCTGACTTGACCGCGTGCCAACCACCTTAGGCACAACGTTAGTCGCCCGCCGGCTGGAATGTTCATCTGGCCGGCGGGTCTTTTCTGTGAATAACTTCCGGTTGAATTGCTGAGATGAAAGGTTAAAATCGCAGCCTTCTGTTTGATAAAAGTTAGTGATTCAGCCGCCGGCTTACGCGCCTAATGTAACCGGCGGCTTCTTTTTGCCATTAAATTGTGATTTTTGGGTAGTGATGCGGGTTGAATCAAGCTAAGGAATCGGGGTTATGCCCTTCAACCGGGACGAAATCAAAGGCGTAATCGCAGAGCTCGCCTCCCAGGGGGTGTTCATCGGCACCTCGAGTTGGAAATACGAGGGCTGGTTCGGTCAGCTTTACACGCCAGCCCGGTATGAGTATCGCGGCAAGGTCGCCAAGACACGGTTTGAGCGGGGTTGCCTCGGCGAATACGCCGAGGTGTTTAAGACGGTCTGCGTCGATGCCGCGTACTACACGTTTCCCTCCCAGAAATATCTTGAAGGTCTGACTTCCCAAGTGCCGGCGGATTTTCAGTTCGCCTTCAAGGTCACGGATGAAATCACGGTGAAGAAATTCCCGAACCTGGCCCGATTCGGCCAGCGTGCCGGCCAGCTGAATGAGCACTTCCTGAACGCTCAACTTTTTGCAGACGCGTTCCTGCGACCCTGCGAACCTTTCCGAGGGCAGGTCGGGCTCCTGATGTTTGAGTTCTCCAGGTTCTACCCGAGCGACTATGAACATGGCCGCGAATTCGTGGCGGATTTGGAGAGATTTCTCGGCCAGCTTCCCCAGGGCTGGCCCTATGCCGTGGAAATGCGGAACAAGCACTGGTTGGAACCCGATTATTTTGGCTGTCTTGCGCGCCACAACGTTGCCCATGTCTTCAACTCCTGGAATGCCATGCCCCCCATAGATGAACAACTGGCGATTGAGGGCAGCCGAACAAATCCGAATCTCTGCGCCGCACGTTTTCTGCTCAAACCCGGCCGTAATTACGAGGAGGCGGTGAAAACGTTCCAGCCTTACGACCGCGTGAAGGAATCGTATCCCGAAGCGCGGGCAGCCGGCCAGGGGCTGATCAGCGAAGGCAAGCGGGCCGGGAACAAGGCCAAGACCTTCATTTACGTTAATAATCGGTTGGAGGGCAATGCGCTGGAGACGATTGCGGCGATGCTGGAGGGGAGGGAATAGTGGGCACTACCTGGTTTCCGCGCCAGAATCGCCCGAAGGTTTGACGGCGCCGGTGCCGGCTGAATTTCCAATTTACGTTCGAGCTTACCGACGAAAACACCCTCAAGAGTTTCCCGAGGCGGGACCGGGCTGACGGCGTGAGCCCCGCCAAAATCGAAATGGTCCCTTCCGAACGGTCCATTGGGTGTGTTTTCGGTCGGAGGGTCGGGTTATGCAAAATTGCGGTTCCAGTGACAATTTCTGCTTGAAGTAAAAATTGCCTTTTGATTAAGTAAATCAATTCGGAAAGCGGGGTGGTCAACTCATAGAGGCAACCGGAAACCAAGGAGCATCAGGACCCACGGACGAGCCGCTTGATGCGACAGCCATGAAAACCAAACGGGATCTCATTCAAATCTGCCTCTGGGTGGCGGTGCTGTTGCAATTGGCCACGCCGAGATCAAGCGCGCAGACAATTCAGAACCCCGGCTTTGAAACGCCGGTCGTCGGGTCGGTTGGAAATTATAATAGTTATCAATACGACCCGCCGGGAGCGGGTTGGACATTTATTGGCAACGCCGGCATTGCCGCCAACGGCAGCGGATTTGCCTTTTATAACGCCGGCACGTCCCGTGGGAATCAGTTTGTCTTTCTGCAAAATGTAGCCGGCGTGGGAGGGTCCATGTCCCAAACTCTGTCGAATTTCGCTTCCGGCACTTATTCGTTCACCTTCGTCGCATCCCAGCGGGATATAGCCGGCCGGGACAACTCCCAGAATGAAGGCGTGACGGTGCTGGTGGATGGCACGAGTGTTGGTACATTTACGCCGGCGGACACTGGCTGGTATGCTTTCCAGACCAGCCCGATTTTGCTTAATGCCGGGAACCATGTCCTTACCTTTACCAATCTGCCGGTTGCCGGAAATGCGACCGTGCGTGTGGATATGGTAGGGTTGATAAATGAGCCCAGGATAGCGACGGGAGCTCATCACAGCCTATTTCTCATTAATGGCAGCCTCTTGGCTATGGGCGATAACGCAGGTGGTGAGTTGGGCGACGGCACCACCACCAACATCGACCGCCCCGAGCAGGTTCTTGCCAACAATGTCACGGCGATTTCCGGAGGCGGATCCCACAGCCTGTTGATCGAGAACGGCGGCAGCTTGTGGGCGATGGGCGCTAACACTGATGGCCAGTTGGGGGATGGCACCTATAACAATACCAACCTTCCGGAGCAGATTGTGGCGAGCAACGTCACGGCGATTGCCGCCGGATTTGAGCACAGCCTTTTTCTTAAGAGCGACGGCAGTCTATGGGCCATGGGATACGACGATAATGGGCAGTTGGGCGACGGCACTTACGCGACTAACGCTCCGTATGGAACCAACCTTCCGGAGCAGATTGTGGCCGGCAACGTCACGGCGATTGCCGCCGGATTTGAGCACAGCCTTTTTCTAAAGAGCGACGGCAGTCTGTGGGCCATGGGATACAGTGATAATGGCCAGTTGGGTGACGGCACCTATAACACCACCAACCGGCCCGAGCAGATTGTGGCCAGCAACGTTACGGCGATTGCTGCCGGATTTGTCTACAGCCTATTTCTCAAGAGCGACGGCAGTCTGTGGGCCATGGGCAACAACGGTTCTGGCCAGTTGGGCGACGGCACTTTGAACACCACCAACCGGCCCGAGCAGATTGTGGCCAGCAACGTCACGGCGATCGCCGCAGGAGATTCCCACAGCCTATTTCTCAAGAGCGACGGCAGCCTGTGGGCCTTTGGCAACAATGGCCTCGGCCAGTTGGGCGACGGCACTTTCAACACCACCAACCGGCCCGAGCAGATTGTGGCCAGCAACGTCATGGCGATTGCCGCGGGAGCATACCACAGCCTTTTTCTCAAGAGCGACGGCAGTGTGTGGGCCATGGGATATAACTATAATGGCCAGTTGGGTGACGGCACCTATAACAACACCAACCGGCCCGTCCTGATCTTTTCGATTTCCACCAACGTTCAGTTCACCGCCAATCCATCCAACGGCTACTTTCCTTTGACCGTGCAGTTCAACTGTCCGGGCTTTGACAGCGGTGGCAACACCATCACCAATTGGAACTGGAATTTTGGCGACGGCGCCATCCTGGCCGGCCAAAACCCGGTCCACACCTATACTAACGCAGGCAGTTACCGTCCCGTGCTTGTGGCGACAAACAACTTGGGGCAAATGGTCCCGAGCTTTGGTCCGTTCATCAGCGTTGGATTCAATTCGGGTCTGGTTCAGAACGGGGGATTTGAAACGGGAGATTTCACTAGCTGGACTGAGTCCGGAGACAACAATTACGCCTATGTCGACAACGGTTCCCAGTCTGGAATCATACCCTTCTCGGGCAATTACGCAGCAGTATTGGCATCGTACAGCTCCCCCAGCTATCTTTCACAAATAATTCCCACGCAGCCAGGCACAACATATTTGCTTTCTTTCTGGTTGGACAGTCCCGATGGATTTACCCCCAATGAATTTCATGTATCATGGAATGGGAGCCCGCTGCTTAATGAAACGAACCTCCCTGCCTTAGGCTGGACAAACATTCAGTTTCTGGTCACGGCATCCGCAACCAATACCGTTCTGCAATTCGGGTTTCGGGATGACCCCAGTATTCTCGGTCTTGACGATGTCAGTGTCGTGGCGCTTCCCCCGATTCAGTTCACCGCCAATCCAACCAACGGCGTGGAACCGTTGGCTGTGCAATTCAACTGTCCGGGCGTCGATCGTACGGGTAACGCCATTACCAATTGGAATTGGAATTTTGGCGACGGCACGACCAGCACCAACCAGAATCCATCTCATGTTTACACGAGCAGCGGCATTTTCAATCCCGGTCTCATCGTGACCAACAATCTTGGAATGATATCCCTGGTCGTCGGCCCCAGCATTAAATCCTCACCCCAACAACCCGTGACCAAGGTTGCTGCCGGCTATGGCCACAGTCTGGTGCTGACGAGCGGCGGCAGTTTGTGGACCATGGGCTACAACGGCGATGGCCAGTTGGGCGACGGCACTGACAACAACACCAACCTTCCCCAACTGATTATGGCCGGCAACGTCACGGCGATTGCCGCAGGAGTATTCAACAGCCTGTTCCTGAAGAGCGACGGCAGCCTGTGGGGCATGGGCGACGATGGCTTTGGCCAGTTCGGCGATGGCAATTACGGCAATTATCCCAACCTGCCTGAGCATATTGTGTCAAGCAACGTCACGGTGATTGCCGGAGGAGGCGAGCACTGCCTGTTTCTCAAGAGCGACGGTAGTCTGTGGGCCGCGGGCGATAATACCTTTGGCCAGTTGGGCGACGGTACTTTCAACACCAGAAACCTTCCCGAGGAGATTGTGGCCAGCAATGTCACGGCGATTGCCGCTGGATATTGGCACAGCCTGTTTCTCAAGAGCGACGGCAGCCTGTGGTCCGTGGGTAGAAATGACCAAGGCCAATTGGGCGACGGTACTTACAACACCGCCGCTCCCTACGGAATAGCTTACCCCCAGCAGATTTTGGCCAGCGGGGTCACGGCAATTGCCGCCGGATATGGCGACAGCCTGTTCCTCAAGAGCGACGGCAGCCTCTGGGGCATGGGGAACAGCAAAAGCGACATTCCGGTGCAGATTTTGGCCAGCAACGTTACGGCAATTGCATCAGGAGGTTACGATCTGTATCTCACGAGCGACGGCGGCCTCTGGAAAATGGAGTTTGGCTTCACCGCTTCCGGGGGGGTTGTGGCCAGCAACGTCACAGCGATGGCTGAGGGTTACTTGTTTGGCCTTTTTATCAAGAGCGACGGCAGCCTGTGGACCTTTGGCAACAACTTCTATGGCCAGTTGGGCGACGGTACCACCAACACCATTAACAACCCTGAACAAATCCAGATTCCCATTTCCGTTCAGTTCACCGCCAATCCGACCATCGGCGTAGAACCTCTGACCGTGCAATTCAGTTGCCCCGGCATTGACAGCGCCAGCAATGCCATCGTCAATTGGAATTGGAATTTCGGCGACGGCACTGCCAGCACCAACCAAAATCCATCGCACCTCTACATCACCAATGGCATCTTCCATCCCAATCTCGTGGCGACCAACAATAGAGGGTTTGCAGTTCTCGGCTCGGGGCCGTCCATCACCGTAACGGCCACGCCACCCGTTGTCGTGTTTTCTCCGCTGACGAATGGACAGGTGGTCGCCAACCTTGCGAGCTTGGGCGGATTTGTCTCTTACAATTTCAGCGCGGGGTCGGTGGTGAACTTTTCCATTCACGAGCTGGATATCAATGGAGGCATGGGCCGCTGGTGGAATGGCACCAACTTTCAGTCCACTTCCAATGTGCTTACCGCTTCGTTGTCCGGGACCAACTGGTCGCCGGCGGCCAGTGTTGTGTTACCTCAACTTAACTCCGGCCAGAGTTATCAATTGACCGTGACGGCAACGAACTCAACGAGCAGTGCCTCGGCCACCATCACCAACCAGGCCCCCATCACCATTCTGAACTGGGATCCAGGTCTGACGGCCCTGGGGACGATGGTGTTGCCCAACCCAAACACCAACGGTGGAAATTACTGGTTCCAAATCACTCCGCAAAACCCAAAGGTCGGGGTTTGGCGCACGGCTTTGAATGTGCTGGCGGGCACGGCTTACGTGTATCTCCAGCAGGGTTCGCCGCCAACCACCACCAGTTATTCTTACGCTTCGCAGCAGGCCGGCTCGAACGGCTTTGTCGTGGATGCCTCCAAATTCAGCGCCGGACAAACCTGGTATATCCTGGTCAATGCCTCCACCAACGCGCAATGGAACCTCGTGACGGGTGACGCATTCGTGTACAATCTCGGATCGCTGGCCGCCGACAATTCCAGCAGCACCAATGCATTCATTGGCGCCGAGGGGATGATCTTCTTTCAAACCACCATCCCGACCAACACCCTGGCCTGGCAGCTTTGGCTCAACGGTTTGTCCGATGCCATTTATGTCAAACAATCTTCCGCGCCCGACCCGATATCCCACGACCTGAGCCAGGCCGGTCAAATGCTCGTGGTGCCGCCTTATTTGGTTCCCGGAGCATTCAACTACTATTTTGTCAGTGTGCCCGGCAATCCCGGCACGCCCATCATTCTCGACTCACGCCAACAGCCCGTCACCAGCCTGCCATTCACCAGTTTCACCAATGTGACGGTGGGAGCTGCAAATTTCCCCTACGTCACCTATTCCGTGCAGGTGCCGGTGCAGCAGATTGCCTGGCAACTGAATCTCACGCCGTCCAATGGCGTGTCGGACATCGCCGCCCGCCTCGACGCCGTCCCCAATGAATTTAACAATGACGCCTATTCCGATGTCGGTGGGGGTGTTGGCAATAGTATCAGTCTGGTGCCCCCGCCAGCAGGATCTGGCAGCGGCTCACCGGGACTGAGTTCGGGCAGCTACTACGTTACTGTTTACGGAACCGGATCCTTCAGTTGCGGGTTCACCAATGGCAGCCCGGTCATCACGCCGGTTTGCTTTATTTTCAGCATCACCAACGACGCTCCCAACCGTGTCGGCTGGCGCTATTACAGTGTATTGAATATCAACCAACAACTCGGCTCGCTGGGCTGGGAATTGCTGTTGAGCAACGCGCCGGCCGGCAGTGAAATCGCCGTGCGCCGCAATGCCGTGCCCGGACAATGGAATTATCGGAACTATGAGTATGATAACGGCACCAGCCCCAATTCAGCCGGGTATGTAGATCAATCCAGCTACATCAATGTTTTGCAACAACCCGGACACCAGGCGGACATCTGGTATATTGGCGTGTATTCACCCGCCCTGGCCCTCACAAATTTCGTTCTCACCGGACAACAGTTCGTGCCCCAACCGATGTCATTTGACAGTTCAAGCAATAGTCTGAGCGTGACCAATCAACTTGCCGGGTTATGGCAATTCTTTGAAGTGACCGTTCCGTTGGACACGAACCTGTTGGGTTGGGATTTGCGGTTGACCAACGTGACGGCGGGTAATCCGGAGTTAGTGGTGAGCCGGAACGCACTGCCGAGGAGCTTAAGTACCTATGGCCCGGATTGGCCTTACGGCGACCCTTGGTTGGGAACGGCTTGGAGCACCGGCGACCAATGGTTGGGAGGAGGGGACTGGACTGGGGATAACCGCAATTCGACCGGCGGGCCCGCCAATGTGAGCATGCTGGCGATGGGGATGGGCAATCCGTTGCAGCCGGGGACGTATTACATCGGGGTGTATGATGAATACGGAAACAGTGCGGACAGCTACACGCTGGTGAGCCGTGGCATCGGGACCAATTACAGCATACCGGTGGTGGCGCTGAACTGGGCGACGGGCGCCTTGACCAATATACTGGTGTCACGGGAGGCGGCGTATTATTCGCTGACGATCCCGAGCAACACACCGAGCTGGCAGGTGCGGCTGGCCCCGACGGCGGGCGATGCGCTGTTGCTGGTGCAGAAGGATTATCTGCCCAACGTGGTTTCCGGGGGCAGTGCCGTTTATGGAAGCCCCGCTCCCGATGGGGGCATCAAGCTGTACAAGGCGGGGAACCAGCATTACACGCTGCTGCC
>JBAPQW010000020.1:0-23258 GCA_049280815.1 Verrucomicrobiia bacterium | reverse complement strand
CGCCCGGGTCGGCAGGGGCGCCGGAACGCTGTTGGTGTCGGTGTTGGTGATGTATTGCCAGACCACGGCGTCGCTGGCGTCCACTTCCACGGCGCGGGAGTTGCCGGCATCGGTCAGGAGGGTGTCCTCATTTGTTGGATAAACTTGTTATTCGAAGCATAGGAGGATCGTCCGCCGAAAATGTTCCCGAAAACATCCTTTACCATCCAACCTTCCCGGCGCGTCCCGTGTCACCCGCGCTACCCGCAAATTTCACCGCGACCATGCTGGAAGCGACCCGTTCAGGATTACCATTTCCAACTCAGGGAAGTTCCCAGAGCTTGGGAAGCTTCCGTCAGCTTTTGGACGTACGTTCCGGCCCGGTCGGCTGGCACACAATCGGCATAGGACTGGTATTCATAATCCATCACGAGCAGGTTGCCGGATTGGTTTAGATTCATTTGGAGGGAGAACGCTGGATCGGAAACAAATTTGCTGTCGGTTTTGGCGGGCCAGGGCTCCGGAAGGGTTACTTCTGTCCGAACGATCTGATGCTGGGGAAAGGGCACGCTCAAGGGCATGTTTCGGGCCCGGTCCACCGGGGTCTTCAAGAGTGATCCAATGGAGTACGGGTAGAACTCGCAAGAGGACGATTTGGCCTGATCCGACGGAACCCACATCTTATCGATGGTGTAGAACTCGGTAATTTCAACGCGGTTCAACTGCTCGTCATCATGGAGCACGAGGGGCCGCGCTTGGGTGATTCCGGAATAAACCTTGGAGTAGAATGTCAGATAGCTCTTCTCGATTTGATCGCGTGGCGTGGTCGCGAATTGTTCGCGCAACCGTTCGGCATCCAAGCCTTCCGCCGCGGTCACGACTTTTAAATCAGCGGGCGCGGTCAGTCCCCGGACCACATAATACTCTGATATCCGTGTCTGCGGCATGCCGGTGGTGTGAGGAATGGCCGTCAATCCCGTGGTGTTTGGCTGGATCACGAGGCCGAGGCCGTAGGCGGGCAGGTAATGTGCCGCCAGCGGCCCGCGCTGGTACCGGTCGGTGGGGTCCAACCAATAAGCCCTGCCATCCACAAGCGCCACGGCGATGGCGTGGTCGAACGCCACCGCCGACGGAGTCCACTCAGCCAGGGTGCCGCAGCACTCGGTATTCACCAGCACGGGGTACGCTTCAATGCCCATGGTCCGCAGGATCGTGACAAACAGCAGCGCCTTGTCTTTGCAATCGCCGAAACGCCGGCTGAAAACCACGGCCGGGGAGGTGGGCTGCTGCGAATTGGCTCCGATTTCGATGCCGAAGTAGCGGACCTCGTCCTGAACGAATTGCAGGGCCGCGAGGATCTGGTCCTCCCGGCTGTCGACCTGCTGCCATTGGGCGATCTTCTGCCGCAATTCCGGAGTGAGCGCGGAGGTGTTGCGGAACAAACCCATCGCCCACTGGTTCACTTCGGCCCAGCTTTTGAACTCGCTCAGTTGCACCCACGCCTCAGATGTATACCACGCGGGCAGGGAATCCTCCTCCTTGACCCCGGGGACTCCTCTTAGATCCCATTTGTATTCAATCGAGTCGTTGACGCGGGTCACCGACGGGGTCACGGTGCAATGATGATTCCTGGCATAGAGCTGTCTTTGGTTTGGGAAAACAACGCGGGTGATCATGTGTTCGACGGGTTGGTCCAATTGCACGGGAACCGTGGCGAAGAATTTCCCGGCCAGCACGGGATTGGCTCCCCGAATCGAACAGGCGTAGTCCACAATGTCCCCCACGCGGACGTCCTCCAGGATCAACACGGCTGATTTTGTGCCGCTATAAACCGCCTGGTCCAGCTCGCGCTCCGGTTGGATCAGGCGGATCTTCTCCACATCCAGACGTTTCAGCACGTTCGTGCCGCGCCAGATGTTCACCCAGTGAAAGGTCAGGGATTGATAGCTGGGTTGATAATCGATGGAGATGGTTGACCCCTTTTCCACTCCCGAGATGGTCAGAATCTGGTTCGCCCGGTGAATGAAAACATCGTTTTCCCCGGCGTTAAGTTGCCTCTCCGCCAGGAGGCAGTGCTGATTCTCTCCCGGCGTCAATGCCACGGAGCCATCGAGCCGCTGAAAGAAAACGGGCGCCACCCACTTCGCGGGCGCGGCGACGACCGGTTTGGATTCGGGGGCGGGAGCCTGCTCCGCCCGGGTGCAGGGAATTGCCGCCAGCGCGACCCCGGCCAAAATGCCTTCGAGAACCAGCGGCCGAAAACTCCTGATTGGAACTGCGCGCCGGGCAGAATTTGCCTTCATTTTCGACAAGCAGTCTATGCCAGACGGCTGCGTTTGAAAGCGGGAAATTGGATTCTATTTTCCGCCCGCTAATCACGCTGACGAATCCTCCACCCCCAACCAGCTTGCGCGTCCCTTGACACTTTCCTGCCAGGCCGAAGCGCAGCGAAGGCTGGTTCCTCGCCAGCGCGTGGTTGACGCCGCCGGCGTTCGAGCGCAACATCACCGTCTCAGTCGCCATGTATCGCAACCTCGACCCGGAAAAGATTGTTGAAACGTGCCGCACTTCGCGCGACCACATTGCCGAGCGCTTCCCCGATTCCGGCCTGAGCAAGGTGGCGGGCGAGCTGTTGTCGGTGAGCGAACAGGCAGCGGCGCTTTCCCAATGGCTGGCCAGACCGCATCTGCCGTTGCGGACCTTTGCCGGTATCGGCATCGTCGCCGTCGCCATCATCGTCCTGGAAGTCATTCTGAACGTGAGGGTCCAGGCCACCTTTACGAGCGTCGCCGAGTTCCTGCAAGGGGCGGACGCGGCCATCAACGAGGTGGTGTTCCTGGGAATCACCATTTTCTTTTTTATCACGCTCGAAACCCGGCTGAAACGCCGCCGCGCGATGGAGGCGATCCATGTCCTGCGCTCCATTGCGCACATCATTGACATGCACCAGCTCACCAAGGATCCCGAGATTGTCACCGGCTCGCGTCCGGCGGGCGGCAGCGAGGTCAAGCACCCCCTCAGTCCGGCGGAATTGATCCGCTATCTGGATTACTGCAGCGACCTGCTTTCGCTCATCAGCAAAATCGCCGCCCTCTATGTCCAGAAGTTCAACGATCCCGTGACCTTGTCCGCCGTGAATGAGGTCGAGAACCTGACCAACGGCCTTGCCCGCAAGATCTGGCAGAAGATCGTGATTTCCGACCGCATCCTGGCGTCGCGCTGAGAGGCATGCTTCCAACCCGCTTGCAACATGTTTGCAACCCGCACGCTTCCTTATGCCCGCCGGCATGTGAATAACTTTGATTAGACAGGTTGGTAGGTCGGCGTATGGTCGTGGGCAATCAGTCGGAAAAACTCAGGTCTGTGGAACCCTATGAAAACGAAAGGCATATTCATCATTCGTGCCGCGGGTTGCTTGCTTTGTGGTACAGTCATGCTGGTCGCCACTCACGCTCGCGCACAATACAACTTCATTCCCATCGATGATCCATCCGCCACCGAAGGCACCACGCCATTTGGCATCGACGGCAATAACATTGTTGGAAACTATCAAAACAGCAGCGGTATTTTTGGTTTTCTCTACAATGGGAGCAGTTACACAACGCTGACATTTCCATCCAGCCTCGACACCATCGCCTCCGGCATTTCCGGCAACAACATCGTCGGGTATTATAATCAGAATGGTTTTATCTACAACATCAGTACGGCCGGCTTTACGACGCTGAATAATCCGGCCGGTGCCAACGGCATTACGCCCGGCGGCATTTCCGGCAACCACATCGTAGGGACTTATTGGTACGGCGGCGGCAGCGGCGCGGGCGGCTTTCTGTATGATATCAGCACCGCCAGCTATACGTTGTTGAACGTTCCATCCAGCCTCCAGACCTTTGCCTACGGCATCGACGGCAACAACATCGTTGGGAGTTACTATAGCAGCAGCGACCATGATTACGGTTTTCTGTACAATATCAGCACGGGCATTTATACGACGCTGAATGATCCCTTGGGCGTGGATGGCACCGAGGCCAGGGGGGTCTCCGGCAACCACATCGTCGGTTATTACTTTGACAATCGTAACCAGTATTGTGGTTTTCTGTATGACATCAGCACGGGCAGCTTTACGACATTAAACGATCCGTTGGGTGTCAATGGCACCGGTGCCACGGGCATCTCTGGCAACCACATCGTTGGTTTCTATTCTCCATCGGGAGGATACAGCAGTGGATTTGAGGCCATGCCGGTTCCCGAACCCTCCACCGCCGCATTGACCGGACTCGGCGCGGTCGGCCTGCTCGCTTACCGACGCAAATCCTGGATTTGAATCAAACCGGCTGATGCCGAAGTCAACTCATCCGAGGGCGTGGAAGCAATCGGGAACAATGCAGACCTGAACTATTACGGCCCATCGCCGTTGGACGGGGCGGAACCGGCATAAAACTTTGGAACACCTCTGTCCGTGGTCGCAAGCGGGTGGCGCTTCAATTATTTCGGCCCGGGAAGGCTGCCAGCGGTTCAGGAACGCTCGCGCGTCCGCCTCGCTCGGTGGCAAACGCCGGTTTGCCGGGTCCGTGATTCGGCCACACCGGCAGCCGGAGCATGAACGTCGCGCCGGCGCCCAGCTCGCTGAAGCATTGGACCGAACCGGCCATCGCCTCCGCCAGCCGTTTGACAATCGCCAGCCCCAACCCGGTTGAGGATTCACCTCCGGTCGGGCGTGCGCTGAGGCGGCTGAATTTTTGGAACAGTTTTTTCTGGTCCGCCTCGCTGATGCCCGGGCCTTCGTCACGGACTTTGACCAGCACATGGTCGGTTTCCGGGAGGACGTGCACATGCACGGTGGTGTGGGGCGGGGAATATTTCAGCGCGTTGGAGATCAGGTTGTCGAGAATCTGCAGAGTGGCGGCCCGGTCCGCCCTGGCCCAAACTCCCTCCGCCGCGCCAACGCGGACGGCAATTTCCTTTTTGACTGCCGCGGGTTGGTTGTGCTCCACCGTTTGTTCCACCAGCGCCCGCAGGTCGCAACGCTCGAGATTGGAGGTGAACCGGCCTTGTTCGATGGCATTGGCATCCAGCAGGTTGGTGATCAGGTCACGCATCCTGGTGGCCGCGGAACGGATGATGTTCGCCGCCTTGATCAACTGGTTCCGGTCATTGGTCATCGTGATCAGTTCCGCGCTGCCGGCGATGGCCGTGAGGGGATTTTTCAGGTCATGGGCGGCGATGCCCAGGAATTCGTTCTTCTCGTTGTTCAAATGCACCAGCCGTTCGTTGGAAGTCGCCAGGTCGGCCAGGGCGGCCTGCATCTTGGCGGCGGCCTGGGCGCGCCCGTTTTCAAAAACCAGCCCCAGAATGAACATGAAGACTATCAAACCCAGATAACCGGCGGCCGATACGACCTGCGTCCAACGGGGATCATACGCGACGGGCAGGTTGATGCCGGCCAGTTCCAGTCCGATCACCGTGCCCGCGGCCAGAAAGGCGACCAGTCCCCAGCGAATGGCCGGCCGTTGTCCCAGCAACAGGAGGGAACAAAGTGGTACGCTGACGAGCCACGCAATGGCATGTCCGTGCAGGCCACCCTCGACACAGCACAGCGCGCTGAACCCCAGGGTAAGAATCAGGGCCAGAAAATGCCCGGCGGGTTCAATGGCCTGCTGCCGGCGCATGATGAAGGGTGCGGCGGCATAGCCCGTGCTGCAAACTAGGATGATGGTTGCTCCCCATTTATGCCCGATGCACAGGTAGAACGTGGCATAAACCAATCCGAAAAACGCCCCGAGAAAACCAAACCGGGTGACCATGCGTGCATGCCGCGCTTTTTCCGGATCATCCAGCAGGCTGCGGGGTATCGGAAGGTCAATCAACTCCCCGAACCGTTGGAGAAAATTCGCCGGGGATTTCCGGACCGACCCGGCATCCTCAGCCGATGTACCGGCGGATGTCAAAACTTCTTGCATCACGTCCAGACCAGCGCAAATTGTGCCAAGGCGAATAAGATGGCTTTAAACTGTTTTGCCGGGTGGCACGTTTGGCGAATCAAAGCCACCTCGGCTGGTGTTGAACCGCAAAGCGCGGCATGGCCGCCGCCCCGCCATTACTCGACTGCGCGGTAGAATTTTGCGCCGTTCGCAGCCGAGACCGCATATGGGCTGGTGTCAGCAATGTTGTTCCACGGACCGGATAAGGTGTCTGCGGACTGCAATTCACCGAGGAAGTTGATCACCACTCCGGTTCCGATGCTGTCTATCGCCACGTTATGTCCCAACAGCCCGCCGTAGTTGGCGATCTTCGCCTGCATGGAAGTGGTCAAGAGCTTGAGCAGTTCCGCATTGCGCGCATACGAATTCGTATCGGCGAGAGAGGTGCAGGGCGTCATGAATATCCGCGCGGCCCCGACGGCATACCCGCGCGACACGG
Organism: Verrucomicrobiia bacterium; assembly: GCA_049280815.1. Taxonomy (GTDB): domain Bacteria; phylum Verrucomicrobiota; class Verrucomicrobiia; order Limisphaerales; family UBA11358; genus UBA11358. Next base: position 16,862 of record JBAPQW010000020.1, on the reverse strand, counting down.
CGGCGGGCGAATTGTTGGTTTCTTCCGGGTCAATGTCGGTCACCCGGATGGAAATGGAATTGTCGGTGTTGCGGAGGATCTCCCAAGCGCGGAACTCCTGGGGGAAATCCCGCAAGGAGGCGGTTTGGACTTCCCAGAAGCCGTATTCCGGACTGTTCGTGTCCGGTGATGGTTGCGGTATGATATTGTTTTGATGAGTATGTCCGCACATCCACAGGAGGAGATTCGGATAGGTATGAAGCGTGGCCAGCAGGTTGGTCAGAGGTATAATAGTGTTTGTGCGAATCATAGAGTTTGTGTCAATCAATTCAAGCGGCACGTGCGCCGCGATGATCATGAGCTGGTCCTGGTCCTGACCGAGTTGAAGTTCGTTCGTGAGCCAGTTAAACCGTTTGGGATCGAGACACCCCTGCTCGCCAACAGCAAAGTCCTGGTCCGACATCGTATCGTCGAGCACGATGACCTTCAGCGGCATATTGGTCCGTGGCTCAAAGCTGTAACAGGCAAAGCTGTTGGTAATGTTGGCCTGGCTGAAACCATGACCGACCGGCTTTGAAGCGGTGTTGAAAAATTCACCCATCCAATTGCTGATCGTGAGTGAATAGCGGTTGGAGTCGGCCACCACCGTCGGAAAGTTGGTGACCCCGCCGACAACGAAGTTTGTGACGGGTCCCACATCAATGACGTCACCGTAAGGCGTGCTGCCGTCAACGGTGCCCATGAAATTGGTGGCCAACAGGAGCACATACTCGTTGGTAAAGAATTCCTGGGAGGCCACAACGGGGAGTCCCCCCATCCAGAAGTGATCGTGGTTGCCGAGCACGGCATACCAGGGGATGGCCGGGTCAAGCCCCGCGGCTTGGAAGGGTTCCTGATAATCAATGTTGGTGGCGCCAGCATGGGCGCCGGAACTCGGCGTGATGGATTTTCCGTCCATGACATCAATATACCAGCGCAGTTCATTATACTGGGGGCCATTGGCATCATCGCCCAAAGAAATGGCGAAATCAAAAGGAAGCAGACGATTCACAGCGTTGGCGGTCCTGACGCCGGCGTCGAGAACCTGCGTGGTGTAGAGCATCACCGGTGAATAGCACGCGGACATACTGCCGTTGGTGCCCTGGTAGCTCAAATAGATCGACTGGCAGGGAGATTCCTTGTCGGTGATATGGGCGTCGCTGATGCTGAGAAAAGCCAAAAGCCGGGCCGCATTGGTTGCTCCCGTGTAGCCGGCCGGCATGTTGGTGAGCTGCTGGCCTTCGTCCTCGCCCGGACCCCACTGCCATGAACTGTAGCCATAGACCGCGTAATTGGAGACGGCCGACGGGAAAATCGGCGGCACCGGCGCGTTCGTTACGGCCATCGGTGTAATCGTCCGCTGGCGCGTCCCCAGTTGGGCACCACTTCCAGAAATCGGAAACCACGACAGAACCGAGAGGCTGATAATTTGGATAATTTTTGTTTTCATGGCTTTGATTGGATTGATCGTAAAATGTTTGGCGGCTGCGGTTATTGCTCGCGCAGGCGATAGAACACCGCCGCGTTGGCCGGGTTTATGGGGATGACCACCGCATTGACGGCGCTGCTGCCAGGCAAATCAAACCACTGGTCGGAGCTCAAGCCGTTGGTTTGGGCTTGGAGCGTCCACCCAATATGATCAGCCGGCCACGCAATGGTGAGCGTGTTGCTGCTGATGCTGGCCGTGATGTTTGTCGGATTATCGGCGGTGTAAGGGTCTAGCACGCCTGGCTGGATCTCGTCCACGAATGGCTGCTTCACATATTCCAGGCCAATGGCGGCGTTCATCAGATTGGTGAAGGCGGTAAAATCAACGTCCAGATTCGTGGTCGAACCGCCGCCGGGAACCAGGAGTTGCTGGGTTGCCGGTGGTGTTCCAAGGGTCAGCGGGGTCAGATTCCGCAGTTGGTCGAAGGTTTGGGCGGTATAAAATACGCGGACCAGATACTGTCCGGTCGCGGTCACCTGCCGCAATTCAAAAACCAGGGCGCCGCCGGGGGCGCAAAAGTCCGGTTGATAGCCGGGGAGCAACCAGTGCACGCCAAGGAGCCCCGCCAAACCCGCCACAAAGCCGTCGGAACTCACAATGACCAGCACCTGTGATTGGGGTGTTCCCAAGGCCCCGTCTAGCGGCATCCCGCCCGTGACCTGAAGCATGGAACGCAAAATATGGGAAGCCGCGCTCGAGCTCTGCACCCGGGCCAGGTAAGGCTGGCGCATGCAAATGTTGAATTGCAAGGTCACCAGCCGGCTCTGTTGCGAAAGCGTATCCAACGTCAGCCGGCCCCACGCCACTTCGTTGGTCGGAAAGCCATCTGTGTATTGCATGACAAATGGATCGGCGGCGGACACGGTTGAATCCAGTCCGCCCATGTCAATCACCTCACCGGCCGCATACGGCGGCCCGGAGGATTGGGGCTTATTGGTCACCAGCGTAATCATATTGGTGGTGGGATCCACCGAGCCTTGGTTGGTGCCGGTCGGGTGGGTTCCCGGCGGATAGAGCACTTTGCTGATCAGGGAAAGCTCGCCGCTGTAGGCGGACATCAGATTGCCTCCGCTGCCGTAGATGCCCTGAATGTCGGTCACGGCGCGGGCCGGGTCCACCGTCGCCACCCCGGCCGAAAGGGGATCAAAAACCAGGTCATTGCTTCCCGCCGGAAACGTGTGCACTGGTATGCTGGCCCCCGGGATCAACCCCGCCCCGAATTCGGCCGCCGTGATGTAGGAACGCTCAATGGTATTGGCGCGGAAATACGCACGGGCCAGGTCGGTATTGGTGTCGCCCGTCAGCAACCCTTCGTGAGCCAGATATTGGTGGAAATAGGAGCCGAGCAAGCCGGCCGCCAGCCGGCCGTGCGGAGTCAGGTAGCCGATGGGAACCCCGACGAAAGTCGGGTAAGTATCCACTGCATCCTCCTGCAAGGTGTTGGAGGCTGTGACCGACGAGCGGATGCTATGGCGGCCAAAGAAGATGATTTGCTTAAGAATGGTGCCATCATCCGCTGCATTAGTCGTCTGCGCCAGCATCGGCCATTCCATGGCGATGGCGAGCAACAGACCTGCCAGAATCACCTTTAAAAAAACTCCGGCAACCATCTTGCGGCGCACGGTTGATGGTTGGAGTTTCGTGTTCGGAATGATTGGATTCATGGCGATTGCTTTAATTTGTGTTAGTCCAACGTTGTATTCTAAATTACTCGACTGTCGGCATCATTTGGCTGATTTTTAATTATCGTCATACCCACTCTCCCAAGATCGCTCTTACTCGGCTGCGCGGTAGAACTTTGTTCCCTTCGCAGCCGATACCGCGTATGGGCTGTTGGTCGTAACATTGTTCCACGATCCGGGCAGGGAGTCCGCCGATTGCTGCTCATCGAGAAAGTTGACCGTCACTCCGTTCCCGATGCCATCCAAGGCCACCGGATGACCCAGCGGCCCTCCGCAATTGGCAATCTTCGCCTGCATGGCGCGACTCAATGGCTTGACCAACTCCGCATTGTACGTATGCGATGTGGTATCGGCGAGGGCGGTGATACCGATGATCCGCGAGGCGCCGATGGCATACCCGCGCGAATCCCACGCCGGCGACCCTTCCTCGACTTGGGGATCCACATCGGTCGTCACTATGGAAATGGTATTGTCGCTGTTGCGCAGGATCTCCCAGGTGCGGAACTGCTGGGGGAAGTCCCGCAGCGAGGGGGTTTCGACCTCCCAGAAGCCGTTTTCCGGATGGGCCGGGTCCGGTGACGGTTGCGGTGTCACTGTATTCATGTGGCGATGCCCCGCCATCAACAGGATGAGATTCGGATAGTGGTGGAGCGTGGCAATCATTTGGGCCTCGGTTTTATCACCGGGAAATTGCGTTTGATTTTCGGAAGTGACGTAGAATTGCGGTTCACCGCTTTTCGTATCGAAGAGGTCCGTTTGCGGATGAATGGGAATATGGCAGGCGAGAATCATGAGTTGGTCCGCGTCCTGACCCATCTGAAGTTCATTGGTGAGCCAGGCGTGGCGTGTTGCGTCCATCCAGCCGCCACCATAAAACAACGGTCCGCCGGAAGGGCCGACCAGTTTACAGGTATCGTCGAGCACGATTACCTTTATCGGCAGGTTCTTCATCGGCTCGAACGTATAGCAGGCCGAATTGCTCTCGATGTTGGTCCGGCTGAATCCATGTCCTTTCGGGAATGATGCCGTATTGAAGAATTCACTCATGTAATTGGTGCAGGAAAGGGTGGTCGCAGAGGCAGCCGTTGTAAGGGCGCGACGATCCGGATCGGCGACGACGGTTGGGGGCGTGGCAAAGAGGTTTGTTGGTCCCCCTTTGATCACGTCGCCGTACTGTGTGGTTCCATCCACAACACCCATGTACATGCCGATCCCCTCGGTGGCATTTGCGACCAATGGATTGGGTTCCATATTGAGGATCGTGCTGCCGACCAAGGTCTTCCGCACTTTGTCCGTCGGGTAGCCGATTCCCATCCAGAACTGATCGTGATTGCCGATGACCTCGTACCAGGGGATGGAGCGGTCAAGCCCGGCGGCCTGATAGGGTTTTTGATAATCAATGGTGTCGATGCCAAGGTGAGCGCCGGAACTGGGCGTGATATGCTGTCCGTCCATGACATCAATAAACCATCGGAGTTCATTAAACTGATCGCAGTTGGCCACATCGCCGAGCACAAGGCCGAAATCGAAAGGCGTCTGGTGGTGCATGCCGTTGATGGTCTTGACGGCGTCGTTGAGCACCTGGGTCGTGGAACGCATGATCGGCGAGTAGGCACACACAAAAAGCCCCCCTGCGCCACAGCGTGCATTCCATCCGAACCAGGGCAACTGGGCCGGGGATTCCTTGTCGGTGATATGGATGTCACTCATGGAGAAGTAATATAAAAGCCGCGCCGTATTGGTTGCTCCCGTGTATCCGGCCGGCATCAGATTGAGTTTCCGGCCTTCGTCCACACCGGGCCCCAACTGCCATGCACTGTAGCCATAGAGCTTGTAAAGCGGGACGTCCTTCAGGGTAATTCGCCGTGTATCCGAGGGTATGGCCAGCGGCTTGACTGTCTGTTGGCGCGTGGTCAAAGGCAGATCGGCTCCGTTGCTGGATATTGGAAACAAAGATAGTATCGAGAGGCTGATGATTTGAATAATCCCGGTTTTCATAAGAGTCCCTGTTTTTATAGGCTTTATATTTCAGCACAACGCGCACCAATGCGTTCGCGCATCCTTGTCCGATCTTGGCAATCACCGGCACTGGGTTGGCCACTGAAAAGAGGCTGAAGGCTGAAACAAAATCGGAACCTTGGTCTTTAAGTCAGGCAGGGATTGAATCGCAAAGATCGCAAAGAACACAAAGGTGGGGCGAGGCTCCTGACGAGCCGTTTTAACCCTCAACCAGCGCGGCAAGACCAGGAACCCGTTTACGTTTGGCCCTGTTTACGCTTCACGCAAACGCACGCACTCAACATGAACACGATCAAACCCATTTTTGTCCAAGTGGCGATGCTCGCCGCTCTGGCGCTGGCGCCGGTCCCGGTGGCCCGTGGCGATATGGACATGGATGGCGGCGCCGGCGGCACAAACCTGCAAGCGCTGGTTACGGCGGCATTGAACCCCGTTTCGAAGATGGTCAAAGTGCCCTTCCAAAATGACTTTAACTTCGGCGTCGGGCCCAACCACGTTACGCAATACACTCTCGACATCGAGCCGATCGTTCCGTTCACGTTGAATGAGGATTGGAATCTCATCACGCGCACCATCATCCCGATCACCAGCCAGCCGTCGGCGGGTCCCGGTCTGAGCAGCATGGCCGGCCTGGGCGACATCAACCCCTCGATTTTCCTGTCCCCCGCAAACGGCCGCCACCAGTTTTGGGGCGTCGGGCCGACCTTCACCTTCCCCACCGGCACTTCGCCGCCCTTGACCAGCGGCCAATGGACCCTCGGACCCTCCGCCGTCTATCTGGCCACACCGGGACCGTGGATGATTGGCGTCGTGGCAAACGAGCAGTGGAGCGTCGGCGGTTGGCGCGATCGAAACGTAAGCTCAACCTACATCCAGCCGATGGTTATTTATCATCTGCCCAGGGGCTGGTATCTGGCCTCGGTACCGGTCATCACCGCAGACTGGGAGGCCGATTCCGGCAATCGCTGGACGGTGCCCGTGGGCGGGGGCGTGGGTAAAATCGTGAAGGTGGGCCGGCGGCCGCTGAACCTGCAATTGCAGGCATTTTACAACGTGGAACGGCCGCACGATGGCCCCGATTGGCAGTTACGCGTCCAGATCCTGTTCCTCTTTCCCAAATGAGTCCGGGAGATGACGCTTTGACGGACCTGGCGACCGATGTAAGGACTCAAACCGGAGCAAACGGCCGTCGTCGCGCTGGAGCGGCGCTGCGCGCGCCGCGGAGGCGGAAGGCAACGAAGCATGAACTCACGTCCCGGCTCCGGTATAACTGAGTTCACTAAAGTTGTACCGGTCGCGGAGCGCGTGCTGCTGTGAGATAAAGGCGTGCCCGGCGGGCAGGATTTCTTCGATGACACATCCGTCGGTATTGTTGCCAAACTTTTGGTCGCTTAACCTTACCAGTTGTTCCTTGACCAGCTCTTGAATGATGGCTGCCGAAAACCCGCATTCCCGCAAGGTTGGCCGCACACCAAAATACAGGATATCCCGAAGGCGGATTAACGTTACCAGTTTGTCATTATCAATCATTTGTTTTCCCGACCGGGATTTGCACGCTCGAACGAACATCGCACCGTTTTGACGGATGACCAATGGGGTGTTTACCCCATGGACGGTACTGGTGTCGCGGGAACCAGCAAGATTGAACCGCAAAGCAAGCAAGGAACGCAAAGGTGGGGCGAGGCCCTGTCGCGCCGTAGCCTTTTGGCGAAGGCTGATCCTGACGAGCCGTTTTAACCGTCAATTGGAGCAGTTCCAGAACTTCAGTCTTTAGGCCCCCCGCTCGCGATCCATCGGAGTTCAGCCTTCAGCCTTTTTTACTGTCGCCCGGCAATAGCGTCAACTTTGCCGCCGGCTGAAAGCAAAGGCCCGCAAGGGCCGGGTGAGCGGGCGCGAGCGAGTCCACATCCTGCGTGATGAGCACCAGCATGTCGTACGACCAACGACGCCTATAATGGCGGGACAGTTTTCCGGCTTACTCCGTCCGGGACCTTTACGCTGCTGAATTCATTCGTGGGTACCAACGGTTTTCAGCCGGTAGGGCGGTTGATGCAATCCACCAACGGGAACATCTACGGAGTGACCGCGTGGGGAGGACAGTTCGGACAGGGCACGATATTTTGCGTTTCGACCAACGGCAATTTCCAAACCATATTTGCTTTTGACGGGATAAGCGAGACCCCGCCGACAACCGGGCTGGTGGAAGGCGACGACGGGTGGCTTTACGGGATGTCAGACGGCATCTATGACGGTACAGGACGCGGAAATATCTTCCGGGTTAGCATGAACGGGGATTTTGATGTGGTCGCTTCGTTCAACGGCACGAACGGCCGGTATCCCAAGGGGTCCCTGGTGAAGGATGCGGATGGCCAATTATACGGACTTGCGCAGATGGGCGGCGTCTTTGATGGTGGAACGGCGTTCCGGCTGACGACCAACCACGAAATCAAAGTCCTTGCTTCATTTAACCAGGATACCGGGCAATGGCCCACCGAACTGACGCGCGGAGCCGACGGGAACTTCTATGGAACCACGTCGGTGTCGGGGGGCGAATATATCGATGGTACCGTCTTTCGGTTGGTCCAGGTTCCAGAAATCAGTCCGGTCTCCGTGTCCAACGGCGCCGCGCATCTGGATTGGACCGCTTTCGCGAGTGGCGTTTATCAGGTCGAATACAAGGCTTCGTTAAGCGACACAAATTGGAACCTGCTCAGCGGCCGGATAACGGCAACCACCAATTCGACCGCTTTCACGGATCTATCCGCCACGGATGCGTCGCGATTCTACCGGATTGGCCTGTTGCCGTGGTGATAAGAACATTCGCGCCGCCGCACTGCCTTTAGTTCAGCTTGGCTGGCTTAGCAGCGATTAGCGGTTCACCACTGAAGTCAGCAGGGAATTGACCACAAAGAGCACAATGAACACGAAGTCCAATGCCCCTCTGCGTGCTTTGCGTTCTCTGCGGTTAAATTCGGTCAGTTCAGTTTGGCCAGTTCGGCTTCAAACAGTTCCTTTGTTTTCGCCTGAACATCCGCGAGCTGTAGTTCGCCTTTGTCGAGTTTCGCGAGCAGGGCTTTCTGCGCCTGGTAATCCTTGTAGACCACGCCAGCCTTACTCTGAAGCATGCGCCAGGCTTTGCGGCGTTCCACGGCGAACAACACCATCTGCCGGCTCTCGGTTTCCCTCACGCGGTTTCTAATTGTTGCAAAGCATTCCGACGAAATTCCAAATTCGGAACGGGGATTGCCCGGCGTTTAGGCAATTCATCGTAAGTCTGGCCGTCGAGTTTGCGGCCGGTTTCGGATTTGCGGACACCGCCCCATTGTTTGAAAAAGAAGGCAACCTTCGCACTGCGACATTGCGCGCGTATGCTTCGCACCCAACGGATGTCCATCGGGCGCGCACCGGGGCCGCTCTCGCCGCCGACAATAACCCAATTGATACCTTTCAAATTGATCGGGCCAAGCTCCTCCAGCAGCGGTTCGATGGAAAGAAACCGGACTTGGGCAGGCGCGTTGCGAAGGAGGTCAATGCGCGGCAAACCGTGCTGCCGATTTTCCACGCTGACGCCCCACCAAATGTGCGCTTGTTCGGCCGCAAAGCGGAGTTTGCCTTTCAACAGCTTTTGCATCCGCTCGGCGCGCTTCGTCAAAATCTGATAAGTATGCCAATTGGCGGCGTTCATCACACGGGCCACTTTGACAATGTATTCGTCCGGCACCTTTTCGTGGAACAGGTCGCTCATGGAGTTCACGAAGATCCTCTGCGAGGTTGACCAGCGCAGCGGGTCACCCAGTTTTTCCGGCACGATGCGCAAATCAAATCCCTGCTCAAAGGGATGGCCGGGTACCCCGCGAAACCGTTCGGCGAAGGTTTCGGCGTAGCAATGCAGGCAGCCGGGGCTGACCTTGGAGCACCCGCGAACCGGGTTCCACGTTGCATCCGTCCACTCGATTTTGGAATTCGCACTCACTGTTTCAATAATAGACTCAGCTTCGCATAAAGGGTAGGACAAATGCGGTCCCAGCTCTGCTCAAAGCAATTCTCGTTGGCCTTTTTCATCGGTTTTCAAAATTTTCAGCCAGAAACTTTCGCCGAGTGGATGCCGGCTGAATAAAGTGAAGCGGTATAAAGGATTGTCTTCAGGAATGGAAACGTGGCGCGTGCCAATAAAACCGTTCTCCTTTTGGAATTTATTGCAGAAGTGTTCGACAGCCCGACGGCCAAATTCACCGGCGTCTTTGCTTTCCCATTCGCGCCAGTTTTGATCATCAAGAAAGTTGTCGAGGGCGGTTTGGTTGTTCTTCGCTTTCAGATATTGTGGCGCATTCCAGACGATGCCGAGACGATACTGAATTGTGACCAGCAGATCTATTCTGGGATAGCTGGCCAATTTTTTCATTGCCGACATTGGTACCTGGGAAATTCCGGTCGGATCAACGAAAGCAACCACCAACGTTGAAGCGTCAAATTTCAATCCTCCGGATTCAACGACATTGATCCAGCTTTCAGGAATGATTTTGATCTTCTTTGCTTTCGGATGATTGGAAACACGTTGTCTTAGGGCATTCACCAATTCCGGTTCTTCCTCGATAAAAATATATTCCGCGAAATCATGGTCTAGTGCGACCAAAGGTGAGCCGGGAAATTCTTCGTTTGTTTCTTCGATTTTGCACCGCCCCGGCCCGGCCATGACATCCAGATACACCAATCGAAATTTGTTCCGCATGGAAACCGTCGTGATGCCGCAGTAATTTTTCAGGTAATAATGTTTGCGCCTTGCCCATTCGCCACTTTTACGGACAAGAAGCCCATCGGTCATAGAAACATTCTTTTGCATGACGTTTTGAAGCCCGGGTATTCCAACTGGCCGCTGAATACGCCCAATGCAAAACCGTGTCGAGAAGATTTACTAAAAAAGCGGCCCTCGTTTCCGAAGGCCGCTCACGTGAGACACTTGATGTTGCCAGCTAATTTAGCTTCGCCAGTTCGGCCTCGAATAGTTCCTTGGTCTTGGCCTGAACGTCGGCCAGCTGCAGTTCGCCTTTGTCCAACTTTGACAGCAACGCTCTCTGTGCTTGGTAATCCTTGTTCACCACGCCGGCTTTGCTTTGCAGCATGCGCCAGATCCACGTAAAGCTACGCCACGTGGCAGGCTTTGCAGCGTTCCACGGCGAACGACCCCGCGGTCGGTCAAATTATTTGGGCGTCATCACACGATAGAAGCGATTGCTGGTTGTCATGAGCTCGTAGTCGGTGGCGATCGTCGGCCAGGGCGGTGGATCAAGGATTCGGACATTAACCCAGTTGGTCCCGGTCAAATCGTCGCTGCATTGGACCCCGTACCCGTGATCGGGTTCGACGTTGCAACTAAATTGAAAAAGGCCGTTGGTAATCGTGGCTCCAAAAAGGGTCGGGGGCGTGAAGGGCTGCGTGTAACCGACCGTGAGCACGGGTCCGCTGCCGGAATACTCACGCGAGCAGATGGTGAACACACTGCCCGCTGAACCTTCGTCCGCGGCGGCCAGGATCCAGCCAAAGTTTTGCGCCGGATTATTCACCCAGGCTTGCACGTCATGGACTAGGCCGAAGGACGGGTTGCTGCCGTTGTCCGTGAACTGATTCGTTGATCCGGCGACCCCCGACGGAACGGCAAATGCCGAAGGGGATGAATAAAAGTCGGAACCGGCCTGACCCCCTGGCGCGGTCCACGGCATCAGGGATGAGCGGCTATTCCAGGTGACCGCATATTCATCCCAGTTGGTGAGCACAAGACTGAGGCCAAACAGCACGCCCGACGGTGGTTGGCTGTATGCGACCAGGCTGACCGTGACATTGGTCACCATGGCGTTGGTGGGGATACCGGAGAGGTCAAATCGAAACAGTCCACGGTTTGTCTCGCCGGCGTAGGCACCTGCGGCCACGAAGGGCAGACTGCCGAAGGGGGCGTCCGGAAAGTTCGAGTACAGGCTGGCATCCGCCACGGCCAAAAGGTTGGTGGTACGCACGTACTGGAGCTGGCCGAACGACTGGCGGACACCGGGAAAGATAACCAGTGCGAGGACGACAACTTGAATCAAAACACGCTTCATAGATTCCTTCCAATCGCAGCGGCGACGGCAAAAAAGGGCCGGAATGAAGCCCGGTGCCGTCAGTCACTAACCAGTTCAACCTGACCAGTTCGATCCTCAAGGCCAAAGGCTGAATGTTAAAGTTAATTCAGTTTCGCAAGTTCAGCCTCAAACAACTCTTTGGTCTTTGATTGGACGTCGGCCAACTGTAGCTCACCCTTGTCGAGTTTCGCCAGCAATGCTTTTTGGGCAAGGTAATCCTTGTTCACCACCCCGGCTTTGCTTTGGAGCATGCGCCAGGCTTTGCGGCGTTCCACAGCGAACAATACCATCTGCCGGCTCACGGCAAAGTATTTCATCTTGCCGTTGATCTCGGCCTTGATGTAGCAGCCGAAGTTCGGGACGCAGCTCCGATGGTTCTTGTCGAAGACGCGCCGGTAAATCACGTCATCCTGCGTGATGAGCACCAGCATGTCGTCGAGCAGGATCAGTTCCCGCGCTTCCTCTTCCTTGATGGCCTTGATGTGCTTGCGGAACCGGGCCTCGGTGAGCGCCCAGTGTGCCACCGTGTAATTGTATTCCTCGCCCGTGCTGGCGTATTTCGTCCGCCACCAGTCGCGCGTCGGGGTGGGATTGCCCTTGAGATCGAACGCTTCCTGCGCCGTCTCGCCGTTGCGCGGATTGAACACGAACTCCGGCATGCCGCGCCCGTCGCGGATGAGCTTGGCCTGGTCGGCGCTCATGTTGTCGGGCACGCCGTGCTCGGGCTGGCAGGTGGTGTAGGCCTGGAAGAACGCCGTGCCGCGGTATTCGAGCCCGTCGAGCATCGCCTTGTACAGCTTGGCGGCGTTGGCCATGGACACCTGCGCCACGAACGGCGACCCGTGCCCGCTGGTGAACGCCTCGGCGACGTTCTTCTTTTCAATCAATTTGCCCTGCGACGCCACGCCGAACTGGTTCATGTCGTAGCCGCCGAGCATGGTGGACGAATCGGAGTTCTGCCCGCCGGTATTGGAATACACCTGCGTGTCGAGCATGAGCATCTTCACGTTGGGCCGGTTTTGCAGGATGACCTTGGACACATTCTGGAACCCGATGTCGCCGAGCGCGCCGTCGCCGCCCACCACCCAGACCTTCGGGAGTTCGCGGATTTCCTGGTCGGTCATCAGCGCGTCGTCGAGGTGCGTGAGCAGGAAGAAGTCGGCCGGGGTCATCACCTCGGTGTGGTCGAGCAGATTGTCCGCCAGGCGTTCGGGCACGACCGAGCGGCGGGCATGGTTCAGGATGAGCGATTCGCCGAGCAGCCACGAAATCGTCGCGCCGTCCTGGAACAGCGAGTTCATCCACGGATACGGATGCGGATTCGACGGCGGCGTGGAGCCGTAGACGGTATTGCAGCCGGTGCTGGCGCCCATGAACATGACGCTCATGCCGTTGGCGCGGCGGCCGTCAATGGACTGCAAATCGCGGTGATTGAAGGCGTCCTGCCGCATCACGGCCACGACGGCGTTGACGATCTGCTCGTCGGTGAGCGCACCGTGCTTGGCCTCGTAATCGGCGATGCGTTTGGCGGTATCGTCGTCATCCTCGCCGCCCAGGCCCATGATGATATGGGCGATGGCCTTGCGATACAGGTGGTATTCGGCCTCGTCGCGCTGTTTCAACGCCTGCAACTTGGCGACACCCTCGGTTTCCAGCCGGGTGGCCTTGCCGCGGAGGCGGTCGGCCTTGCGATGATACATCGGTCGCATGTAAGCCTCGGTGACGGATGCCAGCGCGCGGAGCACGCTTTTCTCGCCGCACCCGGCGCACGCGCCGTCGCCCGAGACGAGCGCCTCGTAATTGCGGCGGACCATCAAATGGTTTCGCAATGCGGCTTCGCGCGAGCCTGCGGGATCGGCATCGGTGTACAGGCCGAGATATTTCTGCGGCGTATCGGGCAGCAGGCGCGAGAAAATCTGCGCGGTGGTCAGGTCGGCGTTGAGTTCCTCCGTCTCGGGCGCCATGCGCAAGGCGTCGTGGTCGCCGCAGACCTGCACGCATTCGCCGCAACCCTTGCACAGGTCGGAAACGAAAATGGAAAACAAACCACCCGCGCCGGGTGTCTTGGCTTCGAGCGACCGGAAGATGGCAGGCACGTTCGAGTACGACAACGGCAGCTTGTCGATGAGGCCGGTGAATTCGGTCTTGGTCTGCTCGCCGACCGTGGCCAGGGCGTTGACTTCATTGCGGATGATGTCCTTGAACGGGATGTTGGTCTTCGCCTTGACCGATTCGTTCATCTTCACGCGGGAACGTTCCTCGATGCCCTTCAATTCGGCGGCGAGCTTCGTGCGTTCGGCGGGGTCGGTGATGTAATAATGCACGGCAGTCTTGAGGACCATGGCGACGTCCTGCGACGTGTTGGGCAGGGCGGTGTCCGGGCAGGCGGTGATGCATTCCATGCATTGCGTGCAGTTTTCGGCGATGTACACCGGGGTCTCGCGGCGGGCGACGTATTTCGACTGGGTCGCGCCGGAGCCGGCGCCCATGACGCCGAGCGAGGCGAGCGCGCCGGCGGGCTGGTGATAGCCGAGCCCGGCGCGGAATTCGGAATCGAACTTGGCCAGCGTCTGAAAGGCGTAGCGCGGAGTCTGTTGCGCGGGCGTGGGAATGCCCGAGCCGCAGGCCGGACCGCAGCCGGCGGTGGGAATCAATGGTTCGGCCCCAATCGGCGCCACCGGCGGATTGCGCATCGAGGAGCGGTCGGGCTCGTTGTACTCGCCGTATTTGATTTCCTGCACGCGCGAGAAACCCTCGTTCATGACGGTCATGTTGGACGTCACGACATCGTCGCCGAAGCGCCCGAATTTCTTCTGGTACTGTTTCTTGACCGTGTCGAGGAACGTCGCGTCGGAAATGTTGTTCTGCCGGAGGAAGGGCGAGACGCGGAAGAACGCGCCGAGGAACGAGTTGCCCTGCATGCGGAGCTGCAGCTCGGTCTTGCTTGTCGCCTTTTTCGCGATGTCGAAGCCGGGCAGGATGTAAACGTGGATGTCGTTGTCCTTGACGAAGCGGCGGTGTTGGGATGGGATGCGCTGCCAGGCGGTTTCCGGGGTGTCGCTGGATTCCCAGACGATGCAGCCGCCGGGTTTGATGCCTTCGAGCGGGTTGGTGTGCGTGAACGCCTTCGGATCGCAGCAGAGCACGACGTCCACGTGGTTGAGCTCGCAATTCACCTTGATGATGTCCGGGGCGACGGTGAGATAATAATTCGTCGGCGCGCCCTTTTTCTCCGAGCCGTATTTCGGGTTGGCCATGACGAACAACTTTTCCTTGAGCCGCCCGTCCGGGTCGGTCTCGGCGTCGCGATGTTTGATGAGGTCGCCGAATTCGCCGACGATTTCACCGAGGTTTTTGCCGGTGGTGATCATGCCCCAGCCGCCGATGGAATGGAACCGCACCGCGATGGCGCCCTCGGGCAGCAGCGACGGTGTTTCCTTGCTGATGACGGCGTAGGGATGGTCGATGCCGAGGGTGAAATAGGTCTCGCCGCCGGAAGCGCTGGCTCCGTCGTGTCGGCGGATGTGGCCGGTGGCGTATTCGTAGGCGCCGAGCGTGTGTTCGGGGCGGAAGTCGCGCGAGCCGATGCCGTAGCTGCCGCGGAAGATGCGGGGGGTCTGTTCGGGTGTGAGCGCGGGCAGGGCGCCGCCGTACTTCGCGGCTTCGTTGGCCTTGCCAAGCGCGACACGGATATCGCGCGCGAGCGGGTTGTCACCGGCCATGCCTTCATCGGTGCGTTCGAGGATGATGACGTTCTTTTTGCCGCGCAGGGCGTTGATGACGGCGGCCTCGGGAAAAGGACGGATGACGTTGATATGGATCGAGCCGACCTTTGCGTTGCGTTTTTCACGCAGGTAATCGCAGGCGGCCTCGATGTTGTCCGCGGCGCAACCGAGCGAGACGAACACCGTGTCAGCATCCTCGCACTTGAACTGGTGGATGAGGCCGTAAGCGCGGCCGGTGAGCCGGCCGAACTCGGCATAGGCGTCCTCGAGGAATTTTAATATCGGCTCGTTGAAATTATTGCGGCGGGCGACCACGCCGTTCATGTGGTGCTCCTGGTTTTGCACCGGGCCGAGCAGGAGGGGATTTTTCAGGTCCATCATTTCCGGCACGCGGCGGCGTTTCGAGCCGAACAATTCGCGCTGGGCTGGCGTGGGGCATTCAATGGTGTCGTCGGACCCGCCGAGGAATTCGCGGAGCAGCTCGGCTTCCGGCGCGAGGTAGGTGCGTTCGGAATGGGTGGTGAGCATGCCGTCCTGGATGTTCATGCCCGGGTTGAGCGCCAGTTCGCTGACCTTGCGGAGGATGATGGCCTGATCGGCGCACTGCTGGGCGTCCTTGCTGACCAGCATCGTCCAGCCGGTGTCGAGCGCGGCGTAAAAGTCGTCGTGACCGCAATGGACATTCAGGGCGTGCTTGGTGAGGGCGCGGGCGCCGACTTCGAGCACCATGGTGGAGAACTTGCCGGGCGCGTGATAATACTGCTCCATGGCATAGACGATGCCCTGGCCGGAAGTGAAATTGACCGTGCGTTTGCCGCTGACGGCGAAGGCCGTGGCTCCGCCTTGCGCGGCATGTTCGCCTTCGGTCTCGACGGCGATTTTCTGCTGGCCCCAGACATTGAGTTCGCCCATGGCAAAAGAGCCCTGGTAAATCTCGCCGCCTTCGGTGGAGGGCGTGATGGGGTAGAAGACGCCGCCCTCGGTGATGCGGGTCTCGACGTGTTCGGCCACCAGGAAATTGCCGTTGCAGGTGACACGGACGCCGGGATATTTGGGCGCGGTGAATCCCGATTTGATCGTTTTGCCGCCGGCCTTTTGGTCAGACGCAGATGTTTTGTTCATAGGCGTACTTTTCAAATGGCAGTCAAGCTGACTGTCCCAAAGGGTTATATCCCCACCAACCTAACCCTTCTCCCGGAAGACACAAAACAAAAGTTGCTGTCCTGACGCCAATTAAAGGCCGGCCGGTTTCGTTCGGGATGGGGCTGGCCATCGGAGGCTCGAGAACGAGGCCGGCGGGCCCAGGTTCGGCCGGTATTTGCGGTTTTGGCCGGAAAAATTTCAGCAAATAATGCTTGCCATTGCCCGGAAACGTGCGAATCTTGCGGCGTCTGTTAGATGGCTGACGCTTACAAGGCATGTTAAATCTTCAAGTGAACTTCAGTTCAGTGATGATTTGAAATCCGATAATCGGGGACAGTCTGGTCAAAGCAAAGTTTAGTCTAGGACAGTTAAACATCACATGAGCAGCAAATTGTTTGTTGGAAACCTTTCCTTCAACACCACGGAAAACGACCTGCAGGACGCCTTTGCGGCGCACGGCACGGTCACAGAAACCAACCTGATGATGGACCGCGTCAGCGGTCGTCCCCGAGGCTTCGGCTTCGTCACCATGAGCACGCCGGAAGAGGCGGAGAAGGCCATTGCCGCGCTGAACGGCGCGCAATTGGATGGCCGCGCCCTGACGGTCAACATCGCCCGCCCGCGCGAAGAGCGTCCGGGTGGCGGCGGCGGCAGTCGCGGTCCGCGTCGTGAC
>JBAPQW010000019.1:0-89621 GCA_049280815.1 Verrucomicrobiia bacterium | reverse complement strand
ACTGGTTTAGTGTCTTTGGCCATGAGTCAATCCTGCCACGATGGAATTCCAGAACGAAGATCCATTTTCAATCACCCGGCATTCTCGTTTTTATGATTCGGGTGTTGAGGGTTGAGGGTGGAAGTGTGTCAAAACCAAGAGGCGACACGGCTTCGACCTCTTTCTGGCCTTCGATGACGGTCTAGAGTGCCATTTCAAAGGGGTAAATTTTGCTTCTCTTGCCCCGAACAACAGGTTAACTTTGGAGAAACGCAATATGGGTAGAAGCAGTCGGCAATCAGTGGGGCGTTCAGAAACCAGCACCTTTAACCGCGTTTCGTCGGGTAATATTGCCCGACCGGCAAAGCCGTGTGTCGTTGATCTTTTTGCCGGCGTCGGCGGTTTAAGCCTCGGCGCGGCACGTGCGGGCTTCACCGTCGCGTTGGCGGTGGAACGCGATATACACGCATTAGCCGCACACAGGAAAAATTTCCCTAGGGTCAACCACCTCGCGACCGACATCGCCAAGCTCACGAGCGTCAGACTCTTGCAACATGCCGGAATCAAAGCTGGAGAACTGGACGGTCTAATCGGAGGACCACCATGCCAGGGATTCAGCATCATCGGTCATCGTTGTGTTGCCGATGCCCGCAACAACCTTTTCCGAAAATTTTTTGCCTTGGTGGCAGAATGCCGCCCGAAATTTTTCGTCGCGGAAAATGTTTTGGGTATTCTTGCCGACCAATACGCCGACATTCGCGAGGAGGCATTGAGTTTGGTATCCGACGAATACGTCCTTCTCGACCCGATGCAGTTCAAGGCGAGTGATTTTGGCGCCGCGACCAGTCGCGAACGCGCGTTTTTCATCGGTTATCGCTCTGACTCGGTTGCGGCGATCACGAAAGCCGACTTTGACACTAAAAAAGTAAGGAAGAACGTCACCGTGGCAAGGGCATTGCACGGTTTGCCGCCGCGCATCTTTTCCGAATGGCTGACCGAGGCGCAGGGTTGGCGCAGCGTCAGTTCAATGCCGAAGAACAGTTTTACCGAGCATATTGTCAATGGCATTCCCCAAGACATCGGCGACTCGGAAGCGATACGTCGGTTCCGGGAGGAACATAAAGTTTCGGGTTGTCTCGGAACGCGCCACACGCCTAAGGTCGCCGCTCGCTATGCACGACTCAAACCCGGGGCGAAAGATCAAATCTCAAAAACGGTCCGACTCAAGGCCAACGGTTTGTGTCCGACATTGCGCGCCGGCACGGATGCCGACCGCGGCAGCTACCAGGCCGTGAGACCAGTACATCCAACCGCAGCGCGCGTCATCACGCCGCGCGAAGCTGCACGTCTGCAAGGTTTTCCCGACTGGTTCCAATTCGCACCGTCTAAATGGCACAGCTTCCGGCAAATCGGTAACAGCGTCAGCCCATTTGTTGCAGAAGCGGTGTTGAACGTCATACGCAATAAAGTTCTGTTTGTTCGATAACGAACAAATTAATAAACGCCCAAAAACTCCGACTATTATCGCCTTTTTTGGCTGAATGTATTTTTACACAGCGAGCAAGACTATGACAACGCAACATAAAGACAAAATCAGTAGCGTTCCAAATCTTCCGGCAAAGGATTTTTTTGTCTCAATGCTTACCAGAGACATCGATTTGCACGATGCCATTTTGGATTTGCTCGACAATTGCGTCGATGGTGCAATCCGCACACGGTCGAAGGAAAAGGCAGAGGATGATTCACTGGAAGGATTCTGGGCAGAAATCAAATTTGATGAAAAACGATTTGTGATTGAAGATAATTGCGGGGGAATTCCGTGGGATATCGCAAAAGAGTATGCGTTTTGCATGGGGAAACCAGAAAAGGTTGAAACCAAAAATGGCACAATCGGGGTTGTCGGTATTGGGATGAAGCGAGCCATTTTCAAAATGGGGCGAGAGTGTTACGTTCATAGTAACCACAAAGATGATGCTTTTCTTGTAACCATACCTCAAACGTGGTTTGCCGATGACAAAGAGTGGGGAAGTTTTGATGCGGAGCGCGAACAGCCCGCAAAAAAACTTAAGCATGGAACGATTGTTGAGATTTCAGCACTAGTAGAAGGGGCAAAGATGGCGTTTCGCACTGGATCAACGTTCAGTGAAACTTTTCCTTTGATCGTGGCTGAATCGTATTCCTATTTAATCGAAAAGGGATTTAAAGTAAAAATAAATGGTGATGAAGTAAAACGCAGGGCAATAAAAATCTGTTTTGAAAGTCCAGAAGATCCCAAAAAGAAGGGGCGCCTGATACGACCTTACATCTATGAGAGTAAAATTGATGATGTTGAAGTGTTTGTAGTTGTTGGATACCGATCACGATTACAAACACAACAGGAGCAGGACGATGACGCGAAGGCAAATTATGCAGCGAAAGAAGCAGGTTGGACTGTAGTTTGTAATGACCGTGTTGTTTTGAGCAATGACAGGACAATCAAAACAGGATGGGGATTTGGCGGCGTTCCGAATTTTCACAATCAATTCAGCTCTATTGCGGGTATTGTTGAGTTTAGATCTCGATATACTGCCAATTTGCCGGTTACCACCACCAAACGCGGAATTGATACCAGTAAAGATATTTACACGTTGGTTCGACAAAGAATGCAGGAAGGTCTGAAGTGTTTTACAAAAAACACCAATCGTTGGAAAGGTTTTGAATCGGAACTAAAAAGTCGTTTCGATGAACTCAAATTTTTGGATCTCAAAGAGCTAAAGAAAACTGCGCAGAGATTGAACCTTTCGACGATGCGCGGTAGGGGAGAACAAAAGCAGTTTAAACCAGAACTTCCAGAAAAAAAGAGAACTGAAACTACGCGTCGCATTTCGTTCACAAAAGAATTGGCCGACATTGAAATAGTGAGCCTGCATTTGTTCAGTGAAATCCGGACGCCAGACAAAGTCGGAGAAACCTGCTTCGACAGAGCATTGAGCGATGCTTCAAAATGAAATTATCTCCGGCTTATCATCTTCGCACGAACAAGGCGGTCGAACGCCTCTTGTTTCTGGGGCTACTGCGCAAACTAGACGGAAGTATTCCAGTATCAAAATACAAATATGTTAGTCTTGGAGGCCCATACCTCGAGGATTTTTCACTAATTCATGCAGCCTTCGGAAATCGAGATATGGTTAGTCTTGAAGTGAAAGAACATGTGCGAAGCCGCCAACGTATAAACCAACCGCATTCCCAAGTCGTCTTAACTTTGGATTCGACAACGGACTTTGTTGAAGGTTATCAAACCGGACGCAAACCCTTGATCGTATGGTTTGATTACGAATGGCCGGATTGGAAATCGCAAATATCGGAATCTTGCGATCTTCTTCAAAAGCTTCCGCAGATGAGTATTTTCAAAATCACGCTATCAGGAAAAACGGAATGGTTGGGAGGTGATCCAAAGGATCCGTTTCCGGAAAGAGCTAGAATCGTTACGGAAATGTTCGGTGACTATGGCAACTTCACAGCTAATGACATCAATGAAAAATCGGTATGCGACACGTTTTACAAAATATTACACGCAGCAATAGCAGCCGCGGTTCCTGATACGCCAAAACGAGCAGTTAGAACTTTGGCATCCTATCAATATAACGATGGGACACCCATTTTGACCGTTACCATGATAATCGGTCCGATTGCTAAAATTGAGCAAATTGCAACAACATTAAAAGACTGGCCTTTTGCAGATTTGAATTGGAGCAAGCCACAACGGATAGCCATTCCATCGCTGAGTCTGCGTGAAAAATTAGCGGTAGACCGGTTGTTGCCAGACGCCTCTGCAAAGAAGGTGGTAAGGGAGTTAAAATTTCAACTAGCGGAAAAATACACTGATTCGGTTGAAGTTATAGAAAACTATATTCAGTTCTATGCGCATGTGCCACAGTTTCTCCGCGTTACGCTTTAAGTAAGCAGGCGAAGCCACAACCAAGAACTTGAAACTTCCTTTGCCTTCATCCTTCAAGCCTCCCCCCACCATTGCCGATCGAAAAAGTCCCGGTCAATCCGCGCCGGCCGGCTGCATAGTGCATGGTAAGACTTGGGGCTTTGATTTTGATTCCAGCCCAAATTCTTTGTCCATGTGTGCCAGACCCAGAAATGCCTGGGCGATCTCGCGAACCTCCTCGGCGTTGAGTTTTTTGCCGAAATCTTTTTCTGTGATGTAGTTGTAAAGCTGGTCATCGGCGACGCAATTCAAATAGCCGGTTGTTCCCCACTTCGCTTCCACCCATGCCGCCGTGAAAACAAACACGGCGTTATGGCGGACCTCCATGCCGGGGGCTAGGGTGAGGACTTTATCACGCACGCCCATCATCCGGCCAACGAACTGCCGGACGTAAGGCTTGTCCATCGGCTTTCCATTTAGCAGCAGCTCTCCCTTTCCATCCGTCGCCACGACGCCCCGCCAGGCTTTGGTATCCAGCACAAAAACGCCCGTGGGTCCGACGACGACGTGGTCAAGGTTGCCATTCGGCGTCGCCAGATCGTTGATGACACAATAACCGTCAGGCAGTTTGGTCAAAAGTTCGCCAACCAGGATTTCGCCAGTCGCCCCCCGCAAATAATTGTCCTTTTTCTTTTCGATCGCGTTTAGTTGTTGATCACTCCATTTATCCAAAATCCAAATTCCAACCGCTGCGACCAGCACAATCACCGCCTTGCCCACTGGCGTCAGCCAGCTCAAAGGGAGCAATGTCGAAAGAACAATTCCCCCAATCACACCGAGCAGTGCGATAATGATAATCACGGTAATGATGATCTGCCGTTTTTGCCGGGCGGCTTCATCACTGACGTATCTGCCGGACTCACCAAGAATTTTAGCCATAAAAGCGTCCAATTTGCTGCTAGTTTTGGAAGAAATGACCAAAACTGAATAGATAGCAGCAATTTAGACACCAAAATCAGAGCCGAATGGTGCCGTACATAATTATCCGGCTTATCTGACGGCCAGGATTTCCCGTTGCGGACAGCGGTTGCAGACCAGCACCAGGGCCAGTTCACCGGCCTCCTCATCCATCTGTGCCACCAACCGCAATTGATACGACCCGCATTTGAGGCAACCCATCGCATCACACCAGTTGAAACATCGCAACAGATTGGTTTGGGTGTCTCTCAATCCGGTCAACTGCAATTTGTGGAAGGTGGTAGCGAGTGAAAACCCTTTCAGTTGGGTCACGCCCTTGTGTGTCGGTGGTGGCATCAATCGCCAAAAGACCGTCAGGATTTTTGCGAACCAAAAACTTGCCAAGACCATGAACAATGCCACCGCGAGCGGGAATTTTGAACTCAACGGTTTGATTTTCAAGCTCGTCATACATCCAATTCGATTTAGTCCAGATCGTTTCCTGCACATCCGCCGAAAGCAAAGGCATCTTTTCATCCACAATGTCCAGACTGTGTGGTATTTGAATAAGTCTTTCAATCTCGTCGGCACTAAAATTTCCCTTAATCACTATTCTTTCCCCGTGCGTTTCTCTTGTGACCATCCGTTTGCCTCGTGTTTCAAGATATTTTTTAATACAGCTTCCAATTCCAACCACAATCACAACTGCAAAACTGGGCGTTATGGGGATGCCAGATGCTCGAATGAAATTGCCCTGGTATTCCGTGAAGTCTTCTTTTTCAATCTCTTGGCGCAGTTGCGCCAAATCTTCATCAGAACCGTAAAACGTAGAGTGATTTTTCATCGCCGCTAAATCCTAATCCTAAAAACCCATGAAAACATCAAAAAACCACCTAAAACTGAGTAATAAACTTTTGTAAAGGGGTCATAAAGGGTAACTCAGCCATCTCCCCACCATTGCCGTTCAAACATTTCCCGATCAATCCGCACCGGCCCGGTGCAGCGCGGGTCATCCCCGGCAGCCAGACCAATCCCGCGCTGACCGCCGCGCGCTTTCTCTTGAAACCCGGCCGCAAATACGAGGAGGCGGTCAAAAAGTTCGAGCCATACGACCGGGTGCAGGAACCGAACGACGACGCCTGCGCCGCCGGGTCAAAACTGATCGCCGCCGGCAGGGCAGCGGCGGGAAAAGGGCAGACATACATTTACGTCAACAACCGGCTGGAAGGCAACGCCCCCGAAACCATCGCCGCAATGGTCGCCTAAGCCTCAAATCTCCCACGCGTGCCATTTTTTTCTCCGGTCATGGCGAACTTCCGGAATCGGGTCGTCTCCGTAAATATACCGGACCATCTTCGATAAAAGATATTCACTGGATACGGCTGTCCGGCTCTCGACCTCTTTGAGATACTGGTCACGCTGCTCGTCGGTAATCCTTGCCGTCGGAGGCCAATACTCGGCAAGTTGACACCCTTGCACCTGCGTCAGCATCGATTCAATCTGCGCAAGCCGGATCAGCACCGCAGTCCTGTATTTCTCTTGCCGCTTTTCATTTTCGGCCAGCCACCCTATGAGCCTGGTAAGCAAGTTAAAATTGGCTTCGGTCAGCCCGTCGATGTGCTTAACGATTTCCGGTGAAGTGGTGATGGATCTGCAATTTCTTCTCATTCTGGGCAAATACAACATCGTCGGGCTCTTGACCAGATTATCACACGCCCCGGACAATGCCTGCCCATCCGAAAATTGTCCTTCGGATTTTCGTATTGTCCCGGCAACCGGCGTTTTCAGTTCCAGCCCCGGGGGAATGATGGCTAACAAAATGGCTAACAAACCAAGTGGAAACCGGGAGTTTCAATAGTGACACAATCTGCTTGAATACCCAATGGAATCAGGCATAATATCGGTGTCGTTCGTCCCCAAAGGCGCTCGATTCCGACTCCCGCCTCAAAATGCTCCGAAAAAGGGTCATAGTCTTACCAAGGATCAAGTCCACAATCGGAAGTTCAACCTGCCTAAAGCTCAGCGTCCACGAGTTTTGCCCTCTCCATGCTTCCTGTTGTTTTCCAAGAGCGTCCGGCACATCTCGACGCAAAGCCAAGCAATGAAATCACGGACCAGATGTTGCTGGCTCAAGCGGCACCGACATTCAGCTGTTTCCTTTGAGCATTTCAAGCACTCGCGCTTGGTCCCGTTTCCACGTCTTCGCCGTGCTGCGTTCCAAAATCGCTAGAATCGCCTTGTCCTGTTTTGCAGGTTTTCCGCTTTCCGCTTTTTTTGCCGACCCCATTGCCAGTGGCGCCGCTACCTGCTCGGATCCACTCATCAGCAGTTTCGGCATGGCCGCATTCAGCGCCGACCGGAACGCCTCGCGTCCGGGCTGGAAATAATGTTTCAGCACAATGTCCGTCGTCTTGTGGCCGGTGACTTTTTGCACCAGTTCCAGCGGCACGCCGGCCGTCAGCGCCAGTGTAACCCACGTCACGCGGAAGCTATGGAAATCCCGCACACTCGCCCGCCGCAGTCCGTGTTTCCGCTCCTGATACAGGCCAGCGTCCTTCATGTTGTCCTTCAGGCTGTCGCCTTTGTTTGCGTGACTGGAGCCGCGCACAATCCGGCAGCCAATCGCCGCTTCAATTTCATTCAGATAGCCCGAAACGCTGCCCTTGCTCACATTGACCGCCGCCATAACGGCTTGGATATTATTCCCCCCAGAGTAATTTCGGAACACCGCCGCCATGCGGGTTCGTTTTTCGCCCTCCGGCAACTTGGCAATAAATGCCTCGCCCCGTTTCCGCGTTTCCTCGGTTGAAAGTTCCGGCAGTGCCTTCGTTTCACCAGCTTCAACCACCGGCTCGCCCAGACCAACCGCCAAAATCTTTTTCACCCGCCAAGTGATGCCGTCGGGATTCTCCAAATACATCCGCGCCTGCTCCGGGAAAACAAAACCGTCGCGTTTCGCCCCGGCCTTCTTGGCTTGGTCTTTCAACTCGTCTTGCAGCATCGGAAAAATCGGGATGCTCACCGTCTGTCCTGTCTTGGAAGTTTTCACGGTGATAAACCGGTTTGCGAGATCCACGTCCTTCCAGTTTATCAGGCAACAATCCCCGCGTCGCATCGCCGTGCAAATACCCAGGACAATGATTGGCCGGATGAATTCATCCACCTTTGCCGCCTCATTAATTGCGCCCAATTCTTCGGGCGTGAACGGCTGGCGGAACACCGTTTCTGTCTCGCGCGTTGGCGTGTCGGCAAACGGATTGATACCACCCGCCGGCAGCAGATACCGGAATGTCGCCCGCAGCAGCTTGAGCGTGTCATTCCAGGTCTTGCCCGTGACGCCGCGCTTGGCTTCCGCGTCCATGAAGGCCCGCGCCATCGTCCGCGTGATCTGCGCAATCTCCAGCACCTTGGGATTCTCCTGACGCACGAACGCCGCGAACCGGTTCAGCGCGGACTGACACTGTGCCGCGTAGCGTGCATTCGGTTCCCGCCGCCGCGCGATTTTCGCCCATTCATCAGCCAGCGAGCCGAGTTTCACCGACTTGATGGATTCGCCCGTCTTGATCTCATAAAGTTTTTCCACCAAATGTTCGGTGTGATTTTTTTTGCGGGCATCCTCGATGAAGTGCTCCAGCTTTGCCAGCGCCGCCGTGCGCGACACCTCATATTCGGTGTCGCCTTTGTCTTTGAGGGAGAGCGAGGCGGGCGGGGTGCCGGCGATTTTCACGCCTAGGTTAATCCCGTAACGCTTCCCGTTAATCTCGAAAGCCCCGAACCAAATATCGCGGAGGCGACCATCGCGCTGACGACGAAACTCAAGTGGCATAATTGAACCTTTCAGGGATGTGTTTGGGCTTCGATTGGCACGCGTGCATTATCCAGAACACCAAGAAACATCCCGAACGTCTGGTTTGCCAAAAACAAACACAACCACAAACACAGATGCCATAATTAAGGATAAAATCAAGTAAATATGGCAAATTATGTCAAACAGTTCAGGCTCATAACCTGAAGGTCCCAGGTTCAAATCCTGGCCCCGCAACCAATCTAAACCCCGCCTCGAGCGGGGTTTTTTATGCCCGGGACCAATGCCTCCCAGTTTTTTACAACTTGGCACCAGGCCGGGTGATGTCATTGCTGCTCAATCCTTCCCCACCGCACGAACATGCGGTGGGTGGCGACTTGCATCCTGCCAGAGATGCGCCAGGTTACATACCGACCCGTTGAGGTGTATTTTGATGTGCACTTGATGGTTTGCCCGGATGGGACAATAGAAATCAGTAATATTTAAAAATTCCCTGCACCCAAGATGAATTCCGCCTGTTGTTGTCACCCCGTCAAACACTTGTTGCAACGTGTGTGGCCCGGCAGGATTTTTTGCCGCCTCGCTCGGGTTGGTTTTTTGTTCGCTTGGCTATGGGGCGGCGCCAGCACGGGCCATTCCGAGGCCATGCTGGAACTGTTCCAGTTGAATTGGAACCAGATATCCCAAAAGATGCCGGAGATTGCCGAGGCGGGTTACGACAGTTTGTGGCTGCCCAACCCCGCCAAGGGCAACAGCGGCGCGTATTCCATCGGCTATGATCAGTTTGACCCGTTTGACCTGGGCAGCACCAACCAGCAGGGCACCATCGCCACCCGGTACGGCACCCAGGCTGATTTGATCCAGTTGGTGCAGACGGCGCACCGGTTTGGCCTCCGCGTTTATTTTGACAACGTGATGAACCACCGGAGTTCCACCGTGCCGGGCTATCCCAACTCCGGCACGCCCACGAATTATTATCCGGGTTTGGTGCCGCAGGATTTTCATTTGCAAAAGGTTTCCGGCGGATATCAAAACTGGCCGTCCGTGAGCGAATGGTGCGATGTCCAGAACGTCGAGAATCAGCCTCTGCTGGGCTTGTGCGATCTGGCGCAGGAACCGGGCCTGGTCAATTGGAACTTCGGTCCCAATCTGGGCGACACGACGGCGAAGCCGGTGTTTGTCCGGTTCCCGACCCGTCCGGATTTGTACATGGATACCAACAGCCCTTTCCTGGGCACCGGCTGGGGTGGCAATGGCTGGCATGGATTCAACGGGACCAATGGTCAGCCGGTGCCGGAAGATGTGTCCGTCTATCTCTGCCGTGCGGTGGCGTGGACACTTTACACAACCAAATGCGACGGGTTCCGACTCGACGCGGTGAAACATGTGCCGGTGAACTTTTTTGGGGCGGAAACCGGCCAGTCGGATGACCCATCGTTTGCCGGTTACACCGGCGCCATCCAGGCGATGTATGATTACGTCCATGGCTACGGCAGCAACGTCACCGGCAACGGCTATGTCGAAACCGACGGCAACCGCAACAGCCTGTTCAACACCGAGGCGGCGCGCAACGACGCGATGATTTTTGGCGAATACATTCCGTCCGCGCTGCCTCTGGGGGATGACTTTAACGACTACCTCCAGTCGGGCATGCGCCTGTTGAATCAACCGCTCTACAACCAGATGAACAGCGCTTTTGGCGGCGCATCCATGGCCGGCATGGACGGTCGCGATTACATTCCGCCCGGGGCCAATTGCGACGCCAACGGCAATTTCAGCGCGGCCCAAGCCGTCAACATGCCGCAAACGCAGGACAACGGCACATGTTGTCCCGCCAATCAGGGACTGGAGGACGCCTATTTCTTCATGCACGAAGGACTGCCGATGGTTTATTCGGACGGCTTCAATCACAACACCAACGGCGGCACCCCGATTGTTTCCTACGCCAATTACCTGGGTGAATTTGGCGACAATTCCATGCCGGACACCATGTATCTCCACCACCAGCTCGCGCGCGGCGGCACCGGGTCGCGCTGGAGCGATCAGAACGTTGTCGCCTTCGAGCGTTATGATTATCGCGAAGGCAACGGTTCCCAGCCGCAGACGCAGGTCGTGGCGCTGTTCGCCATGAACGACAAGACCGGTTTTCCGGCCGACATCACGTTCGACGACGGCATCAGCCGGGCAACCGATGGATATTATCTGAATCCTGCCAACACCACTTCCACCGCGGTTTCCAATTCGCGCGGGGTGGGACTCGCCGTTGGCTTTGCGCCGGGCTCGGTGCTGGCGCAGCTTGCCAGTGCTTCGCCGACGGGCGGCCGTGCGTACCAGAAATTGCTGGTGCATGCGGCCACGACTGATCTTTCGGCGGCGCAGGCTGACTCGTCCATCAACCATCCCGACCCGGTGCAACGATTGATTTACGTCGGCGGCCAGACCATTCCCTCCGGGGGCGGCGCGATTGAGCTCAATATTCCCAGCGGTGCCTGGGTCCTGTATGGCTACCAATGGCCGGAGGCGAGCCGTGCCAATGCTTCGACCAACGCGATCGTTTTCCGGCAGGGCGGCGCGGAGGTTCCGCATATCACGGTTTATCGCACCGACGGACCGAACGGCGACCCAAACTACAATCCGCTTTTCCCGTTCAAGATGCGCGGCGGCGTGGACCAATACGGCAATGTCATCGGCGGCGTGAACGTTTCGAACCTCACGTACGCAATTGATGTTCCCATTGTGACCAACTCACTGTTTGATATCATCGTCCGCAGCGACGCGTCATCGGTGAACACGCTCGTGAAGCTCGACGGCGGCATGGATTTGAACCGCCAGATGGGGCTGGGACCGACCAATTTCCAGGCCGGCATCGCGCCGACGAACTTTCTGGACCTGCGCGACAACCCGCCCGGATACGCCGACGATGTTTTCCTGGGCTACGAACAGACCGCGTTTCAGTTCCGCAACGGGCCGGAAAAATTCGCCGCGCGCAATGCTTTGAGCAACAACATCGTTTCGCCGGGCGCAGAAACCTATTCATACACCGTCAGCGGCGGCAGCAACATCGTCTCCGGCTCCGGTTTTGGCCAGGGGTTTACGAACCAGACGGCGAGCTGGGTTTATCACGATCCGCTGGCGACGAACACCGCCTTGTCACCGGACAACACCGCGACGCAGCGTGTGCCTTTGAGTCCGACCAACGGCCAGTCAGCCGACATCTACGTCAAAGCCGGCTATCAATTTGAAATCAACACCGGCTTTATTTATTACACAACGGACGGCTCGGATCCCGAAGGCGCGTTTGGCGCCGGCAAGGGGACGACGCAGGTGGTGCCCTTGAGCTTCATCAATCACGACAGCGCGCAGAGCAATATTGACTGGTGGAAGGGGACGATTCCTGCCCAGACCAACGGGACGCCGGTGAGCTACAAGTTGGCGCTGTTTTACGGTGGCAGCGCGGGCAATGCCAGCCTCGCCACGATTTCCGACGCCGAACCGCAAGGATCCAAACTCTACGGCCTGACCCAAAATGCCATCACGAATTTCGATCCGGGGACGGCCACGGTCTGGCTGCACAACGACCTCAACCCGGCCAACACCGTCACCGGTCTGCAGCCCGGCTTCCATATTATTCGCGCGCGGACCTTCCTCCCGCGCGCCAATCAGTCGAGTGTGTACAACACCTTTGTGCAAACCTTTTACTACGACGGAGCGCTGCCGGGCGGCGCGATTGTCTATCCGGCCGCTGGCGCGACGATTGGCAGCGGAACCTACACCGTCGTGGTGCGCGCGGACCGCACGGTGACCGGAGTGGATTTCAACATTCAGGATGGCGATCCCACCAATGACGACCTCGTCACCGGCCAGCCGAATGGCAACGGGTACGACACGAACGGCGCGCCCATTTTCATTCCAGCCGTGCCGGTGGCACCGGATGCGACGTTGGGCCTGGCCTACACTAATGATCCGCAGGAATTCCGGTTTGTTTACGCCAACGTTCCGAATAGCGGCACGGCTACGATATATGTGCGGCTCAAAGAATACGCCACCAGCGTCTATACCAACCGGATTACGATTCTGACCGCCACGGCCAACACGCTTGCGCCGGCGCAGGTGGTGGAGATTTCCAGCCCCGCCACCGACGGAACGGTGTTGGCCTACAGCAGCAATACAACCTATCTGGTGCAGGCCTGTTTCAGTCCCACGCTGGCTTCGTTGACCACGAATTTCAACCTCCTCATCAACGGCGTTCTGCAACCCCAATCAGCCTACATCCTGCGGCCGGTCGGCGCGGCGGCCGGCTGCCCCGGACTTAAATCCCTGTTCTACAACTGGAACAACCCGTCGCCGGGCACAAATGTTATCCAGGTCATCTACACCAATGCCATCCCGCCCATCGGCGACACGCGAGCCGTCATCGTGGCTCCGCCGTTGCGGATTTCCGGTCTGGTAAACAACAACCAGATGGTCCTGTGGGACAGCGTGCCGGGCGCAAACTATCAGGTGTTGGCCACGACCAATCTGACCCAGCCGTTTCAACCCGTCAGCGACATCATCCCGAGCCAGGGTTCCACGACCTCCTTTTACGATCCGAACCCGGCCCCGCAGAAATTCTACGAAATCGAGATGCTGCCATGACGCCGCCGGCCGGAACCTTCTGAAGTTCCGATCCTCTGTCTCCGCTGTCGCCAGCGCCTCTCCGGGCGCGCGTCAGAAAGAGGTTCAACCGCGGAGATATTTCACCACGGCCTCGGTGCGCGAATGGACGTGCAGCTTCTCATAGACCGTCCGCACGTAACTTCGCACGGTGTCGATGCTGATTTTCATCCGGCTGGCGATTTCCTTGTAGGCGTAACCGTTGGCGAGCTGGTCAAGAAATTCCTTTTCCCCGGGCGTCAACTGGGCCACCGGCGAGGAGGTTTCCAAGGGCCGGGTGAAAAACTGGACGACGCGGCGGGCGAGCTGGGGCGTCATGGGCGAACCGCCGGCATGAACGTCGCGAATGGCCTCGAGCAGGCGGGCCGAAGCGGTGCGCTTCAATAGATAACCGCTGGCGCCGGCCTTGAGGGAATTGAACAGTGAATCGCTGTCTTCGTAGACCGTCAACATGAGGAATTGCACGGTGGGCAGCAGCTTCTTCAGCTGGCGGACACATTCCGGGCCCTTGATTCCCGGCAGGTTGATGTCCATCAGCACCACGTCGGGCGGGTTGCGGGGGATTTCTCTCAGCGCGGTCTCGGCGTCAGAATAGTCACCGGTCAATTTGAAGGCGTTGGCCCGGCGGATCAAGGTGGCGAGGCTGGTGCGGATCCCCTCGTCGTCATCTACGATGGCAACTTTTATTTGCATGGCTCAATCAGCAATTTAACCGGGCGCCGGCGGGTTGGGAAGCGGAACCGCAAGCTCCACGATGGTTCCTTTTCCGGGAGAATATTGCCAGGTCAATTTCCCGCCCAAATCTTCGGCGCGTCGCTGCATGTTGTTTAATCCGTGCTGCTTGCCTTCGGTTTTCGGTGTCACCGTGATAAAACCGGTGCCGTCATCTTGAACGCTGATTTCCAGCCGGTTGGCGGAGATCTTTGCCTGCACGTGAACTTCCCTGGCCGAGGCGTGTTTGAGCGCATTCGTCAGGGCTTCTTTTACGATCAAAAAAATGTTGTGCCGGAAATCCGGCGGCAGCGGCAGCGCGGGCAGGTCGTGGGGCAGGTCGAGCCGACACCGGGTGGGAGTGCCCTCGAACAGTTCGCTGGCAAAATGCGTGATGTAGTCCAGCAGACTTTGCAGTGAATCGCTGCCGGGCCGCACCGCCCAGACGATTTCTTCGAGCGCGCGCACGGTCTGGTCCGCGGATTGAGAAAGCCTGATCGCGTGCGCCTCCACCTGGTCGGGATGGTCCTTGTCCGCGCGGAGCAGGCTGCTCAGCAACGAAATGCGCGTCAGGGACGACCCGAGATCATCGTGCAAATCCTGGGCGATGCGCCCCCGTTCCCGTTCCAGGGCGTGCTTCTGTTCCGCGTGTTGCAACCGAAGCTGATATTTTCGCTTTTCAAAGAAGCGCACGGTCACGCCCACCCCAACCAGCAAACTCATGGCATTGATCGCGATGAACCACCACGTCTGCCAGAAACGCACCACGATGAAGTCATTGAACGAGGTGGCAATCGCCATGTCGCTGAATATCCAGCCGTTGCCGCCGCCGTCATGCCGCAGCCGGATTTGATCGAAGCGGGCGTTGGCCTTGAAGGTGGTGGTCAGGTTTTCGGGCTGATTTTTATCCGTTGCGCCGCGCCCGAGATCCGGGTTCAGCCAGACCGTCACGAGGTCGTCGCCACCGGGAATGTATTGAACTTTGAAGATGATGGTCCGTTCAACGCCCTGGTGCACCACTTCATAGGGCCAGAACAAACCCAGATGCGACGGTTCGGGATGTGCGGATTTAAAGTTAAATTCGCCAGTGACCTTGTTTGACGGTCCGGTTTCCGCCGTGTCGAACGCCGAGTAGCCCCAGGCCTCTTCCGCATTGCCCACGCCCAAGCGCTCTGCGTTGCCTTCAAACAGCTGGAATCCCGCGAAATAGGGCTCCGAGGCCACATCCGAAAGCGGGTTGACATGAAGCTTGAAATAAAGTGCGTCATTGGCGGTGTTATCCCGCTTCACTTTGCCGCCCAGATTATCCTCCCCCGGTCCCGTGTTGCGGACCACCCGTGCGCCGTTGTCCTGCCACAGAATCGTGGCGCGCGCCGGCAGGACCAACAGGGGCGCGACCATCAGGAGCAACGCAGGGAGTCTGCAACTGGCGGCGGTGGGCCGGGGCATGGCGGGAATATGCGATGAGTTGGCCGGAATGACAAGCAGCGGAATTGATTTTCACGGTGTGAATCCGGCCGCTCAAGGCGCGCCGCGCGCCAGCGCGATATCTCCAATGGCGCGGCCCAATCAGGGCAGGGTAAAATCCCGGCCGGACGTTTTCTCGGAAATTGTCATCAATTATCTTGCTGAATCTGAAGAGTTGCGCGAACAATCTCCCGCGTCACCAGAGCAAAAGGATAAAAGCTTCCGCATATTTGTAACGAGTAATTGATTGAAGCGGCAACCCAAAAACTCAAAATCCCGGCAGCAGCTGAAGTCCGCCCCCCCGCGCGATCCGGCCGGAAACCGGGGCTCCGTTCCGGCGATGACCTCGGGCCGCAAATGGCTTTTTCGACTGGTGGCGGCGGTGGTCATACCCCTGATTTTGCTCGGCGGACTTGAAGGCGGGTTGCGACTCGTTGGCTATGGCTATCGCACGGATCTCTTCAAGGAGATTCAGATCGGCGACGGCCGGTTTCTGGTCAACAACGATGCCTTCGGCCTGCGGTTTTTTCCGCCGCAACTGGCGCGCTTTCCCGGGCCGATTCGCATGGCCGCCAGGAAATCCGCCGACACGTATCGCATATTCATTCTGGGCGAGTCGGCGGCGATGGGGGATCCGGAACCGGCCTATGGCGCGGGCCGTTACCTGGAGGCATTGCTGTCCGCCCGTTACCCGAAAACCCATTTTGAGATTGTCAATCTGGGCATCACGGCCATCGACTCGCACGTGATCCTGCCCATCGCCCGCGATTGCGCCCGATACGACGGCGACCTGTGGATCATTTACATGGGCAACAACGAGATGGTCGGCCCGTTCGGGGCCGCCACCGTGTTTGGGGCCAAGGCGCCGCCCCTGGCGATGATCCGGTTCAACCTCGCGGTCCAGAAAATGCGCCTGGGTCAATGGCTCGTAAACCTGGGCCGCAAATTCAAGGGTGGAAACGCCAACGCCCCGTCGTGGGGGGGCATGGAAATGTTTGTCGGGAACCAGCTGCCGGCGGACGATCCGCGCAAGCTGGTGGTGTACCAGAACTTTTCGCAAAACTTGCACGATATCGTGAAGGTGGGTTTGAATTCCGGGGCCAGGATCCTGCTCAACACCGTCGCGGTGAATCTCAAGGACTGTGCCCCGTTTGCTTCGCTCGTCAGCAGCAACCTGGCGCCGGCGGATCGCGCGCAATTCGACCAGCTGTTTGCCGACGGGGTGCGGGCCGAAGGCCAGGATGATCTGGCCGCCGCGACAGAGAAATTTGAGTCGGCGGCCAGGCTGGATCCCACGGTGGCCGAATTGCAGTTCCGTTGGGGCCGGAGTTTGTTGGGCATGACGAATGCCGCCGCCGCCCGCGAACATCTTCAGCTGGCGTGCGACGACGATGCATTGCCGTTTCGCGCGGATTCGCGCATCAACGCCATCATTCGCCAGGCGCCGGAAAAAATAAAAGGCGACAACTTGATTTTGTTTGACGCCGCGGCTGCCCTTACCACCGCCAACGCGGTAAAAATGTGCGGCCAGGAAACCTTTTACGAGCACGTTCATTTTAATTTTGACGGCAGCTACCGTTTGGGCCTCGCCTGGGCTGAGCAGGTGGCGCGACTGCTGCCGGCGGCGATCGCGAATCAGGGAGCGGGCAGTTGGGCGAGTCAGGCCGCCTGCGAGCGCCGGCTGGGTTTGACGGATTGGAACCGTTCCCTGGTCATTGAGCACATGATGGGTCGGATGCAACAACCGCCCTTGAGCAGCCAGCTTGACAATGCCGGACGTCTGAAGGCCCTGGCAGAGCGCGTGAACCAGCTGCGCCCGCAAATGAATGACGCCGCCGCGACCAGGGCCCGGGAGGATTTTCTGGAAACATTGTCGGGGGTGCCGGATGACTATATCCTGCGCGAAAACTTCGCCCTGTTTCTTCAATCCATCGGCGATCTGCCGCAGGCCACCGCGGAATGGCGGCGGATTCACGATTTGTTGCCGCAGGATTTCATCACCTATTTCCAGCTCGGCCGGTTGCTCGGAATGCAGGGACAATGGGCGGAGGCGGAATCGTTGCTCCGGCAGGCCGTGGCCTTGCATCCCACCATGACCGAAGGTTGGTTCGAACTGGGCAACGTCGAGGCGTCCCAGGAAAAATATGCGCCGGCGCTGACGGACTACCAGCGCGCGCGCCAGCAACGGCCCCAGGATCCCCAGACGGCATTTCGGATGGCCAAGGTGGTGGCCAAGTTAAACCGTCACCCGGAGGCGATCCAACTGTATCGGGAGTCCATCAAGCTGGATCCGGGATTCTGGGAGGCGCATTACGAGCTGGGCGGCGAGCTGGACTCCGCCGGCCAGCTTGAAGCGGCGCGGGCCGAGTTTGCGGAGACGGTCCGGTTGCAGCCCGGCAATTCGCGCGCCCATTTCAATTATGGCGTGCTGCTCGCCAAACAAGGACAGCTGGAAGACGCCCAGCGAGAGTTTGAAGCAACCATCCGGCTCGAGCCGGATTACAAAATGGCGCAGACCTATCTGGTCCAAATTCGGGCGATGAAAAACCGCGCCCCGTGATTTCCCTTGCCAGCGGCGCGACAAATCCTAAATTCATCTCAATTCATGTGGTCGCTGCTCAAAGAATTTCTGAAATTCTCCCGCCAGGAGAAAAAATGGTGGCTCATTCCGCTTATCGTGATGCTCCTGCTGCTGGGAGCCATCCTGATTTTCACCGCCAGTTCCGGCATCGCCTGGGCGCTCTATCCGTTTTTGTAAACCATGCCGTCGCCGCGTTATATCCTCGGCATTTCGGCCTATTACCACGATGCCGCCGCGGCTTTGTTGCGCGAGGGTGAGATTCTCTGCGCGGCGCAGGAGGAACGGTTCACCCGAAAAAAAAACGACCCGGATTTTCCCCGTCTGGCAGTTCAGTTCTGTCTGCGGCACGCCGGGTTGACGCCGGCCCAGCTCGACACGGTGGTGTTTTATGACAAACCGGTCCTGAAGTTCACCCGCCTGCTGGAGACGTATCTGGCCGTCGCGCCCGGCGGCTGGCGCACGTTTCCGACCGTGTTGTCCAACTGGCTGGGGGAAAAGCTCGATTTGCGCAAAGCCATTCGCGCCGAGCTGCCGGAACTGCGGCCCGATTGCCCGATCCTGTTTACCGAGCATCATCAATCGCACGCCGCCAGCGCGTTTTATCCTTCGCCGTTTGACGAGGCGGCGATCCTCACGATTGACGGCGTCGGCGAATGGGCCACCACGACCATCGGCCACGGCCGTGGAAGTGAAATTAAAATCCTGAAGGAGCTGCGTTTTCCACACTCGCTCGGCCTGGTCTATTCCGCGTTCACGGCCTACTGCGGTTTCCGGATCAACTCCGGCGAGTACAAGCTCATGGGGCTCGCGCCGTATGGCGAACCGAAATACGCCGATGCCATCCGCCGGGAGCTGCTCGACGTCAAGCCCGACGGCTCGTTTTGGCTGAACCTCGATTATTTTGATTTTCTGCGCGGCACCACGATGACGAACGGTCGTTTCCACCAGCTGTTCGGCGGCCCGCCGCGCGGTCCGGAAGAAAAGATCGAGCCGCGGCACATGGACGTGGCCCGTTCCATTCAATTGGTCACGGAGGAGATCCTGTTGCTCCTCGCGCGCCATGCCCGCGAGGTTACCGGCCAGAAGAATCTCTGCTTGGCCGGCGGGGTCGCGCTCAATTGCGTCGCGAACGGACTGATTCTCAAGGAGAAAATATTTGAACGGCTTTGGATCCAGCCGGCTGCGGGCGATGCGGGGGGCGCGCTCGGTGCGGCGCTGGCCGCCTGGCATGCGCCGGGCTCCGGCGCTCCGGCCCGGGTGAGTCTCAAAACCGGGGGCGATGCCATGCAGGCGTCCCTGCTTGGACCGGCGTTTTCCGACGATGAAATTGAGGCGACGCTTCGCTCCCTCGGCGCGGTCTATCAAAAGCTCGAAACCGGCGCGCTGCTGGATTTGACCGTTGACCTGCTCAAGGCGGAAAAGGTGGTTGGCTGGTTTCAGGGCCGCATGGAATTTGGGCCGCGCGCCCTCGGCAACCGTTCCATTCTGGGCGACGCCCGCTCGCCAAAAATGCAGTCGGTGATGAATTTGAAAGTCAAGTTTCGCGAGTCGTTCCGGCCTTTTGCACCCATCGTCCGGCGCGAGCGCGTGGCGGATTATTTTGAACTCGACACCGCCTCGCCCTACATGCTGCTGGTCGCGCCAATTCGAAAGGAGCTGCGGCGAGCGGTGTCGCCCGAAGCGAAAGGACTCGACCGGCTGAGGGAGATCCGCTCGACATTGCCCGCCATCACGCATGTGGATTACTCGGCGCGCATTCAAACCGTGGAGCGCGGCGACAACCCGCTGCTTTACGATTTGCTGTTGCGCTTCGAACTCGCGACCGGTTCCGGCGTGCTGGTGAACACATCGTTCAACGTGCGCGGCGAGCCGATGGTTTGCACGCCCGATGATGCCTACCGGTGTTTTATGAACACGGAAATGGATTATCTTGTTCTTGGCGGTTTTGTGATTGAACGCGCCGCGCAGCCACCGCGCCCGGTGGAGCGCCGCATCCTGCCGCAGGGGGACTGACATGAAACTGAATCTGAAGGAAGATCCGAAGGAATGGCGCAAGTCCGCGTTGCTGACCGCGCTGGGGCTCGCCATTCTCAGCACGGTGCTGCGCTGGCGGCACGTTCTGTCTGTGAATACGTGGCCTGCCGCGCTCGCCGCGCTCGCCGTCGTGGCGCTGGCCGCCTGGCTGCAGCCGGGCTGGTTTCGGGGCTGGTACCGGTTTTCCATGCGCCTCGGTTTTGCCCTCAGCCAATGGGTCGGTCGAGTGGTGCTGCTGGTTTTTTTTCTGCTGGTCATGACGCCGCTGGGTTGGGTGTTGCGGCTGGCAGGCAAGGATCCGTTGCAGCTCAAACGTCCGCCGGATGCCGGGACTTACTGGCATCCAGCCAGGGATTGCAGTCCGCTGGAACGTCTTTTTTGAGGGGCGATTTGAAACATCGATCCCACAAACCAAAGACAGCCCAGCGACCCAGACAAACAGGGCCGCCCCGCCCGCCGGCCCCGCCACTGCCTCCAATCCGTAAATGGGTGTTCCGACTGACGGCGCTGGTGGTTATGCCGTTGCTGTTGCTTGGCGGGCTCGAAGCGGCCCTGCGGCTCGCCGGCTACGGCTATCCCACAGGCTTCTTTGAAAAAATTCGTGTCGGCCAGAGGGATTTTCTGGTCAATAATGAGAATTTCAGTCTGCGGTTCTTCCCGCCGCAACTGGAGCGCTGGCCGGGGCCGGTGATGCTGGAAGCTCAAAAGCCGGCGAACACGTACCGGATTTTTATCCTCGGCGAATCGGCGGCGCGTGGTGAGCCGGAGCCGCCTTACGCGGCGTCGCGCTATCTGCAGGCACTGCTGGACGAGCGGTTTCCGAACACGCATTTCGAGGTGGTCAACCTCGGCATTACGGCCATCAACTCACATGTCATTCTCCCCATCGCCCTCGACTGCGCGAAGGCCAAAGGCGACTTGTGGATTATTTACATGGGCAACAACGAAATGGTCGGGCCGTTCGGCGCGGCGACCGTTTTCGGGGCGAAGGCGCCGCCGCTGGGTTTTGTTCGGCTCAACCTGGCCATTCAAGAGGCGCGCCTGGGCCAGCTGCTGATCGAACTCAGCCGCTGCTTCAAGGGAAAGAGCACCAATGCCGCCTGGGGCGGAATGAAAATGTTTCTTGGCAACCAGCTGCGCCCGGATGATCCGCGCAAGGAGGCGGTATATGAAAATTTCGAGCGGAATCTCAATGACATTGTCCGCGCCGGTCTGGATTCGGGCGCAAAAATTCTGCTGAACACCGTGGCGGTGAATCTCAGGGATTCTCCGCCGTTCGCTTCGCTGGCCAACCGCAACCTGTCCGTGGGTGATCGCGCCCGGTTTAAAAAAATGTTTGCTGAAGTCGGTTTATCTGAAGCGCAGGGTGATTTCGCGGCCGCGGCGCAGCAATGTGAGCAGGCCGCACAGCTGGATCCGCAGTTTCCGGAATTGCAGTTTCGCTGGGGCGAATGCCTGCTGGCCCTGACCAATTTTGCCGCCGCGCGGGAACATTTCCAGAAGGCGTGTGACGACGACGCGCTGCCGTTTCGCGCCGACTCGCGGATCAACGGCGCAATTCAAAAGACGGGGCTGGCTCTGGCCGGGGACCGGCTGAAGCTGTTTGACGCGGCGGCGGCGCTGGGGGCGGACACGGCCACCGGCCTTTGCGGCCAGGAAACCTTCTACGAGCACGTGCATTTTAATTTCGACGGCAATTTTCGCCTGGGCCGCGCGTGGGCGGAACAGGTTGAGCCCATGCTGCCGGGCGACCTCGCGCGCGGCGCCGTGACCAACGGTTGGGCCTCGCAGGCAGTTTGCGAGCGGCGTCTCGGCCTCACAGACTGGAACCGGTGCGCGGTGACGGAGATGGTGATGGACCGCCTGCAACGTCCGCCCTTGAGCGGCCAGTCGAACAATGCCGGCCGGCTGCAAGCGTTGAGCAACGAGGCCAACCGCTTGCGGCAACGGATGAATTCGAGCACGGCTCCCAAGGCGGTGGAGATTTATCTGGCGGCCATCAATCAAGCGCCGCAGGATTATTTATTGCACCAGAACTTCGCGGAATTTCTCGAATCGTCCGGCGACTTGAAGCCGGCGGCGGCACAATGGCAGGAGGTGTGCCTGCTGCTGCCCCACAGCTGCGAGCCATATTACCAGGCCGGCCGGTTGCTCGAAGAACTGGATCAATGGAATGAAGCGGGGGCGGCGTTGACGACGGCCGTGACGCTGCGTCCACGGCTCACCGAGGCGTGGTATGAGCTGGGCAACGTGAATCTTGGCTCCGGTAAATTTGAGCAGGCGCTCCGGAGTTATGAGCGCGCCTCGCAGTTGGACCCGCTGAATGCGACTTATTTTGCGTTTGTCGGCAAGGCGCTGGCGAAACTGAACCGCCACGCGGAAGCCATCCAGCGGTATAACCAGGCCATGCAATTGCAGCCTGATTTGTGGGAGGCACATATCGGGCTCGGCGACGAATTTGCGGCGGCCGGCCAGATTGCGGAAGCGGAAAAAGAATATGCCGAAGCGGTCCGCCTCCGGCCGGCCATGGCCGTGGCCCATCTGGATTTGGGAGTGACGCAGGCCCGGCTCGGTCAGATGGACGATGCACTCCAACAGTTTGAGGAAACGCTTCGCCTGGAACCGGGCAACCAGCAGGCCCGGGAATATATTGAGCGGGTGCAAAATTGGAAGAGTCACCGGCGCTGACCCCGGACAACCCGCTGGTTCCCAACCGTTAAATCCAACCACGGTTCCACCGACTTCCCGGAAATCAGACGTCCATTCTGACCGCACAAACATGCGGTAGATATGCTGCGCGCCAACGGGTAGTTTATTCACATGACCACGTAGAAAAATCCTAAACCCCAAAATAGCACCCCTATGAAATTCAAATTGATGAAGTCTGCACTGTTGACCGGCCTGTTGATTGGCGCCGGAACCATGATAACTCAAGCTTCGAGTTCCTTTGTCACCTTTAGCGTGGACATGAGCACAAACATTCTCCTGGGAACTTTTGTTCCGGGCACTGATGTTGTCAATGTCCGCGGAACGTTTAACGCCTGGGCAGCGACAGAAACCCCATTGGTTCAGGTAGGCAGCAGCACGGTTTACACCAACACGGTGGATGACACCAGCGATGCCAACGGCTACCCGGTGCTTTACATTTTTAACATCAATGGCAGCACTTATGAAACTGTGGAGTCGTTTAACAACCGGGCGGCGAGGCTTCCCACAACCAGCGGTGGCAGCCTGGTGCTGCCGACTCCTTTTTTTGGTGATTCGGGCGCCAGAGTGACAAACAATATCACGTTTCAAGTTGACGTTTCCCAACAGATTCAACTCGGGGTATTCACCAATGGGATAAGTTCGGTGGAGGTCAGGGGTAATTATAACAGCTGGACCGGGGGCGCAAGTCCTTTGACCAACAATCCAAGCATCACGGTTACCAACCAGTTTGGCCTGGTGAGCTCCAATGTCTGGATGGGGACGTTTCCCGTGATTGGTTCACCCTGGTCGGCACAGGACTTCAAGTATGTGATTCAACCGGGAACAACCTGGGATTCAGTGTCATCCAGCAATGCGGACAGCGGCGGCAACCGGTTTTGGACATTCAATCCCGATTCCGACATGGTTCTCCCTTTGGTGAACTTTGCCGATGCCCCATTTGCGCCGCTTTGCTCCGTCACTTTTGCAGTGGACATGTCAGCTCAGGCTTATTATGGCAATTGGGACAGCACCATGCCGGTGGCCCTGGCGGGCGGCTTCAACAACTGGAGCACGGGATTGCCGTACATGACCAACAACCCCTCGGATGTTAACACCAACATATATTACGAAACGGTTGTTTGTGGTCAGGGGGCGATCGAGCAATATAAATTCACTTTCCAAGGGCCTGGCGGCACGGTATGGGAAAGCCCCGCCCCGCCGACGCTTGGCGGGAACCGCTTTTTCACCGTGCCACAGACAGCAAGCCTGACCCTGCCAGTGGTGTCATTCAGCGACTTGAGCATTAGTGACCTGCTCACCACGGACACGTGGGTAACCTTTACGGTCAACATGACCAATGCTTCACAATATCCAACCGGCCCCGCCTTCAACCCGGGTTCGGACACGGTCTATCTGAATGGCGCATGGTTGGGTTGGCTGGGTTGGAATCCCATCAATCTGGCAGCTTATCAACTGACCAACAATCCGATTGGGAGTGAAGTTTACTCGGGTCAATTCCTGGTTCCGAAGGGAAGTCCAATTCCTTTGCTGTACAAGTATGGCATTAACGCCTTGGATAACGAAGCCGCGAGCGGCAATAACCATCAACGTTCCGTTCGAACCACGGCTACGGGGGCTTATAGCTTCCCGATAGACACGTTTGGTAGCCAGTATGTTGAGCCGTCGTTCGGAGAGCTGAAGGCGGCACCGGCACCAGGCGGAAATATTCAATTGTCATGGCTTGGCGCTCCGAATGTGCAGGTTCAGACGCGTACCAGCCTGACCAGCGGTGCCTGGATCGGTCACCCGGAAACTGCGGGTACGGTCTGGTCGTCTGGAAACAATTCAGTGAATGGTTTGGTGAGTGTCACCAACTGGCCGGCTGGGGGCGGGAGCCTGTTCTTCCGTCTGATTCAACAATGACAATGACTAGGTTGAGTTAGCCAAACCCGCCCAGTCGGACGCCGGTCCGGCTGGGCGGGTAATTTAAAGTGTGGTATGCTCTTGGTACGCGATAATATGAAATTACAAAAGTCAGGTCACCGAAAGACAGGCTTCACTTTGATTGAATTGCTGGTGGTGATAGCCATCATCGCCATTCTGGCCTCTCTGCTGCTGCCGGCGCTAAGCAAGGCAAAATTGAGGGCCTTGGGCATAGCTTGCATGAACAATTACAAACAGCTGGGACTGGCGGGTTTCATGTATTCCGGTGACAATAGTGACAAGATTGTGACCAATTCGGACCTGCATAATACTCCGCCGGCAACCCAGAATTGGATCAGTGCCTTTGGGATTACGTTGGACTGGAGTGGAAATTCGAACAACACCAACACGCAGTTCATAAGTGATTCGAAATACGCTTTGATGGCGGATTACGTCAGCCATTCGCTGCCAATCTTTATCTGTCCGGCTGACCATTATCTCAGCAAGCTTCAACAGAATTTTCTGGCCGGTGGGGCGACGAGTCGCATGCGCAGTTGTGCCATGAACGGAGCGATGGGTGATGGCTCCAAGTGGTTTGGTCTCGATCCCTCCACTGGCTTGCCCGAAGGAGGACATAGCGGTGATTGGTTGAAGTTTTATGTTGCCAAAAAGGTGACCGATATGCACTCGCCCGGACCCAGCGACTGTTGGGTGTATATGGATGAACATCCCGATTTAAATGATGACGCAACGATGTTTGTAGATCCGGTTGCGACGCTATCAGGGTCATTTGTCGAGCTGCCGGGAAGCCTGCACAACAATTCGACCGGCATCGTTTTTGCCGATGGTCATGCGGAAATCCATCAATGGAAAGATCCCAATACCTGTCCCCCCGTCAGGTATGCGAAGCCGGTTCTACCCGTCGCCAACCAGGATTCAATATGGTGGGCGCTGCATACCCCGCAGAGTTGACAGCCCCAAGAACGGAGAACATTGCCCGTTTCAGCCTGGCTTGTTGAGAGCCGGCATATTTTTTGCCGCCGGCGGATAGAACTCCGCAAAAAATGCCTTGGGGTTTTTTAGAAAAGATGATGCCAAATGACGTTGCGCTCCGCTATTCATCCATGGACTCACTGTGTCCAGGCATTTTGTTTTCTGGCCGCGTTTGGCCTGGTGGCAACAGTCTCGCCGGCGCAATCCAATAATTTCTGGCGGACCCAGAGCCTCTACCAGATTGTCACCGACCGTTTTTTCGACGGTAATCCGGCGAACAACAATGCAGAGGGAACTTACGCTCCCAGCAATCCCACCGGGGTGCATGGCGGGGA
The DNA here is from genome assembly GCA_049280815.1 of Verrucomicrobiia bacterium. GTDB lineage: Bacteria > Verrucomicrobiota > Verrucomicrobiia > Limisphaerales > UBA11358 > UBA11358. The sequence continues at coordinate 63,579 of JBAPQW010000019.1, read as the reverse complement.
TTTCGCCGGGATAGAGCAGAAACTGGACTATATCAAGGCGCTCGGGGCAACGGCCATTTGGATTTCACCGATCGTATTGAACACGGAAGGTCAATTTCATGGTTACTCGGCCTGGAACTTTTACCAGGTGGCCCCACATTGGGGTTCCATCACCGACCTGCAAAACCTGGTCCAGGCCGCGCACGCGCGCGGGTTGCTGGTCGTTGATGACATCGTCGTGAATCACGCGGGCGACCTCGTCAAAAGCAGCGGGTCCACCTTTAATTACCCGGTCGGCTACACCCTGAGTTATCGGAACAATGCAAAAACTTATCCGGCACCCTTTAATCTTACGGCCACCAATCCGTCCCTCACCAATCTGTTTCATAACTACGGGAATATCGCGGATTACAACAACAGCACGCAGGCCATTTTGGGCTGGCTGTCCGGGCTGAATGATTTCCGGACGGAAACGCCCTACATCCGATCAAACATGTCGGCGATTTACGAATATTGGATCAATCAGATTGGCTTTGACGGATTCCGGGTGGACACGGCACTGGAAGTTGACATGGGGTGCTGGCAAAGTTTCTGTCCGGCGATTCATGCCTACGCGGCGGCCAATGGCAATACCAACTTCTTCATGTTTGGCGAGGCTTTCAACGGTTCTGAAAGCTTGGTTGGCTCTTATACCGGGACCGAAGGAGGCGGGCCATTCAAGTTCGATTCTGTTTTGGATTATCCGCTTTATTTCACTCTCAACAGCGTGTTCGCCACGGCTGGCGGAGCGACCTCATTGATTCAAAATCATTACAACGCAGTGGCGGCCAATTATGATGCGGCCTCGCAGATGCAGCTGGTCACCTTTCTGGATAACCATGACAATCCCCGTTTTCTCAGCACCAGCGAGGCGGGCAACAACACCAACCGCCTCGAGCTGGCGCTGGCTTTTCTTTACACCGCGCGTGGCATCCCGTGCCTGTATTACGGCACGGAACAGGGCTTTGATGGCACGAGTGACCCGAATGACCGGGAGGACATGTTTGCCGGGGAATTCAAGGATGGGCCGGGGGGGACGGTTTTACAGCTCAGTTCGCCGGGCGCTGATAATTTCAACATGACCCACCCGCTGTTTTTATGGGTGGCTGAATTGAACAATTTCCGCCGTTTGTATCCGGCGCTCACGCTCGGCTCCTACGTCAATCAGGCCAATAACTCCACCAGCCCGGGATTGCTGGCCTATTCCCGCGTGTTGAACACGCAGGAAGTGTTTGTGGTTTTCAACACGGCCGGTTCGAGCCAGACATTGCCCGCCTGCACGTTGACCTATCCCCAAGGCACCATGCTGGTGAATTTACTAAATACGAATGAAACCATTACGCTCGCTTCCGGTTCGCAAACTCCGACCCTGGCTGTGCCAGGCACGACGGCCAAAATATTCATCGCGCAATCGCAATGGCAGCCGCTGGACCCGTTGGTGGTGAGCAGCTCGCCGGGTCACTGGGCCACCAATGTGCCCACCATTTCACCGGTCGTGCTGCAATTCAGCCGGCCCATGAACACGAACAGCGTTCAATCAGCCTTTTCCACCATTCCCTCCAGCAGCGGAACATTCGTCTGGTCAGCGGCCGGAGATACGATGTCCTTTACTCCGAATGCCGCCGGGTTTGCCCCCTTGACCAACCTCACGGTGATGGTGGCCGCCTCGGCGCTCGACGCGGTCTCGGGCCAGGCCCTGTTCGCGCCTTACAGCTTGTCATTCCAGACGGCCGCCGCCCCGCCTTCCGTCTATATCTCCAGCCCGGCGACGGATGGCTTGGTCATCCCCATGGGCAGCAACACCACCTATCTGGTCCAGATTTGTTTCACGCCGGCGCTGGATACGAATGATCCCAGCCTTTTTAACCTGACCATCAACGGCGTGTTGCAGCCGCAGTCAGCCTATATCTTTCGCCCGCCGGGGGCTGTGGCCGGATGCAGTGGGATGCGTTCGTTGCTCTACAACTGGAGCGGGGGGTTGCCCGGCTCCAACACTATCCAGGTCGTTTACAGCAACCAAGGGTTGGTTTTAAGTGCGGCGCGAACGGTGATTGTGCCGCCGCCGCTGGCGATTTCAGGATTGGCCAGCAACAACCAGTCGGTGGTGTGGAGCAGCACGCCCGGGATCAATTATACGGTTCTGGCGACCACCAATTTGAGCCAGCCTTTCATGCCCATCAGCGGTGTCATTCCCGCAAACGGGCTGTCCACGGCTTATCTGGACCTTTCCAATTCACCGCCGGCTCCGCAAAAATTCTACGAAATTGAAGTCGTCCCCTGATTCAAAATCATCTATTAAAATCCGGGTGAGGAATAAAATCATTCTGGCAATCGTCTCCGGCCTTGGCCTGCACCTGACCGGGCTGGTGATGCAGGCGGCGGACGCATCGCCGCCCGGTTCAAATCAGAGTGCGGTTGGAAATGTGGGTTGGTCGTCGCTGGGCGCGATGCCCGCTCCGACGTGGGACGGCCGGGTGTTGTTGTTTCAAAGCGGCCAGGGCACGCTCGCCATCACCCCCTTGTCCGACGATGTCATCCGCGTCCGTTTCACCAGCGCAAAGGCCTTTGGCCGCGATCATTCTTACGCGGTCGTCACCCACGATCTGGGCGCGGTGTCGCCAAAGGTCGAAATCGGTTCCAATGTCACCACGCTGGCCACGGCTTCGGTCAGGGTGACCGTGCAACAGTGTCCGTTGCGGATTTCCTTTGCGAATTCCGCCGGTGAAACCATCGACGCCGACGATCCGGAACGCGGAATCGCCTTTGCCGGCCCGGCGTTCCGCGTCGCCAAACAATTGCGCGATGACGAGCATGTTTATGGCTTTGGCGAAAAAAACGGCAAGCTCGACAAGCGCGGCTGGAAGCTCGGCGGCTACAATTACGTCATGTGGAATTCCGACACCTTCGCCTACGATCCGAGCACGGATCCAATTTATGTTTCCGTGCCGTTCTACCTGGTCGTCCGCCACGGGCAGGCGCACGGGATATTTCTGGATGACACCTGGCGCAGCACGTTTGACGTGGGCCGCGAACGGCAGGACCTGCTGACGTTCGGCGCGGAAGGCGGCGGTCTGGATTATTATTTCATCAACGGTCCCGAGCCGAAAAAAGTGATCGAACGCTACACCGCGCTGACCGGACGCGTGCCGTTGCCGTCGCTGTGGTCACTCGGCTTTAATCAATGTCGTTACAGCTACTACCCCGAGTCCCGGGTCCGCTTGCTGGCTGACACGTTCCGCCAGAAGGAAATCCCCGCCGATGTCATCTGGCTCGATATTCATTATCAGGATAATTACAAGCCATTCACCTGGGATCCGGAGCGTTTTCCGGATCCGAAAAAATTGCTGGCGGATTTGCGCGCGCAAGGTTTCCACGTCGTGTGCATTGTGGATGCGCATCCGAAGGTGGAAAAAGGTTATGCGCCTTACGACGAGGGCCTCGCGGGAAATTACTTTGTGAAGAATCCCGACGGCACGGTGTATGAAGCGCCGGTTTGGCCGTCGCAGGCCGCGAAAAATCCCGGGCCCAGCGTGTTCCCGGATTTCAGCAATGCGGAGGCGCGCCGATGGTGGGGATCGCTTTACAAAAGTTTCCTGGATGTCGGCGTGGCTGGCATCTGGAACGACATGGACGAGCCGGCGGTTTTCAATACGGCGAGCGGGACCATGCCGTTGGATCTGGTCTTCGACAACGAAGGCCAGCCGACGACGCATCGTGAAATCCATAATGTATATGGCCAGTTGCTGACCTGCGCCACGTTTGAAGGATTGTCCGGCCTGCGGCCGAACGAGCGTCCGTTCGTGCTCACGCGGGCGAGTTTCGCGGGCGGCCAGCGCTATGCCGCCGTCTGGCCGGGCGACAACACGTCCGAGTGGTCTTCGCTGCGGCAATCCATTTCCACCCTGCTGGGCCTGGGGCTGTCGGGTTTTTCGTTTGTGGGTTGTGACATTGGCGGCTTTGACGGTTCGCCGTCTGGGGAACTGTACACCCGCTGGCTGCAAGCGGGTGTTTTTTATCCGTTTATGCGGTCGCATTCCACGTGGGGTTCACCGGACAAGGAACCATGGTCGTTTGACTATCACCATGAGATCATCAACAAACATGCGATCGAGCTGCGTTATGAATTGCTGCCCTATATTTACAATGCCATGCAACAGGCCAGCCAGACCGGCGTGCCGGCGCTGCGTCCATTGTTCCTCGAATATCCGGAGGATGAGAAGGCCGCCGGGCTGGATGAGGAATTTCTGTTTGGAGCCGACCTGCTTGTGGCCCCGGTTTTGTATGCAGGTGCGAATGAACGCGAAGTTTATCTGCCCAAAGGGCAATGGTTCGACTACTGGACGGGTCGTCCGTTCGCCGGCGGGCAGACGATTCAGGTGCCGGTGACGCTCGATTCCATTCCTTTGTTCGTGCGCGGCGGCGGTTTTATCTTCCGCCAGCCCGTGGTCCAGAACACCGGGGAAATGCCGGGAAAATCGCTTCGTGTCCTCGTCGCTCCGGCGAACGAGTCGGAATCCTCGCTCTACGAGGACAATGGGGAGACGCTCGATTATCGCAAAGGCGCGTTTATGAAACGCCGGTTCCATCAGACCCGGAACGATCAGGGACTGACGATTGACGTGTCCGAACCAGAAGGGATCTATCGTCCCGCTGAGCGCGATTTGGTTTTGGAGACGTGGACCGACCGTGCGCCTATGAATATCTACTGGCAAACAGGTGACCTGGCCGCTGACCGGGTGTTATTGCCGCATCTGGACGCGGATGGGCTGGCCCGTTCGCCGCAAGGGTGGTCATTTACCGATGGCTTGCTGACGGTTAAGGTTGACGACAATTTCAGGGTGATGCGGTTTGAAATTGAGCGTTAATGCGTCTTGCGCTGCCAAGCGATGGTTTGAAAGCTCAGAGCAAAGACTGATGTCAAACCTCGACTTCACACCTCCTTGGCGAACGAAGCAACCAAGCCCAACTGCGGGCTTGGTTGGTGAAAATCCTGACCTATTATTTGGCGCGGCGGCGGAAAGCTAACAGCGCAGCCAAGCCCGAAAGGCTCATCGCCACGGTGGACGGTTCGGGTACCGAAACGGTAAAATACTGGCCTGGTGTGGAACCGAAATTAAAACCGGCGGTCCCCAAATTTCCTGATCCAACCGTCAATCCCGGGAGAAACTGATTTGAAAGATAACTATCGCCTCCGCCGTTGATGTCGGCAAGGACCAGTATATTTCCACCGGTGTATCCGATGGCCAAGAGCGGGATGACCAGTTCATATCCGGTGGTCGTGTTGGCCCCACTGGTCGCACCACTCAAGGCCGCACCGGCGGTTCCCATGGTGCTGGCGTGGTTGTTGTTGAGGTAAATGCCGGTGACGCCGCCACTGCTTCCAGCGGCAATGCCAAGGGAGCTCTCAGCGAGAGCCCCGACGTAACCGCCAGTGGCGGCCACAAGATTATACTCTTCGCTATACAAGGTGCCAGCGTAATTGTTCACGTCGAAGGCGAAGGTCGCTCCAAAGCCCGGACTAAAAACGGAGCCGTTCATGGTTGCCAACGTGCCGGTGGCCGGAGCCGCCAAGGTGTTCTGGCCGCCCGCGCCGCCATCAATGAATACATTCAGATGATTGCCGTTGTTTTCGACGTTACCCGCCAGGAACAGGTACAGATTCCCGCCAGAGATCCGCCCATAGGCAGCATCCAACTCGGAACCGCCAGCTGAATCGTTGTTGCCAGCGGCATTACCGAAGTAGGTGTTGATGGTCTGGACGGCCAGCGCACTCCCGTAGAAGCCGGTGTTCACGGTTCCGTTCAGGTTCTGAGCGTGGGCGCATACCAGTCCGGAAGCAAAGATCGCGACGGAAATACCTGCTGTTGATTTAAAGTTCATAGTATTGATTTAGGTGTTTTCTGACTCTGCACTGATTGTACCGACTCTTCTGATTCAAAAGAAACATATCAAAAATCGCCACCGGATGGCTACCGCATGTTCATGCGGTACGCACCACCGGTGATGCTCCATCTGATTGGTGCTAAAGTTTGAGCAAATCAGATTCGTCAATAAAGACGGGGTTTTGATAATCAGAGCGAAGCCGGTATGTGATTTTTACTCGCCAAGCATGTCAGGATGCCGCGTTTTTGCTGGCGTTCTTATGCATAATTGTGCTTTCAGTTGCGGTTTGTCGTCTCGCAATCAGACTTAATGAATTAGAAAAAGGGAAATTACCACCCCAATCGCAGCAATCGCGCCCACAATTAAAATTGCCCAATCAATCCAGCGCGGGCGGGCAAGTTGGTCAACAGAGGCCTTTAAATTCTCCAACTCAGTCATCGTTTCTTTGTGATGTGCTTTCCCTTGAATCATTTCAAGGTCATGCAAAGCCTTTGACATCCCTTCATGATTTCGTCTGGAAATTTCGTTTTCAAACGACTCGATGGCCGACTTCACCCATGGCTGGACAAGCCCATTCGCTTGTGATTGGACCAGCGCTGTTAGCAGCCGCTTTAGGTCTTCTTCCGTGTGGCCATCAAATGTCCGGTTGGTGTGGACACTATATGCCTCATTGGAAGCGATATTTAGCTCTTGATCGTTCACAAATGAAAATCGTCTTCCCAAACCCGTATCAGGTCAATAGATTAAATCCATCCTAGATATTCACTTTCCGCAGCCGTTTTTTGCTGATATACAGGGAAGTGAAATGAAGAAAATAACTGTTTTTGACTTTTACGCTTGCGGCATGGCATTTGAGCGTTTGAGAAACCTCAAAATCGGTAAACCAATTTATGACCCTTCCAACGTCAATATCATTGCGGATGCGCAAAGATATTTGCGTCACATCATTGAGGACAAAAACACTACTGTTGTCCGCTTCAAAAGTTGTGTTGCAGATGCCAAAAAGATATTAGATTTCTTGGACTCACTTATTGTCAGGCTTGACAAGGCTGGCATCCCCCACATGCTCACCGAATCTGACCAGCAACAAATAGAACGCTTGCTGTATAATTTTGAAATTATTTTCAAACAAGAATGCGAGGAGCTTGAAACCTTTGTCGTGGCCGAAAAAGGAATTTTATCCACTTCCGTTTTGATTTCCCGCGCCGAATGTTCTTTTTCGACCGACGAGTTGAAAAATCTTTCCGTACAAGCCATTGATGATATTCGCAAATCGGGACGGTGTATTGCGTTTGAATTGACGACCGCAGCCGGATTCCATGCTTTTCGTGGGCTGGAATCTGTAATATTGGATTACTTGGGCAAACTAAACATTCCAGAGCCGTCAAATAGAAACATGGGGGAATATATTCGACTGCTTGAAGGGAAGGGGGTGGATAAGAAAATTATTTCCACCCTGCGTATGTTAAAAGACAACTATCGAAACCCGCTTTTCCACCCCTCTGAAAATCTCGATACGGGAGAGGATATTGACGTGTTTAACCTTTCAAAATCCGCCATTAGCGCGATTTTAAAGGACATGACCACCAAGGGGATTCTTTAGCTTGTGGCGGCCTGGATCAGTGTGGTTCTCGCCCAATCTGCATTACCCATCCCGGTCTTGGCGAACGCCGCTATTCGCCCACGGTTTGCACCGGCTTTAGAATCCACATTCGCCGGGGCAATCCTGACCATGAACTAATCAGCACCAGCTACATGGAGCGCACAAACCTTACCGTTCGTCTGTTCAATCGCCGTTTCACCCGCCTGACCTTGGGGTACAGCAAGAAGTTTGAATACCTGATTCATTCCATCAACCTGATGCTGTTTCATTAAAACTTCATTTGGAAGCACGGTACACACGGCCAGACACCAGCGAAAGCTATCGGTTTAACTGACCATCAATGGACCTTTGAAGAACTCCTGTTGACTCCAGACTAATGTTGCATTACCGCACCACCGGTGATGCTTGATTAGCGTGGTGCTAAAAGTGAGGCTCTTGGCAGTTCGTCAATAAAGGCAGAGTCTTGGTTTCGTACAGTTTGAGCCGGGTAATCACGGTTTGCGCAGCCGGTAAAAGGTTGTGCCATCTGATGAAATGTCATTGATGTAAACCGTCGTCGCGTTGGTCTGGTATTGTGATGATGGAATCTGATTCCAAGGCGGGGGATTTCCCGCAATCGTCGGGCTCGAATCCAACACCCATCCGGAATAATCCACCAGCCAGGAGACGGTCGCCACGCCGTTCGTCTGGGTGATGGTCAGTTGGGGCGCCACGTTGGGGATTTGCGACAGAATGAGCGCGCTGTAAGGACCGATGGTGATGCTGGCCGTGGCCGGACTGCCGCTGGCGGTCACGACGGTGTTGCCAACGTTGCCATAGTCGGAGCCGTAGTTGGTGGAGTCGCTGTTGAACTGGACGTACCAGTCGCCGGCCGAGGGAAAGTTCAGGCTATAACTGCTCCGGGTGGCGTTGGCGAAGTTGGCGATCACCACGGCGTCTTGGTTCGGCGCGGCGGAATTCCAGCGCTGAAAAGCGACCAGCTTGTTGACATTGTCCACCTGGAGCATGCTGCACCGGTCGCCTTCCAAGCCCGGAGTGCAGCCTTTCAAATTGCGACGCGAGCTGATGAGGTCGCGGTAAAGCTGGACAATATAGCTGTACGTGTTCGTTTTGCTCCAATCGACTGCCCGGCTGGAGTCGAATGACAGGTTCTCGAGCATTTCCTGACCCTGGAACAGCATCGGTATGCCGGGGGCGGTGAACGTGACCGCAGCTCCGAGGGTGGAACGTTTTCTCGCCCAGTAACTGTTGGGGGTGTTCGTGTCGATCGCCGTGACCAACCGGATGCCGTTATTCAAATCGCCCACCACGTCGTGCGATTCAAGAAAGGCGACGCGTCCCGGACCGGCCGTGCCGCCATAGCGGACATTATACAGCACAGCGTTCGCAATCACGTTCATGTCGCGACTGGAATCCGAAGTCGTGGTCAGCACCGGTGTTACCGCGTAGGGATAGCTGGTATCCCAGGCGCTGTCGAATCCGAATGAATTGTACACATCCTCGGCAATGCTGATTTTGCCGGCATAATTGGTATGGATCATGGCGTTGATGCCATTGATGAGCGTGCCGGCGTCGCTGATGTAGCCATAGTTGTTGGCATTCATCATCAGCCCGGGCGTGTCCCAGCGGAATCCGTCCACGTGGCATTCGCTGAGCCACAGGGTGAAGTTATCCTGCACGAAGTTTCGCACCTGCTGGCTGCTGAAATTCGGCCGCGTGTTCCCATAGGGCGTGATTTGCAGGTTGGTATTGCTCTGGTTGAAATAAATTCCGCCCTGGGTAGAGCTGACGCCTGGCCAGCCGTCAAAATTCCACATTTCCAGGTCCGACGGCCCGTAATGGTTGTGGACGACATCGAGGAACACGGCGAGGCCGCGGGCGTGGCAGGCCTGAACGAAGGTTTTGAGTCCATCTGGCCCGCCGTACCCGATGTTCTCCACGGCGAATAGTTGGGCGGGATTATAGCCCCAGCTGTTGTCCGTGGGGAACTCAGCAACCGGCATGAGTTCGACCGCGTTGACGCCCAGGCTTTTCAGGTAATCGAGCTGGTTGGTGGCCGCCACAAACTTGCTGGGCAGCGAACTGGCCGGAAACGTGCCCATGTGGAGTTCATAAATGAACAGGTCATTCAACGCCGGCGGAGTCAGGCTGTCGCCCGCCCAGTTGAAAGCGGCCGGGTCATAGACGATGCTGTTGCCGCCCGAACCGGAATAATTGACCAGCCGCGCACGCGGATCCTGCTTCCAGAGATTTCCATTCAAGTAGTATTTGTATTGTGTCCCGTTCGTGACCCCAGCCACATCCGCCGACCAGATGCCGTCGCCAACCCCGTTGGTCGACTCCTGGAGGAGATGAGTCGTGCTGGTTGACCAGCTGTTGAATTGTCCCGGAAGGTAAACGCTGGTAGCATTGGGCGCCCAGACCCTGAAGGTGACGCCGGTTCCCAGCGCGTCATGATATGGGATTGATCCCCAGCCGGGACGGCTCGATTGAGCGGTCGCTGCCGTTGGCAGGGACAGCGCCGCACACATCAAGGCCAAGGCTGCCAGAGGGTGAGCAGCGGCAAATCGATTTTTCGACGTTGTCCGGACGGGAGGATGGCAATAAAAGGAGTTCAATGAATTTTTTCGAGGCATGGGCGGCTTGTGAATCAATTCAGTCCCTGAAAAAACAGGCCACGACGAGAAGACTTCCGTCCTTTGTTCAACGCAGGTTTGCTTGCGATCAGATATGACATCAGATGTCCATACCACGCTGCGGCCGGAATTGCTACCGCATGATTATGCGGTGGTTTATGTCGCGTGAAAGGGCTAATTATGAACGCAGCCAAATGAAGTTATATCGTCTTATTGACTCATGGTGTCTCGCTGTAATTGTACGGCCGACCGGCTTTCCGGCCAGCACCCACATCAGTGGCCACCCGGCCTGGCTTGGTCCTCGGCACGCGCCGGTTTGCCCGCCAGCCGGACGGCAGATCACGCGGTCGCCTTGAAGTTTTGCCCTGACATTTTCATCCACAAAACCTATAGATGTCCGCGGCCGCACACCGATTTTAGCTGAATTAAAACATGAAAAGCACATGCCACGCCTGCCGGATTTTTGTTCTGCCTGCTGCCGGACTATTGCTCGCCGCGATGCTGGTTCAGGCCGCCGACGTCTCCTCGTTGCCGGCCCGGACCCCGCCCGCGTGGCTGCGCGACGGGGTGATCTACGAAATATTTCCGCGCGATTTTTCTTCCGCCGGCGACCTCAACGGCGTCACCGCGCAACTGGACCGGTTGAAGGATTTGGGCGTGACGATCCTGTGGACGATGCCGATTCAACCCATCGGCGAAAAAGGCCGCAAAGGCAGTCTGGGCAGCCCGTATTCCATCAAGGATTATTACGCGGTTGATCCCCGTTATGGCACGCTGGACGATTTCAAACGGCTGGTGTCCGAGGCGCACCAGCGCGGCCTGAAAGTCATCATGGACGTGGTTCCCAACCACACCGCGTGGGACAGCGTGTTGATGGCCCACCCGGAATATTACAAGCAGGACGCGCACGGAAAAATCATCCCGCCCATGCCGGAATGGACCGACGTGGCGGGCTTGAATTATGCCAGCCCCGAGCTGCGCGAATACATGATCGCGATGTTCAAATACTGGGTTCAAACCTGCGATGTGGACGGCTTCCGATGCGACGTGGCTCCCATGGTGCCGACGGATTTTTGGAACCAGGCGCGAGCCGAGCTGGAAAAGGCCAAGCCGGACATTATGATGCTGGCCGAAGCCAGCAAGCCGGAACTGCTGACGAACGCCTTTGACATTGATTATTCCTGGCCGTTAATGGCCGCGCTGAATGACGTGTTGCTGCATGGGGCGCCAGCCTTGGAACTGCGCAATTCATGGGAGGCTAGTCTCCGGCAATTTCCGCAGAATTCCCTGCACATGCGGATCACGGATGACCACGACGAAGCCCGGGCGATCTCGCGTTATGGCGTCCGCGGCGCGCTGGCAGCGTCCGTGCTGATGTTTTCACTCGACGGTGTGCCGCTGATTTACAACGGCATGGAAGTCGGTGACGCGACCGAATCCGGCGATCCAGCGCTGTTCGAGAAGCTGCCGATTTTTTGGAGCCCGAAGGAACGCCCGCCCCTGAGCGAGATCTATCACGGACTCATCCAGCTCCGCAAACAATACCCCGCCTTTCACAATCACCGCGTCAACTGGCTGCATAATTCGGACGATGCGAACCTCGTGGCCCTCATGCGCCTCGACGAAAACGACGAATTTGTGGTCGTGATCAATTTTTCCAACCGGCCGATCATCGGCCGGGTGGACGTTGAAAACAGCGGGGAGTTCAAGCCCGTGCAAATTTCGGGGATGCCGAAGCCCCCCGCGGACGATTTCCCGGTCTTTCATTTGGGCGGGTTTGAATGGCGGATTTACCATCGCGTGGTGCCGAAATAAACCGCAGAGATATTGTGCGAAAAACCGAACGTTGTCGATGCGCTCACCGGTGGGGCAGTGGATTCATGGTCGGTTCGCACCGGTGCGCCCTTGTTTTGGCCCGGACTTTTTTATGAACAAGCCGCGTCTTTCCTTCTGGCAAATCTGGAACATGAGTTTCGGCTTTCTCGGCATCCAGTTTGGCTGGGGGCTGCAGATGGCGAACATGAGCGCCATCTATGGGTACCTCGGGGCGAATGCGGATTCCCTGGCCATCCTGTGGCTGGCCGCCCCGGTCACCGGCGTGCTCATCCAGCCCTTGATCGGGCAATCCAGCGACCGGATCTGGACGCGGCTGGGCCGGCGGCGTCCGTTTATTCTGGGCGGGGCAATCCTGGCGTCGCTGGCCTTGGTCCTGATGCCCAATTGTCCGTCGGTTTGGATGGCGGCGGGCCTGCTATGGGTGCTGGACGGAACCATCAATGCCAGCATGCAGCCGTTCCGGGCCCTGGTGGCGGACAATCTTCCTGAAGAACAGAACGCGCAGGGTTTTGCAATTCAATCCCTGTTCATTGGTCTGGGTGGAACCATCGCTTCAGCCCTGCCTTGGATGATGACCAACTGGTTCGGCGTCACGTCCGAAGGCGCGGGGCAGGGACATGTCCCCAATTCCGTCCGGCTCTCGTTTTACATCGGCGCCGCGGCATTCATGGGCGCGGTGCTTTGGACCGTGTTTAGCACGAAAGAATACCCGCCGACCGATTCCGAACTGGCGGCCATCCGCGCGCGAAAATTTGATTGGACGCTCGGCCTGGGCGACATCTTCGCGCTGATATTTCATCTGCCCCGGCGGATGTGGGAGCTGGGCCTCGTTCAATTCTTCACCTGGATCGGGATGTTCTCCATGTGGGTTTACTTTTCCCCCGCCGTCGCAAAAAATATCTTTCATGCCGTCGCCGGTTCACCGGAAATGGAAGCCTCCGGTTCCTGGTCGGGCTTCTGTTTTGCCGCGTATAATGCCGTGTGTTTCATTTTTTCATTCGTGCTGCTGTGGGGCACTAAATACACCGGTCCCAAACTGATGCATGTTCTCTGTCTGGCCGTGGGCGGGCTGGGACTGGCGACGGTTCCGCTGATGTCCGACAAATATCATCTGCTGATTTCCATGACTGCCGTGGGCGTTGCGTGGGCGAGCATCCTCTCCATGCCCTATGCCATGCTGGCGCCCGCGCTGCCGAAGGAAAAGGTTGGGGTCATGATGGGCATGTTCAATCTCTTCATCGTGCTGCCGCAAATTGCCGCCTCCGGCCTGCTCGGATGGATCCTGAAAACTTATCTGCACAGCGAACCGATGAATGCCCTCGTCCTGGGGGGCGCCAGCATGGGGTTGGCCGCGCTGTTGACGCTGCTGGTGGTGACGTTCAAGCCAGCCGGGGGCGAGGCGTCACGGGGCATGGCCGGCGGGCATTGAATGCGGTGGAGAATGACAATTCAATGATGCTCAAAGCCTGCCTGTTTGATCTGGATGGCGTGATCGTGGATACCGCCAGGTACCACTATATCGCGTGGCGGCAGATTGCCAGGGAACTGGGGTTTGACTTCACGGAAGAACACAATGAGAAGCTCAAAGGTGTTTCCCGAATTCGATCCCTGGAAATACTCCTTGAAATCGGAGGGGTTTCCCTGGATGACGAAGCCAAAATGCTTCTGGCGCAGAAAAAGAACTCGCTCTATCTGCAGTACGTTTTGAAGATGCATCCCGATGAGGTGCTGCCGGGCGCGAGGGAATTTCTCTCCGATTGCCGGAATCACCAGCTGGGAATTGGATTGGGGTCGGCCAGCAAGAATGCGATCACCATCCTGAATCTTTTGCAAATCACGGATTTGTTTGATGTAATCATCGACGGCAATAAAGTGATCAAGGCCAAACCCGACCCGGAAGTGTTTCTCAAGGGCGCCCGGGAACTGGGCGTCCTGCCGCAGCATTGCGTTGTCTTCGAAGATGCGACGGCCGGAATCGAAGCTGCGCTGGCCGCCAACATGTTCAGCGTGGGCATCGGGGATCCGGTCACCCTGGGAAAGGCGCATTTCGTGGCTTCGGGCTTGAAGGATCTTACCGTGGAAACATTGCTTGCCAGGCTGGAGCTTCCCTCCGGCCGCAATGCCCCGGCTTAAACCCCAATTCTGGATTACCTTGCCATGAACAAGTATCTCACCAGTGACGAATGGTCCGTGATTGAAGAACAGTTCGACCCCAGCCGGCAGGAGGCCTCCGAGAGCATCTTCAGCCTCGGTAATGGCCACATGGGGCAGCGGGCCAATTTTGAGGAAAAATATTCGGGCGAAAACCTCCAGGGCAGTTATGTGGCCGGAATTTATTATCCGGACAAAACCCGCGTCGGCTGGTGGAAAAACGGGTATCCCGAATATTTCGCCAAGGTGCTCAATTCGCCCAATTGGATCGGGATCGACGTCCAGGTCAACGGCAGTGATCTGGATCTGGCGACCTGCAAAACGGAAAGCTTCCGGCGGGTCTTGAACATGAAGGAGGGCGTCCTGGCGCGAAGCTTCGTCGCGACGATGTCCGCCGGCGAACAAATCCGCGTGGAAGCGCTCCGGTTTGTGAGCATGGCCAATCCGGAAATTGGCGTCATCAAATATTCGGTCACGGCGTTAAACAACCTCCGCCTGACCCTGTCGCCTTACCTTGACGGCGATGTGAAGAACAAGGATTCCAACTACAACGAACAGTTTTGGAACATCCTGGAGACCGAATCCGGCAAACAGGAAGGATTTCTGCTGGCCCAAACCCGGAAGCTCGATTTCCAGGTAGGATTTGCGATGAAGTATCGCTGCGAAAAAAACGGCGTGACGATCACAACGGACCCGACCTGTGTCAAAAATCCAAAATATACGGGCAATGTGATCGAGATGGAGCTGAAGGCGGATGAAACGGCCACGATTTACAAGTACGTGGCGGTGACCACTTCTTTGGATTATGCCAAAGACGAATTAAAATCCAAAGCCTGCGAAAAAGTATCGGCGGCGGCTCAGGCTGGATTTGACGCCTTGCTCCAGGCGCACAAGGCGAAATGGGCGGATATCTGGAGTCACAGCGACATCGTGATTCAGGGTGATGTGGAAGCCCAGCAGGGAATCCGGTTCAATATATTCCACCTGAACCAGACCTACACCGGCGAGGACGAAAGGTTCAACATTGGTCCGAAAGGTTTCACCGGCGAAAAATACGGGGGGAGCACATACTGGGATACGGAAGCCTATTGCATACCCTTTTTCATTTCCACGGCGCCGAGCCGGGTCACGCGGAATCTGTTGATCTACCGGCACAAACATCTGCCGAAGGCGATCGAAAATGCCGCCAAACTGGGTTTCAACAACGGGGCCGCGTTATATCCCATGGTGACCATGAACGGCGAGGAATGTCACAATGAATGGGAAATCACCTTCGAGGAGATTCACCGGAACGGCGCCATCGCGTTTGCGATCTTCAACTACATCCGGCACACCGAGGATGAGAAATATCTGGCGGACCACGGGCTCGAAGTCCTGATTGGCATCGCCCGTTTCTGGAGTCAGCGGGCCACCTTTTCCCAGGAAAAGGGACAATACGTGATATTGGGGGTGACCGGCCCCAACGAATACGAAAACAACGTCAACAACAACTGGTACACCAATACGCTGGCCTGCTGGTGCCTGGACTATGCGCGCGAAGCGCTGGCCAGGGTCCAGTCCGCCTGGCCGGAGAGGTATGCCGCGATTGTGGCGAAGACAAATTTTGATTTCGCGGGGGAAACCAGCCGGTGGATTAAAATCTGCGCCCAAATGCATTTTCCTTACGATGAAAAGCTGCAGCTCTTTCTGCAACAGGAGGGCTACTTGGACAAGGAACAGACGCTCGCCAAGGAACTGGACGCGGCCCAGCGCCCGATCAACCAGCATTGGAGCTGGGATCGCATCCTGCGCTCGCCGTTCATCAAACAAGCGGACACGCTTCAGGGGATTTACCTGTTCGAAGAAAAATATGACACGGAGTTCATCCGACGGCATTTCGAGTTTTATGAAGCCCGCACGGTGCATGAATCCTCACTGTCGCCGTGCATCCATTCAATTCTCGCAGCCAGGGTCGGCAGGCTGGACAAAGCCTACGAGCTCTACCTGCGCACGTCACGGCTGGACCTCGACGATTACAACCATGAAGTGGATGAAGGCCTTCACATCACCAGCATGGCGGGGACATGGATGGCGATTGTCGAAGGGTTTGGCGGAAAACGGGTTCGCCAGGGCAAACTCTTTCTGTATCCGCTGATCCATGAGAAGTGGCAGCAATATTCATTTCGCATCTTTTTAAAGGATCATTCCTTGCAGGTGACGGTCACCCGGGAATATGTGAGTCTCCTGCATCAAGGCCCGGAAACGATCATCGTTAACGTGTACGGCGCCGACAAACAGGTCGCTCCCCATGAAATTTTGAGGATCGAGCGACCGGCTGCACTTCCAGCGCGTTGAGGCCGCCAGCGGCTGCCTCCAATTGAACCGTCAAACCGTCGGCAGGGCGCGAAAGCGTTTGTAGACTATTGGGTGTGCATGGGTGGGGCGATTGTTAAAACCTGAGGTTGACTCGGGTTTGGGTTTCCTTGAATTTCAGGCTTGGAGGCGGATGCTGGCTGTCCGTGGGGGCCAAACCTTCACTTTTGAATTGCGCGGAAACACATGAAAGCGATTCTTTCCGTTCTGCTGCTGGTTGGGATATCAGTCTTCGCCCTGACCAATGAGCCGGTGGTCGCGGTGCTGCCGGTCAGCGGTCAGTTTTACACCAACGCCCAAATTACCCGGGTCACGCCTGCCTATGCCGTGGTCATCTATGACGGTGGAATCGTGCAGGTGGCGTTGAGCAACCTGCCGGCCGCCTACCAGGAAAAATACGGGTATGATCCCGAGCAGGCCGCCCGTTTTTTGGCCGATCGAAACCAAAAGCTCCAGGCGCAACATGCCGCCTCGATGGCGCGCCAGGCCGCCTATAGCCAGGCCCTTGCCGCCCGGGCCGGAACCAACCGGCCGGTGCAGATCATTTCCATTTTGGATGAGATGTCCAACGGTGGATATCCGCTGTGTGCCATTTCAAACATCCCCCAAGGCATCCTCGTTAATAATCTTACCGACGAGGTGAGGACATTTCTGAACCGGAAAAAGCAACTGGCCGCGGACATCAGTTCTTTCAGTGACAAGGTTCAGGCCGACGCCAGTGCCGCCGCCCGGGCCCAGGCCGTGGCACCCGCCTTTGCCGCCACGGATTCCGCCACGGTTGAAGCGCAAAATAATCAGCGCGCACAGGCCAACCTGATGGCGGTAAGCGTCCAGGAAGAGCAGGAGGAATTGGCAAAAATGAAAAGCGCGATGAGTGGCTGGGATGCCGAAACACCAGCCCGGACAACCATTCTGGCGTTCCCGAGCGGCCAGTTTTACGGCCAGTATGAAATTTGGAACTGCGTTGGCATGCCGTGAATAGCCAGCCTTCACGCGTTGCCCGAGTTCCGCTCAACGACTTCAGTTAATTCGCCCGTTGCGTCTCTTCCGTGGCGACGGGTTTTGATTCCAAACACCGGCTGATTCAGCCGTCCTTATTAGACGCCCAGCAAGAATTGTGAACCCTTTTGCAATATCCGTTAAGCTTGTTTCAAGGCATTGCCTGATGTTTGAGGTGTAAATGATGGAAGCACCCCAAAACACCTACTGGGTCCCCGTTTTACTGGCGGCCGTGGCAGTTGGTTTTGCGCTGGGGCCGCTGGCGGCGGCCTGGGCTTGGGCCAGGTTCTTTTCACCCAAAAAGCCGGGCCGCGACAAGAACGCCATTTACGAGTGCGGCTTGGAATCCAAGGGCGATGCCTGGATTTCCTTCCGGTCGGAATATTACCTTTACGCCATCATTTTCCTGGTATTCGATGTCGAAACCATTTTTTTGCTGCCTTTTGCCGTCTCCTTTGGCGGGCTTTCAAGCGGCAATTCCGTGGGGGCATTCCTGGCCATGATTATTTTTCTTCTGCTGCTGGTCGAGGGGTTGGTCTGGGCCTGGCGGAAGGGAGTGTTGACGTGGAAATGACCGTCACGGTTTTCATTAAAATGACCGGATATTTTTTGTCATGATCGATGAAGGTCTAAGAAGCGAGCTGCAGAAGCAGGGGGTTTACACGACCACCCTGGAGGAGTTGTACAACTGGGGCCGGGCCAATTCCGTGTGGCCGCTGACCTTCGGTCTGGCGTGCTGCGCCATTGAAATGATGGCGGCATCCATGGCCCGGTTCGACCTGGCCCGGTTTGGCGCGGAAGTATTCCGGCCTTCGCCCCGGCAGGCCGACCTGATGATTGTGGCCGGCACCGTCACCAAGAAAATGGCGCCGCTGGTGGTGCGACTTTACAACCAGATGCCCGAGCCCAAATACGTCATCGCCATGGGTGCGTGCGCGATTTCCGGCGGTCCGTTCAAACAGGGTTATAACGTGCTGAAGGGCATTGACCGGTATTTGCCGGTGGACGTGATGATTCCCGGCTGTCCGCCGCGGCCGGAAGCGCTGATTCACGCGATCATGACCTTGCAGGAAAAAATTCTGAACCAGAAACTCACGGGGCCGGACCGTCCGCGGCATCTCAATGCCGAGGTGCCGGGTGAATTTCCGGTGCCGGCCTACGGCGAACACGACCTGGAACCACCGAACAATCCCGGGGTCTGGCAGCCGCCCGTGCTCAAGCATTAAGCCATGGAAACCCCCGAACAAATCAAAGCGCGCCTTGAAGCAGCGGTGCCCGGGGCGAAGATTGAAATTCTCCCGAACGAATGTCCGGCGGGTGAGCGTTCGCTGTTGGTGGACCCGGCTCATGTGCTGGCGGTGGCGAAATTTCTTCGTGACGATGCCCAACTCCGCCTTGATTTCTGCTCGAACGTGACCGGCGTGGACTGGCCGGATTTGGAAATCACGACGAAAACCAAGGTCAAGCAGGTCGTGGACGGCGTGGAAAAGGAAGTCGAGGAAGTGAAGAAGACCGTGCGTCCCGGCTTTCTTGAAGCGGTCTATCAT
Source organism: Verrucomicrobiia bacterium (assembly GCA_049280815.1). GTDB lineage: Bacteria > Verrucomicrobiota > Verrucomicrobiia > Limisphaerales > UBA11358 > UBA11358. Next base: position 44,554 of record JBAPQW010000019.1, on the reverse strand, counting down.
CTGTACTCAATGGATTTGAAACACGGGCCGGTGGTTCTGCGCCAGCGCACGGCCAATCGCGACCCGGAAGCGCCCGCGATTTCGCTCACGCCCGTGTGGCGCGGCTGCGAACTGCAGGAACGCGAGGTTTATGATTTGTACGGCATCCGGCTGGAAGGGCATCCGGATTTGCGGCGCATTTTGATGTGGGACGGGTTTGTGGGTTACCCGATGCGCAAGGATTACGTTGCCCCGGACGATTTTGAATACGAGCCGACGCCGCACGACGAGGTGCTGGAGCAGGCCAGAAAACACAATCCGGCGGAGGTGAAGCCATGAGCGCCGTTGCCGAACTTCCGGGAAAGCCGGGTTACGAACTGCTCCCGAAGACGAGCGACGCCGGCGAACCGATCGGTGAACTCCTGGAAATTTCGATGGGACCGCACCATCCGTCCACCCACGGCGTCTTTCGTATGGACGTGGTCCTCGATGGCGAAAAAGTGGTGCAGCTCAAGCCGGTGTTCGGCTATCTCCATCGCAACCACGAAAAAATCGGCGAGAACATTTCTTATCTGGCCTCGATCCCATACACGGACCGGCTGGATTATTTTTGTTCGATGACGAACAATTGGGCGTACGTCCTCACCGTCGAGAAACTCGCGGGTTTGGCGGTGCCGGAGCGCGCTGAATACATCCGGGTAATCATGGCGGAGCTGACCCGCCTGCAAAACCACACCTGTCTGATCGGCTTTTTTGTCCAGGACATGGGTGCGCTCGGGACGCCGATGATGTACGCCTTCCGCGAGCGGGAAAAGATCCTCGATCTTTTCGAGTCGGTGAGCGGCGCCCGCATGATGTGCAATTACATGCGGTTTGGCGGCATACGCTGCGATGTCACCCCGGAATGGCTGGCGCAGGCCAAACAGGTGGTGGACGGCTACGGCAGGTTCCTCGACGAATTCGAAGCGTTGTTCACCGAAAATGAAATTCTGCTCGCGCGCACGCAGGGTGTTGGCGTGCTGTCCCGGGAACTGGCCGTGAGCGCCTCCATCACCGGTCCGATGCTGCGCGCCGCCGGCGTGAATTACGATCTGCGCAAGGTGGATAAATACGGCCTCTACAGCCGGTTTGATTTCAAGGTGCCGTTGGGCGAACACGGTGACATCTACGACCGCTACATGGTTCGGGTGCTGGAGATGCGCGAGAGCTTGAAGATTTTGCAGCAGGCGTTGCGGGACATTCCCGGCGGGCCGGTCATGGACCCGAAGGCAAAGCTGCGCGGATTCCGTCCGAAGGCGGGGGAGGTTTATGGCCGGATCGAATCTCCAAAAGGCGAGCTGGGTTTTTATCTCATCAGCGATGGCTCGGCCAGCCCGTATCGCTACCGGGTGCGGCCGCCCAGTTTCATCAACCTGACCATCCTCGAGGACATGTGCCTGGGGCACCGGATAGCGGACGCCGTGGTTATTCTTGGCAGCGTGGACATTGTATTGGGCGAGGTGGACCGGTGAAAACCCTCAAGCCTCAACCCGCAACCCTCAACTTGTAGATATGTTGGGCGAACAAATCATCAAAGGCATGGCGGTGACCGCCCGGAATTTCCTCGGGAGCTACGTCTCGAAGGACCGGCTGACCACCGTGCAATATCCGGAAGAGCGTCTGACGCCCCAGGAAAACACCCGGCAATTTCCGTTTTTGGTTTATGACGGGGAGGACGCGGAAAAGGGCCTGCGCTGCGTGGCGTGCCAGATTTGTGAGAAGGAATGTCCGCCCCAGTGCATCTCCATCATCAAGAGCAAGGACAAAAAGCCCGATTACAAGGGACAGCCCCAGCTTTATCCGCTCACTTTTGACATTGATATTTCAGTGTGCATGAGCTGCCAGATTTGCGTCGAGGTCTGCCCGTTTGATTCGATCAAAATGAACACCGAATTCGAATTGAGCACAGCTGACCGTTTTGGCGGACTGTTGCTGGGAAAAAACCAGCTCGCCCGTTCGAATGAATACTACCACCGGATCCATCCGAGTGAAGCGACGACCGTGGATGCTCATCTGGCGGGCGAAAAGGCCAAGGCGGAAGCCAAAGCCAGGGCCGCCGCCGAAGCCAAAGCAAAGGCCGCGGCCAATCCCGCGCCGGTGGCCAAGACGTGACTGGACAAATTTTGTCCAGAAAATGGTAATTTAGGTAAATCTCAGGCGGTTATTTACTGGTAAGAATTGGATGGGCCTTGTGATTCCAAGGCGAAACCATGTTTGATAGCATCGATCAAATTTTTGTTGTCTTGAAGCATCAGGTGACGGGATTTTTTCCCGCCGCCTGGCAGCCGTTCCTTTCCGCCTTGATTTCAATTGTCTTCATTCCAATGGTGTTTGCCACCCTGTTTGCCTTTATCACGATTTTTGAACGCAAAGGCATCGGTCGCATCCAGAATCGCTACGGCCCCAACCGCGTGGGCATTCCGTTCACCAAAATCCGCCTGTGCGGTTTCGGCCAGTTCATTCCCGACGGCCTGAAGATGCTGACCAAGGAGGACATCGTGCCGCGGGATGCGGACCAGGTGGTGCATTTCCTGGCGCCGGTCGTCATGCTCATTCCGGTGCTGCTCGCTTATGCCGTGCTGCCCTTCGGCCGCAACATGAGCGCCGCAGATTTTGACGCGGGCCTGCTGTTTTTCTTCGCCGTGGGCGCGGGGGTGGAACTCGCGGTGTTCATGGCCGGCTGGTCGAGTCACAATAAATATTCCCTGCTCGGCGCCATGCGCGCGATTGCGCAGATGATCAGCTATGAAATCCCCCTCATCCTTTCTGCCGTCACGGTCATCATGATGGTCGGCTCGCTCAAGCTGGCGGACATCGTTGCCGCGCAAAACCATTACACCCATGGCCTCGCGCACTGGTTTGTGTTCACCCCGTGGGGCCTGGCCGGGTTCATCCTGTTCTTCATTGCGTCGCTCGCGGAATCCAACCGCACACCCTTCGACCTGCCGGAGGCTGAATCCGAGATCATTGCGGGCTATTTCACGGAGTATTCCGGGTTCAAGTTTGCGCTGTTTTTTCTCGGTGAATACCTGGGCATGTTCGCCGCAATCGGGCTGGGCATCACGCTGTTCCTGGGCGGCTGGACCGCTCCGTTTTCGTTCCTCACCTGGGTGCCGTCGTATCTCTGGTTTTTTGCCAAGCTGATGGCGTTGATCTTCACCTTCATCTGGATTCGCGCCACGCTGCCTCGCCTCCGCATGGACCAGCTCATGAATTTTGCGTGGAAATTCATGCTGCCCCTGTCACTGATCAACATTGTCACGACCGGCCTCTGGCATTTCATGGCCGCCGGTCCGCTGCGCTGGGTGGCGTGTTCGGCCCTGATATTTGGTTCGTATGCCATCCTGGGCCGGGGCTTGATGGAAAAACAAAACCTCGGCAAACGCACCTACCGCTACGCGGATTAGATTTATTTCATGTCACCCGCTTTCATCCTTATTTCCATGGCGACGCTCTTTGCCGCGGCGGCGGCGATGAGCCTGCGCAACCTCGTGCATTGTGCCCTGTCGCTGGTGGTGGCGCTGGCCGGGCTGGCGGCACTCTACCTGCAGCTCGATGCACAGTTCGTCGGCTTCGCCCAGATTTTGGTCTATGTCGGCGCGGTCGCCATCCTCATCGTGTTCGCGGTTTTGCTGACGCGGAGTGATGCGACCCCGAACCAGGCCATTCTGGCGCCCGGCTGGTTCCTCGGTATTGTCGTTTCCGCCGTCGTCTTCGCCATCCTTGGCTGGGCGGCGCTGAACAGCACCGGCGTGCCCAAGGAAATGCCGCCGGCACCCGGGGCGACGGTTAAAAACATTGGTGACGCGCTGATGACCCAATACGTTCTGCCGCTCGAAGCCGTCGGCTTGCTGCTGACGTCGGCGTTGATTGGCGCGGTCATCATTGCGATGCGCGACGATGTTCCCAAACCCGGCAGCAGCCGGCGTGAGCCGGCTCCAGCTGAAAAGGAAGGCCACGTATGACACCGCTTCAAGCCTGTTTGCTGGCATCCGCGCTTCTGTTCGCCATCGGCTTCGCGGGTGCGGTCACACGGCGCAATGCCATCCTCGCGCTGGTGGGCATCGAGCTGATGCTGAATGCGGCGAACCTGAATTTCATCGCGTTCTGGCGCTACGGCCCGAATCCCGAGGCGTTGTCGGGCCTGATGGTCGTGATTTTCTCCATCGCCATTGCGGCGGCGGAAGCGGCGGTGGGCCTGGCGCTCATCATCGCGATTTATCGCCATTACCGGACCGTCAATCTGGATCAGATTAATTCGATGAAAGGATAGGATTCCCATGGCCAAGAAGATTTTAACGCCAAGACGCAAAGCTGGCAGGACGCAAAGAATGAAAACCCTTTGTGGTGTCCTGATGTTTGACGGAGCGCGGATTGTCCTCAATCCGCAGCGGTTGGATTTGTCAGTAAAGCAGCGAGTTGGGACAACTCGCGCTCCGATTCTGGGTTTGAAATTCAAATTTGAACGTTGCCGCGCCCTTTGCGCCTTCGCGCCATTGCGTTAAAGATTGAAATGAGTTGGATTGCCCAAAATCTCTGGCTGATTCCGGTGCTGCCTCTGGCAGCAGCGGGCGTGATTGCCGTGAACAAGCAGCGGCAGCGCAAACTCGCGGCGACGCTGGCCATCGGCTCGATGGTCCTGTCCTTCCTGCTTTCACTATGCGCATTCGGCGCCACGCTTCTTCATCAAGGAGATAACGGCGTTTTTCGCGAAGTGGCCGGCTTCAACTGGTTCCAGTTCGGCGGACAATGGCTCCAGCTCGGCTGGGTGCTGGATCCACTCACGGCGATCATGCTGGTGATGGTTTCGTTCGTCAGCCTGCTGATTTTCATCTTCAGCATCGGCTACATGGCGCACGACGAAAACTTCATGCGGTTCTTCTGCTTCCTGTCGCTTTTTGCGGCGGCGATGCTCGGCGTGGTCATCGCCAACAACCTGCTCCTGTTTTTCATCTGCTGGGAACTCGTTGGCCTGACCAGCTATCTGCTCATCGGGTTCTGGTATCACAAGCCCAGCGCGGCGGCGGCGGCGAAAAAGGCGTTCATCACCACGCGCATCGGCGACCTCGGCCTGCTGCTGGGCATGGTCTGGCTTTATGCCGAAACCGGCACGCTGAATTTCTATACAACCAGCGGTCTTGGTTGCCTCGAACCATCCGCGCTCACCGCGATGGTGACGCACCTGACTGCCGCCGGCATGGCGGTGTCCACCGCCATCGGGCTGCTGATTTTCCTCGGCGCGGTCGGCAAGTCGGGCCAGTTGCCGCTGCACGTGTGGCTGCCGGATGCGATGGAAGGCCCCACGCCGGTCAGCGCACTCATTCACGCCGCGACGATGGTGGCGGCGGGCGTGTTCCTCGTGGCCCGGGTTTATCCGCTGATGAGTGTTCATCTTGATGGCGCTGCGGCCGAGACAACAGCGTTGACGGTGGTGACCTGGATTGGCGCGCTCACGGCGATTTTTGCCGCGTCGATCGCGGTGGCGCAGACGGACATCAAACGCATCCTTGCCTACTCCACGGTTTCGCAGCTTGGTTACATGATGCTGGGTTTGGGCGTTGGCGGCGTGGCGGTCGGCATGTTCCATCTCATCACCCATGCCTTCTTCAAGGCGCTGTTGTTCCTCGGGTCCGGCTCGGTCATCCACGGCTGCCACGAGGAGCAGGATGTGCGGAAGATGGGCGGGCTGAAAAAATTCATGCCGGTGACATTTGCAACCTATGCCATCGGCATGCTGGCGCTATCGGGGTTTCCGTTGTTGTTCTCGGGCTTCTGGAGCAAGGACGAAATCCTGCACTCAGCCCACGGCTGGCCGGTGTCACACATACCCTTTTTCCTTGGATGTGCCGGAGCGCTGCTCACGGCATTTTACATGACGCGTCAGGTGGCGCTGGTGTTTTTTGGTGAGTACCGTGGCGGTGTTCGGCAGAACGCCGCCGATTCTCACATTCCAAAGAAAGAGCAGCCGCTTTCTGCCGAAAGCCGCGACGCTGTTCCGCACGAAAGTCCCGCCGTCATGACCGTGCCGCTCGTCATCCTCGCGATATTCGCCGTATTATTGGGCTTCGTCGGCACTCCCGCCTGGCCGTGGTTTGACGGTTTCCTGAACGGCGAACCGGCTGTGTTGAATTTCAGCAAATTGACCGAGGGCGGCACGCTCGGCCTGATGCTGGCTTCCGCGGTGATTGTGTTCACCGGCCTCGGCCTCGGCTGGTGGTTGTACGGCAAACGTCAGCGGAAGACGGCGGAAGAACCCGACGTGTTGCAAGTCGCGCAGCCGGCCGTATTCCGGCTGCTGGAAAACAAGTATTACGTGGACGAAATCTACGACGCGACCATGGTCCGGTTCAATGCCTGGGCGGCGCGGTTTTGCGATTTCCTGGACCATTGGATTTGGGGCGGGATGGTGTTGCTGGTCACCTGGGTGACGCTTGGGCTGTCGTGGTTCTACCGCTGCACGGATGAATTTGTGGTGAATCTCGGTTTCGACACCGGCTGTGAAACCCTGCGGGAGGGTGGCGACGAAATGTCGAAATGGCACAGCGGCCGGGTGCAGACGTATCTCCGGGTCACCGGGGTGGCGCTGGTGGTGCTGGTGCTTTTCCTGATCTGGGGGCGCAAATCATGAATCTGCCCTGGCTCAGCATCCTGACGCTGGTGCCGTTTTTCGGCGGCATCGTCGTCGCCGGCCTGGGCGTGGAACAAAGGCGGCTCGCGCGCGGGCTGACCCTGGCGTTCAGCCTCGTGGGGCTGGCCGGGGCACTGTGCCTCTGGGAACATTTTAATGCCGCCTCCGGTGATCTTCAATTCGTCGAGAAACACGACTGGGTACCGTCGTTGGGCATCCAGTATTTCCTTGGCGTGGATGGGCTCGGCCTGCTGATGGTGATGTTGACGGCGATTGTCGTGCCACTGTCCATTCTGGCGTCGGGAAGTTTGTTTGCTGGTAGGGCGGGCAGTCCTCTGCTCGCCGCAGGCGCGCATGACGACGACGGCGCGCACGGGGTGACGCGCCCTACCCAAGGCAGCGCACCACTTTATTATGCGCTGGTTTTGTGGCTGCAGTCGGGATTGTTCGGCACGTTCACCGCGCTGAATTTCTTCCACTGGTTCCTGTTCTGGGAGCTGGTGCTGATCCCGGCATTTTTCCTCATCAAGCTTTGGGGCGGACCCAAACGCGGTCCGGCGGCGACCCAGTTTTTCATTTACACCATGATCGGCAGCGTGACGTTGCTGTTGAGCTTCCTGGCCATCCGCCTGGCGACAGGCAGTTTTGATTTCATCGAACTTGCCGACATGGCCAGGCGCGGCGAAATCACGGCCCGACTCGGTGAGGCCATCGGCTGGAAATCACACATCGGCCTGCTGGTGTTCTTCGGCGCTTTCCTCGGGTTTGCAGTGAAGGTGCCGGTCGTGCCGTTTCATACCTGGCTGCCGGCGGCTTACACCGAGGCGCCCGGTCCGGTGACCATGTTGCTCACGGGCGTCATGTCCAAGATGGGGGTGTATGGTTTTCTCCGCGTCCTGCTGCCGATTTTCCCCGAGCAGGTGCGGCTGATCCTGACGCCGCTGATGTGGCTGGCGGTGCTCACCATTGTGCTCTCGGCCTGTGCGGCGTTTGCCCAACGGGATCTCAAGCGCATCCTGGCTTATTCGTCCATCAACCACCTCGGCTACTGCCTGCTCGCGCTCTTTGCGGTGACCGGTGCGGCGACCGGCGTGAACCAGCCGGAATTGCAGAAGGCCGCGGCGCTCAATGGCGTGTTGCTGCAAATGTTCAACCACGGCCTCACCGCGTCGGCGCTGTTCCTGTTCGTGTGGCTCCTCGAGAAACGCAGCGGCGGTTTGCGCGGGCTGGAGGATTTCGGCGGCATCCGCAAGGTCGTTCCCGTGTTCACCGGGCTGATGGGCATCGCGCTGTTTTCGTCGCTGGGGTTGCCGGGCTTGAACGGGTTCGTGGGTGAATTCCTGATTTTCAAAGGGGTGTTTCCGCTGGCGCCCTGGGCGGCGGCGTTGTCAACCCTCGGCCTCTTGGTGACAGCGATATTCCTGCTCACGCTCATCCAGCGGGTCTTCTGCGGGCCGCTGAACGTCCGCTGGGTGCAAATGCCGGATCTCACCTGGTCCGAGCGCCTGCTGGTGCTGCCCGCCATCGGGCTGATGTTCGTGCTCGGCGTCTGGCCGCAATTCGTGCTGGGCGTGATGGACGCGACCGTCGTGAAGCTGGTCCAACAACTGAATTTCTAACCATGCTGGCCTGGACCATATACATTTCATTTATCGGCGTGCTGGTGCTGATGCTTCTGCCGCGCGAGGCGGCGCGGGCGGCGCGCCTCATTGCCTTGCTGACGGCGGTGGCAGGTTGCGGCGTGGCTTTCGTTGGGGCGGCGCAACAGCTTGACCCGGGCACGGTGACGACGATTGTCAAGGTCCCGTGGATTCCGGCCATCGGTGCAAGCTATTATCTGGCGGCCGATGGCATCAGCCTGGTGCTGGTGGTATTGACCGGTCTGGCGGCCATTGCGGGCATTTTGTTCTCGTGGAACATCGAAAGGCGCACCAAGGAATTTTTCGCCTTTTACCTCGCGTTGATTGGGGCGGTGTACGGCGTGTTTCTCAGTTTTGACGTGTTGCTGCTGTTTGTATTCTACGAACTGACCATCATCCCAAAGTATTTCCTCATCGCGCGCTGGGGCAGCACGCGCAAGGAATACGGCGCGATGAAACTGGCGCTCTATTCGTTTGTCGGCAGCCATCTTGTGCTCATTGGTTTGATTGCGGCGTGGGTGGTGGCCCGGGCGCAGACCGGCCATGCGTCGCTGGATTTGCTGGACCTGGCAAAAGTGTCGTTCCCGTTGGGCTTCCAACACTGGGTATTCCCTCTGGTTTTCATCGGGTTTGCCATTCTCGCGGGCCTTTGGCCGTTTCACACCTGGGCGCCCACCGGTCACGTGGCCGCACCCACCGCCGGCTCGATGTTGCTCGCCGGGGTGGTGATGAAACTCGGCGCCTACGGCTGCCTGCGCGTGGCGATGCTTTTGTTCCCTGAAGGTGTCCGCATGTGGCAGGGCGAAATTGCCGCGCTGGCGGTCATCGGCATCATTTATGGCGCGGGCGTGGCGCTGGTGCAGCGGGATTTCAAGTTTGTCATCGGTTACTCCAGCGTGAGTCACATGGGCTTTGTACTGCTGGGCCTGGCCACGCTGAACACGATCGGCCTGAGCGGCGCCGTCCTGCAAATGTTCTCGCACGGCATCATCGCCGGACTGTTGTTCGCCGTCGTGGGCCGCATGGTCTATGACCGGACGCACACGCGCGATTTCAACGACCTGCAAACGATGCAGCTTGGCCGGTGGCTGCCGTTTGCCGGCGTGACCTTTGTTTTGGCGGGCGTGGCTTCGATGGGACTGCCCGGTTTCAGCGGGTTCGTCGCCGAACTCCAGGTGCTCATGGGCGCGTGGAAGATGTTTCCCAAAACCACCCTGCTGGCGGGCGTTGGCATCGTGATGGGCGTGGCCTACACGTTGCGCGCGGTGCAAAAGGGATTTTATTCGGACGCGGCGGTGCCGGGAAAATCCGGCCACGTCCATCCGTTGGAACCCATTTCGGTGCCGGAACGCATCGGGGCGGTGATGCTTATCGGTGCTTCATTGATCATCGGTCTTTTCCCGGGCCTGTTGTTGGATTGGATCCAGCCGTGCCTGAACTCGCCGCTGTTTGAGCGGCTGTTGAAGGGAGGCGGTTTGTGAACTACCTCGAAGTGCTACGGGCGGCCGCGCCGGAAACCGTTCTGACCATTACCGTGCTGATGGTGTTGGCGGTGGACTTGGTCGTGTTGCGCGGGGAATCCGTGGCGCGCCGCTTCCGAATCGGGGCGCTGGTTTCCGTCATTGGCTGTGTGCTGGCGGCCGTTTTCACGTTTGTCCGATTCGGGCACGCCGACCTGATGCACGGCATGCTGGTCGTGGATCCGCGGACGGATTGGCTGAAGGATGTGCTGCTGCTGCTGGCGATATTCACGGTGTTGATCTCCGTGTCCGGCAAATTCACCGAGCACGTGGGCGAATATCTGGCGCTGGTCCTGCTCGCCACGCTGGGCCTGATGTTCCTGGTCAGCGCCGAGGACATCCTGATGATTTTCATTTCCCTGGAACTGGCCAGCCTCTCGCTCTACATCCTGACGGCGTTCAACAAGCGCAACGCCCGATCGAGCGAGGCCGCCTTGAAATATTTCCTGTTCGGCGGCATGTCCGCGGCGTTCCTGCTGTTCGGCTTCAGCCTGCTGTACGGGCTTTCCGGTTCGACTCATCTGCCGCAAATCGCCGCCAACCTGGCCGGGAAGGAACTGGATCCATTGCTGCTCGTGGCCATCGTCACGACCGTGATTGGATTTGGTTTCAAGGTCGCGGCGGTGCCGTTTCATTTGTGGGCGCCGGACGCCTACGAAGGCGCGCCCACGCCGAGCGCCGCGTTCATCGCCTCCGGTTCCAAGGTCGCGAGTTTTTACATCCTGGCAAAAATCCTGGCGCTGGGATTTGCCGGCGCGGCCGGCAGTGCGGCCTGGCACGGTTATGTGTCCGGCTGGACGCCGGTGATTGCCGTGGTGGCGGCGCTGTCGATGGTGCTGGGCAATCTCACGGCCATCGTGCAATCCAGTGTGAAACGGCTGCTGGCGTATTCGGCCATCGCCCACGCGGGCTATATGTTGCTCGGGGTGCTGGCCAACACGCCGTCCAGCCTGAGTGCGTTGCTGTTTTACGTCATCACCTATGCGTTGACGGTGCTGGGCGCGTTCGGGGTTGTGGCGGTGGTGGAAGAGGCCACGGGCGGCGACGCGCTGGCCAATTTTGCCGGGCTCAGCCGCCGTGCACCGGGGTTGTCGTTGTGCCTGCTGGTGTTCCTGCTGTCGCTGGGCGGCATTCCGCCGCTGGCGGGTTTTATTGGGAAATTTTTGGTGTTCAGCGCGGCGGTGGGGGCGGATGCCGATCATCTGGGCCTGCTCTGGCTGGTGATTCTGGCCATCGTGATGAGTGCCGTGTCCTTCTACTACTACCTGCAGGTGCTGAAGCAAGCCTATGTTCGGGACGCCCCGGAAGGTGCGCCCGCGATCGAGGTGCCAGCGGTCATGATGATGACACTGGTCCTGCTGGCGGCCTTGGTGATTCTTCTGGGCTGCGCTCCGGGGTTGCTGTTGCGCTTTCTGTAAACGTTTGAGTGGCACATCGGTCGCGGATTTGTCCCGCGAGCGGGTTCTTCCTGCCGTCTGATTTTCTGACAACAGACCCTCCGCCGATTTCAACTGCCTAAAAAAATATTCAACCGCCCAGAAGTGTTACATGAGGCGAAGAACAATCAGGATTTGGAGCAATCCACCGATGGCATTGAATCTGCGCTGCATGGGTTGGGAAACAATCGAAGTCGACTGGATTGACCAGCCGTAAGAAACGAACGCAACAATTCCGAAGAAGCGGAATCAACCGAAATACATGAAAAAAATTTACTTATTGGCCCTCGTGGTCCTGCCCATGATGTTGACCTCCTGTGCAACCCCGCCGCCCCCGGAGGCGTTTCACAACACCGACAACACGGCAGTGGTGATTAAATCCCTGGACGAGAGCACATGCCAGATGATCCAACCGGTAGGCTCCAAACGCGAAGGCATCGACAATATTCTCGCCATGGCCAAGGCTTTGGCCCAGCACCAGACGGCCGTGGTGATCCTTGAGAATTACTCCGAGCTGCAAATCGGCAGCGAATTTCATGATCGTGGAGCCGCTTTATTCGTTGGCCTGCGGAATCTCGGATATCAGCACATTGTCTTTGTTCAAGGCGCAGGAGTCGCCAATCCGGAAGGGTTGATCACCCTTGCCAAATACGATTAATGCTGTGGGGTTACAATGCCCGCCCGCAGGCCAAGGCGCATCGTCCTGCGGGCGGGATTCATTTTTGCCGTTGCGACCCACCCGCCGTCCGCAATCAGCCTGCTGAAATGGGCCGGCAAAACTTTGACAGCGCGGTTCCAGTCTTTATTCTTGGGTCGTGCGCACCGTTTCCGTCGATCTGGGCCATCGCAGCTACGCCATCAAAATTGGCGGCGGCCTGCTCACCCAGTTGGGCAATGATTGCGCGCGCCTGAAACTGGGCTCGCGCTGTGCCATCCTCACCGACACCAACGTCGGCAAACGGTTTGCCAAACCGGCTTTTAACGCCCTCGCGGCTAAGGGCTTTTCGCCCTCGTTGATTGTGGTTCCGGCAGGGGAAACGGCCAAAAGTTTGAAGACCGTCCAGAACTGTTATGACCTGCTGGCCGCGCACCGGCTCGAACGCAAATCCTTCATCGTCGCGTTGGGCGGCGGCGTGGTTGGCGATCTGGCCGGATTTGTGGCGGCGACGTATTTGCGCGGCATCGCGTTTGTGCAGGTGCCGACGACCTTGCTGGCCCAGGTGGACAGCTCCGTGGGCGGCAAGGTGGGCGTCAATTTGAAGGCGGGGAAAAACCTGGTGGGTGCTTTTTACCAGCCGCGGCTGGTGCTGTGTGATCTCGACACGCTCACCACGCTGCCGGAACGCGAGTTTCGCGCCGGCCTGGCCGAGGTCATCAAATACGGCATCATTTATGACGCAAGACTGTTCGCGCAACTGGAACGTGACCTGCCGAAGGTGTTGCGGCGCGAACCAAAGACGCTCGCTGCCGTGATCGCGCGCTGTTGCGAAATCAAGGCCGAAGTCGTCGGACAGGACGAGACCGAAGGGGGGTTGCGGGCGATTCTGAATTTCGGCCACACCATCGGCCATGCCATTGAGAACAGTTCCGGCTACGGCAAATATCTGCACGGCGAGGCCATCGCCATCGGGCAGATTGCCGCGGCGAAGCTTTCCGTGGCCTTGACCGGTTTGTCCGGACGCGAGGCGGGGAGGATCCGGGAATTGTTCAAGCTGGCCGGCTTGCCGGGGCATATTGAACTCAACGCCATTCAGCGCAAAAAGCTTTTTGCCGCCATGAAGCTCGACAAAAAGGTCAGCGACGGCGAAATCAAATTCGTCCTCGCGGAGAAAATCGGCAAAGCGGTCTGGGGCCAACGGGTGCCGGATGAACAGATCCGCCGGATGCTTGATTACGGGTTTGCAAACCGGTCGCGGTGAAGTAATTTGTCCGCTCATGGTGCTGGTCATAGACAATTACGATTCGTTCACCTACAACCTCGTGCAATATCTCGGCGAGTTGCAGGTGGAGCTGCAGGTGCGGCGGAACGATGAGATCACGCTCGACGCCATTCGCGACCTGAAGCCGGAACGCATCCTGGTGTCGCCGGGGCCGTGTTCGCCGCGCGAATCTGGATTGTCCAATGAGGTCATAAAAAATTTCGGCCGGATCATCCCGGTGTTTGGCGTCTGCCTGGGGCATCAGTGCATCGGGCACACGTTCGGCGCGGAGGTGGTAGTGAATTACCGCATGATGCACGGCAAAACCTCGGCCATCAAACACAACGGCAAGGACCTTTTCGAGGGGATGCCGAATCCGTTTCTGGCGACGCGGTATCATTCGCTGGTGATCAAGCGCGACACGCTGCCGGCCTGCCTCGAAGTCACCGCCGAGACCGACGAGGGCGAAATCATGGGGGTGCGGCACAAGGCACTGCCGATCTGGGGCGTGCAATTCCATCCCGAAAGCATCCTGACCGAGAGCGGCCGGCAGATCATGAGGAATTTTCTCAAGTTGAAGTAACCACGCAGTGCGCTACAATCCACGGCTTATGCAGGTTCATTTGCTCAAATCCAAAATTCATCGCGCCATCGTCACCGGCGGCAACGTGAAGTATGAGGGCAGCCTGACCATTGCCGTTGACCTGATGGAAAAGGCCGGGTTGCAGGAATACGAACGCATCCTGTGCGGCAACATGGCCAATGGCAGCCGGTTTGAGACCTACGTCATCCGCGGCCGGCGTGGCTCCGGCCAGATCATCATGAACGGCGCGGTGGCGCATCTCGGCAAAAAGGGCGATCTGCTGACGATCATGAACTTTGCCGTGGTGGATAAAAAGCAGGCGGCCAAATGGACGCCACGCGTCATCGTGCTCGGCAAGGGGAACAAGATCGTGGACAAGCGGGGAATCTGATAAATTTTCGATTTACGATATGCGATTTACGCGAGGCGCGGGATCTGCGGCAGCTCGCGTAAATCGTAAGTCAGATATCGTAAATTCAGAGGTGACGGGCGACTTCGTTCCAGTTGATCACATTCCAGATCGCTTTCAGATAATCGGCGCGCTTGTTCTGGTACTTGAGATAATAAGCGTGTTCCCAAACGTCCACGCCGAGCAGCGGCTTGCCTTCGACGCCGGAGACGGACTTGCCCATGAGCGGATTGTCCTGATTGGCGGTGGAGACGATTTCGAGTTTGCCGCCATGGGAAACGAGCCAGGCCCAGCCGCTGCCGAACCGGCCGATGCCCGCGGCCTCAAACTTGACCTGAAAATCGGCGAAGGAACCAAACGTGGCATTGATGGCCTCGCCCAGTTTGCCGGTGGGAGTGCCACCGGCCTTGGGCGCCAGCAGCTTCCAGAAGAACGAGTGGTTCCAATGGCCGCCGCCGTTGTTGCGCACCGGACCGCGGATGTTGTCCGGCACGGTGGCGAGGTCACTGATGAGGGCGTCGAGCGATTTGGCCTCGAGCGCAGCGTTGCCGGCGATGGCCTTGTTGAGATTGTCCACGTAGGCCTTGTGATGACGGTCGTGATGGATTTCCATCGTCAACGCGTCGATGTAAGGTTCCAAAGCTTCCTTGGGATAGGGTAGGGGAGGTAGTTCATGTGCCATAAGTTTTAATCCTTTCGTTTCGATTTGTTAATCTTGAAAACAAGTTGCGTCGGCGACGGGTTAAAAGCAAGCCCGGACCACACCGCCGTCCACGCGCAGGGCGGCGCCGTTGGTGGCCGAGGACAACGGGCTGCAAAGGTAAACCACGAGATTGGCCACTTCCTCGGTGGTCGCAAAACGTTTGAGGAGCGAGCTGGGCCGGACGCTGGCAAAAAATTGCCTTTCGAACTCGGCAAAGGGTTTGCCGCCGCTGAGCAGTCTGACGAATTCGTCCACGCCGTCGGAATGCGTCGGACCGGGCAGCACGGCGTTGACCGTCACGCCCGTGCCGGCGCAGGTCTCGGCGAGACCGCGGGAAACGGCCAGTTGTGCGGTCTTGGTCATGCCGTAATGGATCATCTCGGCGGGAATCTGGATGCCGCTCTCGCTGCTGATGAACACGATGCGGCCCCAGTTTTTCTGTTTCATTGGCGGCAGATACGCGCGGCTCAGCCGGACGCCGCTCAAGACGTTGACCTCGAAGAAGCGGCGCCAGTCGGCGTCGGGGATCTGTTCAAACGGATTCGGTTCGAAGATGCCGAGATTGTTCACGAGCAGGTCCACGGCCGGAAACCGCTTGACCAGCGCGGCGGTGGTGGCGGCATTGGACAAATCGCCGGCAAAGCCGTCCAGTTTGGCGTTGGGAACGGCCCCGTGGACTTTTGCCAGCGCTTCGGTCACCGATTTTTCGGAACGGCCGTTAAGGATGACCCGCGCGCCCTCGCGCGCGAGGCCGGTGACGATGGCCAGGCCGATGCCTTTGGTGGAGCCGGAAACGAGCGCCAGTTTGTCCGTCAATTTTAGATCCATTGGGTCACCGCGATGTGAGTTCCACAAAATTCTTCAGCAGTTGCAAGCCGACCTGCTGGCTTTTCTCCGGGTGAAATTGGGTGGCGTAAACATTGTCGCGCCAGATCGATGACGCAAACGTTTCGCCGTAATTTGTGCGGGTGGCAACAATGCCCGCGTCCACCGGCTGCGGATAAAAGCTGTGGACGAAATAGACGTAGCTGCCGCCGGCCACGCCCCGGAACAGCGGGCAATCCGGCTTCAGGATCTCCAGCTGGTTCCAGCCGATCTGCGGAATTTTCAGGCCGTTTTTTTCCGGGAAGCGGACGACGCTGCCCTTGAAGATGCCGAGGCCGGCGGCGCAACTGTTGAATTCCTCGCTTTTTTCGAACAACGCCTGGTAGCCGACACAAATGCCAAGGAAGGGGCGTCCGCCCTTGATGAATTCGCGTGCGGCTTCGAGCAATTCCTGTTTGCGCAACGCGTTGATGCAATCGTCGAACGCGCCGACGCCGGGCAGCACCATCGCCCGCGCCTCGCCGATCTCCTCCGGTCGCCGGGCGATGCGCACGTCCGCGCCGACCTTGAGCAGGGCCTTGTGGACGCTGCGCAGGTTGCCGGAGCCGTAATCGAGCAAGGCAATCACGCCGGGAATATACGTAAATTGTTGAACCGTTAAAATGTTAAATCGAGACGCCCGCCAAGTCCAACGATTCAACGGTTCAATAATTCACGCTCGGTCTTCAACCGCAACTGGCCGCAGGCGGCGTCAATGTCATGGCCTTTTTCGCGGCGCAATGTGGCAATGACCCTTTGCTTTTGCAGGGCGGCGAGGAATTTTTTACAGATCTCCTCCGCCGGGCGTTCCCACGGCAGGCCTTCCACCTGGTTGTAAGGAATCAGGTTCACCTTGGCGAACAGCCGGCGCGCGAGCGCGGCGAGCGGCCCGGCCTGCTCCACGGAGTCATTCACGCCGTGGATCAAAATATACTCGAACGTGAGCATCCGGCCTTTTTGACTTTGATAATCCTCACACGCCGCGACCAGTTCCTTGAGCGGATATTTGCGGTTGACCGGCATGATTTTATTGCGCACTTCGTCCGTGGCGCCATGCAGCGAAATGGCCAGGCGAAATTGCATCGGCTCATCCGCGAGCCGGCGGATTTGCGGCGCGAGGCCGCTGGTGGAAATCGTGATTTTCCGCGCCCCGATGCCGCCGCCCCACGGCGCATTCAGGATGCGCAACGCCTTGAGCAGGTGATCATAATTGGCCAGCGGCTCGCCCATGCCCATCACCACCACGTTATCGATGAGTCGATGGTCGAGGGACGAAGGTTCAGAGCCCGCACCCGGTTCCCGACGCTCGCCCTTCGACTGCTGCTGGTGCCAGCGCTCGATGGCCAGGACCTGTTCGACGATCTCATCTGGCGTCAGGTTACGTTTCCAGCCGTCGAGGCCGCTGGCGCAGAATTTGCAGCCATAGGCGCAACCGACCTGGGTGGAGACACAGAGCGTGTGGCGGTCGCTGGCGTCGCCGTACAGCGCCGGGTTGGCAGGGATCAAAACGCTTTCGATCAGGAAATGGTCGTGGAGCCGCCAGAGAAATTTTTGGGTGGTATCGCGAGCGCCCTGTTTGCGAACGAGTTCCAGGGTTTGCAGGGAAAATGCCGCCTTGAGCTTTTCCCGCAAAACCTTGGGCAGGTTCGTCATCGCCTCCCAGTCCGTGACGCGATGAGCATAAAGCCATTCGAGCAACTGCCCGACGCGATAAACCGGTTGCTCCCAGGTTTTGAACCGGGCTTCCAATTCATCGCGGGTCAGGGATTTGATGTCGGTCGGCACGCCCGCAACTTAGACGTCGCGGCCCGGGAAACCAAGCGGGTTATCATAGGCTAATTGAAATTTTGTCGAAAGCCGGCTTCCAACCGGTTATAATCATCCCATTCGTTGGGGGCGACCGCCTGGATGGAACCGCGCGGGACGGTGACCCGTTTGGGAACTTTCCATTTCCAGGGTTCGACATGGCCGTCGGCGAAGGACAGGTTGCAACTTTGATGGTGCCGGTTGGCGGGGAGGTCAAACCAGTAGCCCTGCCAGTAATCGACTTCAACGGGAATACCGAACTGGGTATCCACGATTTCGTCCTCATGCACATCGAGAAAAACAATCAACCCGGTGGGCGTCGGGGTTTTTATTTCGGTGGATTTGCTGTAATGCGGGGTGTACTGGGAAATCTGTCCGGCGTAGCTCAAACCGTTGATCGACTGGCTCAGGTTGTAACTCCGCAGGCGTGGCTGATCGAGCTTCGGACCGCCGCCCGGGATTTCGATGGTGGATGGGTCGGCCGGGCAATGATAAATCGCCTCCGCATTGTTATAAGGGAAAAGCAACCCATTCCGGATGCCTGCCGGGTTGGCATCGAAGGGCGCCACGTTGGTGCACCAGGAAGGTCCGTCGTTGCCAGTAATGGGCTGGTCGGTGGCAATGTCATAGACGAAATTATTCGGCGGCATGAAATCATTATTATCACCCACATAAAGCTGGAAACAGAGTTGCAGTTGTTTGAGGTTGTTCTGGCAGGCGAGGCTCAATGCCCGGCCTTTGGCTCCGGACAATACCGGCAGTAACATCGCCGCCAAAATGCCAATGATGGCGATGACCACCAGCAATTCGACCAGCGTAAACGCCTGAAGCTTGCCGCCAGGCAGCAACGGTTCGCAACGGTTCGCTGGGTTGGCGCGCATGGTTCGGTTCGTCACAGCCAAACTACTCGCTGCCAGAAAATCTGCCACCGGAAATTTCGGCGATCCACCGCCTAATAAGTCAGCAATTCCAGTTCGCGGACCCCGGTGTCGGTCAATTGCCAGCGTCCATCCCGCTTGACCACCAGGTGGCGGCAGGGATTGGCCTTTGCTTCGGCCTCGTTGACGGAGAGCAATTGGAACCGGCCGGGGCTGTGAATTTCCGAGGCGGCACGGGGCTTCAAGGCAAAAGCCACACCATTGTAATTCAGGGCGACTACATAACCCGCCACGCCTTCCTTTTGGGTGATCGGATTGGGCTGGACCAGCAGGGGATAACGTTTCAGGTAGGGAAAGTTCGTGGCGCGGACGAGCACGCGGCATAGCTCAGTCTGGCCGCGGATAAAATTCAGCAGGCTGAATTTGGCGGCGGGGTTGTGTTCGGCGAGCAGTATTTCGCGCCCGTCGAGGCCGTCGAGATTCTGGCCGTTCCAGATGCCGTGGTCGTTGCGCTGGTTGGGAAAATATTTTCGATACCAGTTGGAAAAGCCCTCGTTGACAAACACGTTCAACTCAAAATGCACGTGGGCGCGGTCCTTGGTGATGATTTCGCCTGTGTTCGAGGTGCGGCCCATCGTGGCAATGGTTTCGCCAGCCTTGACCGGCTTGCCGGCGGCGAGACCGGGCTGGATTTCGCTCAAGTGCGCATAGAGCGAATAAATCTCGAGGCCGTCAATGACGTGACGGATCACAATATACCTGCCGTAATTCGACAGGGCCGGTTTTGTGCTGATGTAAACCACCGTGCCATCGGCGGTGGCCATGACGGGGTCGGTCGGCTCACCGTGCCGGTCATGCTGGAGGCTGCGAATGTCGAGCCCCTCATGCATTTGGCGGCCGTCGCTGCGCACACAGCCGAAGCTGCCGGTCGTCCACGGCTTGTCGGGCGCGGTTGGGGCGAAAAAACTCAATTCCTGGCTGTGGTCATAGAGGGCATGATTGGCGGTGGGGAATTGAAACGGCGACTGGCCGAAAAGGGTCGCGCCCAGTCCCAGAGACAACACGGCGATGATAAACAGGACACGACCGACAAAGGAAAAAATCATTTGAGCATTTGTTTATGGATTTCCTGGGCGGCCTCATTGAGACCGGGCACGAGCTGGTCAGCCTCCTCGCGCGAGCAATCGGGCGTGAACACCAGCGTGCCGCCGGCGATGCGGCGCGTGATGAGCGGAGCCGCGAGCCAGCGGCTGTCAACCGCTTTTTCACTCCATTGGCCCCAGATCGCGAAATGACGGCCGGGATTGGCGGCGGAATATTGTTCCAGGATCCACGTGCCGTTTTCGTCAAATTTGAACTGGAGGGCAAACCCGCCCTGGGCGTCTATGATCTTGGCCTCGAGCAGGTTGGCTTCCGTCAAGATGGGTTCGCGTTTGATGGTCACCAGCACGGGATCGGAACGAATCACGGAAATGGGCTGGGTTTCCCCGGTGGGGTCGGGGCTGACTTCGATATGCACGCGCACGGCGGCGGTTTGGGGTTTCTTTTTGCTGGTCTGACAGCCGCAGGCCAGTGCGAGCAGGACCGCCAGCGCCAAATAGATGTTGAATAACCGCGTCAAAACTTTCATAGTACGCCTCACAAAACCGCAACAGACGAACAAAGTAAAGACACTATGGGCAAACAATCCAACAAAGTCGAGAAGCGCAAACGCCGGACGAGCTACCTGAAACGCAAAAAGGCGGCCGCCTGGGCAAAACGACCGGCCGCACCGAAGGCGTCCTGACGCCGCGTTCCAGCGAATTAAAAAGGCCGTCCGCTTGGACGGCCTTTTTGTTTTGGCGCCGTTTCTTTTGAGTTTTCCCAACACAAACTTTTTCACAACCCGGATTCCGTGGCCAACGAACGGTGAATAATTCACGGGCTTTAAACTGCGGAACACTGATTTCATTGGCTCCTTCGGGTTGTGCACAGCTTGTTCACCGCCTCATTCCGGTGAACAAGCTGTGCATATCAATTCATTGTCGGTTGGGCGATTTAAGTTATGATGTTTGCAGTTCATTGAAAGAACGGAACGGGCAGTGAAGGTCGAAAGATTGAGTTGTCCGTTTCCAGGATAATCCCAGGTGACTGGGGAAAAGCCGGGTCAGGCTGGTTGACCCGTCTCCTCTGAAACCGTTTCGCAAGAGGCGGAGGAGGCAGAATTCACCAGTTCCTCTGGCACGTTCGCGCGTGTCAAATGCGAATGAGGGACTTGGCGGCGAGGGGCGATCAGAAGCTGCTCCGAGTCGAGTCAAGTAGTTCAGGCCGGTTTCGAGCCTGGGCGAATCGCAGTTACCCAGAGGGTATCCGGTTGTTACTGCGCATCAGCACGGTGCGAACGGCTCTGGCGGATTCATAAAAAAATGAGACCGCCCGGTGAAAACCGCCGAAAGGCGGACAAAAAGAGCGGGCGCGCCGGGAAGGACACGGGGACTCGGCAGGTTCCGTGAAAACCTTCCAAGCGCCGGCGATGTTAAAAACGACACCGCTGGGCTGTGAGCGAAAAGCAACCTGAGAGTGAAGAGGCGAGACCCGTGGCAACGGGCGAACGCACCGTCAAAAGCGGTGGCTGACCCGGTGCCAGGTGGTGAAGACGCGAAGAGCAAATCACAGACGTGTCTTCATCTGGTTTGCAGGCTGGTGGCGCAACCATCAGTCAAGCAGGCTGAAAAGCCTCACTCGAAATCCAGTGTCCGCAAGGCGCTGGACGGCCCTGCCACGAGGCCGAAGACTCCGCTTGCCGTGGAGAATGGCGTCGGGAAGCTGACAGCCTCCGAAAGGGGCGCGCCTAATGTCGGCATGGGAAAGAGAGCTTGGCGGACTCCCATCCCCCATTTGTCCCCGTTTGACCGAAAGGTCGGGCGGGGACTTATGTTTTTAGGGTTGAAGAAACATCCCACATTGAACAACCAACTCCGATTAATCGCGAGTGGATCGCGAGCGGGCATCCAACATCCAATTAAAAACGGTCGTCAGGCTGCGCTTCATTGGATGTTCCAGTCAGTCTGCGCCCGAGCCGCCGCCGTTCTTGTCCTCGTTTATTGATGCAGCAGCAGACGTGAGTCTGCTCATTATTCCGACGGGAGAAGTTAGAGCCGGCTCACGTCGGCTGCTACGGTGGAGGCCGTGGGACTGTTGTTGGTTTATTGAAGTGGGCTTGGCTGCTGACGAGCCGGCTCACGGGGACGCTTGCCCCACCAAAAGGAAGACGGCGTTCTGCCGAGACGCCGCTACGAGCAACCATTCTCACCGCCAAAAAAACTCTTGCGCTCATTTCAAACTCGTCACAATCTTGACTAACAAGAACGATTAAGCGAATTCCGAAAGGATTTTTATGGGACGCATTTACAACAACATCATCGAGACCATCGGACACACCCCGCTGGTCAAATTGAACAAGGTCACCGCCGGCCTGCCCGCCACGATTCTCCTCAAGTGCGAGTTTTTCAATCCGCTCGGCAGCGTCAAGGACCGCATCGGCATGGCCATGATCGAGGACGCCGAAAAGCGCGGCATCCTCAAAAAGGACACCACCATCATCGAGCCGACGAGCGGCAACACGGGAATTGCGCTCGCCTTTGTGGCCGCGGCGAAGGGCTACAAGATCATTCTCACCATGCCGGAAACGATGTCGGTGGAACGCCGCACGCTGCTGGCGATGCTGGGGGCAAAGCTGGTGTTGACGCCCGGCGCGGAAGGCATGAAGGGCGCGATTGCCCGGGCGGAAACCCTGGCCAAGGAAACGCCCAACTCCTGGATTCCGCAACAATTCAACAACCCCGCCAATCCGGAAATCCATAAGAAGACGACGGCCGAGGAAATATGGGCCGATACCGACGGCAAGGTGGACATCCTGGTTGCGGCCGTCGGCACCGGCGGCACCATCACGGGTTGCGTCGAGGTGATCAAGCCACGGAAAGCGTCGTTTCAGGCCATTGCCGTGGAACCCAAGGATTCACCGGTCATTTCGCAGACGTTGGCTGGCCAGCCGATCAAGCCCGGTCCGCACAAGATCCAAGGGACGGGAGCGGGCTTCGTTCCGCAAAATTTGCATTTGAAGGATAGCAAGGGGAGTCCTCAAATTGTTGAATGTGTTCAAGTTACCAATGATGATGCCTTTGCCATGGCGCGGCGGCTGGCAAAGGAGGAGGGACTTTTGGTGGGAATTTCCACCGGCGCGAACGTGGTGGCGGCGATCGAAGTGGCCAAGCGGCCCGAGAACAATGGCAAAGTGATCGTGACCATTGCCTGCTCGACCGGCGAACGTTACCTCAGCACGCCGCTGGCGGCTGAAGCCCGGGCGGAAGTGGGCGGATAAGGGAAGCGGGCTGCGGATGGACGGACCATTCAAGCCCGTTGGGCTTAAGTTCAGCCATCCCAGTTTCCTTAAAATAAGTGTTGCATCCGGCGGGTTTGCCCGCAATCATTGGGTGTCGAAGGTTTTAAGGACCCTGCATTTGCGGGGTTGCTTCCCAAGATTCAAAAATTCAAAACTGGTTTCGGGATATTCCTGCCTTCGCGTACACATATACTATGAGCAGTTCAGAGAGCAGCAACAACAACGGCGACAAAACGTCGAACTACGGTTCCGGCTACCTGGAAATTTCCGAAAAGGGTTTCGGCTTCCTGCGCACGGTCGCCAACCATTTTCACCCCAAACCCACCGACATTTTTGTCACGCCCGACACCATCCGGCGCAGTTTCCTGCGCGAGGGCAGCCACGTGGAAGGGCCGACCCAGCCGCCGCACCGGGGCACCAGCCCGCAACTCAAGTCGGTGGACAAGGTCAACGACATGCCGTTCGAGGAATACACCAAGGCGGTCCGCTTTGAAAACCTCACCACGATTGACCCGATTGAAAAGTTCAAGCTCGAAACCAGTCCCGACCTGATCGAAACGCGCATCATTGATCTCGTCACGCCGATTGGCAAGGGCACGCGCGGCTTGATCGTTTCCCCGCCGCGCAGCGGCAAGACCACCATTCTCAAGCAAATTTGCAACGCCATCACCACCAATCATCCTGAAGTCCATGCCCTCGTGCTGCTCATTGACGAGCGGCCGGAGGAAGTCACCGATTTCCAGCGCTCGGTCAAGGCTGAGGTCGTCGCGTCGTCGAACGACCAGGATCTGGAAACCCACGTCCGGCTTTCGCGCTTCATGATCGAGCGTTGCCGGCGCATCGTGGAATCGGGCAAGGACGTTTTCGTGTTGATGGATTCGCTGACGCGCATTGCCCGGGCCTACAACAGTGTTCACGGCGGCAGCGGGCGCACGATGACCGGCGGCGTGGATGCGCGCGCGCTGGAGATTCCGCGCAAAATGTTCGCCTCGGCGCGCAAGATCGAGGAAGG
Organism: Verrucomicrobiia bacterium; assembly: GCA_049280815.1. GTDB lineage: Bacteria > Verrucomicrobiota > Verrucomicrobiia > Limisphaerales > UBA11358 > UBA11358. Next base: position 20,757 of record JBAPQW010000019.1, on the reverse strand, counting down.
CGGTTCGCTGACGATTCTGGCCACCGCGCTCGTGGACACCGGGTCGCGCATGGACGAATTGATTTTCCAGGAGTTCAAAGGCACGGGCAACATGGAGTTGATCCTTGACCGCAAATTGTCCGACCGGCGGCTGTTTCCGGCGATTGACATTCCCAAGAGCGGTACGCGCAAGGAGGAAAAACTGTTCCCGGCCAAATATCTCGAAGCCATCCGCAAATTGCGCCGCACGATGGTGGACTTGAATCCCATCGAGGCGATGGAGACGCTCACCGCCGCGCTCAAGAAGCATAAGACCAACGAAGAGTTGCTGATCAAGCTCGAAAAGGGCGCTTGAGTTGGAACGAGAGCGGTGGGCGGTACTGGCATGTTCGGATTTCTTAAAAAACGCCGCCGCGACCGGATTCGGAACCGGGCTTTTCCTGTCACATGGCGCGACCTGCTGGTGAGCCGTTATCCCCTATATTCCCGCCTGTCGCCGTTGGACCGTCAGGAATTGCAGGGCCACCTTCAAGTTTTTCTGGCGGAGAAACGGTTCGAGGGCTGCGGCGGACAGGAGATCACCGATGAAGTCCGGGTGTTGATCGCGGCCCAGGCGTGCCTGTTGCTGCTGCATCGGGACACGGATGGTTATCCGCTGCTTCACAGCATTCTGGTCTATCCTTCCAGTTACGTCGCCAAAACATGGCACCGGGAAAATGACGGGACGATCACCGAAGATTTCCAGGCGCGCGGCGGTGAATCCTGGCCGCACGGGACCGTGGTGCTGGCGTGGGATGGCGCCTTTGCTGGTGCCGTGGAACTGAACCAGGGCCGGAATCTGGTCCTGCATGAATTTGCCCACCAGCTGGACGAGGAAGATGGGGTCGCGGACGGCGCTCCGCTTCTGAGCGGGTCGAATTTGTGGCAGGCACGCCATCACTACCAGACCTGGGCCAGGGTCCTGAGCGAAGAATTTCAACAGCTGCGTCGCGCAGTGGAGGATGGCCAGGAGACGGTCCTGGACACGTATGGCGCCAAGAATCCGGCGGAGTTTTTCGCCGTGGCGACGGAAACGTTTTTTGAGAAGCCCGGCCGGTTGCAGGAACGGCATCCGGCCTTGTATGCCCAGTTGAAGGCATTCTATCAGCAGGACCCGCTGCTCTATGCCCTGGCGATACCGGGGAAAAATGAAATTTCAATCTAAGCCCAAGTTTGCATTGGAATTAAAGGATGCGGGAGCGCTCCATTCGCGGCTGCCGCTGGAGCGGATGTTGCGCATCCATCAAGCTCTTTCCACCGGCAAATTTCCCAACGCCTCCACGCTCGCGCGCGAAATCGAGGTCGCCACCAAGACCATCCATCGCGACATTGAATTCATGCGCGACCGGCTTGGCCTGCCGGTGGAGTATGACAGCGCACGGTTCGGCTATCATTACACCGAGGAGGTCAGCGCCTTTCCGAACATCCAGATCACCGAAGGCGAACTGTTCTCGCTGATCATCGCGGAAAAGGCGCTGCAACAATATCGCGGCACAAATTTCGAAAAGCCGCTGCTCAGCGCCATCCGGAAAATGGAACAATCACTGCCCGACACCATTTCGCTGAACCTCGCCGACGTCGAGCACACGATTTCCTTCCGCTCCCGCGCCGAGCCGATTTTAAACCTGGAAATTTTCGACGCGCTCGCCAAGGCCGCCGCGCGCCGGCAACAGATCGAGCTGGCCTACCGCAAGCCCGGCCAGCCCCGGACCGAGCCGCGGTTTGTCGACCCTTATCACCTGGCAAACATCAACGGCGAGTGGTACCTGTTTGCCTACGACCACGCGCGCAAGGACATCCGCACCTTCGTGCCGGCGCGCGTGAGATCCGTAAAGCCGACGGGTAAAACCTTTGAGCGCCCGTTGAAGTTTTCGCTCGAAAAAAGGCTGCGCGGCAGTTTTGGCGTCCACTCCGCCGAGGGCGAATACGAAATCATGATCCGGTTCAACCCCCGCGCGGCTGATTACGTCCGCGAAAAGAGATGGCACGAATCGCAGCGGCTCCGCGAGCTGAAGGGTGGGGGAGTTGAATTGCAAATGAAGCTTTCCAGTCTGGCCGAAATCGAACGCTGGGTGCTGAGCTGGGGCGGAGACGCAAAAGTCTTAAAGCCGCGCGAGCTGGCTGCAGCCGTAAAATCCGCCGCGCGGAAAATCATTGAAGGAAGCGAAACTGGATGACCGGCAGCTTTGCCAGCCGGGCTATTTCTGCAACCGGAAGAACTGGACGCCGTTGGCCAGATCGGCGGTGAGCAGGACACTCTTTCGCCAACCGTTGGCGAAGGGGACGGGAAGCTGATTGCTGCTCCAGCCGGAGGCATTGGCCAGATTCGTATTGGCCATCAACACGTAACCAGCATCCGGCCCAGTCCAATTGATCCAGTACGCATTATCCGGCACCACTTGGACGCTGTTCGCGGAAGCGGCCACGATCTGCCACACGTTAGTGTCCAGCCCCGACGAAAAATCATCCAGTATCGGGGTAAGCCCCGCGCCATGGATTTGGACCCGGGCCAAAACGGCGTAACTGCTGATATTGGCCGGCTCGTTGGGTTGAATTCCGAAATAAACGGAGAGCGGATCGACGAAACAGGCGGCAGCTTCAGCGGGCAGGTTGAAATTGATGCTGGCGCCGTCCGGCGCGGTCATGGTCACGTTGGTGTCGTTGCGGAAACTCAGCGTCCAGGTCCCCAACAGGGAGTCGTTCGTGATCTGTGCCGGCTCGAACGGAAAGGGAATTCCGCTGTTGGCACTGTTCGTCTTGTAACGGAAAGTCCAGCGGGCATGGTTGTCCGTGCCCGCGTTCCGCAAGTCTGCATCAATGACGGCGGGTTCGATATAATCCGGCGCGGATTCCTCTCCGGCATTGGGGATGAGGAACAGGTGCACCTGAAAATTCGTGGTGGCGGCGCTGAGATGGGTGATGGTGAAGGCGTAGCTGACCGGCGCATCGCCGTTGCCCAGCCAGGAATAGAGGCCTGAGTCCGGCGCCGTCCTGATGCTCTCGCGATCAGACGGATCCAAGGTCGTCGCCAACAGATTCAGGCCACGGGTTGCCATTTGGATGAGCAGGAATGGTGGTGATGGCGGACAGCACAAGCCCTGGAATTGGACGTTATCCAGCCAGAACTTCGCCGTGCCGCTCCCCGCGGATACGAATTTGCTGAACCACAAACCCTGGCTCGAGCCGAGGCCGGGCAGGATTGGGTTGATCGGAATCGACACATGAACCCAGTTGCTGATCGCCGCCGCCGGGATCGTGACGTCACCAAGAACAGGTGAGGCACACCAGCAGTCTGGTGGGACGGATGCCAGCGTGATTCCGGAGGTGCCCGGGGAGGGAGGCGTATTAAAATCCGCCAACGACAGGGTGGAGCTGCTATCCCATTTGAGATCAAACTCCACGCTGCTAAAAATGGACAAATCCTGGAGGATGTTTGATCCGAAGGGGCCATACAAACCGATGAATAACAGGTTTTGGCCGGTTGAAAAATCAGCCTCGACCCGGCACGAGCCGCCGCCGTTGCCAGTATCATCCTGCGTCGGATCGAAAGACAGGCACTGCGGGTCCAAACCATACCAGTTGTCGATACTGGAGTTGAAGGTGCTTACGACGAAATCCGCGGACCGGCTGTCCGTGTGCTCGGTGACCGTCCGGGGCGGCTGCGATCTCGCCGAACCGTTCCCGATGAAGGAGCCGGAAATTGAAAGCGGCTCGGTGGTGGTGATTGACCGGGAACATCCGGGACAACTCAAACTCAGCACGCAGGCTTACGACAAGCGCGTGGCGGGCATTGTCAGCGGTGGCAACGGCATCAACGCCGGCATCAGCCTCCACCAGGAAGGCTCTCTTGAAGGCGGACAAAACGTGGCCCTGACCGGACGCGTCTATGTTCTGGCCGACGCCAGCAAAGGCGAGATCGAACCGGGCGACCTGCTGACCACGTCCGATCTGCCGGGTCATGCGATGAAAGTGACCGATCCCGTCCGGGCGCCAGGAGCCATTCTGGGCAAGGCGATGAGTGGATTGAACGCAGGCACCGGCATGGTGCTGGTGCTCGTCACCTTGCAATAACTTGAAAGTGAACGGTTAAGCATGGCTATGAACATACAAGACGCATGGACTGGCACGGCCGTCCGGTGGTTGCGATTGATTTTGGTGATGACAGAACTATTCGCGTCGTGGCAGGCGGCGGTGGCCGCCCCACCGTGGACACCTTTGAACAAGCAGCCTTCGGGGGGGTTGCCACCATGCTGTTGCTCTCCGACGGCACGGTCATGGCGCAACAAGTCGCATCCGGCACCAACTTTACGAGAAACTGGTTCAAGTTGACGCCGGACAGTTCTGGCAGTTATGTCAATGGCGATTGGACAAATCGCGCACCGATGAACTACACGCGCCTGTTCTATTCTTCCGTTCTCCTCCGCGATGGCAGGGTCTTTGTGGCGGGCGCGGAATACGGCACGGGATGGAACACGGCGGAGGTGTACAGTCCGGACAACGACACCTGGACGATCATTCCAGTGCCGGCCGGGTTGGTGACCCAGAACAACACTGTCAACTCTACCAATGCGGTGAACTCAGCTGGTTTCATGGACTCGGGTTGCGTGTTGTTGCCCGATGGCAGGGTGCTGATATCTCCGGTCAACCCCGGCACCGCCGGTGGCACGGTGATCTTCGATCCCAATTCAAATACGTGTTCAGCCGGTCCTGCGTTTGTGAACGGGGACTCCAGTTCGGATGAACAGAGCTGGGTCAAGCTGCCGGATGACAGTATTCTGACCTTCGACAGCAGCCTCAGCTCACAGCGTTACATTCCGTCGCTGAACCAATGGATTCCGGACAAAAATCTGCCCGTCCAACTGTATGATGCCTTTGGTGGGGAAATCGGGGCCGGCTTTCTGTTGCCGAACGGGCGGGCTTTTTACCTCGGCGCCAACGGGAACACGGTTTTATACACTCCCTCGGGCAACACCAGTTTTGGCAACTGGACCATCGGTCCACCGATCCTCAATGCGCAGGCCACTCCGGACGCGGCCGCCGCCATGATGGCCAACGGCAGGATTCTTTGCGCGGTGTCTCCGGTGCCCACTTCGAAGAACAACCTTTTTACAACGCCCACAAGTTTTTATGAATATGATTATTCCAGCGGCAGCACCGGTGCGTTTGTCCGGGTGGACAGCCCGAGAGGCAACTTCACCAATGCGGGTCCGAGTTTTATCACCCGGATGCTTGACCTGCCGGATGGGACCGTGTTGTTCGCGGATGGCGGCAGCCAGCTTTATGAGTATCAGCCCGGTGGTTCGCCACTCCCGGCTGGCAAGCCGGCAATCGGCAGTGTCACCTGGAATGGCAACGGCAGTTTGCATCTCACCGGCACACTCTTCAACGGCATCTCTCAAGGCGCTGCTTACGGCGATGACGCACAGATGGACAGCAACTATCCGCTGATTCGTTTCACCGACGGTAGTGGTAATGTCAGTTATGGCCACACGGTCTATTGGAGCCGCACCGGGGTGCAGACCGGCAATCAGCTGGTCACCACCGAATGCGCGTTGTCCTCCGCGGTCGCCTACGGGCCGGGTGCCTACACCATGCAAGTGGTGGCCAATGGCATCGCATCCGATCCGGTTGGGCTTTCCGGTCCGGTCTGGGTGGATTTCAATTTTGGTGGCTCGCCACAGAACGGCACTTACTCAAATCCGTACCACTTGCTCGCCCAAGGCACAAACGTAGTCGCCGCCGGCGCGGAAATTTTCCTCAAGCCCGGTTTGAGCCATGAAACCATGACCATTACAAAACCCATGACCATTGTGGCGATTGGCGGTTGGGCGATCATCGGTCAATGACGGTCCATGAAAACCACGCACGCCGGCCAAATGACGAGGTGACTTATGAAAATATTGTTTGTGATATTCAGTCTGGTGGTTCCGGCCGTCGGCTTCGGCCAGCCATACTCAATTGACTGGTATAAAATCGCCGGCGGTGGCGGCACGAGCACGGGCGGCACCTATGTCCTCAACGGTACCATTGGCCAGCATGATGCCGGGGGGCCATTGACTGGCGGCAGCTACTCGCTGACCGGCGGATTCTGGGCGCTGATTTCCGTGGTGCAAACGCCCGGGCTGCCGGGTCTGACCATCTCGTTAGCCGGGCCGAACAGCGTGGTGGTATCGTGGCCAAACACGGGCAGTTACACCCTCCAGACCAACAGCGTTCTGAGTGCGCCGGGTTGGCTCGGTTACGGGGGCACAATCAGCACGGCCAGTGGCACCAACAGCGTGACCATCACGCCGCCCAAGGGCAATCTGTTCTTCCGCTTGAGCAGTCCGTAAATCGGAGTAGGTACGCCAACTCAAGGGTGGGGCGTTTAAGGCGGATTTCAATGCACAATTTTTCCCCGGGCAGATCTCGTCCGAGGAATCGCCGGGGAGGTGAAGGCAAAGGCAGAACTGGGGGCAGGGGTGCGGGAAAAAGCACCCGTTGCCCTCGGTAAGCCAATATACGACTTGCTGATGTTCAAAGTAAGGCGTAGAAACAATCGGTTGGTTGAACCCGGAGGAAATTTTATGAAAATCAGCATTCAGGCCGTTTTGATTGCGCTGGCGTTGCCGCTTGGCCCGGGCCTGCCCGGTGTCGCGCAAGCTTCCCTGGCCATTTATACCGACGGTCTGGTGAATGGGTTCCAGGACTGGAGCTATGCCACGCATAACTTGAGCAACACCGCGCCGGTTCATTCCGGCGTCTATTCCATCAGCGTCAACACCGTCTATTGGAATGCCATATCCTTTCATCACACGAATTTTGATTCGACCCCTTACGCCAGCTTTACCTTTTGGGTGAATGGCGGTGCGGGGGGGCAAAGCCTCGCGGTGTATGCGTACTTGAATGACGTGAATCAAAATTATTATCAAATTCCGGGCGTGCTGCCGGCCAACACCTGGCAACAAGTCGTCATCCCCTTGAGCGCGCTCGGCGCCGCCGACAAGGCCAACCTTTCCCGTTTCGACATCAAGCTCGCCCAGGTCGGCAACAGCACGGCCAACACATTTTATGTGGATGACGTCCAGCTCGCCGCCAAAACCGTGACCGTGGATACGGCCCAGGCCTTGCGCCAGGCGGACGCCCGCTGGTTTGGCGCCAACACGGCCATTTGGGAGTATGGCTTCGATTCGCCCGACACCTTGTCGCTGATGAACGAGATGGGGTGCCGGACCCTGCGTTTCCCCGGCGGCTCGTTCTCGGATGAGTATCACTGGGCTTCGAACTATATCGTCGGCAGCAGCTGGGAGCGATGGCCAACGTCGTTCGGCAATTTCATGGATATCGCCACCAACCTCGGGGCCAACGTCTTCATCACGGCAAATTACGGCACGGGCACGGCGGATGAAGCGGCCGACTGGGTGCGTTCGGCGAACATTACCAATCAGTGCGGCTTCAAATATTGGGAGATCGGCAACGAATGTTACGGCACGTGGGAAATGGACAGCAACACGGCCGATCCCTATCAGGCGCATGATCCCTGGACTTACGCGATGCGGTTCAGCGATTATTACACGGCCATGAAAGCCGCCGACCCAACCATCAAGGTCGGCATCGTGGTCGTCCCGGGCGAGGACAATTATGTTAACAATTACTCGCATTCCGCCTACAACCCCCGCACCGATCAGACCCACTACGGCTGGACGCCCGTGGTGCTGGCCACGTTGAGCAGCCTTGGCGTCACGCCGGATTTCATGGTTCATCACTTCTATCCGGAATATCAGGTGGACAGCGACCCGTTGTTGCTTCAGGCGGCGACCAACTGGGCGGGTGACGCCGCGGATCTGCGGCAGCAAATCAATGATTATTTCGGCAGCGGCGGTGAGAACATCGAGTTGCTTTGCACCGAGAACAATGCCGATGCGGCGCCCCAGGGCGTGCAATCCACCAGCCTGGTCAACGGGCTGTACCTCGCTGACAGCATGAGTCAAATCATGAAAACCGAGTTCAATTCCTACCTTTGGTGGATCTTTGAGAATGGCCAGGATACGAATGGTGATTTCGACGCGTCGTTGTATGGCTGGCGGACCTATGGTGATTTCGGCCTCGCGCTGGATGTGAATACCCGCTATCCGACCTTTTACGCCATGAAACTCATGCAGTATTTTGTTCAACCCGGCGATACGATCCTCAATCCGACGAGCGACTATCCGTTGCTCTCCGTGTACGCAGCATCCAATTCCAGCGGCACGGTCAGCCTGCTGGTCATCAACAAGGATCCCACGAATACCTTGACGAGCGACGTGGCGCTGGCGGGGTATGTTCCCCATTCCGTCGCCACGGTCCGTTCCTACGGCATACCTCAGGATGAAGCAACCCGGACCAATGGTCCCGCGGCCAACCAGGACCTTGCCGTGGGCAGTTTTGCGCCCGTGAGTCAGGATTTTACGTATGCTTTTCCGCCTTATTCACTCATCCTGTTTACGTTCACGCCGGCGGTCGCTCCTCCGTTGCTCACCATCTTTCTTAGCGCCACCAACACCGTGGTCGTTCAATGGCCGTCGCCTTCAACGGGCTGGAATCTGCAACAGAACACCGATCTCACGACGGGCAACTGGGGCGCGCCTTCAGCGACGATCAACGATGACGGCACGAACCGCTTTATTGTCGTGGATCCCACGACGGGCAACAGTCAGTTCTTCCGCTTGAGCAATCCGTGAATCGGACCATGCGCCGCGCCTCAGAGGACGAAACCGATCTGGCTCAAGGCGAGGTGACCCGGTAGAAACGTTGCTGATTGCCCGCTCCAGATAGATCGGTGAAATGGAACTGGCCGGACGAAATTTCCGTGACACTGCCGAGCCGGGTCCAGTTCGTGAAGGCCAGGGGCAGATTGGTGGTGCCGTACGCGGTGAAGCTCAGGTCGGGCACGTTGGTGAACCCAAATTGAAACGCGCCGTCCGGCAGCCAGGTCAGATTGGTGAGGAGGATCGGCGCCACCGGCACGGTGAAGGCATAAACCTTGTTGTCATTCGCCGCATATATGCGTCCGTGGGCGGCGATGGCGGTGTTGAGCCGCCGGGTGCCCGCCATCAGTTCTTTGGCGCCTCCACCGTTGAACAGAATTGCGCCGGTGTCCCCATCGAAAGCGTGGAGTCGCTGGTCATTCCCGGAGCCGATGCCCCACACGATGACGTTGTTGGTGCCATCGGTGGAGGTGACGAAGGGCGAGCCTTGACCGTTTTCAGACATGGTCCACACGCTGGTGATGGTTGGAGGGTTGGCGGCGCCAATGCGGAAAGCCGAGAGCTGACTGCCGTTGCCGCAAAACACCACATAAGTGCCTTGCGATGTCCGGTAGGTGGCTGCCGCCTGGATGATCTCTGTGCTCGAGACGTTTGCCTGCGCCAGTGGCAGGGTGACGCCACCGAGGTTTGTGCGATTGAGCAGATACGCATTGCCATCCTTGCCCAGCGCGACCACCAGTTGCGAGGGCGTGGCCCCCGGGACATCCACGATCAACGGGCCAGTGCCGCTGATATCGGTGTCGCCCTGGTCCAGGGACAACCAGTTGTTAGGCGCCCAGTAATCTTTTGTCAATCCACTGAACACCGGACCGGGTTGGAACCGGATGACGGCCTCGCCGCCGCTCCAGACAGTTGCCCCGAAGGTGTTGCCCGTGGTGATGAACGGGTCCACCCCGTCACTGGCCATGCCGCCGACCGACCATGCGCCGCCACCCGGCGCCGTGGTGGCCCAGGCCATGACGTTGGTGGGCTGGCTCAGCGGAACACCGACCAGCCAGCCGTGATACGTTCCGCAGTCGCCATAGTGTCCGCCATAGCTCACGTACACATTCGTGCCCAACACCGCCAGCGCACCGCGCTGATTCTGGGTCGCCGACGTGAAGACCGTGCTGCCGGATCTGGCGGTGGCGTCCACATCCACCGGCCAGCCGCTGTTGGTGGCGCCCGTGTCAACGTTGAGCGCGAAGATGAGGTGCTTCTTGGTCGTCCCATTGTCGGGCGTGGTCATCGCGTCAAAGAACAGCGTCCGCGAGGGGAGATCAACGACGGGCGTACCGGTGATGCCCAACGGATCGATGTTGCCGCACTGAAGTTTGGCCAGCGGCACGGGCGCCCCCACGTTCCGCTGCCAGATGACGCTGCCGCTGGCGGCATCGAGCGCATACACATTGTTCGACTCGGTGACGGCAATGATCATCGCCCGGCCGCCCGGACCGCCCTCGAGGTAGAGCGGCTGGGCATAGACGTTGCCGCTGATGGTGCCGTCGAAGTTCGTGTCACGTTTCAGGTTGGCGGCGGCGGCCAGCGTGAACGCCGGATCAATATAAAGGCCGTCACGCGAATCGTGGTTGTGGTGTTCGGAGACATTGACTGCCCCTCTCGCCGGCGCAGTGGCCAGCCACACGGCCAAGGCGGAAGAGAAGACAACCAGCATTAGTCGGGTGGGAATCCATTTCATCCGAGTTGATATTGGTTGAACCCGGCAGGTTTACAACTGGAATCGTCTGGCTGAAGGGCAGGGGATGGCGACGGATGATGATTTGCGATTTTGCCGGGGCCATTGCCACTCGCAGCAGGGTTCATCCACCTTGGTCGAAGGATGTTGGCCAGGGTTGATTCTTGTTTGGCCGCCTGCGGCCGCCTCTAACTTCGACTCCACCAGCCGGCGCGACAAGGGCGGCCAGTGCGGCAATGGTCCGGTACCAACCGATTTTGTTATCTTAATGACAAAAATTAGCTTGACTTTTGTTCGAAATTTGTGTTTATAAAGCTTGGTGGGAGGTCTTTTAGACTCTTTAGCGCTGTATCAACCCGTTTGATGGTAAAAATATCAGGATCAAATATGAAAGCCAAAAGCGTTTTATTCTCAATGGTAGCATTTTGCTGCTTCTTGACTGCGTACAACCCGGTTTTCGGTCAAATCGGCACCGCCTTTACGTATCAGGGTCGGCTCAGCAACAGCAACAGCCCGGCGGCAGGCACGTATGACCTGACCTTCAAGCTCTGGACCGCCAGCAGCGGCGGCGCCCAGGTGGGCGGCACCGTCAGTGACTCTGGCATAGTCGTCACCGGCGGCCTGTTCACCGTGGTTCTTGATTTTGGGAGTCAGTACACCACCGGCACGGCTTACTGGCTGGAGCTCGGCGTGCGCACCAACGGGGCCGTTTCGTTCGCGACCTTGAGCCCGAGACAGCAACTGACGCCCGCGCCTTACGCCATCTCGGCGGAGAACGTGGTCGGGGCGGTGCCGGCCGGCCAATTGACCGGGATACTGCCTCCGACCCTGCTATCCGGTCTTTATGTCAACCCGCTGGACTTGAACAACCCCGGCAACATATTCGACGGCAACGGCGCGGGGCTGACGGGAGTGAACGCTTTGACGCTCGACGGACTGGGAGCGAACAATTTCTGGCAACTGACCGGCAACGCCGGCACGACCGCCGGGTTGAATTTCGTTGGCACGGCGGACAACCAGCCTTTGGAGGTTCACGTCAATGGTCAGCGTGCGTTTCGTGTGGAGCCCGATGGAAGCGGCTATGTCGCGCCTAATGTGATTGGCGGTTCACTCAATTATGATACGAACAGTGCGTATGGTGCGACGATTGGCGGCGGCGGCGGCACGCTTGGGCCAAACTCCGTTACGGCCAGTTTTGGAACCATCGCCGGTGGTGTTCACAACACCAGCGGTCAGCAGGCGACCGTGGGCGGCGGGTATCTCAACACGGCCAATGCCATTAACGCGACCGTGGGCGGAGGTTTTGACAACAATAACACTGGCGCCGAGGGAACCGTGGGTGGCGGTTACAACAATTCCGTTTCCGGTTTTGTGGCCACCGTGCCCGGCGGATACAACGATATCGCTTCGGGCGATTATAGTTTCGCCGCCGGCTCCGATGCCCGGGCGACGAATAGCGGGTCTTTTGTTTGGTCAGATCATTCCGTCGGTCTTATTTCCGACACCGGTCCCAATCAGTTTGTCGTTCGGGCGACGGGTGGATCGTATTTCTATGGGGGTGTAAACTTGGAAGGCAACGAGCTTTATTTGGAGCCGCCCACCTCCGGTGGCTTTGCGAATGACGGACTGGTTTTTGGCAATGGCGGTCTTCCCGGGATCAACCTTGCTGGCGACGGCCCGTGGCTTGCCGGTTTTTATGGCGGTTCGTTGGGTGGACTTTCTCCAAACACGGTTTGTTTGAGTTGGGATTATTCCGGCGACGTGTGGGTGAGCAACAATCTTTCCACCGCCTCGCTGACGGTGCGGGGTGACTATCTGGTCGTTAATGGGGGCACCCCTCTTTATGCTTACATTGGCGATGACGGTTTCGGGAACGATGTTCAGATTGGCAGTCAACGGTCCGGCATCACCGCCGTCGCCTGCTATAACACAGCCGACAACGCCTACATGCACCTCTACTGTAGTTCCATCACCATTGAGGGTGGTGCGGATCTGGCGGAACCTTTCAAGATTTCCAAGGGGAATGACGAGGTTCCGCAGGGCGCGGTGGTGGTGATTGACAGGCAGAATCCTGGTCGTCTTAAGATGAGCGACCAGGCCTACGACACGCACGTTGCGGGCGTGGTCAGTGGCGCCAATGGGATCAGTCCGGGCATTCAGATGCAACAGCAGGGAATACTCGATGGCGGGAAGAACGTTGCCCTTACCGGGCGTGTCTATGTGCAGGCGGATGCCTCCAACGGGGCGATCGAACCGGGCGATTTGCTCACCACTTCCTCGATGCCCGGGGACGCGATGAAAGTCACCGATCATGCCAGGGCTGCCGGAGCCATTCTTGGCAAGGCCATGACCGGGCTAAGCGAGGGCAAAGGCATGGTGCTGGTGCTCGTGACGTTGCAGTAGCCCCGGGCTGCTCCAAAAACGCAAACACTCCGAAATCAAATCCGATTTGAGAGGTTGGCGATGAAAATAAAACAAATTATTTCAGGGTTGCTGGTGGTCGGCGCGCTGTGGCTGCCCGGGCGCGCCGCGGCCGAGGGAACCTGGACCGCATTGGCCAACACCGCGCCGGGCGGGGTTGAGACGATGTTGTTGCTGCCCGACGGCACGGTGATGGCGCAAAATGGCGGTGGAACAGGTTGGTATAGCCTGACGCCGGATGGCCACGGCCACTATGTTAATGGCAGCTGGAGCAGCCGCACCGCCATGAGTTACTCACGATTGTACTATTCTTCGCAAGTTTTGAGGGACGGCAGAGTCTTCGTGGCTGGCGCCGAATACGGCACCGGGGCCGCGACTGCAGAAATCTATAGCCCGGTCGGGAATTCCTGGACCACCCTTACCATTCCGGCCGGCATCATCACCTCCTCGGGTTTCACCGATTCCGCGAGCATTATTCTGAACAACGGAAAGGTTCTCATCTTTCCAAATAATCCTTACTACTATGGAGACACGGCAATCTACGACCCGGTGGCCAACAGTTGGACGACCTCGACGCTGTACAACGGCTACAACGAAGACGAGGCCTGTCCGGTCAAACTGCCGGATGACAGTATTCTGGTCGTGGACAGCGGCAGCACGACTTCCGAGCGTTACATTCCGTCGTCGAACACCTGGATAGATGATACTACCTGTCCGGTGTCATTGTATGATCCTTATGGCACCGAACAAGGTCCGGCATTTCTTCTGCCCAATGGAAACGCATTTTTCATCGGCAGCGCTCCCAACTTCGCCCTCTACACGCCGAGTGGGAGCACCAGTCCGGGCTCCTGGACGTCAGGCGCCATTCCATTCAGTTTGGGAGCGCCTGACGCTCCGGGCGCGATGATGTTCAACGGCAAGGTCGTTTGTGCGCTGTCGCCGACTCCCTACCGGTTCGACGGAACAAACTACGTGTTCACCACTCCGAGCTATTTCTTCGAGTACGACTACTCGGTCGGAGTCGGCGGCACGTTCACGGAAATTCATGCTCCCGGCGGCGGTTATAGCAGAAACGAAGTCACCTACAACGACCGGATGCTTGATCTGCCGGATGGAACGGTCCTGTTTACGGACGGAGGCAGCCAGCTTTATGTTTATCAGCCCGACGGTTCGCCACTCGTCTCCGGCAAACCGACCATTTACGGTGTCTCATGGAACTCCGACGGCAGCTTGCATATCAAGGGAACTTTGTTTAATGGCATTTCCCAAGGCGCCGTGTACGGTGATGACGCCCAGATGGACAGCAACTACCCGCTGGTGCGTTTCACCGACGGCAGCGGCAATGTCTATTATGGTCGTACTTATAACTGGAGCAGCACCAGCGTGCAAACCGGCGGCGCGATTGTAAGCACGGAATGTGCGGTGCCCGCGACCGTCTTCGATGGCCCGGGAACTTACTCGCTTCAGGTCGTCGCCAACGGCAACGCTTCGAATCCGGTGACGTTTTATGGACCGGTCTGGGTGGACTTTAATTATGGCGGTTTTTTCCAGTTTGGAGATTATTCATTCCCTTACTCCACACTTCCGCCGGGAGTTGCCGCTGTTGCCAGCGGTGGAACCATTGCCATCAACGCCGGTATCCAGCTCAGTACGGGGCATGAAACAGTTCCCTACACGATTTCAACCCCCTCGACCATCATTTCCGTGTATGGTCCCTCGACCATCGGCCAGTGATGAGCTGAAATGAAACCACCAATGACCAATCCATAAAAGCGTTTCATGAAAAATCAATTCTCCATCCTGATTGCCTGGGCTGCACTGCTGCTCCCGCTGGCTGCAACCGCCCAGCAATATTCCAACAACTGGTACAAGGTTGCCGGCGGCGGGGGGACCAGCACCAACGGCGGCTACGCCATCAGCGGCACCATCGGCCAGCACGATGCGGGCGGTCCGATGACCAGCGGTCTGTATTCCGTCACCGGCGGGTTCTGGGCGCTTTACGCCGTGCAAACGCTCGGGCTGCCCGACCTGACCATCACGGCGACCGGCCCGAACAGCGTCAAGGTTTCCTGGCCGAACACCGGCAGTTACACCCTCCAGACCAACAGCGTTCTCAGCACGCCGGGCTGGCTCGGTTACGGGGGGGCGATCAGCAATGCCAACGGCACCAACAGCGTGACCATCACGCCGCCCAAGGGCAATCTGTTCTTCCGCTTGAGCCATCCGTAAAGCCAGGCCAACGCCACGATTGACGGGTGGACGGGGCGCTAATCCTTTTCGTTCATCATGCGCCACGTCAAACCTAGATTCCACCAAACGGTGCGACGAGGAATCGGGAGATAAGATTCCGGTACCAACTGTTTTTGTCATCTTCATGACAAAAATCAGCTTGACTTTTAATCAAATATTGTACTAATGGTAAAAATTCGGAGGTCTTTTTGACTCATCAGGCACTGTATCAACTCGTATAGGGTGGCAAAATATCAGGATCAAAAATATGAAAGCTAAAATTCCTTTGTTCGCAACCGCTGCATTTTGCTGTTTCTTGACCGCGTACACCCCGGTTTTCGGTTCGATCGGCACCGCCTTCACGTATCAGGGGCGGGTGAGCAACAGCAACAGCCCGGCCAGCGGCACGTATGACCTGACCTTCAAACTCTGGAACGCGAGCAGCGGCGGCGCCCAGGTGGGCGCCACGATCACCGCCACCGGCACGGTGATCACCAACGGCTTGTTCACCCAGGTGCTCGATTTCGGCAGTCAGTTCGACGGCACGTCTTACTGGCTGGAACTCGGCGTGCGCACCAACGGGGCGGTCTCGTTCGCAACTTTGAGCCCAAGACAGCAACTGACGCCCGCGCCTTATGCCATCTCGGCGGAGAACGTGATCGGGTCGGTGCCGGCCGGTCAATTGACGGGGACAGTGCCTCCGACCGGCCTTGGTGGCCTATATCTTAACCCGGTGGACCTGAACAATCCCGGCAACGTCTTTGACGGCAACGGCGCGGGTTTGACGGGGGTCAACGCTTTGACGCTCGACGGTCTGTCTGCGGCCAATTTCTGGCAACTGACCGGCAACGCCGGCACCACGCCGGGCGTGAATTTCGTGGGCACCATAGACGCAACGCCGTTCTTTCTGGATGTGAATGGCTCGCCGGTTCTGAAGCTGTCTACGAACAATTCAATCACCATGGGGAACGGCACGCTTGGGAACAGCCCATTTTATAACTATGAAGTCGCTTTGGGACAAAGCCCTAAAGCCATTGCCAATGGTTCTGTCGCCATCGGCTGGAATCCCACCTCCAGCGGGCCGGGCTCTGTTGCCATTGGTGAAAGTGTCGTTTCCTCGGCCAATGACTCCTTTGCCTCGGGTGGATATTCCCAGGCAACCGGACAGGATGCCACCGCGATGGGATATAGCACCATTGCCAGCGGAGCATACTCCATGTCAGCAGGCTATCAGGCCCAGGCGCTCAACGCCGGCTCGTTTGTCTGGGCGGATGAATCTGGCGGCGTCTTTACCGATCATGGACCCAATCAATTTCTCATTCGGGCCCAAGGCGGCGTGGGGATCGGCACCACTGGTGCGCCGCAGCAATTCTTGAGCGTGCATGGCGGCGTAAACATTGATCAAGCCAACTTAAATGCCGGCTTTATTAATGACGGCCTTACCAACGGTTACGGTCTTACCTTCGGCAGCGGCAGCGGCGAAGGCATCGCTTCAGAACGTATTGCCGGCGTCAATCAATATGGTTTGGATTTTTACACTTCCTTCATTCAGCGGTTGTCCATACATAACAATGGCGACGTGAGCCTGAATGGCAACCCGCTGCTGTTGGAATCTTCCACCGATGGCAGCTTTGCCGCTGATGGGCTGTATTGGGGTAATGGTGGGCTGCCGGGAATCAACTTTGCTGGCGACGGCCCATTCCTCGCCGGCTTTGAGGGCGGTTCGTTGGGTGGACTTTCTCCCAACACGGTTTGTTTGAGTTGGGACTATTCCGGCAATGTTTGGGTGAGCAACAATCTTTCCACCGCCACCTTGAGCATTCGCGGCGGGGCCGATCTGGCGGAGCCGTTTAACATCACCTCGGGCACCGGCGAGGTTCCGCAAGGCGCAGTCGTGGTGATAGACGACCAAAACCCCGGCCACTTGAAATTGAGTGATACTCCGTATGACCCCCACGTGGCCGGCGTCGTCAGCGGCGCCAACGGGATCAATCCCGGCATCCAGATGCATCAGCAGGGACTCATCGAGGGCGGCAAGAACGTGGCGCTCACCGGTCGGGTTTATGTGCAGGCGGACGCAGCGAATGGTGCCATCCGGCCCGGAGACATGCTGACCACGTCGAGCACGCCCGGCTGCGCGATGAAAGTCAGCGACCACGCCCGGGCTGTCGGCGCGATTCTCGGCAAAGCCATGACTGGCTTGAGCGAAGGCAAAGGCATGGTGCTGGTTTTGGTTACATTGCAATAACAGGTGAACCTGAGTGGCGCCCCACTCATACCTAATTTCGCAAGCGAAGTTGCTATGAAACCAAAAATTCGAAATTCCGGGACGGTTGCGATGCGGGTCAGGATGACGTTGGTGCTGGCAGGATGGGGTTTGTTGTTTCCTCGATTCGCGCAAGCGGTGGGCTATTGGACGCCGCTGGTTCATACCGCACCGGATTCGGTTTTCCTGATGCTCCAACTGACCGACGGCACGGTGATGGCTGCCAATAATCCCAACAGCATTTTCAGTGGTGTTGGGAATGCCTGGTACCAGTTGACGCCCGATAGCACCGGCAGCTATGGTAACGGTTCCTGGACCACGCTCACTGCGGCGAACTACTCAAGGCTGTTCTGTTCGTCAGAAGTCCTTCCCGACGGCCGGGTTTTCGTGGCCGGCGGTGAGTATGGCTCGGGGGCCGCCACCGCCGAGATCTACGATCCGGTCGCCAATGCCTGGACGGTGGTTAATCCGCCGACCGCTCTCCTGAATCCAGCCTTGAATTCTCCCACCACCGGCCGTGCCGAAGGCATCATCGATGCGGAATCCAAGGTTCTGCCCAACGGCAATGTGTTGGTGGCGCCCGTCTCGCCGGGCACGGACAGGGGAACTTTGATCTATAACCCTTTTGCCAATTCGTGGTCGGCGGGTCCGCAGTCAGGAAGCTGGCAGGCGGAAGTGGTCTGGGTCAAGCTGCCGGACGACAGTATTCTGGTGGTGGATCATGACAGCACTGCTTCGGAACGGTATATTCCATCGTCCAACACCTGGGTTAGTGATGGGACCGTTCCGGTGTCTTTGTGGGCGTCGCTTTCAGGCTATATTGGTGAAACGGGTCCGGCTTTTCTCCTGCCCGACGGCCGGGCTTTCTTCATTGGTGGCTCCGGGCACACTGCCTATTATACCCCCTCCGGCAACACCAGTCCGGGTTCCTGGACGCAAGGACCCGATATTCCCGGCGGATTGGTGGCTGCCGATGCGCCGGGCGCCATGATGGTGAACGGCAAGATTCTCGTCGCCGTTGCTGCGGCGCCTTATGAAAGCGGTGGTAATCCTCAATTCCCCAGCCCGACAAGCTTTTACGAATTTGATTACACCGCCGGTCCCAATGGCACCTTCACCCAAACCGGCAGCCCGACCGGCGGGTTGACGGATAATATTTCATCCTATCAGTCCACGATGCTTTCGCTGGCAGACGGGACGGTGCTCTACTGCCACATCGAACAGGGCAACCTGGGTTACTCGGGCTTCGGGAGTCAGCTCTATGTTTACCACCCTGACAGCGGTCCGCTGGCGGCTGGGAAACCTACCATCTACGGTATCACGCAAAACTCCGATGGTTCCTATCACCTGACGGGCACCTTGCTCAACGGCATATCCGAAGGCGCCTCCTATGGTGACGATGCCCAGATGAATGGCAACTACCCGTTGGTGCGGTTGACCGACGGCGGGGGCAACGTCACGTACGCGCGCACTTACAATTGGGGCACCAGCGTAATGACGGGGGGAACGGTGGAAAGCACCGACTTCTCCGGGCAAAACATCTTCCCCGGCAACTATTCAATCCAGGTGGTGGCCAATGGGATCGCTTCTAATCCAATAGCGTTTAATGGGCCGGTCTGGGTGGACTTCAACTTCTCCTTCCTGTTCTACCTCGGCACTTATTACATTCCCTACAACACCCTGACTTCGGGCATCAGCGCCGTGACCCCTGGCGGAACCATTGATATCAAGCCCGGCACCAGCACGGAAACGTTCACGAAGATCACCAAGGCCATGGAAATCCGGGCCCCGGGCGGGCTGGTTAAAATTGGTGCCGGCCATTGAGCGAAGTTAGAGGGAACAAAGCAATTTGTTACAACCATGAAAAAAATATTTCTGCCGGTCTTGTTGCTCACGTTGCTGACCTTCCCCGCCAGCGCCCAGCAATATTCCAACAACTGGTACAAGGTTGCCGGCGGCGGGGGGACCAGCACCAACGGAGGCTACGCCATCAGCGGCACCATCGGCCAGCATGATGCGGGCGGTCCCATGACCAGCGGTCTGTATTCCGTCACCGGCGGGTTCTGGGCGCTTTACGCCGTGCAAACGCTCGGGCTGCCCGACCTGACCATCACGGCGACCGGCCCGAACAGCGTCAAGGTCTCCTGGCCGAACACGGGCAGTTACACCCTCCAGACCAACAGCGTTCTGACCACGCCGGGTTGGTCTGGTTACGGGGGTACAATCACCGCCACCACCGGCACCAACAGCGTGACCATCACGCCGCCCAAAGGCAATCTGTTCTTCCGCTTGAGCCATCCATAACCGGGGATGGTGAAAAGGCCTCGTCCAGTAGCTCTGAGGATGGCGGTGATGCGATCTGCGCGCGAGGTAGTTGTATTTGTGTCACGCAGGTTCTTGTCGTTTTCACCTTTACGACCTGGGTAAAACAAAATCTGCAGCGGAATTCGCAGGCTTTTGTTCCGGCGTATTGGTTTTCCTCTTGACATTTGAGGTTCATTACGTGTCTATATGAATAGTTAGTTGAGTGAATCTTTATAATTAGAAGGTTGGTATGATAACCAAGGTTAGGTTCTTTCAGGCAACAACACCGCAAAGGGGATGGTTCGGATTCGATGTCGGATTGGAGCAACCGCACCGGGTCAGGGTTAATCCTGCAACACCGGAGATGGAAATCGGCTTCTCACTTCACCCCCCTCTGTAAGCCGAGGGGTTCAATTTTAAAACCGATTCACCAAACGAATTCAGAGGAAACCAAATCAAATGAATACGCGCATTATTGCATTGGCAGCATCCTTGGCCCTTGTCCTTGGCAGCAATACCGTCCACTCGGCCACCATCACTTGGACCAACATTGCCGGCGGCAATTGGAGCGTGGCCGCCAATTGGAATCCGAACCAGGTGCCCGGCTCGAATGATACCGCGAATGTGACCGTTGCCGGCACGTATGCCATCACGCTCAACGTCAATGCCAATGTGAGCAGCCTGACCATCGGTGGTGCCGGCTCCGGCGTGCAGACCCTTCAAGGGAGCAGTTTTGCGCTAATCGCAACAAATGCCGTCATCAACAGCGGCGGCGTGCTCAACCTCACCAACTCAACTTTTGCTGGGACACTTGCTGTGGCTGGTGGGGCGGTGTTCAACGCTAATGGCATGACGATAATGGGCCCCACGACGGTGGCGGGCGGGGCGGTGTTGAACCTCACCGGCGGTGTGGATTTCGGGAACGGGACGGCGGCGGACACGAATTACTGGCTGTGGGTGCAAAGCGGCGGGATTGTGAACTCGTCCCTGGGCGCTCTGTTGTCGTATGTGGCGGTGACCAATTCCGGGACGATCAATCAGACCAATTACAGCATTAC
>JBAPQW010000018.1:0-2284 GCA_049280815.1 Verrucomicrobiia bacterium | reverse complement strand
CATTGGATGTTATTGGAGAAATCAAGGCTGTAAGCCGTTGGTTTCCAAGAGGCGGTTTGCGGGGTCTCGCCGGTGACTCGGTTCGATTCTGACCCTCGCCTCCAGTCTCAAAATCGCTTGGATTCCCAGTTTTTCCAACAGTTCTGAGGTCCTTGCAGGAGGGTTCTGCTACCGTAATGGATACCAAAAACCGGAACGGCGCGTAGCCGGAACTTCCGGCCTTAATCCGTCCATTGCGGCCTCACACCCGGGAGTCGGTCTGGCTTACCATAGGAGCCATGGAAATGAGAAGCCGATTCCGTTTGATCTGCTGCCCCGCTACATTTCCGTCGTTCACGCCAAGATTAAAAGCCTCCGGCGGTGGTGTCAGCGTCTGTTGCAATCGCTCCTGTACCCATTCCACCCATTCCAGCAAACGTAATTTCTCAGCTGCGTTGAGTTCATGGAATCGTGTCTGAGCACGGCGCGGAATAATCAACGTGTGCCCCGGCGAGACCGGAAATTTGTCGCTGACCACCGCAAATAAATCATCCATTGCCAATACGCGCTCCGACTCAATTTGGCCAAACGCTGGCAGGTTCAGGTCGCTGCCTCCGTCAGGAGGTTGTGAGGACTTGGTCGTCATCAGTAGATTGTGACCAGGTGTTCCTCACGCCACCGCAAACTTTCCAGCGCCGGATAGAATTTCTCTTCGCCCGGCGGTATCACCGATTTACCGGCGATGGCGACCAGATCGCGTTGGCCTAAGAGTCTGTCTGAATAATCGGTTTTTCGGATTGGCGTTGGGATTCGAGCGGTGTGTTTGATCGCGCGTGAAAGAATCGTGAAGGATAAGTTGACATCGGGTTTGGGTTGGGGCGGCTAATTTTAAGCGCAGCTTCAGTTGGGGCGTGAAAAACGCCATATACGAAACCAGCCTGACGGATGCCCAATGGGCTTGCCTCAAACCGATGCTCCCCAAACCCGCCATACGCGGACGCCCACCGATTGATCGGCGGCGCATCTTGGATGCCGTCTTGTATGTCGGCAAGTGTGGCTGCCCGTGGCGTTATCTGCCCACTGACTTTCCCCATTGGAAAACGGTTTATCATGTCTTCCGGCAATGGATCCGCAACCATCAATGGGCCGCGCTCAATGACGCATTGCGCACGCTTGTTCGGAAAACGCAGGGCAAGCGCAGCCGGCCAACGGCGGCGATTTTGGACAGTCAAAGTGTAAAATCCGCCGGTCACGGTGGCCAGGTTGGCTATGATCCCGGCAAGCGGATCAAAGGCCGCAAGCGGCATCTGCTGGTGGACACCTTGGGGCTGGTGCTCGGCGTGGCCGTGACTCCAGCCAGCACCACCGAACGTGACGGAGCGCAAAAGGTCTTGGGCAGGGTATTGAGCTGGTTCACCTGGCTGCGCATCCTGTGGGTTGATGGCGGCTACACCGGCGAAACATTCGCCCAATGGGTCAAGAGTCTGCGCCCCAAGCTCGCAGTCGCAGTCGTTAAACGCTCCGACGCCACCGTGGGCTTCAAAGTATTGCCGCGCCGCTGGATCGTGGAGCGAACCTTCGGCTGGTTGATGCGCCAGCGGCGACTGGTGCGTGATTACGAAACCACAGAGACGAGTGCCGAAGCTTGGATCTATATCGCGATGATACGAATCCAACTCCGCCGATTGGCTGGTAGTGGGGTCTTTTAAAATCCTTTGCTTTCATTTTCCCCTCGCTTTTTTGATTTGATACGACACGCCAACCTTGACCGCGCTCTGTGCATCAGTGACTGGCGGCAATTCCAAGATGGTGATAAATTCTTCCGGCTCGCCATACGTCCAGCCGTAACAGCGTTTGGCTTTAGGATGATTGAGCAGATCGAAAACTTCCACGTCGCCTTTCCAGAGCGTTTTGCCGCCAAAGATTTCTTCCACTGGCACAGTCCCGACGTGAGTTGCGCCGGACTTGTGCAAGTGGAAAATCACCTGCTTCAACCGTTCAATGTAATTTTTATTCGCCACAAAGTTTAACGAGTTGTTCAACCGTCCAATGAGACTTTTCAATTCCAGCCGCCATTGCCGGAGTCATGCGAATTGCGCCGTGCGTTTTCACGAAATTGTAATACGCAAAATTCAGCGCAACCGCAGCTTCAAAGTTTTCAAACTTCTTGCTAAATGCGTTCGTGAGACGGGTCAAGCGACGGCAGTGCATCCGCAAAGTGTGATTCTGCTTTTCAACGTGGCTGGTCGTAATGCGGCTCACGTCCGGCAGGCCGCTAATCACTGTGCGTTCGGTTTTGACAACT
>JBAPQW010000017.1:0-26774 GCA_049280815.1 Verrucomicrobiia bacterium | reverse complement strand
CGGCTCGCGGGGACGCTCGCCCCACCGGAAGATTTCGGGCCGGAAGCCTTTTTTGCCATGCGGCGAGAATAGTAGTTTTCCACCGGCTGGCAAGTTCGCGTCACCGGGCATTGGCCCAAGGTCCAATATCCACCCGGTGCCGGTTTTCGATAGTGTTCTCTTTGCGTGACTCAATCCCATCCTTTTGTTACCAACAAGCACAACGAAATGTCCCGTGACTGAAACTTTCATCCAATCGACAAAACTTTGGAAGACCAACCAAAAGGAATAATATGACCCGCAGCAACCTCATCAAATACGGGCTGACCGCGCTGGCCGCTTCGACGGCTTTGCTCGGCGTAACCGGAATGGCCCAGGCACAGAACCAGAAGCCCAACGTCGTCTTCATCCTCGCCGACAACGTCGGTTACGGGGATCTGGGCCCCTACGGCGGCGGCGAGTTGCGGGGCTGCCCGACACCGCGTTGCGACCAACTCGCCCGCGAGGGAATGCGCTTCACACAATTTCTTGTGGAGTCTGCCTGCACGCCGTCACGCGCCGCGCTGCTGACGGGGCAATATCCCATCCGCAATGGACTGTCATTGCTCTCCGCTCCGGGCAGTCCCTATCAACTTCCGAAAAAAGCCTACACGCTGGGCGAGCTGTTCAAGGACGCGGGCTACGCGACGGGCATCTTCGGCAAGTGGCATCTTGGCGGTGGCGCGGACGCCACGCCGACGGCGCACGGCTTTGATGAGTTCTACGGCATCCCGCCGGACACGTCGTGGAGCGACTGCCTGACGCCCTCGTTGATTGCGATGACCCACTCCTTCGATGCGACCGAGCAACAACTGATCGAAAAAGGGCCGTGGATTGAATCGCAGAAGGCGGGCGAACCCGCGCAACGCGTGAAACCCTTCACGCCCGAAGTGCGCGCGGAGATTGACAACGAACTGACCGACCATGCGATTGATTTCATCAAACGTCAGACGGCGGCGGGCAAACCCTTTTTCTGTTACCTGCCGTTCTCGATGGGGCACGCGCCGAGTTACCCGTCCAAAGAATTCGCCGGCAAGTCGCGCATCGGAAATTATGGCGACAAGATGATGGAAGGCGATTACCACGTCGGCCAGGTGCTGGACACGCTCAAGGAACTCAACATTGACACCAACACCATTCTTGTTTTCTGCTCCGACAACGGGCCGTCGGGCTGGATACTGCGCGAACTCGGCAACCTGGGATCCCCCGACATGGGCAACGCGGGACCATTTCGCGGCGAACTGGGCGAGGCAACCGAAGGCGCCATCCGCACCTTCTGCTTTGTCCACTGGCCGGGGCATATCGCACCGGGCAGTTCCTCCTACGCCATGTTTTCGGAAATGGATTTCCTGCCGACCTTCGCCGCCATCCTCGGCTCCAAACTGCCGACGGACAGGCCGATTGACGGCGTAGATCAGACGGCGGTGCTTTATGGCAAGAGCGAAAAGGGCGCGCGCGAGTCGCTGCTCACCTTCATCGGCCCGGACTTGGTGGCGGCGCGCTGGAAACAATGGCGTTATTATTTCAAGGACATGCACCTGACTGGCACCGGCCAGCAGATGCTTGGCGGCATGTATGAAAGCTTCGGCCAGACCTATTTCCCGAAGATCTATAACATCGAGATGGACCCGCACGAGGATTTGAACATTGGCGGCATCACGATTTTCATGACGGCTCCAGTGTATAAGGTGATTGCGGCGTATCAGGAGTCGGTCAAGAAATATCCCAACCCGCCGTCCGCCGATCTCACGAACTTCCGGGGAGAAGATTGAGATGGTGGAACGACCAACCAATAAATAAATAAGAAGCGGATATGAAATCCACGCGAACAAAAAACCTTCCCGCCATCGCGCTCATTGGCGCACTGACGCTCACAGCGTCCTTTGTCCGCGCCGGAACCGTCGGCCACTACAACGGCGGGATAATGGACATCCGCGATTATGCGGTGCCGGATCCGGGATTCTACGGCATGGTCTATAATTACTACTACACCAGCACCCGGTTGAATGACGGCAACGGCAACCAGATCAATTCCGTGACCATCAAACCCGGCCCGGGGCCGGGCGTCACGCTCCCGGTGAGCGTGGATGTGAACGTCTATGCCGTCTCCCCCGCGCTGGTCTGGGTGTCACCATGGAACTTCGACGGTGTGAAATATGCCGCCTATATCGCGCCCTCATTCGTCAACGCGAATCCCAGCGCGTCGATCTCAACCATCGCCGGCAGCGGACGCAACCCCAGCGCCTCGCAGTTCAGCGTCGGCGATTTGTTCGTGATGCCCGTCTGGCTCGGCTTGACCCTGACGAACTGGGACTTCTCGCTGGGATACGGCTTCTATACGCCGGTGGGCACTTACAATACTTCCACCATCACCTTGCCGATCGTCGGCCCGGTAAAGTACGCCTCAGCCGACAATACCGGTCTGGGGTTTTGGACGCACCAGATCCAGGGCTCGACCTATTGGTATCCGTGGTCCGACAAACGCATGGCCGTCATGACCGCGCTGACCTATGAAATCAACCAGAAGAACGAGGACTTTGACATCACGCCGGGACAGACCCTCACGCTCAATTGGGGCATCAGCGAATATCTGCCGTTGACCAAAGATGAGAAACTTCTGCTGGAGGTCGGTCCGCTGGGCTACGATAGCTGGCAGGTCACGCATGACACCGGGAGTGCCGCGAGAAGCGCGTCCGTCCTTGACCAGGACCATGCCGTCGGCGCACAAGTCGGTTTGACTTACGTGCCTTGGAACGCCGCGCTGGATTTCCTCTATTTCACCGAATATTACGCGGTGGGACGGCTCCAAGGCCAGTCGTTCAGCCTCAACCTGCTCTTTAAGTTTTGAATTCCACAACCATGAAAACCATCCTCAAGCCCAACCTCCTTGCCGCCGCGCTCGTTGGCGCGCTGGTCGTTATCACCGGGAGCGCCTTCGCCGACATCACCAACCGCGTGGTCCTCGTGACCGGGCCAATCCCGCAGCCCGCGCAGGTCTGGGTGTACAACTTCGCCGCCACTCCCGCTGATGTTCCAGCCAACTCCGCGCTGGCCGGCCAGCCGGACCTCGACACCACGCCCCAGACGGCGGACCAGATTGCGGAGGGGAAAAAGCTGGGCGCGGAAATTGCCGCGGAGCTGGTCGCCGATATTCAAAAACTGGGCATGCCCGCCGCGCCGGCCACGACGGATACAAAACCGCAGCTCAACGACCTGGTGCTCCGGGGCTATATCATCTCCATCAAGGAGGGCGATGCCAAAAAGCGCTTCGGCATCGGATTTGGCGAGGGCGCATCCGAATTGAAAACGGCAGTGGAAGGTTTCCAGATGACGGCGAACGGTCTCCGCAAGCTTGGCTCCGGCAACGTCGATGCCGACGGCAGCAAGAAACCGGGGACGGCGGTGGGCTTGGCCAGCCTGATCGCCACGCACAACCCGGCGGGACTCATCATCAGCAGCGGGAGGCATGTATATGGCGAGGAAAGCGGCAGCAGCAAGCTTGAGGGCCGGGCCAAGGACACCGCGAAGGAAATCGCCGATGCGCTCAAGCAGCGATTCCAGCAGCAAGGCTGGATCAATTAAGAAGTGCAAGCCGAGGCCGAATTCCTTATACTGAAATTCAGGCAAGTAATGAAAAACCACTTATGAAAATAACGACATATCTGGCGCTGATGGCGACCGCGGCGGCGACCCTGCAAATCACCCGCGCTGCCGATGCCAAACCCAACCTCGTTTACATCGTCGCCGACGACCTCGGCTGGAAGGATGTCGGCTTCAACGGCTGCCCGGACATCAAGACGCCCAACCTGGACAAGCTCGCCGAGAACGGCGTGAAGTTTTCCCAGTTTTACGCGCAGCCGATGTGCACGCCCACGCGCGCCGCGTTGATGACGGGGCGTTACCCGTTCCGCTACGGGCTGCAGACGATCGTCATCCCCGGCCCGGCAGGTTACGGCCTGGCCACCAACGAATGGCTCCTGCCGCAATGCCTCAAGGAGGACGGCTACACCACGGCCATCATCGGCAAGTGGCATCTCGGACACGCGGACATGAAGTACTGGCCCAAGCAGCGCGGCTTTGATTACCAATACGGCGCGATGATCGGGGAGCTGGATTATTACACGCATAGCGACGCCGGCGTGCTCGACTGGTTCCGCGACAACAAATCCGTCCACGAAAAAGGTTACACAACCCAGCTCCTCGGCAACGACGCCGTGAAATACATCAATGAGCAAAGCGCGGACAAGCCGTTCTATCTCTACCTCGCTTTCAACGCCCCGCACACACCGTATCAGGCGCCGAAGGAATACGTGGACCGTTACCCGAACATTGCCGACCCCACGCGCCGCACTTACGCCGGCATGGTCACCTGCCTGGATGACGAGATTGGCCGCGTGGTCGCCGCGCTCGACCAGAAAGGGCTGCGCGACAACACGCTGATTGTTTTCCAGAGCGACAACGGCGGCACGCGGAATGCGATGTTCGCCGGCCAGATGGCTGACCTCTCCAAAACCAAGCTGCCGTGCGACAACGGCCCCTATCGCGACGGCAAGGGCGCGCTCTTCGAAGGCGGCTGCCGCGTTTGCGCGCTGGCCAACTGGCCCGGCCACATCAAGCCGGGCATCACGGCGGACGGGATGATTCACGTCGTGGACATGTATCCGACCCTCGCCCATCTCGCCGGCGCCTCGACCGCCAAATGCCTGCCGCTCGACGGCCTCGATGTTTGGCAAACCATCAGCTCCAACGCGCCTTCACCGCGCACGGAACTGGTCTATAACGTCGAGCCTTTCCGGGGTGCCGTGCGCGAGGGCGATTGGAAACTCATCTGGCGCACGTTGATTCCCACAAGCGTTGACCTCTACAACCTCGCGGATGATCCCTACGAAACGAACAACGTCGCCGCCGCGCATCCCGACAAGGTGGCGGCGATGCAGGACCGCCTCAACGCGCTGGGCAAGGAATCCGCCAAGCCGCTCGCGCTGATTTACGTTGCCGGTGTCGGCCTGAAGCATGGCAAGCCGCTCATGGCTTCCGAAGGCGGGCACGGCCCGGCGGTGGTCGAGGAGGACGGACACGCGATCACCGACGAAGGCATTGGTGACGATGAAGCCAGTGCCGCCAGCCATTGATTTCCGAGGGTTGAAACATGGAAACAACCTGAAACTGAAACCGCCAATCTTGATCATAAAACAAGCCAGATTCCTGACTTGTGCCGCGGCGCCCACATTCGTGGCCGCCACCGTGGCCGCATTGCAGAAGCGCGCCAACGAACTGGCGTCGCAGATGGTCAGGCCGCTGCTGCTGGAGGTGGAAGTCAAGGCCATCATGCAGCGGCAGCATCTTCCGCCCGCGCTCCCCAGTGAGGCGTTCGAATTCGACAACGACGCTTTCAATAACACGGGCAACTGAATAGAGAGAATGACGCGAACCATTGTCCCGTGTCTGATTGCCCTGATCTTGCTCGCCGGGTGCGCCTCGACCGAGGTGACCAACGAGGTAACCCCTGCCACCGGGCAGCTCCCGTGGCCCGGAAACATCCTGGTGTACGACTTCGCCGCCACGGCCGCCGATGTGCCGGCCGATTCCGCGCTGGTCGGCCGGCCGGACCTGGACCACACGCCGCAAACCGCCCGGCAGATTGGGGAAGGCCGGCTGCTGGGCATTGAAATCGCCGCGGAGCTGGTCGGACAGATCCACGCCCTGGGAATGCCGGCCCAGCGGGCCCCGGCGGGAACAAAACCGGAGCTCAATGACCTGGTGATCCGGGGCTATCTGCTTTCCATAAATGAGGGCAACGCCACCAAGCGTGTCACCGTCGGGTTCGGCTATGGCGCGTCCGAATTGAGAACGGCCGTGGAAGTCCAACAGATGACGGCGCATGGGCTGCGCAAACTCGAATCCAGCACCATGGATTCCGGCGGGGGCAAGAGCCCGGGAGCTTCCCTGGGAGCCGCCGCCTTCCTGGTCACGGCCAACCCCTTGGGACTCATCGTCACCGGCGGGATGCATGTGTATGGCGAGGAAAGCGGCAGCAGCAAGGTTGAAGGCCGGGCTGACGCGACCGCCAGGGAGATTGCCGGCCGGCTCAAGCTTACATTCCAGGAACAGGGCTGGATCAAATGATGGGCGCACAGCTCGACCGGCCCTTTTACAACCGGTATGGGCCCAAGGTCCAATAATACAAACTTGGCCTTTGCAAGGCACACTTCCGTCGTTGCAGCGTCCTGGGCTAATTTACCTGTTGACGAATGACCCGTTGAGCGGTCAACTCATGGACTTGGATTAGCCAGCGGCGTTCTCGAGCGCTGCGAAATTTCGTTCACAAGTCTGAAATGAATTCTACCGGAAATGAGCCGGCAGCCACGCCCGCCGGATTCAAGGTCGCCGAGGTGGGGATGCCGCCGCGGCCGATCGACAAATATGACGCGCCCTTGCTGCTCGGGAACCAGTCCCGGCGGCGGTTCCACGTCATGGCCAAGCCGGCCGGTTCCACCTGCAACCTCGACTGCACCTACTGCTTCTACCTGAGCAAGGAAACCCTGCCCAACGGTCCGGGGGTCGGCCGGATGTCCGACGAGGTGCTGGAAAAATTCATCCAGCAATACATCGCGGGAGTGACCGGACCGGAGGTGGTGTTTTCCTGGCAGGGCGGCGAGCCGACGCTGATGGGCCTGGATTTCTTCCGCAAGGTGATCGCGCTCGAAAAAAAATACGCCCGGCC
The DNA here is from genome assembly GCA_049280815.1 of Verrucomicrobiia bacterium. Classification (GTDB taxonomy): domain Bacteria; phylum Verrucomicrobiota; class Verrucomicrobiia; order Limisphaerales; family UBA11358; genus UBA11358. The sequence goes on along the minus strand of JBAPQW010000017.1, from coordinate 20,032 downwards.
AAACCAGAAAATCGAAAACGATCTGCAGACCAACGGCACGCTGATCAACGAGGAATGGTGCGAATTTCTCCAGGCGAACCGGTTTCTGGTGGGCCTGAGCATTGATGGCCCGCGGGAGGTCCACGACAAGTACCGGGTCACCAAAGGCGGAAACCCCACGTTTGAGAAGGTCTTCCAAACCGTCAGGCTCTTTCAGCGCTACAAAATTCCATTCAACACGCTGACCTGCGTCAACCGGTTCAACGCCCGCAAGCCGCTGGACGTTTATAAATTTCTCCGGAATGATGTCGGCTCCACCTACATGCAGTTCATTCCCATCGTCGAATACAAGGGCTTTGAAAAGACCGCACCACACAAATGGGACAACGCGGCCCTGCCCCGGGACGGCGACCCCGAGGCCCGGCCGGGCCATCCAAATTCCATCGTGACCGACTGGTCGGTGGATCCGGAGGACTGGGGTTATTTCCTCTGCGTGATATTTGACCGCTGGCGGCAGAAGGACGTCGGCAAGGTTTTGGTGAATCACTTCGAGACGCTGGTGTCCCAGCACCTGGGCCTGGGTTCGCAGATCTGCATCTACGGCGAGTTTTGCGGCAAAGGCGTGGCGGTGGAACATGACGGTGACGTTTACTCCTGCGACCATTATGTCTATCCGGAATATCGCCTGGGCAACCTCAAGGACACGGCGCTCGACATCCAGGTGTTCTCGCGCACCCAGGTGAAATTCGGTTACGCCAAAAACGAGACCCTGCCGCAGTATTGCCGGCAGTGTCCGTATCTCACGGATTGCTGGGGGGAATGCCCGAAAAACCGGATCATCCGCACGCCCACCGGCGAGCCCGGCTTGAACTATCTCTGCCGGGGATTTAAAAAATATTTCGCGCACGCCCTCCCGGAAGTGGAACGGATTGTCGCGGACTTGAGAAAACAGCCGATCCAGGCCCGGAAACGGATGTGAATGAGGAAGGGACGGCGCGCTGCGTCCAGCGGCGCAAGGGTGAGGCATGAGTCTGCGCAATGGACGCAGCTAATTCCGCCCGCTACCGCGCGGGCAGGAAAATCGCAGCGCGATGTCCCTGCCGCAATCAGGACCAGGCGGGGAGTTTGATTGCCGTCCCGATCGGGATCGTGATAAGTTTGGCCGCGCGGGGCGTTCCAGTTGCAATCTGTTCATTTGTTTTAAAACCAAAACGACCATGAAAAAACAAACCCTCTTGAAGTTCAGTCTGGCGGGATGCGTCATCGGCCTTTTCGCCGGCTGTGCCAGCACCCAGGTGACCTCGCAAAGCGAGTACGAGGGGTTTCTCCCCAAACCCAGGCAGGTGCTCGTCCACAATTTTGCCGTTTCGCCGGAGGAGGTGACGCTGGACAGTGGGATCACGGCGGACATCCAGGGTCTCGTTGACAAGGCACCGCCGCGAACGGATCAGGAACGCGTCATCGGGCGGCAGGTGGCCGATGCGCTGGCCAATCATCTGGTCACCGAGATCCAGGCGCTGGGCCTGCCGGCCAGCCGGGCGACTGGCACGCCACCAGCCGACGGCAACAACACGCTCCAAATCAAGGGCCAGTTTGTTTCCATCGACGAAGGCAACCAGACCGAGCGCGTGGTTATCGGATTGGGACTTGGGCGGACGGATGTCAAGACCCTGACCCAGGTTTATGACCACCGGAACGGCACCAACATTCTGGTCAATCAATTTGGGATCAATGCCAAAAGCGGCGACAAACCCGGCGCAGCCGAAACCATGGGGGCGGGTGCGGTGGCCGGCCATCTGGTCGTTTCCGCCGTGGTAAGCTCAGGCGTGGCGGTGGGCAGCGAAGCCTTCTCGGCCAACGTGGACGCCGATGCCGACCGCACGGCCAAGAAAATCGCCGCGCAGCTCAAGGATCTCTTCCTCACCGAGGGCTGGATCCCGTTGCAATAACAATTCCGTTCAACCCACCGGAAAAAACATGAACCTTGAAATAGCAAAAATCCCGCGCGGGGCGGCAATGCTGTTGCTGTCGGCGGCCCTGCTGGCCTTGACCGCCTGCTCGTCCACCCCAAGTCCGTCAAAGTCGAATTCGAACCAGCCCACCAACCCGGCGACGTATGCCGACCAGGGGAATTTTGAAGGCCAGGTGGTGGTGAATACGGTCATCCAGACCAACACGGTGGTCTCGATCGATGCCGCCCAACGCCGGATCGAACTCAAACATGCGGATGGCAAAATCACCAGTTACAAGTGCGGACCGCAAGTGGCCAACTTTGACCAGATCAAGGTGGGGGACCAGGTGAAGGCCACGGTGGTGGATGAAGTGGCCCTGTTCATCAAACCCGCCAGCCAGATGCAGAGCATCACCGCAACGGCCGTTGCCGTCGGGGCGCGATTGGGCGCCAAACCGGGTGTCGTCAGCCTCGATACGCTCAACTTCACCGCCAAGGTGCTGTCGATTAATCCCTGGCTGCATCAGGTGACCCTCCAGACCGCGGACGGCCAGACCAAACCGGTGCAGGTGGGTGAATTTGTCAACCTGGCAGATTTCAACGTGGGCGATCAGGTCGTGGTCCGCCTCACCCAGGCACTGGCTGTGCTGGTTGAGAAACCTTGAAAATTTGCGGACGCGGACGCAAACTGCAACCCGGCAATGTGAGAAAGAAATAATCCCATGAAAACGAGAATCCTTAAAATTGTGACGCTCGCCTGGATGCCTGTCGCCGCGTTGACTTTGGCGGGCTGTTGGACGCCACCCAACGCGAATGTGCAACCCATCGGCAAACCGGGTCTGATCCAAAACGGGATCGCCGTCGAATCGGTAAAAGATCCGGCCACGGTCCAGGCCATCGACGCCGCCGCGGGTACCATCACCCTCCAGCTTTCCGACAAATCTACGCTGACCTGCAAGGTCGGCGCCCAAGTGGAAATTCCCGGCCACATCCAGGTGGGCGACCAGGTCAAGGCCACGGTGACCGAGGATCTCACCGTTTACATTTTGGAAAATGGCCGGTTGCCGGATGGCACCACGGCGGAAAGCCTGGGCATCAACGCCAAGGTGTTGCAGGTGGATCCCAGCTACCGCATCCTCACCCTGCAATATCCGAACGGCCAGTCAGAAAAGGTTAAACCTGGGCTCGGCACCAAGATGGAAGAGATGGCGCCCGGCGACAGTGTGGTGGTGCGGCCCATCGAAGTAACGGCGATAAAAGTTGAAAAGCCCTAGGATGCATTTGGCGATCAAGAAACTATCCCCACACCCAATGAAAGGAAACCGAACGATGAAACAGATCATATTAAAAGTGACGGGCCTGCTGGTGATTCCGGCAGCCTTGCTGGCTTTCACCTCCTGTTCGTCCACCCCCAAATCGCCAGCCGCCGCACCGGAGGCCGTGCGGGGTGGAGTCGTCATTGATACCGCTACCGCCATCGCCACCGTGCAATCCGTTGATGCCAGCAACCGGATCGTGGTGCTCCAACGCCCGGACGGCAGCCTGATCAACTACGAGTGCGGGCCGGATGTACTCAACTTCGACCAAATCAAGGTGGGCGACCAGGTCACCGCCCAGGTGGCCGATGCCCTCGCCATCGTGCTGGTGAAAGGCGGCGTGCCGCCCAGCGCCGGGACCGCCTCCGTCATCGTCCGGGCGCCCTTGGGAGCGAAACCCGGCGGCAAAATTGTGGATACCGTCGGGTTCACCGCCAAGGTCGTGAGTGTGGACAAGCCGGATCGCGAAGTGACCTTGCGCCTGGTGGATGGCTCGACCCAGACAGTTAAAGTCGGACCAAACATCAAACTGTCCCATGTGAAACCGGGCAACGACGTGGGGGTAAGGCTGACCCGGGCATTCATGATTGCCGTCACGCCCCCGGCTGGCACCGCCACCACCCCGCCTCCGGCCGCTGCGGCCGCACCCGCCGCGCCTTCACTGTCGCCGGATGAGGCGGCCGAGCTCGGCACCGAGGCCTACATTTATGGCTACCCGCTCGTCACGATGGAATACACCCGGCGCGTTCTGACCAATGTGGAACAACCCGAAGGCAAGGCCGCCCCGATGGGACAACTCCTCCGCTTGCGCGCCTATCCGACCCCCGACGATAAACAGGTGACGGCTCCCAATGCCGACACGCTCTACACCATGGTTTGGCTGGACGTGAGCAAGGAGCCATGGGTTTTGAGCCTGCCCGAGGCGAACGACCGCTATTATCTCATGCCCATGCTCGATGGCTGGACCGACGTGTTCCAGGATCCGGGCAAACGCACCACCGGCACCGGGCCGCAGAAATATGCCATCACCGGCCCCGGCTGGACTGGCACCCTGCCCGATGGCGTGACCGAATATAAATCGCCGACCAGCCTGGTCTGGATTCTTGGCCGCATTTACTGCACCGGCACGCCGGAGGATTATGACGCGGTGCACAAGATGCAGGATGACATCTCCGTGGTGCCGCTCAGCTCGTACGGCCAGACCTACACGCCGCCGCCGGGCGTGGTGGATACGAACATCGACATGACAACGCCGGTGCGCAGCCAGGTGAACGCCCTGAGCGCGGAGGATTATTTCAGCCTGCTCGCCAGGTTGCTGAAGGACAATCCGCCCACCGAAGCCGACGCACCGATGGTCGAGAAACTGACGAAGATCGGAATCGTCCCCGGCCAGGATTTCGACATCAACAAGTTCGGTCCGGACGTGGCCAAGGCGCTGCAAGGTGTGCCGAAGCCGGCCTTTGATAAAATCATGGCCCATTACAGCGATGCCGGCACCCTCACCAACGGCTGGATTTTCACCACCAAGGCCGGTGTCTATGGCACCGATTATCTCCAGCGGGCGACGATCACCGCCATCGGCCTCGGGTGCAACCGGCCGCAGGACGCCGTTTATCCGACCTCGTTGGTGGATGCCGACGGCCATCCTTACGCGGGCACCAATCACTATGTGATGCACTTCGACGCCGGCCAGTTGCCGCCCGCTGAGGCGTTCTGGTCGTTAACGATGTATAACTCCGGATTCTTTTTCGCGGAGAACGCGCTGAATCGCTACACGCTGAGCAGCCGGAACCAGTTCACCACCAACACGGACGGCTCGACGGACCTCTATCTCCAGCACGAGTCGCCGGGCCCGGACAAGGAAGCCAACTGGCTCCCAGCGCCGGAAGGCCGGTTCATCCTGATGCTCCGGCTCTACTGGCCGAAAGAAAACCCGCCCTCAATCATTGACGGCACCTGGACGGTTCCACCGGTGAAGCTGGTGCCCCATATCAGTTCCAGTTAGCGGCTGGTACGGCCAATCAAACGGTTCGATTGTGAACCACGCGGGCCGCGTCCCTCGGGATGCCGCCCGCGAATTCATTTTAAATCACCCGGACGCAAAGACTGACCGGAATTGAAACCGCAGAGTTGAAGCCAAGCCTGCACGAGATGGATGCACCCCTACCGGACGGTTCTCTCGCGCCATCTCGTTTTCTTTATTAAAATTGCGCCGACTGACGTCGGCGGCTGCGTAATTTTTGAAAAAGCCATGGCCACGGAAAACGCGAACACTTCCTTCCGAAAGTTTTTGCGGATTTGGACATTTCGCGGCGATCGTTTCCAGTTCAGAACTGGAACGCCACGTCGAGACCGATAGAATTGCCGTGCCAGGCTTCCCCCCATAAATAGGAGTAACCGATGCCGATCCACTGCACCTTCCAAAGCTGGTTCAAATAATCCAGCACGATGCGGCCATGAATTTCGTAGAGATGGTCGAGGTTTAATCCATCCTTGATGTCGCCATACATCTCCATCCGGCTGAAATAACCGCCCGTGCGCAATTCGTGGCCCCACAGGTCCTTGCCCAGGGGAACGTCCACGTCAATCTTGTTCTCCCATGTTTCCGAGTTGCCATTGACGTTCACATTCGGATTGGAAGCGCTGAAGCTCTCGGTGTGGTAATAAACCGGGTCCGAGTTCAGCGTGAAGATGGTGCGCCGCCAGGTGAAGACATACTGGAAGTCCGCGGCGGGCCGGATGGTCCAGGTATCGACATCATAGTTAATCAGGCCTGCCTTCTGGGCCGCAGTTACGACATTTTGCGGTATATTGGCGCCATTGAGATCGAAAGTATTTTCCGTGTACCCATACATCCCCATCAACGTCGGCGCGATGCTGAAGTGATCGTTGAACCACAGGCGAGGGCCGCCGCCAAATTGGATCGAGTAATCCTTGAACTTGCTTTGCGCGCCATTCAAATCATAGGTTGTACCATTATAGGCAATGCTATCCGCGTCGGTGAAATCTCTCTTGGCATTGAGATAGCCCATCTCGCCCTGCAATTGCGGCTGCCAGGCAATGGGCAGCGTGCCCAATTGTTGCGGGTCGCCGATGTCACCCATGCCTCCGAATTTGGAAAGACTGAGGTTCCCCCCCTGGCCTCCGGTATAAGAGGCGCCGGCCATCCCGAAATCTCCGCCCAGAATCGTGGCGGCCTCGATGCGGTTGCCAATCGTGTTTCTCAAACTGTTGATATCAGTGAATTGTGACCGCGCCGGCATGGCGGCCAGCAACAACGACGAAAGTCCAACCACCGCACAACCGCCGCGCCGGATTTGGGATGCGTGCAGGTATGTATTCATAATAGCCTCGGGCGTTCGCGTTTTCCGCTCATGATTTCGGCACTGACGGCGGGTTGCCGTCCCGCGCCAATTTGCGCGCGAGAACCCGGTAGGTCAAGCCTGCCAGCACCGAACCAGCCAGCAAAACCAGAATCAAAATCAAACCCAGCCGGAATGCATGATTCACCACGCGGTTCGCATCGGCGGTGGTCTGTTGTCCGAGTTGGGCCAGTTGGGGTGTGCTTTGGTTCACGGTGGTGAGGAGGGCATCAAGTTGCTGGGCGGCGGCGCCGATCTGGCTGGCGGCCTGACCGTAATCGAGCACGTTGAACGGCCGGCTGTTCGTGGCGGCGACGGCCGGACCCGCATTGGTCGGGGAAACGTAACGGACAAATTCCGTGAGCGACTGGATGGCGGCATTGATGTTCGTCGCCGCATCGCCGGCCGAGATGAGCGTCGCGCGCGCCTGCGATTCCTGGGAAGTCAGGCCGTCGAGCAGTTGCTGGATGGCGGCCTGGCGCTGGTCGTTGATCAATTGCGGCAATTGTTGGGCGGTCTGCGCGAAGCTTTGGGCGGAGTTGGCCAGTTGGTTCGCATTGGACAAAATCTGTTCCGACTCGGGCTGCTCGGCGAGTTGATAGGCCAGCACCTCAGCCTGCCAGCTCAACAGCTGGGGCATGTGCTGCGTGTAATACATGGCCCGTTCCCCGAGGCGCCGGGTTTCCTCGATGGCGGCAGCGGTGGGATCCAGTCCCGCGAACGGATCGAGAAAGAGCAGGCTGAAGATGCTGTTGGGCGTCGCGGTGGCCTGAGTCGGGCTCCGGCCCAGGGCGGTCAAAAACTCGTTGAACCGGATTGCCCCGACGTAGCGCTGATGAGGATTTTTCTGGCGCCATTCCCGGATTAAATCCATCAACTCCTGCTTCTGGCCGGGTCTGAGCATGCCGTCCGCCAGTTTCCACGCGTTGGTTTCCTGCCGGCGCTGGATTTCCAGCAGCGGCTGGATCTTGTCGCCATAAGTTTCAACCCCAAAATCCTCCACCACCATGCGGGACACCGTGACGAGGACCAGCACGTCCAGCGCATTGACCACGGGATTCGGTCCCGTGGCGTCGGAATAGGCGGACGTGGCCTGGCCCAGTTTATATTTCAGGGCCGCGAGGCGGGCCTTGGAGGTCCCGGCCCCCGCGCCAAAATCATCAGCGGCCTGCGAGATCGCAGCGATATAGCTGTCGGCAAAGCGCATCACCTGGAGCTGCAACACTGACAGGGTGACGGCCGATGCCGGCGCATTCGTTCCCAGCTGGAGCGACGCCACGTCGGCTTTCGGCGGCCCGGAATGGAAACGGAGCAGCGAGCAGCCGGTCCACGTCAGCGCCAGGCAGGCGAGACAGAACCAGCCTAAAAACCGGCGGCCGCACTGATGTTTTTTGGGCATCTCGTTCACGGGGATTTGGGTTTGAGCAGAATGTCGCCAACCACGACCAAAGGCACGCCTTCGGACGAGCGCTCCTGGAAATCGGCCACGGAGTAATTGGTCTGGAAACTTTCGTAACCGGTGCGCTCGAAAGCGACGGTCACCGAGTGCCAACCACCGCGGCGAAACAAGGTCACGACCTTTACCGCCTCGATGACAAACCGGCCATCGGCGTCTGTCCGCTCGCCCTCCAACCGCATCAGGAGCTGGCTGCCCTTGGGCGCGGTCGCCTCGCCGGCGGTCGGGTAGGCCACCACGCGTTTCACGGTGGCCTCCGGCAAAGGCTGGCGGGTATCCGCGGCAAGCACCCGGCCGGTCACCCGGGGCGAGCTGTAGTAGGAAAACCCGATGGACGAGCACCCGGCCAGGGCCACGGTGAGCAGCAGCAGCGCGAGCTGCCGGTTCACCATTCCCAGGCCTTTTAATTGGGCTTCAATCTTTCGGGTGGTCATGGATTCAGGCGTGACGCCGGTCGCGCCCGGCAGCGGATTACATTTCGGTATTATCTGCTGAGCTGACGCGGAGTTTCTCCAGCTTGAAGGCACAGCGCGTCGCCCAGTAATCCATGCACAGTTTTATGTCGCCGAAGCTGCCGTCGAACTTGGTACGCAGGGCCTTGGTGCCGGCCCGGCGGTCCACCGCTTCGCAGACGATCTGGCCGGTGCCTCCATCGGTGAACTCGGCTTCGACCTGGCATTCACCCACGCCGAGGCCGGTGCCAAAGATGACCCGCTTGACCAGGCTCAGGCCGATGCCCATGGGCACCACGCTGGAAACCAGATTGGATACCGGCCGGGATTTCTTGGCTTCAGTGATCGCGCCATGAAGCACCAAGGTGTCCGGACCGGCCTGATCCACAATCGTGTAATCCTTGCTCAAGGCATTGCTTAGCGCCGTATGGAAATAGTCAACCAGTAACTGTTGATCGTCCTTGGGCAGCTTGCCCAGCTTCGAGTCCGGATCATCCGAATGCCAGAGCTCGACGGGTTCGATGTAAACCTTGGTGAATTTGGCCCAGTTCACATCCGGGGCGAAGTAAACCAGCTTGACTTCATCGCCCGTGCCTGGCTTCAACAGGGAATAATCCTTCAGGAAACCCGATTCGTCGGGCGTCCCCCTCACCTGGTGCGTGGTGGAGCAGGCGGTCAGGCTGAGCAGCAAACCGGCGGCTAAAATTCCCGACAGGAATTTCAAGCCGCGGGCGTTATCCTTTTCATTCATGGTGGATGTGGTCATTTGTCTCTCCTTTGGTTCATTGGTTTAACTTTCAGTCACCGAGGCTCCCGCCGGATTGGCGGGCCGGGCGGAAAATCTTCAGAAACGCCAGTTCAGGTTGAGGCTGAAAAACATGAAATAGGCGTTATTGTAAGAGCCCACCACATTGCCGCGATAGGGCGAACTTGTCTGGGTGACCGGCAGATCGCCGCTCCACGCCAATTCATAAGCCGCGCCCAAGTCCACGGACTTGCTGATGGTGTAAAATGAGCCCAGGCCGAAACGGTAGGCCGCGCCGATGGGCAGGATCACGGGGCGGTTTGCGTCGCTGACAGCCGAGGAATCATACGCGAAGCCGCCAGTGAACCGCCACTGGTCCGAGTATTTATACTCGAGGCCAAGGGCGCCGTGCCAGGTGTCGTTGAAGTTCAGTTGCGTGGTCAGGCTGTTAGGATTTTTGATTCCGTCATAGCCGATCTCCACTTCGCCAAACTTGCTCCACTGTTGCCAGCCGACGTCGGCCATGACCGCCCATTGAGCGTTGAGTTTCTGATAAATGCCCACCATCACCGACTGCGGCACGGTCATGCCCATGTTTACGGCGTTGTGGAAAACCGGCAGCAAGCCCAGACCAGGGGCACCGTCGAGCTGGGGCTTGTCGCTGAAGTTGAGTTTAACCTGCGAAAGGTAGTTGATACCGATGCGCGTGCCCTCCCGCGGCATGATCATGATGCCGGCATTGCCGCCGAAACCCCATACTTCATCCTTCAGTGTCAGCTGGCCGTCATTCGGCCCAAGAGTGTTGATCGCCGTCTGGGCGTTCAGATAGCCGTACATGGCGTTCAACCCGCCGCCGACGGAAAGCCAGTCATTCACCTTGTAACTCGCCGCCGGCATCAGGCTCATGCCCAGCAACGTGGCGTTCTGGGCGTAGTAACGGCCCACCCAGTTGTTGCCGAAATCTTCCGAGAGACCAAAATAGGAAAAGGCACCGAAGCCCACCGACAGTTTTTCCGTCACCGGATAGGTGATGAACATGCTCAGGCCCGGCAGGACTCCGATGGCGTTGCCGCCATCGCTGCCCGTGGTTGAGGTTTGAGAGTTGTGCGCGAACTTCACGCTGCCGTAAAGGGCCTGGAGGCTGGCATTCGCTTGCGGTCCGTCCAGCAGGCTCATCCCGGCGGGATTTTTGAACAGCGTGGTCGCGTCCAACGCCCCGGCCGCATATCCGGCCGAAGCGAGTCCGACGTCCGGCGTGGAAATTTCATAGAGTGAGAGGCCGCCGGCCAGCGTGGATTGAGGAAGCAACGCGACGCACCCGAACGCGGAACCCAGCATCACGAGACTTTTTGCGTATTTCATAAGTTTCATGGGATTATAGGATTTTGTGGGTGTATTACTCTTTTTCGAGGTCCGGTGTCGATAGTTTATTATCATCCGCCCGCGTTTGTTTTTCGTCCGACTGCAGTTTCTCAGACGAATAAAGCGCCACCAAGCGGGAGATGAGCACCGCCACATAGAGCGTGCCGGTCATCGCTTCCATCGCGGCCAGCGCCCGCGCCACGTTTGAAACCGGCGTGATGTCCCCATAACCAACGGTGGTGAGCGTGATAAAGCTAAAATAATAGGCGGTGAAGCCATTCATCGTTTGGCGGGTGGCCGGCCCCGTGCTAAAGGCAAACGCGGGATCGTTCGGGTCCCACAACCACACGAACTGATAGGCAAGCATCCACGACAACCCCAGCAGCAGGTAAACGGAGATGCCGGCGTACATCACCTCGGCATTGACCCGGGGCGCGCGCAGGATGAAACGCAAAAACTGCCCGATCAAAAAGGCAAGAAACACCAGCCCGGCGACCAGGGAAATCTCCTTGGGTGCCAGTTCCGGCCAAAAGTGATGCATCCATCTGCTGGCGACCGCCGGCAGCACCAGTACCACTGCCCAGACCAGTGTCCGGCGGCTCCGACCCACTGCAAAAACCCCCAACACGAGCACAAGCGTCATCAGAGCGTGCTCGATGCTTTCGCCGTTGACTGTCTTCTCGAAGAACGGCGCCGCGACCAGCAACAAGATGAGCGCCACCAGAAATTCCGCCGTGGAAAAGTGGCGGAACCCGATGTGCGCAGGCCGGGGTGCCGACGAACCGGGCGCAGCGGGTTCAGGCTTGTGTGATTGGGATTCTGGCATGGCCAAATATCGGTCGTCAGATTAACGGATGGGGGCACCGAGGCAAGACCGGATGGTTATCATGTGGATTCCCTGGCTCCACGACTGGCCGCTGCCGTGGGTATCGCTGGATTCGTGGCGTCGTCCGCCGCCTTGATTTTTTTGGAAAATATTTCCGTCAGGATCGGGCCGGTGATGGCGGTGACCAGCACCATGACCAGGATGCTGCTGAGAACGTCCTGGCCAATGAGGCGGTGACCGGCGGCGTCCACCGCCTTGTAGGCGACCAGGGCTGCGGCGATGGTCGCGGCGACCTGCGGCATGCTGAGCGACCACATGTTGAGCCGGTCATTGCGGGAATAGCCGTATACCGCACCGGTGATCCAGGCGGCCAGAAACTTCGCGGTGATCAATCCGGCGGTCATCAGGCAGACGAACCCGGAATGCGTGAGGATGGAATGCCAGACTTCCGGCAGATTGATGGCCAGGCCAATGGCGATAAAAAAGGCGGGCAGGAACAGGGTTTTCCCCAGCACTTCGATGTTCCGCTGGGTGCGCGTCCCGCGCAACGCGCGGTTGACCGACAGTCCCGCCATGAAGGCGCCGACGATGCTCTCCATGTGGACGGCCTCCGCCAGCAGGCCGGCGGCGCCCACGATGAACAGCAGCACCAGCATCTGGACTTCCGGCTCCGGCTGAAACCTGGTAAAAAACCAGCGCGCCAGCCGGCTCAGCCCAAACAGCACGATACTGATGTAAGCCGCGATCTCGACCAGCTGTTTCGCCAGTTGATAGCCGTCAAATCCCGTCTTGTGGATGGAAACGCAAACGGTCAGGAGGGTCAACGAAAGAGTGTCCGTGAAAATTGTCGCGCCCACGGTCACGATCACCGGTTGCCGTTGCAGCAGGCCGTAACGTTCCACCACCGGATAGCCGATCAGGGTGTGCGAGGCGAGCAACGAACCGATCAGGACCGCCGCCACCAGGCTGTAGCCGAAACCCACCCCGAGCGCGACCCCGAAACCGAGCGGGATCAGAAACGTCGCGAGTCCAAAAAAGGTGGTGCGCCACTTGGCCTGGTTGAACAGCGCCAGATCAATTTCGAGTCCCACGTAAAACAGCAGGAGCAGGCGTCCGATTTCAGCAAACATGGAGAGGACCGGGGCCGTGTGCCGCATCATGCCCAAACAATAGGGCCCGCAAATGATGCCCGTGAGTATCAAACCCACCACGGGCGGCAGGTGACAGCGGCGGGAAATGGACGGGACCAACAGGATGATGGTGATGCCGATCATGAACCGCACCATCATCGGAAGCGTCTCCACCCAGCCGGGCTTCTCCGCGGCTTCCTGGACCGTTTCGGTAAAGTCCAAAACCTCGTCCGAAGCTGCATCGGCCGCAGCTGCGGCCTGGAGTTCCTTGCCGCTGGCCGGGCTGAGCTGCGGATGCTCCTGCGCCAGCGCCGTGGGAATAAAGCACCATAGAACCAGGATCAGGACCGGAACCCACCCGCGCCACGGTTCGCGCCACGCCATGCAACCAAGGTTTGCAGCGGTTGGCATTGAGGCAGTCATTCAGCTTTCTATTGTCCCAATTGTATTTGGATGTCCTTGAGCAACTGCTCGTAAGGCCATTTCCGCAGCATGCGCACCTTGTGATCATCTTGAAAGACCGGATCATCCTCATTCTCGAACAGCCACGCGTTGCAACCGACATAGACGGAATTGGTGGTCAGCTGTTTGGTCATGACAACCACTTTTACCGTGACGACCTCATTAAACATGGCGCTGCCATAGGCCAGATTGTCCGTGCGGCTGCCGAGGCAGGTGAAGGTAAATTGGTTCGCGCCGGTCTGCCCCCCGCTGAAACCGTGGCTGGCGAAAACGGCGGCCGTGGCATTGGCGACGCTCGCCATGGGCTGATTGGTGATGGTGACCGACGCCAGATTGCCGGACGGCACGTTGCTGAACGACTGGCAACCGGTGAGGCAAAGACCCGCTGCACCGGCGAGCGCAGCGGCGATGAGATTTCTTCCAAACGCGGTATTCATGGTTTGATTCGGTTTGATGCTTTGATGTTGCAGTCGTTGAAACAACCCGGCCCGGTCAAGCGCCAGGATTCTTCCGCCGGTCACGTTTCAACCGCAATTCTGACGGTTTCCTGAGCGGGTCGTCAAGGCTCGCAGCGCCTATTTCGCCAGACCGGATTGGGCCAGGTGGGCCAGCAGGATCCGCCGGACTTCCTCGATGGTCAGCGGATTGCCCTGGCACGAATGACCGCTGCGCACGATGAATTCCGACTCCGCGTAATCCACGTGGGCGCTGGTGTATTTCACGACGCCATCGGCGCCGTTGGGCGGCTGGTCGTTACCCTTGATGGCGATGATGGAGTGGGCCTTGATGCCGGGCGCGGTCGGAATCTCCGCCAGCGTGAGCATGAACGGGTTGTCGATGGACATGCCGTTCAGGCTGGTGGGCACGCCTTTGCGCAACGACTCCGGCAGCTGAACCGTATCCTTCAGCTGCAGCAAGCTGGCGGAGGCGTCCAACAGGTCCCCGGGCAGTTTGATGAAACGGTTCAGGAACCGCTGGACAAAATGGGTGTTCCGATAACTGCCCCGATGCGGCGTGGCGATGAAAATCACCTCCGCGACGCAGGGCAGCGGCTTGAAAAAGAAATTGGTTCGCAGCAGCTCGCGGGTTTTTTCGTCAACCGTCAAATCATCGATGTTCGTTTGGGAAACGAGCCGCCAGAGTTTGTCGCCGGTGTCGGTGGCGGTTAGTTTCGCCAGCAAACCGCCCTGGCTGTGGCCGACGATCACGATCTGCCGCAACGCCGGGTCCTTCCCGTCCGGGTCGAGGTTCTTGACCAGGCTCATCAGGTCGTTGCGCAGGATCCCCGCCGACAGGGTGATCGGCTTTCCGCTGGCGTAATTGAACAACCAAAACTGGTAGTGCTCGCGCAATACCGGGTCTGACCGGAGCGTGTTCATCATTTCCGCCCACCAAACCGGGCTGCTGGCGGTGCCATGCACAAACACCACCGGAATCCGGCCGGGCGTGTACAGTTGCGTGAGCCGGATGCCGGTCTTGACCTTTTCTTCCGGCGAAAAGAACTGGGCCAGCCCCAGGTCCCAAATCGCGCTGTTGTTCAACCCCTGGGCCATCGGCGCGGTGGTGTCGGTCTGCAGCGGCACGGGCTTGCCGTTCACTTCCACCTGCGCGACGTCGTACGCGGAATAGAGTTCGAGCGTGGCGTCCAGCTTCCCGGCGCTCCAGGCCCGCACGTCGCCGGACACGCGGAGGAAAACCGTGGCGGGAAAGCGGCGTTCCTCCTGGAACCTCCCGATTTTCCGGCTGACCGCGATCAACGGCGCGCCCAGGCCCGAGTCCCGGTTGCGCGTGCTCAACCCGCGCACGATGAATTCGTCGGCGGAATAAAATTTCTCTATCAGGTCCAGGCTCACCGGAAGTCCCGGGTGCGTGAACTCCACCTCCACCGGTCCCGGCGGCGTCTGGCGCCGGCCGCTGTCCAGTTCCACCAGCGCGTTGGTGTTGACCATCAACCCCAATGCCAGTCCGCGGTTGTAGAAATCGCACGCGGCCCGGAAGCGGAGATCATATGGATTGGGCGGCGCTTCGCGGCTGTCGCCGAACAGATAAAGATAGGCATAAATGGCCGAGGTGAAATAACTGTTGCGCGCCAGGCGCGGCACGCCCGGCTTGACGCTGTGCCGCTGGCGATCGGCGTTCAGGTAATTCAATTCGCACAACGCGTAGAGCAGGTCCCGCCGGTCGTCGGCGCAGGCGATACGCTGGAGCTGCTCCAACGTTGCGTCCGGATTGTCTGCGAAGGACTGCTCGAGATCATAACGGTGCAACACCTGCAGGGTTTCACCGCTGCAGTCGCTGCTGTTGAGCGCGTTCCGGTGCAGGTGGATATAGGCATTTCGCGGCGTCGCCAGGTCCGCCCCGATGGGTGTCCGGCAACCGGTGAAAACGACCAGCGCCGCCAGTGCGCAACTGCGCAGAAGCCATAGGGTGAATCGAAGAGCGGGTGCCCGGGCAGGGCGCGTCATTCCGGGCGCGCCGCAATCCTTGCGCGGACGGGCGGCGGGCAGAGGACTGCCCGCCCTACCGGGGTTTGTTCGAGTTATCATGGATGTCCTCCGCCACCGGTTGGCGGCACGGGGGTGGCTTCGCCGAAGCCGGGCAGACCTTTGCGGATTTGTTGCGAGAAATCAACCGCTTTGTCCGCCGCTCTGGCTTGCGGATTGATGTGGGATAATTTCTTCAACGCCACAAACGGCAGGTTGTTGAGGATGGTCCCGTGCTCGTAAAGCATTTCGTCGAGATGCCCGTTGATCAACATCCGCCAGTCCCAGGGCGCGCGGTCGGCCGCGGCGCGCTGGGTGCGGATGCCGGTCGTGCAGTTGTCGGTGATCGCATTGTACCATTCCGCCCGGTCCCGCAGTTCATTGATGCGGTGAAGATAGTCGAGGAAGAGGTTCCGGCCTTGTTCCGGCGTTGACCGCAACCGATAGAGGCAGGCTTCCTCGCCCGACCGGTAATTCGTGCGCAGGCGCACCAGGTCGCGTTCGTCCGCCACGACGATGATCAGTTCAAACTGCCGGAACAAACCCTTTACGGCCGAATAATCCTGGCCCTTCTGCTTGCGGGTCTCGATGGAGAAACAGATGTAATCGCCGTTCGTGAAGCCGAAGCTGACCATGGTGTGCGCGATGTTTGGCGAACCCCAGGTGACGAGGTACAAATCCACCGTGCGCAGGGCGTCTAGGTTGAATGTCCGGTCGTAATAATGCACGTCGAAATTTGTCTCCGTGTGGTAATCGCAATTGCGGATGTTGTGAATGGTCACTCGGCTGCCGTTGATGTCGGCGTACGGCAGCACGGCCACGTCCGGCTGCCAGTCGCCGGCATTGGAAGGCTTCAAGGAGAGCCACCAGCCCAGCACCAGCAGAAATCCACCCGCCGTGACGAGCGCCTTCCACGGACGGCGCACCCACACCCAAACCGCCAGCACGCCCAGTCCATAAACGACCACCAGCGGAAGCTGCAGCCAGGAAATTCTGACGTCAAAATAAAGGGCCGCAGTCGCCCAGAGGGTCAACAGAGCCAGCAGGACCCAAAGCAGAGGAATTACGATGCAGCGAACCACGCACACCGGTCGGCGGCCTTCACGGGTGTTCGGGGCTTCTCCGTTCATGGAGGTATTTGTAAGCGGCTTGGCACGTTTTCACAAACCAAAAGGGCCGGCGGCCAGTGATCGGTCATCCGTATTCAGTTATCGGTGGCGAGTGGCGGGTGGCCGGTGATCTGTAATCAAGTAATCATCATTGGCAGGGTTGGGAGTCAGCGGTTGGGGAGGAAGGCCCGACCGGGTCCAGCCCGGCACTGACCGCACCATTCGGCTGACCGTAACTGCGCTTGGGATCGGTAAAGTCATAGTCATTGGCGAGATGGGCCAGCGGGGCGAGAGAATTTAAGATTGCCGATTTACGATTGAAACGGAAGTTTTCGCGTATGCGCGGTTTGGAAGCCGTGCCCATCCGTGTAATGGACTCGTTCGCGCCCGGTCACTTGGCCTGACGGCCTTTGGTTTGACCAAATTCCTTTCACCGCCTCCCAGACGCTTCAAGTGGTGTCAACTGCTCCCGGTCAGGCTTTTTTTTGCAGCACATTTGCCAATTTGTACGGTGTCCAAGGCCTGGGGCGTCGGCTATCATTTGTGGGTATGCCACCACCAGGCGCCCGCCAGCAACCCGATGGCGATGAGGAAGAGGAGAAACCGGATGAAAGACTTGCCCGCCTTGAACACCAGCACGAGCAGAATAATGCCGACCAACACTGCCGCCACGGTCGGCAGGTCATGCATGCTGAGGTTGTTGAAGAATTCCTTTATTTTTTCGAGGGTCATAATGTTTGGAGTCAATGTCGCAGTTGTCCGGTTGGGTTTCAGGGGATCATGCTTGCGCGCACGTCCACCAGCACTTGATCGAAGGCGTTGAGCCGGATGAGGCCCACTCGCGGGAATTCAAAATCGAGGATGACATAAATGGCCAGCGTCATGATCACCGCGAAGGCGGAGGCGTGAAACCAATTGCGGGTCTTGCCGGTGGCCAGACCGTAGCCGGCCCACAGCGAACCCGCCAGCACCAACAGCACCAACATGGCATAAGTGACGAATGGCGCGTGAGTCCGGGCCGCTTCCGTCCGGGTGGTGGTGATGTCAATCATCTGGTTCAACGCGGGCAGCAACAGCATCGTGGCCGACCACGAGCCCGAGTCGCGGCAGGCGGCGACGGAGTCCTTCCATATTGCATTCTGCAGCGCCGTGACCCGGGCCTGTTCCGCCCGGTCGGATTCAAAATCCGAGAACTTCTGGTAGAACGCGAGGCGGGCATCCACATAGTGCCGGAATTTTTCGCGCAGCGGCGGCTGGGCGGTCACCGGTAGCAGATCGAGCCGCAGCCAGGCGGTGCCGATGTCATTGGCCTCCTCGACGACGAGCGCGCGCCGCACATCGAATCGCGAGGCCGCTCCGGAAAAAGTGAAGGCGATGAGCAGCGCCATCAGGCCAAACACCGCGCCTTCGACCGCCCCGCCGCGGGACCTGACCACTTCCGGATCGCTGGCGAGCTGACGTTCGCCCAGCCGGCGGCCCACCTCCAGCAGCAGCAGCATCCCCAGGAACATTCCGAGGACGGCGAGCAGTCCAACCGAAGTATGATTCATGTCCGCAAACTTTTCATGGTTGCCTGCTTTCGATGATGGTTTTCGTCAGTGGTGCAGATGCGTTGAAATCGTAGCCCCCGGAAGTTTGTTGAGCAATCGCAAACCATTCGACGCGGCGTTGCCCGGGGTTGGCTGGCTTGAAGTTTATTTCCGGCCAAGCGCCGGGTTGGTGACCGTCGTTCAAAAGACCGGCGCGGGAGATTCCCGCCTGCGGCAGCGGTGCAAATCTGTCGGGTGCGGACCCGGCAATCCGGCTCAAGCCCCCCGCTTTTTCTGTTTCCGCGCATGAAGCCGCCGGGGAATCGACGGGCTGAAATAGGTGTTTCCCTTGTGGACTTCCCGGATCGCGGAACAAACATTGTCAGCGGAGGTCTGTTTGATCAGATAGCCCCTCGCGCCGGAATTGACCGACTCCGCAATATATGCCTCATCACTGTGCGCGGAAAGCATGAGCACTTTGGTGGCGGGGAAGGCTTTGAGAATCTGGCAGGTGGCTTGCAAGCCATTGAGCAGCGGCATGGTCACGTCCATCAGCACCATGGCGGGACGAAGTTTTTTGACCAGGGCGACCGCCTGAAGGCCGTTTTTCGCTTCGCCGACGACTTCCAAATCGTCTGCGAGTTCCAGAATCTTTCTGAATTCCCTGCGCACGACCCCGTTATCGTCCGCCAGCAAAACTTTGATTCGTTTCATGGATAATGCCACGCTGCAAACATGGGTGCTTGGTTTGGTTCAACGGCTGCGTGTCAAATGTGTGTCAGTTTCCGCATTCCGTCCATGGGGTGAACACCTGAGTTGCAACCCCTTCCATTGTGCGCGGCGCCTCCGCTCATAACCCTTCCGCAGCGGTAATTTGAACCGCGATCTCCTTTGGCTCCGCTAAATGACTTTCGCCTGGCATGTTCGCTACGCCGCTGGCGCCGGGAACGATGCGAGATAATCATGGCCGGATTTTTACAAATAAAGTAGAGTCGGCGGTGGACCGAAGCGGTAAAACCGGTCATCACCCGGGCTTCGATGCCGAAATGAAAGTGCAGACAGAACGACAACCCAAGCAAGTTTAACCGCAGGCGACTGGATCAAGCCGTGCCCGGCACCGAACCCCGGCCCAAAACAACGATCAACAAACACAGCAACCATGAAATCCATCCTAAACTCATTGAGATGCCTGACCGCCATCGCGCTCGCCGGGCTGGCCGCGGGCTGCGCCGGCCATCTGCTCGACAAGGAGAATGTGGCCCTGGCCGCCGGCTTCAAAGTCATCACCCCGAGCAAGCCGGACCAGCAGGCCATCCTCCGGAAGCTGCCGGCGGACAAAGTCACCCAGATCAACTATGGCGGGAAGACCTACTTCGTGCTGCCGGATCTGCAGAACAACCAGGCCTACGTTGGGGGACCCCGGCAGTACCAAGCCTACCAAAAACTCCGCCAGAAGCAAAAATCGGATTCTGAACAAGCCGGGTCGCCGCCGGAACAGATCCATGTGGTCGAGGTCGATACGATGAACTGGGGCGAGTGGGGTGGCTGGGGTGGCATGGGAGGAATGGGTGAGCCCGGCTGGTATTAAGCCGTGCCGCGCGACCGTTCGATGGTGAACTCCGGCGGGCGGCGCGCGGCGGGTAAATTCGTCTGAAATGAAGGGACCATGAAAGCATTTCACACCGTGACCGCGCTCATCGAAGCGGGTGCCGGCCTGGCGCTGCTGGGTTTCCCGTCGGCCGCGGTGAAGTTGCTGCTCGGGTCACCGCTCGACACGCCCGCCACCCTGACGCTTGGACGCGTGGCCGGAGCCGCGTTGCTCGCGCTGGGCGAGACGGCCTTCCTGCTGACGCGGCGGGCCGCGGAGATG
>JBAPQW010000016.1:0-35337 GCA_049280815.1 Verrucomicrobiia bacterium | reverse complement strand
TCCTGTTTCTCTCGCAACGCCGCAATCTTCGCCGCCAATTGCGTTTGATCCAGACGCTCGGTGCCCGGCTCCGCCGCGTCCGCGCTGTCCAGTTCCTTCAAGTAGGCCGCCAGGTGGGCATCCGCTCGCGCGATGAGCTCCTCCAGTTTGGCCGCGTTATAGTTCTGGTCCCGCGCGTTGACCGCCCCGAACTTGCTCCCGTCGATGGCCAGCAATTGGCCCCCGAACAACTCCAGCTTGCGGCAGAGCACCGTGAACTGCCGCGCCACCGCCCGCAACGGCTTGAGATTGTCCTTCCGGAAATCCGCGATGGTTTTGAAGTCCGGTGTCAGCTTGCCCAACAGCCAGATCACTTCCACATTCCGCTGACACTCCGCTTCCAGCAGCCGGCTGGACCGAATCCGATGCAGATAACCATACAGGTAGAGTTTGAGCAGGTCCCCAGGGTTATACGGCGGACGACCGGTAGCGGCGGCCTGCGCCTTGGCGAAACCCAGCGCGTGCAGATCCAGCGAACCCACGAAGGCATCCAGGAAACGCACCGGGTTTTCGCCCCCGATGTAATCCTCCAGCCGCTCGGGAAAAAGCAGCGTTTGAGACCGATCCAGACCAGTACGATGGTTCATGCTTGTCACTGACCAACCACAGGCGTATCTGTTCAATCCATGAACCACTTTTCACACAGCCTCGCGCTGGAGCCAACAGCCTAACCTACACACTTATCGGAGGTGATCAAAAACAATATGGCCCAGTGACCGGCCAGCAGTTGCGACAATGGATTTGTGAAGGTATCAATGAGAACCAGGCCTGATAATGGCGTGCTGCAGGCAACTCCGACTATGGTCGCGAGCAGGCGCTTTCGGAACTGCCCCTTCCAGTTGCGATTGATTTTATGCCGCTGTTAAAACTTGAAACCTCGATCGCGCTAGCGGATGACAAAAAGAAAACGCTGCTCGCGTCGCTCTCCCAAATCGTGGCCGGCACGATTGGCAAGCCGGAAAAATACGTGATGGTCGTCATCAGTCCCGCGGCCATCCTCATGTCCGGCAAACCGGGTGACTCCGCCTTTGTGGACGTCCGCAGCATCGGCGGCTTGAGCGATGACGTGAACCGGCAGCTTTCACAGAAGGTCGGCAGTCTTCTGAAGGAATCCCTCGGCGTGCCGCCGGACCACATTTACCTGAACTTCACCGATGTCCCCGCCGGCAACTGGGGCTGGAACGGTGAGACGTTTGGGTGAATTGAAACACGGATGGCGGGACGCGCTGGCGCACGGGTTGAGAGTTGATTGTTGATGGTTGAGGGGCAGGAAAACGGCTCGTCAGGAGCCTCGCCCCACCTTTGTGCTCTTTGCGTTCTTTGTGGTTAAATCCGTCCCGCTTTCCCGATTCGGTGTAGCGTCGGCGCTGTCCACCCTCCGCAGTGCTGCTACGGAGGACGGGTGCGCCAATCTTTCGAGCCGGAGGCTCGACGCTACATCCAGTTTCAGGCGGCCATTTCTGCAGGTTCGACGGTTGGCTTTTCGCGGTCTTCAATTTTCACGCGCATTTTTTCCAGCGCTTCCTCCTGGATCTGCCGGATGCGTTCCCGCGTGACGCCCAGTTGGTCGCCGATTTCTTCCAGCGTCTTCGGGTTGCCGTCATCCAATCCGAACCGCATGGCCAGAATCGTGTTCTCCCTGGGCGTAAGCGTGGCCAGAACCTCCCGGACCAGCTTCGTGTCGGTTTCCCGGATGAGCCGGTCGAAGGGCGCCGCGGCATTCGGGTCCGCCACCACTTCGGAAATTTTTTGCGGTTCATCGGCTCCCATCGGAGCATCGAGTGAAATGGGCGCCTTGGAGGCGTCGCGATACTGCTGGATGCGGCGCGGATTGAGTCCCAGATGATCGGCGACCTCCTGGTCGGTGGGTTCCCGGTCAAAGGCCTCGCGCAATTTCACCTCCGCCTTGCGGATGTGCGCCACCTTGTCCACCACATGGACGGGCAGGCGGATGGTTTTGGACTGGTTGGCCAGCGCCCGCATGATGCATTGCTTGATCCACCACGAGGCATAGGTGGAGAGTTTCGCGCCTTTTTCAGGATTGAAACGTTCGACCCCCTTCATCAGGCCGATGTTGCCTTCGTTGATCAAGTCGAGCAGCGGGAGGCCCAGGCCTTCGTACTCATGGGCGATCTTCACCACCAGCCGCAGATTGGCCGTGATCATCTGTTCCCGCGCCTTGCGGTCGCCGCGTTTGATTCGCCGGGCGAGGGCGATTTCCTCCTTGGGCGTAATCAATTTCACCTGCCCGATTTCACGGAGATACAGTTGTAACGAGTCGCCGCGCAGCGATTCCAGCGGCGCCGGCTCGGCGGGTTGGACGTTCGGCAATGCCGGCTTTCCCGGCCGCCCGGGTTTGACGGTTTCCGGGTCCCGCTTCATGGCGAGCAAGCGCCGCGGCACATGCGTCTTGATCAAAGGCAAACGGGGCCGGTTGTTCCTGGCTTTTCCCGTTGGCCGGGTTGGTTTGAGTGCAGTCATCATTTGATGCCTTTCAGTTCCTGGGTCGGTTAATTCTCGCGCCTTGGGTTCATTTTTGGTTTCCGGTTGCCGGTTTAAATGTGGCCATGGAGGCGCTGGCAAAAAGCTGTTGCTGTCCCCAGCCACCCCCGAGTGCCTTGATCAGATGAACGGCGATAATCAGGCGTTGGCCGGCCAGTTGCGCATTGGCGCGTTCGGCGGTCAGCGCGTCGCGGCTGGCGTCCACGACCTGGAGATAGCTCACGATGCCGGAGCGGTAGCGGTCGAGGGCCAGTTCGGCAGCCCGGCGCGCATTGACCACGGCCCGTTCCTGGGCTTCCGCCTGGTCCGCCAGATGGCGGATCCCGGAAAGACTGTCCTCGACATCCCCGAAGGCGACGAGCACCTGCTGGCGATACGACGCGGTGGATTCTTCAAAAACCGCCTGGGAACGTTTGTAATTCGCCCGGTTGCGGCCGCCGGCAAAGATGGGCAGCGACAGGCTCGGACCGATGGACCAGGTACGGCTGTCCCAGTTGAACAGGCTGTTGAGGTCGCCGCTGACATAACCACCCGATCCGGTCAGCGTGAGCACGGGAAAAAATGCGCCCTTGGCGACACCGATTTTGGCGTTGGCGGACGCGAGCTGGCGTTCCGCGCTGGCGACGTCCGGTCGCCGTTCCAGCAGGTCGGCCGGCAAACCGGCGGGGATCGCCGGGGGTTGCGGATTCCAGTTGGCCTCGTCGGAAGCGGGAATGTGAAATACCGATGGATTGCGGCCGGCAAGAATGGCAATGGCATTCTCGAATTCATCCCGCCGGTGGGCCAGCGCGGCGGCCTCCGCCTGGGTGGTGGCCAGTTCGGTCTGGGCCTGGGCCACCTCGAGTTCGCTGCCGATGCCGCCATCGAAACGGCTCTGCACCAGGCGCACCTGTTCCTGGCGCAATCCCACCGTGCTCGTGACCGTGGCGATTTCTGCATCGAGCGAACGCAGCGCGAAATAATTTTGGGCCATGTCGGATTGGAGCGTGAGCAGGACGTTGTAATAATCGGCGAGGGACGCCTGGGCATCTGCCCGGGCGCTTTGAAAACCGCGCCGGACCCGGCCCCAAAGATCGACCTCGTAACTGAGATCCAGCGGCACGCTGAAGGTGTTGGCCGTGAGGCTGCCAAAACTGGGGTTGGCATTCGGGGAATAGCGCTGCCGGTTGAAGCTCGGGTCGAGATTCAGGCTGGGCATCAGCTCGCTGCGGACCACGCGCGCCGAAGCCCTCGCCTGATCCACGCGCGCGACCGCCGCCTTCAATCCTTGATTGGCCTGCACGGCCTGGGTTTCCAGATCATTCAATTGAGTGTCGCCGAATATTTCCCACCAATTCCCCTTCGGCACCGAGTCCAGAGGCTGGCCTTCCTTCCAGGCTCCCAATTCAACGGCCTTGTATTCTGCCGGGATGGAATTGGTCGGTGGCTGGTAATCCGGTCCGACTGTCAGCCAGCCGGCTCGGGTGGAAGTGACAGACAACAGCAACAACAAGGTCACCATACCCGTCGCTGCGGCACCGGCAAAACCGGGACCGGGGCTTTTTACTTCCGGCGCTGGTTTTTTCTTCGCGCCGAGCTTCATCAGGGTGACGTAGAAAACCGGGGTGAGGAACAAGCCGAACACCGTCACGCCGATCATGCCGGAGAACACGGCCACGCCCATGGCCTGGCGCATTTCGGCGCCGGCCCCGCGCGACACCACCAGCGGGAAGACGCCCGCGATGAAGGCGATGGAGGTCATCAGGATCGGCCGCAACCGCAGGCGGCAGGCCTCGATGGCCGCGTCCACCGGGGACATGCCCTCGTCCTGTTTGCGCTTGGCAAATTCAACGATCAAGATGGCGTTCTTGCAGGCGAGCCCGACGAGCACGATCAATCCGATTTGCGTGAAGATGTTGTTGTCGCTGCCCTTGAGCCACACGCCCGTGATGGCAAACAGCAGGCACATGGGCACGATGAGGATGATGGCCAGGGGCAGGCGGAAGCTTTCGTAAAGTGCGGCCAGCACGAGAAACACCAGCAGCAGGCAGAGCGGCCCCACATATACGACCGTGTTGCCCGCCAGGATCCGCTGGTAGGTGAGGTCGGTCCATTCGTATGCCATGCCCCGGGGCAGGCTATCATTGGCGATGCGGGCCATGGCCGCCTCCCCCTGCCCGGAGCTGTAACCCGGGGCTGGAGCGCCGTTGATTTCCGCCGCCGGATAACCGTTGTAACGCATCACCCGGTCCGGTCCGTGCGTTTCGGTCACCTTCACCACCGCGCCGAGCGGCACCATCTCACCCTTGTCATTGCGCGTTTTGAGCCGGGTGATGTCCTCCGGATGTTCGCGGAATTGCGAGTCGGCCTGGGCGATGACCTCGTAAGTGCGGCCGAACCGGTTGAAGTCGTTCACATAGAGCGAGCCCAGGTATATTTGGAGGGTCTCGAAAAGGTTTTGCAACGGCACGCCCTGGGTTTTGGCCTGCACCCGGTCGATGTCCGCATCCAATTGCGGAACATTGACGGTGAAGGTGGAGAACAAACCGGCCAGCTCCGGCGTCTGGTAGCCTTTGCCGATGATGCCCTGCAAATTTTGAAACAGCGCGTCGTAGCCAAGGTCGGCGCGGTCTTCGACGTATAGTTTGAAGCCACCGATGGTGCCCAACCCCATCACCGCCGGCGGCGGCACGGTGAGCACATACGCATCCTGGATCGAGCCGAACTGCCGGTTCAAGGCGCCGGCAATCGCCAGACCGCTCAGATTCGCCGTGGTGCGTGCCTCAAACGGTTTCAAGGTGAAGAATACAATGCCGGAATTGGGCGCCACACTAAACCCGTTGATGCTCAAACCGGGAAACGCCACCGCCGCCTCCACGCCGGGCTGCTTCAGGCCGATGTCCGACATGCGGCGGATGACCGCCTCGGTGCGATCCAGCGACGCGCCGTCGGGCAGTTGCGCAAAAGCCACAAGATATTGCTTGTCCTGCGTCGGCACAAAACCGGTCGGGACCTTGTTAAAACTCCAGCCCGTCAGCAGGACCAGCCCGCCATAAATCACCAGCGCCACCGTGCTTTTGCGGAGCACGGAACCGACGCCCACACCGTATTTGAGGCCGGCCCAGGCGAACACCCGGTTGAACGGATTGAAAAACCAGCCGAGGGATTTGTCCATGGCCCGCCACAACCAGTCTTTCGGGGTGTGATGATCCTTCAGCAACACCGCGCACAAGGCCGGCGAGAGCGTCAGCGAATTGAACGCGGAAATGAGCGTTGAAATCGCAATCGTGATCGCGAACTGTTTGTAGAACTGGCCGGTCAGACCGCTGATGAAGGCCGTGGGGATGAACACCGCGCACAGCACGAGCGCGGTGGCCACGATGGGCCCGGTGACCTCATCCATCGCACGTTTCGCGGCCGCAAATGCCGACAGCCCGTTCGCAATGTTGCGCTCCACGTTTTCCACCACCACGATGGCATCGTCCACCACGATGCCGATGGCCAGCACCAGGCCGAACAGCGACAGCGCGTTGATGCTGAATCCGAGCAGGAGCATCACGCTGAGGGTGCCCACCAGCGACACCGGGACGGCGGCCAGCGGAATGATGGCAGCACGCCAGGTCTGGAGAAAAATGATGACGACGATCACCACGAGCAGGATGGCCTCAGCCAGGGTGTGCACCACCGCTTCAATCGAGTGACGGACAAACACCGTCGGGTCGTACACCACGGAGTAATCAATCCCTTCAGGGAAATTTTTCTTGAGTTCCTCCATCTTGCGCCGGACATCCGTGGAAAGCTGCAGCGCGTTGGCCCCAGGCGTCTGAAAGATGGGCAGCGCGACCGCCGTCTTGTTGTTCAACAGCGAACGGAGCGAATAACTGCCGGCGCCCAGCTCGATGCGGGCCACGTCCTTGAGCAGGGTCTTTTCACCATTGGGCCCGGTCTTCACGATGACCTGGCCAAATTCCTCCTCGGAGATCAGCCGGCCCTTGACGTTGACCTGCATCTCAAAATTCACCGGGTCGCGGACCGGCGGCTGGCCGATGATCCCGCCGGCAACCTGCACATTCTGTTCGCGGATGGCGTTGACCACATCGCTGGCAGTCAGGTTCCGAGCGGCGAGCTTGTCCGGATTCAGCCATACGCGCATGGCGTAATCCCCGGAACCAAACACACCCACGTCGCCAGCACCGGGAATGCGCGCCAGGGCATCTTTCACCTGCAACGTCGCATAGTTGCGGATATAGACTTCATCGTAACGGCCATTGGGTGAAAACAGGTGGACCACCATGGTCAGGTCCGGGGATTGCTTGGTGGTGGTGACTCCCAGGGTGCGGACTTCCTCCGGCAATTTGGGCAGTGCCTGCGACACGCGATTCTGCACCTGCACCTGCGCCTTGTCCACGTCCGTGCCCAGATTGAAGGTCACCGTCAGCGTCATCACGCCGTCGGCCGTCGCCTGCGAAAACATGTAAAGCGAACCCTCCACGCCGTTGACGGCCTGTTCGAGCGGCGAGGCCACGGTTTCAGCAATGGTCTTGGGGGTCGCCCCGGGATACGTCGCCTTCACGACAATCGTGGGTGGCACCACCTCGGGATACTCGCTGATAGGGAGCTTGAACATCGCGAGCAGCCCCATGATGAACACCGCGATGGAAAGCACGCCGGCAAAAATTGGCCGGCGGATGAAGAAATGGGAAAAATTCATGTCCTTGGAAAAGGGTTGTTTTCCGGATATCAAATCAGCGTTGAGCCGTTTGCCGCCCCGTTCCGGAGGCGTTCTGGGCTTCCTTTTCGGCGGTCACCGGCATCCCCGGGCGAACCCGTTGCAGTCCGTTGATGACGACTTCTTCACCCGCCTGCAAACCGGAGCGGATGATGCGTTTGCCGTCCACCACGGGCCCCAGTTGCACCGGCTGATACGCCACCGTGTTGGTTGGCGTGAGGGAAAGCACGAATTTTTGCGACTGATCGGTGCCGATGGCGCGCTCATCCACGAGCAGGGCTGAATGGCGTTCGCTCAGGGGAATCCGGATCCGGGCAAACAATCCCGGTACGATGCGCCCATCGTCGTTCGAAAAAACCGCGCGCAGGAGGATGCTGCCCGTGCCAGGGTTCAACTGGTTGTCGAAGGACTCGATATGTCCCAGGTGGGGAAAACCCTCTTCGTCGGCCAGTTCCAGTTGCACCGGAATCTTGCCGCCGTCGTCATCGCCCAATTTCTTTTCATGAACCAGCGCGCTGAACTTCAGGAACGCATCTTCATCCACGTCCGCATTGACATACACCGGGTCCACCGAAACGAGGGTGGTCAGCAGCGAACCTGAGCCGGCGACCCCGCTGGCATAATTGCCTTCCGTCAGCAGGGCGCGGCTCACCCGGCCGTCAATGGGAGCGCGAACCTCGGTGTATTCGAGATCCAGCCGGGCCGATTCCAACGCCGCCTTGGCCCCGTCATAGCGAGCCTTCCGGCCATCGGCCTCCTCGGCCGAGATGGCCTTGTTCGCGAGCAATTGCGCCGTCCGCTCCTCTTCCCGCCGGGCCTGCTCAAATTCAGCCTGGCGCTGGTCGACGGTCGCCTGGTTCCAGCGCGGATCGATCACAAAAAGCACGTCGCCCTTCTTCACCAGCTGACCCGACTGGAAGCGCACTTCCTGGATGTAACCGGAAATCCGCGGGCGCACCTCCACCGATTCCACGGGTTCAACCCGCCCGGTGAATTCGCTCCACTCGACAATTTCCCTTGGCTCCACCGGGGCGACGGTCACCGCGGGCGGCGGGGGTTGTTGTTTCACGGCGCCCCGGCCACAACCGGTGAACAGGGCAAGCCCGGCACCGGTCATCAGCGCCAGCGGGATCAGACGCAAAAAATTCCTGGATGACATCATGTTACAATTTCTCCTTTTGATTACTGCGGTTGAAAAGCTGCGTTCAGGCACGAACCCGACGCAACGATTGTTGCCGGCTGTGCCAGGTTGCCACCGCTTGAACTTTCTCCATGGCCAGGGTGGGAAAAACCAGCTGCGGGTAATCCGTCTGCCAGGCCACCGCCTCGGCTTCGCTCATGGCTTGTCGAAATAATTGTTCCGGCAACCTCAAGGTTTCCCGAAATTCAGCCAGCAGATTGTTTTTGGTCTGCGCAATTCCCGCCGCCAATTTCTGGCAGGAAGCGATACAAACATTCGCAGCCGTTTTGGCGGTCTTCTCTTTAGCTCTTTGATTCAGTTTCATATTTTCTCCTTTTTAGTAGTTGTCTGTTTAGTCAAATAAATGATCAAAAAAATTTAGGCGGCCGCTTTTTCGCCCTCTGTTACGCCCAGAATCGTAAAGATTCCGCGGATGGTGTCGCGCAATACGCCCACATCATTTTGAATGCGCGCCTGGGTTAACAGGCCTTCGTAATATGCCAGGATCATTCCCGCCTTGGCGCCTGGGTCCGGCGCCTCAACCACTCCTGCTGCATGGGCATCACGGATAGCCGACTCGATGTATTTGCGTTTGTAGCTTAAAATCTCCTCAATTTGCTTCCGCAACGCGTCTTCCTGGGTGCAAACCTCGGCGCCCAAGGCGAAGAGCGGACATCCCAACACATGGCCATACTTTTGCTTGATTTCAAGCTGGAATTCATAGCTAAACTGGCAATACTTGCGCAGGCGATCCAGTGGCGGAATCACCGGTGAAAAAATCGCATCCAGCACCACGCGCCGCGCCTTCCAGTTGGTGGCCATGGCCTCCGCCGCCAGCTCGGATTTCGAGTCAAAAAAGTAATAAAAACTGCCCTTCTTTACCCCCGCCTTTTCACAAATGTGATCAATGGTTGTGCTGCCGTAGGAACCACTCCAAATCAGTTCCGATACGGCATCCATCAATCTCTTCTTGGCATCACTGACACGACCCATAAAAATCTCTCTTTTCGACCCAGCATCGCTGAATCACAGCGACAATTTATCAAAGTGGACTAAATAGTCAACTATTATTTTGAGATTTTTTTACCGGAAATTTAATATTCAGGTATTTTGACGATCCAGCCCAGTTCGGCAACCGGGCTGGAACGGCGATACGTCTGGATAAAAAAGAAACGCGCGACGAACGCTCAAATGAGATGGGCGTTTTCCGCAAGCGGAAACCTGCTCCAAGGAGCAATCCACGCCCCGGCACAAGGATCTCAAAGCCGGTATTGGGATGCGAGCTGTTCGTCGCGCAAGTCAATTTATTGCACACCCCGTCCGAAAATGCCATATCAAGTTATTCACACGTCCCCGGGAAAGACATAAAAACCGCTTAACAACATTGCATTGGGCGGAACGGAAATTAAACTCCGCGCGCGTGTTGAACCTGAATGCACTCAACCCCCAGCAACGCCAGGCCGTCGAAACCTTGAACGGACCGGTGCTGATCCTGGCTGGGGCCGGCACCGGCAAGACCCGCGTCATCACGTTCCGCATCGCCCACCTTATCGCGAAGGGCGTCGCGCCCGGAAACATCCTCGCCGTCACTTTCACCAACAAGGCCGCCCGCGAAATGCAGGAGCGCGTCCACAAACTTCTTCCCAGACCCAAGACGCCAGAACCCAAAACCTCGGACTCTCGACCGACGATTTGCACCTTCCATTCCCTTTGCGTCCGGATTTTGCGACAGCACATCGACCGGCTTGGTTACAAGCGGAATTTTGTCATCTACAACGAATCGGAACAGCTCGGCGCCGTCAAAAAAATCCTCGCGCAGATTTCGGCCAAGGGGGAGAAAACGGACCCCGGGGCGGTCCTGGCGCTGTTGAGCCGGTTCAAGAACGGCGGAGAACGCGCCGCCGTGTTTGCGGACGAAAGCGTCCGTGCGCTGGCCCAGCACATCCGGTCGCGCTACGAAACCGCGCTGCACGCCTGCAATGCCGTGGATTTTGACGACCTGATCCTGCTCACCCTGCGGCTGTTCCAGGAACATCCGGAGGTGCTCGAAACCTGCCGCGCCAAATATCGCTACGTCATGGCGGACGAGTATCAGGACACCAACGCCACGCAGTTCCAGCTCATCCACGCCCTCACTTCGAAACATCGAAATTTCTGCGTCGTGGGCGACGACGACCAGAGCATTTACGGCTGGCGCGGGGCCGAAATCGGCAACCTGCTCGACCTGGAAAAACATTTCCCGGAGGTGAAAATCATCAAGCTCGAGCAGAATTACCGCTCGACGAACACCATCCTCGATGCCGCGAATGCCATCATCAAAAACAATGCGCGTCGCCGGCCCAAACAGCTCTGGTCGGGCAAGGGCCGGGGGGACAAGATTCTGTTGCGCGCCTACCCGAATGACGACGATGAAGCGCGCAACCTGGTCGAGCAGATTGAATTTGCGCGCCGCGCGCACCGGGTGCCCTGGGCGCACCACGCCGTGTTGTTCCGCACGAACATGCAGTCGCGACCGCTCGAAACCGCGTTTCGTTCGGCCGGCGTCCGGTATCATCTCATCGGCGGCCAGAGTTTTTTTGACCGGTCCGAAATCCGTGATTTTCTCGCCTACCTGAAGGCCTTCATCAACCCGCACGACGACGTCAGCCTGTTGCGGATCGCGAACGTGCCGGCGCGGGGATTGAGCGATGTGACCATGGAACGTCTGCTGGGCGCGAGTCACGAGCGGAAGGGTTCCGTGTTCGCCGCGATGAAAAACCCGGCGGTGCAGGTGACCTTTCAAGCCCGGACGCGCCAAAGCATTGAGGCGTTTGTTGCCTTCATCGAAAGGACCCGGGCGCAACTGCATCACGCCGCTTCGTCACCACGACCGCTGCAATCCTGGGCCGAACATTTCCTGGATGAGACCGGTTATTTCGCCGAACTCAAACGTTCAGAAAAGAATCCCGAGAACGCCGAGGCGCGCATCCGCAACCTGCGCGAACTGACCGCCACGCTCGACAATTTTGGCCGGCCCGCCGATCCGCCGGCCGACCGGCTGCAATCCTTTCTGGAGGACATCACCCTCGACAGCGAGCGCGAGGAGGAAAAGGAGGCCGGCGATGCCGTGACGCTCATCACCATGCACAGCTGCAAAGGACTGGAATTTCCGCGCGTGTACATCGTCGGCCTGGAAGAAGGCCTGTTGCCGCACGCGCGTTCCGCCGCGGAAGGCACGCTCGACGAGGAACGGCGGCTGTTTTACGTGGGCGTGACGCGCGCGATGCAATCGCTCACCCTCAGCCATTGTGCCGGCCGGATGAAGTACGGCCAGTTGATGCCCTGTCATCCATCGCGTTTTCTCAAGGAACTGCCGCCCGAACTGGTGGAAGACGATGCCGACCGGGACAAAAAGCCGGTGACTCCGGACACCGGCAAAATGATGTTCGACGTCCTCCGCAACGCCATCAATTAAAATTTTGGCCTCCAGGCAGGATTAGGTCTTCCGCAGCGGAATAGCGACGCGTCCACTTTCACCTCCCCCGCGCTGCTTCAATTCCAGATCAGCTTGAAGCGAACGAAACGGGCACCGGACGCTTGCTGGACGGAAACGATGTCACAGGCGGTATCCTGTCGCAGATAGCCGGTGCCGGATTCGGAAATGAAACCCGGGCCGCCGGGCGCATTCGTCCCGGTCGCCGTGAACACGTTGGTCCAGGAAACGAGATCCGACGAACCTTGAAGGATATAGGTCAGATTGCTGGTGCCCAGTTGTCGGGGAAACTGGACGGTGAGGTAAGTGCCCGGCTGGCCGTTTACGATTTGCGTCTGCAAGTGGAACTGCGGCAGCGCGGATTTATCGGCCACTTCCGGCGACAGATTGAAGGCGTATTCCATCAGGTTGCAAACGCCATCGTTGTCCGGATCCGCAAGAAAGTTTGTCGCCGCGCCGGTCAACCCGTGGCCGGACGCCCAACTCTGATAAGTCAGCGGCTGGATGAAGCGGGACAGCAAGTACACATACGCGGCCTGGTAATAGATCCCGGGCTCGGTGATTTGCCAGGAGTCTTCCGGCCAGGCGGTGTTCCAATCCTTGTAAGACTTCTGAATCGGCTGGTCCAGAGGTGGCGCCAGCCGCGGGCCGGTGTAGGCGGCATCCTGGACAAAGGCCGGGTTGGCTCCGCCGGGGACATACCCAGGCGCCGGTCCGTTGGGGGAAGTCAATGCATCGTCGTAGATGGTGCCGTCGCCAAACCAGCTGTGATAGATCTCGTTGGCGCAGTTCGTCGCCCCATGCTCGTACATGTTCGACAAGTACACCATCGTGAGCGGGTTGACGCCGTGCAGGTAGTGAACATAGCCGGCAGCGGCAGCGCGATAACCTGCCGCTTGCGCGGTATCCAGTCCGTAGGTGTTCTCCTCATCGTACAACAGCCCCGCGTGGCCCTTTTCCTGATTGCTGCCCCAGGTATAGTCGCCGTCCGGAAGATAAGCCTGATACGCGTCCTTGCCTGATGTCCACGCCCCCATGTAATCGCTGCTGCTCATGGTGGATTGTTTGAAGTTGCGGATGGTTGACACGACTGCGGGCGTGACGCCGGGCAGCGTGGTGTAATACATCAGCGCATCCTGCACGGGTGTTTCGTAGAAACTCCACCAA
The DNA here is from genome assembly GCA_049280815.1 of Verrucomicrobiia bacterium. GTDB lineage: Bacteria > Verrucomicrobiota > Verrucomicrobiia > Limisphaerales > UBA11358 > UBA11358. Next base: position 22,269 of record JBAPQW010000016.1, on the reverse strand, counting down.
TACCAGGCGATTCCATGCACGTTGAGGTAGGTGGATTCCACAAAGGTGCGATAGGCAGCCTGCCCCGTCAGATCGTAAAGATAGACGGCCGCCCGGATCTGCAAGCTGTCGCGATCGTAAGTGTACGGGTAGCTGGTGCCCACTTCCGGGTCGGCGCTGGCAAAACCAGTGTTGGTGAACATCACCAGCGGATTGGCCACGGCCCAGTTGTAGGCGGCGACGGCAGCGTTGCTCAGCGTGTTGGCGTAGGCCGCCATGCCAACCGACTGGTAGGCGCGTACTGCCTGGGCGAAGTTTCCGGCCGCGCTCAGGGTGGAACTGGTGCTCTCCGCGCCGTAAAAGGTTTGCGACGTTTCGGTGCTGGGTGGCGAAGCTCCCTGGAATTGATTGACCCCCACCTTGCTCAACACCGACCCGTTGGGGTTTTGCATCCGCAGCAGCCAGTCCAATTCCCATTTCACCTCGTCGAGCAAATCTGGAATTCCATTCCCGGATTCGGGGATGTTCCAGTTGTCCGGCCACGCCAGCGGGTTCTGCCGGTAGGCGAACAGCAGGTCAGATATCGGGCTGACCGTGAAATTCACATATTTATTGTAATCCCCGGCGTCAAACCAGCCGCCCTGGAGATCCCTTTCGGTGGCCAGGGTCGGATTGTTGATCAGCCGGCAATGCGTATCCTGCAGCGGCCCCATGAAGTTCGTCCCGTTGTCCGTCCAGCGCGCTTCAGCATAGGGCAGCGGTTTCGCCGCTCCCCGGCGCTGGTAATAATACATGCGCACGGCCTGCTTCAAAACATCCTCATACACGTCGGTTCCGATCCGGAACCGGTCCGACCGGGTGTCATTGGCCGGATCGTAGATGTAATACTCACCCCAACGCGTCACCGACGAGAAATCAAACCACCAGACCTTGTCACCCGATTGCGCGTGCGTCAGGCCGTTGCTCCAGGCCACGGGCGTTCCCGAGAACACGACGATGTTACTTCCCCAGGTGCAGACCTCAAGCGTCGCACCGGGCGTGTAACTCGCAGCGGAGTTGAACCCCGTCTGTGGATCCGAAATCACGGCCACTTTTGGCAGATCGGGCAGATAACCGAATTGGTCGACGGCGATGCGAAGCGTGAATGTGCCCGGCGGGGCCGCTACCGCGCAATGCCAACCGACAGCCACGCCCAGTAATGATAAAATCGCCCTTGACGCGGAGCGGGAAAGGGAGAATCGATGGAGCTTAAACACTTCCATCATTATATTCGAAAATGTAACGAGGGTCAAACCTCGGTTGCTCAATAAACCACTTGTAACGAGGAAATTCCAATCAAAGCCCGCACCAGCCACATCCCACGGCCATCGCTCTTGGATCAGACAACCATTGTCACCCGGTATTGGTTTTGGGCGCCGGCGAGATTTAACTTCAAAACTTCACCCTGCATTTTGCCCAGGAGTTGTTCGCCCAACGGCGATTGCGGAGTAATCACCAATATCTCCCGCTTGTCATGCACCACCTCCGTGCCGCCGGCCCGGGGGCCGATAAAGTAAGCTGTCTTTTCCCCGTCAAATTCCAGTTCCACGAGAGCGCCGACGTCGATGGGAACTCCGGGCCCGAACTTGTGGGTGTCCAGCTTCTCAAACGCGGCAATGGCAGCTTGAATTTCTGCCGCCTGCTTGGATTGTCCCCGGGCCAGGTAGGAGGCTTCAAGCCCACGAGTATCGTATTTGTTTTCGGCCTTGCTCTGTTCGTGCGTGGCCTCCGCGCGCGAGGCCTGGGCCGCCCGGAAATAAACCTCCAGTTCGTCCGTCAGCCGGGCCACGATCTTCCGGATAAGCGCGCGTTTGTTCATGCGAAAGGATTGAGCTTATTCCAATGTCATGCGCTTGGCCAGTTTTCCCGGCTGCGGTTGTAGTGTCTGCGACTGAGCGAGCACGCTTGAGTTTCGACCTCTGCCCCGGGATCCCATCTGTGCGATCAAAGGCCCGAGCGGATGTGTCAACCGATTGTGCAGAAGGCGACGTGGTCGGCGTCGAATTGTGTCTGGTTTGAATGTGGCGGGGCGACCCCAAAACTGGTAACCATTTGCTACCAACAAGTCATGCACCTGTAGCATGATTTGTCCAGATTCTGATGAGCACTGAATCGACACAACCGACGCCGTGCCGCCCCCTGCAGGGATCGCCGGGCGAGGATTTTCGAACAACGCGCTGGACGCAGGTCAGCCGGGCGAAAGTCGACTCGCCGGAGGGACGCCGCACCCTGGCCGAACTGTGCAACGCCTACTACGAACCAGTGGCCGCATTCCTCCGCTACGAGTTGCGGGATGCGGATGCTGCGCGCGAACTCGCGCATGACTTCTTCGCCCACATGCTGGCGGGGGGGGCCATCGCCCGCGCCGAGCAGGAGCGCGGACGGTTCCGTTCCTATCTGCTCGGCGCGGTGAAGCACTTTCTCTCGCATCAGCGCGAGGCGTCGCAGCGGCTCAAACGCGGCGGCGGAGCGGAAAACCTTTCGCTCAATGATACCGAAGCCCGTTCAGTGCCGGATGCGGGGGTGTTGTCGCCCGACGCCGCCTTCGACCGGCAATGGGCGCTGACGGTGGTGGCGCACGCGCTGGAAGCGCTCCGGCAAGAGTGTGTCGCCGAAGGGCGCGCGGATTTCTTCGAGCGGGTCAAACCGTGGCTCACCGGCGATGCCGCGCGCGGCGATCAGGTGGCGTTGGCAGCCGGCTGCGGCATGAACGCGAATGCGCTGAAGGTGGCGGTGCATCGGTTGAAGCGGCGCTTCCGCCAGTTGCTGAAGGCGGAGGTGGCCGGCACACTCGATGACCCCGGCCTGGTCGAGGCGGAGATGCACGCCCTGTTCGCCGCCCTGGGAAGTTGATGAAAAATTCCTGGTAACCAAACCACGTCGTCACGTCAGGACATTGTATGAGCGACACAACCGTACGTTCGAATTCCTGCCCCCAGTGCGGCGCGGCGCTGTCTTCGGCCGCCACATCAGGCCTGTGCCCGCGCTGCCTGATGGCCGAGGCGATGGCGCCTACGCAGGCGGGCGCGGAGCCGTCCACCGCGCGGAAAACGCTCGCGCCGGAGGAGCTTGCGCCATTTTTTCCACAGCTGGAAATCCTCGAATGTCTCGGCCGCGGCGGCATGGGCGTGGTGTACAAGGCGCGGCAAAAAACCCTGAACCGCATCGTCGCGCTGAAGCTGCTGGCGCCGGAGCGCGTGCGCGATGCGCAGTTTGCCGAGCGCTTTACGCGCGAGGCGCAGGCCCTTGCCGCGCTGAACCATCCGAACATCGTCACCATTTACGACTTCGGGCAGGCGGGCGGATTTTATTTCCTGCTCATGGAGTTTGTGGACGGCCTCAATCTGCGCCAGCTCATGCGCATGCGAAAATTCACGCCGGAAGAGGCGCTGGCCATCGTGCCGCCGCTGTGCGACGCGCTGCAACGGGCCCATGACCGGGGGATTGTCCACCGCGACATCAAGCCAGAGAACCTGCTGCTCGACATAGATGGCCGTGTGAAGGTCGCCGATTTCGGCATCGCCAAAATAATGGGAGCGGCGGACGCCGTCGGCAAAGGAGGAATTGCCGCGCCGGAAAACACCACGCAAACCGCCGTGGGCACGCCGGGCTACAGCGCACCGGAACAGAAGACCGATCCGCAACGGGTGGACAGCCGGGCCGACATTTATTCGCTCGGCGTCGTTTTCTACGAAATGCTCACCGGTGAACTGCCCGGCAAACGCATCGAACCACCATCGGCAAAAGTCCAGATTGACGTGCGTCTGGATGAGGTCGTCCTGCGCGCATTGGAGCGGGAACCGGAGCGACGCTACCAGCAGGTTAGCGAAGTGAAGACGATGGTGGAAACGATTGTTCATTCACCTGAACCTCCGCGGGCGCCATCAGCGGCGGCTGGCAGCCCGGCTATAACTCCGGGCAAAGGAGCATCGAAGGCCCTGAAATGGATCATCGCGATAACGGCAATCGTCGTCAGTGCCTGTGTGTTGCTGGTGGCAGGAATAGCGGCCATTTTCTTCTTCAATGCAACCGAGACCGTTCATTTCGACGGCATCCCCGACGACTGGTCGGTTTTGACCGGCAACCCGGGCCAATGGAAATGGACCCATAACGCATTCTACGGGCATTCCAGCACAGGCGACAGCATTCTGGCTTCCAGCCGGCGATACAGCGACGTCACGGTGTCGGCCATGGTCAGCAGCACCAATCGCGAAGCCTCCCTGGCGCTCCGCTTTCAGGATTCCGACAGCGGTTATCTGGCCATCTTCGGTCCCGATGGCACCCCGACGGCGGCGTGGAATGGCAGCCACATCGTGCTGGCCAAGCGAACCTCCGGGCAGGAACAGGAACTGGCCATTTTCAAACTACGAGGACGTTCGGCTCCCGGACAAATGGAAAAATTCACCTTTAGCGCCAAGGGTTCCCGGCTCGAAATCCGGATGAACGATGTCATCGTTCTAAGCGCGGATGACACCAACTATGAGTCCGGTTACATAGGCTTGCGCGTCTATGGCGAGCCGCAATACCCCTCCGATGGTGTTTTCTCGAATTTGACCGTTTGTTCCAAGGTGTCAAAACTGCGCGGCGAAGCGGGAGTCTTGCGGCAGAAAAAGGCGGCCGCCGACACCCGGTTGGGAAGCAAGGTAAACTATGCGAGCGAGCAAGCCAGCGTGCAGGACATCGTTCAGAGTCTGGCGGAGCAGGTGGGCCTGAGCTATGACTGGCAGAAATCCCATGACCAAACCGACCCGCTTTGCCGCCAGTGGGTGCGGAACGTGGCCATCGAGGGCAAAACCTGCAAGGAGGCTTTGGAGCAAATTCTTAAACCGCTCGGCCTCCGTTACCAGTTGGAGGCGGGCGTGCTCGTCTTGTCGCGCCAGGACGAAGGCACGTCGCCGGCCGGGCGGGTGGAGTTGAAATGGAAATGGCCGCCGGCGGGCAAGCGCGTGGTGTTCGACATGGAAATGAAAAGAAACGGCGAGCATCTCACCCCGGAGCCCGATTCCCAGAAGGAGTACACGACCGTGGAAAGGAAATTCGGATTGACGGTGTTGAAAGCAACGCCCGGAGGTGGACATGAAGTGGAACTGGAGTTCCTCAGCATCCGGTATCGGATCGCCTTGGGCGGCGAGACGGTGCTGGATTATGATTCGACCCAAAAATCACCGGCACCCGGGACGAATTCGCTGACCGATATATATGGAAAACTTGTCGGCTCCAAAATCCGGTATTTCCTGAATGCCAGCAACGGGGTCGAGCGAATGGAAGGCGTTGATGAACTGGAGCAACGGCTGTCGTCCGGCGCCTCGGCGGAGGCTTCTGCGCTCACCAAGCTCCAGTTTGGCGAGGATTATTTCAAGCAGATCATCAGCGGGCTGGACCGTTGCCTGCCGCCCAGGGCGGTGCAACCGGGCGATACCTGGCCGTTTCAGATGGAGATGGCCATGAGCCCCTTCGGGACGGTGAGCAGGAATTATACGGTTACTTTTCAAAACTGGGAACCGCACTGGAACCGCAACTGCGCCCGCCTGGAGGTGCAATCCACCGTCAAATCCAAACCCGATCCAAATTCAAATCCAGCGGGAACACCGGCTTCCAGTTTCGAGGGCACCTCTTCGGGTGTGTCCTGGTTCGACCCGGAACTGGGGATGATCATTGAGACCACCGCGAACGATGACATGAAAATGGTCATCAACCCCATGCCCGGCAGTTCGAGTGGAAACCCAGGCGCCTCCCGACCGACGCCCGGCACCATTTACCAGTGGCATGATGCCGTCAATACGACCGTTCTCCAGAACTATGTCCTCGAAGGCCTCATCGGCGTCGAGCTGAGGGTGGACAGAGAAAACATCATCATCCAGGAGATTGTTCCGGGTTTGCCCGCCGCCGCTCAAAAGGACATCCACGTCGGTGACCGAATCATCGCCGTGGCCCAGGACACCGGGCCGCCGGTCCCGGTTCACGGCGGGCAGCTCGCCGAGGCGGTTGCTTTAATGCACGGCCCGGTGGGCACCACGGTCCGTCTGACGCTGGTCGCTTCCGGCGAAGACGACTCCCACGCCCGGGTGGTCAGTTTTGTGCGCGCGGAAGCGAAAGCGCCGCTTCGCTGAGGAACATGGCCAACCCTAAGCCGGAACGATGCAGTTGGCGCAAGGGTGGAAGCGACGCCGCGTCGCTTGGACGTGGCGGCGACGTCTTCGTCGCCGCTGCTTTGGCAGCTGCCCAACTGCATCGTTCCGGCAAAGCGTGTCCCAAGGCACCGCGCAAACATCTGGGAAGGCGGAAAACCAAACCCCCAATCTTCACTCATCAGCGCTGATGAGCGTTTTCCGGCGGTTAATATCGGGTCTTGGGCGATTTCGTGCTCGTTCGTGTCCATTCGTGGTAAAAATCAAACAGGCACGACTTCCGGGCCAGGCTGATAAAATTCGCCGGATGAATTTGCTGTTTTCATTCGCGCCGCTTTGATTCATGTTCTCTCCATCGATTGGTATGGCTGAAAACGCAAAGCACAATTACGACGAGAGCAAAATCAAGACGCTGTCCTCGCTGGAGCACATCCGGCTGCGCACGGGCATGTACATCGGACGCATCGGCACCGGCGCGCACCCGGACGACGGCTGTTACATCCTGCTCAAGGAGGTCGTGGACAATGCCATCGACGAATACATCATGGGCCACGGCAAGGAGGTCGAGATCAAGATCGACGGCACGCATGTCAGCGTGCGCGATTTCGGGCGCGGCATCCCGCTCGGCAAGGTCGTGGACTGCGTTTCCAAGATCAACACCGGCGCGAAATACAACGACGACGTGTTCCAATTCAGCGTCGGCCTCAATGGCGTCGGCACCAAGGCGGTCAACGCCCTGTCGAAATCGTTCCTGGTGCGCAGCCATCGCGCCGGGCAGTTTGCCGAGGCCTCATTCAAGGTGGGCAAACTCAAGAAGGAGGGTTCGGGCAAAACCAAGGAACCGGACGGCACCTACATCGAGTTCGAGCCCGACCCGGAGATTTTCAAGGAAACCCAGTTCCGTGAGGAGCACGTCGAACGCCGGTTGCGCCATTACAGCTACCTCAACACGGGGCTGCGGCTGATTTACAACGGCAAGACGTTCCAATCGCGCCACGGCCTGATGGACCTGGTCATGGAAGACCTGGCCGCCGACGGCAGCGAGCCGATTTATCCGCCGTTGCATTACGCCAGCAAGACGCTGGAATTCTGCTTCACGCACAGCAACAGCCGTTACGGCGAGACGTTTTATTCCTTCGTCAACGGCCAGTACACCAGCGACGGCGGTACCCACTTGAGCGCATTCCGCGAAGGGCTGCTCAAGGCGGTGAACGAGCATTGCAATGGCAAGTACGAAGGCGACGACGTCCGCGAGTGCATGGTCGGCGCGGTGGCCATCCGGCTGCAGGATCCGGTGTTTGAATCGCAAACCAAGAACAAGCTCGGCAACACGGAAATCCGCACCGAGCTGGTCAACAACGTGCGCGAGGAACTGTTGCATTTCTTCCAGCGCAACAAGGCCATCGCCGACAGGATCATCGAGAAGGTGGCGGACACGCAACAGTTGCGCAAGGAGCTGCAGGCGGTCAAGAAGCTCGCGCGCGAACGCGCCAAGTCCATCACGCTCCGCATCCCGCAGCTCAAGGATTGCAAGAACCACCTCGACGCGAAGCGCGACAAGGGCCGCGGCACGATGGTGTTCATCTGCGAGGGCCAGTCCGCCGCCGGCTCCATCACCAGCTGCCGCGACGTGAACAACCAGGCCGTGTTCGTCCTCAAGGGCAAGCCGCTCAACGTCTGGGACCTCAAGCGCGACATCATGTACAAGAACGACGAGATGTACAATCTCATGCAGTCGCTCAACGTCGAGGACAACACCGAGGGCCTGCGCTATGAGAAGGTCATCCTCGCGACCGACGCGGACGTGGACGGCATGCACATCCGCAACCTGATGATCACGTATTTCTTCCGGTTCTTCGAACAACTCGTCCACGACGGCCGGATTTTTGTGCTGGAGACGCCGCTATTCCGTGTCCGCAACAAGGAAAAGACCATTTATTGCTACAGCGAAACCGAACGGGACACAGCGATCAAAGAACTCGGCGGCAACCCGGCCTGCGTGGCCGAAGCATCTGGCGAAAACGAGCCGGCACAGTCTGGTCAGGCGACAGCCAAATCCACAGTGCAGCACACTTCGGCGCGGCGAAGGCCGGAGATCACGCGGTTCAAAGGCCTCGGCGAGATCAGCCCGAAGGAGTTTGCGCAGTTTATCGGCAAGGAAATGCGCCTGAGCCAGGTGGAATACGCGCCCAAAATGGAGGCCGCGCCCATCTTCAATTTCTACATGGGCAAGAACACTCCGGAGCGGAAAGATTACATCATGGACCGCCTCGTGGTACCGGTTGAGGAGTGAGGGCTGATTCACAGACCTCGGCTCCGGCACCTGGATCAAAATCATGACGAACCTTGCTTTTCATGGCGAGGAACCGCTTTTCAACCAGATTCCAGCTTAACCAGGCAACCAGGATTGTTATGGGTGTGGCGAGAAAAAAAATAATCCATGGATGCCTTAGCGCTGCGTTCATTGCCAGCACCTGTTGGATGGGGAATGCGTAAAGATAGGTGCCGTATGAAAGGTCCGTCTTTTCAGCCCACCTTGAAAGCGGCAACCTGGGTCCGTACGCAATCCACAAAAGGCAGTAACCGCCCATGATGGGAAACAAGATCGAAAACCAGGGTCTGAATTGACTTGTGACCAACAAGGCCAGCAGACAACTGCCGGCAATCATTTTTGAAAAAGGAATCTTATCCCGCCACAGCCAGATGGTTAAACCCGTCAGAAAGCACATCAAACATTCGGCAAACTGACTGGCTCCGGTAAACAGGCTGGTGGCGTATATGTCGTAACCGACCAATACGCCCAGAAAAATCAGGAGTCGCTGTTTAAACAAACAAAACAACCCGATAACCAAGACCATCAAATAACAACTAAATTCCCAGGGAATGGTCCACAATGAAGCATTGGCCATGCTCGGAAATGGATTCCCGGCAAAAATACCTTGAAAACAAATGCTGGAGTTGGACAAGAACAGCAGGTTTTGCAGGAGCAATACCAGCCATTGAACGGGATGCACCACCACGGCCCTGAATTCAGGGCAGATCGACCAAACCAAAGCCGCTGAAAATCCCATGGCCACCATGAAGCCCGGATAAATCCTCAGGACCCGCTTCATCAGATAATCCTGCATGGACCTGGAGCGCAGCCAGCTGGCGGTGACCAGCAATCCGCTGATTAAAAAAAACAAATCCACCGCCATCGCCCCGGTTGATTCCTGCTGGTGAGTCCAGGTGTTAAGCGGCTCACCGCGTGTATCCCCCCCGGGTCCCTGCGCCACTGGATACGAATGAGAAACAATCACCGCCAAAGCCAGCAACAGCCGTAGGATGTTGAGATTATTGCTTTTACGGCTGGATATCTGGCTTCCGAGACTTGTCATGGTTGCAATAAATTTCCTGACGAGCGTAGTAGGTATTCCCGGTATCTCAATCAAAATGGGCTCACGCGGGATGGATCAGGCTACAAGCATCGAGTTCTGTAAATTCCGCTTCGCCGGAATTTGCAAGGTGTGCTTGCCCACGCTTGGCCCGTTCTGGCTTAATGCGCACTGCCTTTGATTTCAAAACATGTCAGCCAAACGTAAAAAAGAATCGGACCAGCCGGAATTGCCTATTGAAGGCGCCACGCCCGCGGCGATGGAGAACAAGCCCGCGAAAAAATCTGCCGCCACAAACGGCAATGGGGCGACGCATGTTCTGGCCGAGGACGTGCCCGCCGCCATCGCACACATCCCTTTTGACCCCAAGAAATCCGACGGCGGCTTGCATCGCCGCGTGGACAAGGGCTTTCTGGAATACGCCAGTTACGTCATCCGTGACCGCGCCATTCCGAATCTCGCCGACGGCCTGAAGCCGGTGCAGCGGCGCATCCTCTGGGCGTTGCACGAAAAGGACGACGGGCGGTTCATCAAGGTCGCCAACGTGGTCGGTCACACGATGCAGTATCATCCGCACGGCGACGCCTCCATCGGCGACGCGCTCGTGGTGCTGGCCAACAAGCGATACCTCATCGAGGGCCAGGGCAATTTCGGCAACATTTTCACCGGCGACCCCGCCGCCGCGCCGCGTTACATCGAATGCCGGCTCACGGAACTGGCGCGCACAGAACTGTTCAACGACGAAATCACCGATTTCGTGCCGAGCTACGATGGCCGCAACAAGGAGCCGGTTGCGCTGCCGTCCAAACTCCCGGTGACGCTCATGCTCGGCACGGAAGGCATCGCCGTCGGCCTGGCCGCGCGCATCCTGCCCCATAATTTTCCCGAGCTGCTTGAGGCGCAGATCGCCATCCTCAAGAAGCAGCCGTTCAAGTGCCTGCCGGATTTTGCCACCGGCGGCCTGATGGACGCGCGCGATTACTCGGACGGCAAGGGCAGCGTGAAGGTCCGCGCCAAGCTCAAGGTCAAGGACGAGTCCACGGTCACCATCAAGGAGATTCCGCCCACCACCACCACCGATTCGCTGATTGCGTCCATCGAGGACGCCGTGCAAAAGGGCAAGCTGAAGGTCAAATCCATCAACGATTTCACGTCCGAGAACGTCGAAATCGAGATCAAGTGCCCGGCCGGCGTGGATGCGGAGAAGCTGGTGGACGCCCTGTATGCCTTCACGGACTGCGAAGTCACCATCACCAGCCGCATTGTGGTCATCAAGGACAACCGCCCGGTGGAACTGACGGTGTCCGAAATCTTGCGCGAGAACACCAGCCAGCTGGTGGCCATCCTCAAGCGCGAACTGGAGTTGCGCGAGCGGCAGCTCCAGGACGAGCTGCATTACCGGACGCTGGAACGCATTTTCATCGAGGAACGCATCTACAAGCAAATAGAGAAGTGCAAGACGGGTGAAGCAGTAATGGCGGCCGTCTATGACGGTTTCAAGCCGTTCAAGCGGCAGCTCGTGCGCGACCTCACGGACCCGGACGTGGAGCGGCTCTTGCAGGTCCGCATCCGGCGCATTTCGTTGTTCGACATCAACCAGCACCGCGAGGAGATGGAAAAGGTGAAGGCGGAGCTCGCCGAGACGCGCAAAAATCTCAAGAACCTGACGAAGTATGTCATCGGCCATCTGGAGGCGTTGCTGGAAAAATACAGCCCGCTGTATCCACGCCTCACCACCAAGTCCGCCCGGCACGAGGAAGTGGACGTGAAGGCGGTGGCGTTCAAGGCGTTCAAGGTCGCCTACGACCGCGAGAGCGGCTACGTCGGCTACAAGGTGAACGGCGATGAGTTCAAGCTCGAATGCACCAAGTTCGACAAGGTGCTGCTCGTGTTCAAGGACGGCACGTACAAGGTCACCGAACTGCCGGAGAAATTATTCGTGGGTCCGGAACTGTTTTTCTGCGGCCTGCCCGACCGCGAGCGCGTGTTTACGTGCTGCTACACCAACCGGAACGCCAGTTATCTCAAGCGGTTCACCTTCGGCGGGACGATTCTGGACAAGGCGTATCTCTGCATCCCGGAAAAATCGCGCATCCTGTTTTTCGCGCCCGAAACGCCGAAGCTGCTGTACGTCCGCTACAAGCCCGCGCCGCACCAGAAGGTGAACCAGCAGACCTGCGACGCGTCGGAAGTGGCCGTCAAATCGCCGCGGACACTGGGCCGCCAGATTTCCTTCAAGGACATCTCCTCGGTCACCGCCGAGCCGACGCGCGGCTGGGACGAAAACGCAACCACGACTAAAATCGTGTTTGTCTGAATCACTCCACCGTCACGCTTTTGGCCAGGTTCCGCGGCTTGTCCACGTCGCAGCCGCGCGCAACGGCAATGTGGTAGGCAAACAACTGTAGCGGCACGCTGGCCAGGATCGGATTGATCAGTTCCAGCGCCTTCGGCAGGTAAATCACGTCGTTGGCCACCTTCCCGATCTGTTTGTCACCCTCGGTCGCCAGCGCGATGATGGGGCCCTTGCGCGCGCGAATCATCGCCAGGTTCGCCATGGTCTTGTCGTACATCGAATCCTGCGGCACAAGAAAGACCGTCGGGGTCTTCGGATCAATCAACGCAATCGGGCCGTGCTTCATTTCCGCCGCCGAGTAACCCTCGGCGTGGATGTAGGAAATTTCCTTCAGCTTGAGCGCGCCTTCCAGCGCAATCGGGAAGTTGTAACCGCGGCTGAGGAAAAAGAAGTCCTCGGCCTTGGCATATTTCTTCGCGATCTTTTTGAGCGCGTTGTTTTGCGCGAGAATGGATTCAAGTTGTTTGGGCACGGCTTCGAGCGCATGCAGGATTTCCAGCGCCCGGCGGGCGGACAGGTTTCGCAGCCGGCCCAGATGCACGGCCAGCAACGAAAGAATCGTAAGCGTGGAAACAAAGGCCTTGGTCGAGGCCACGCCGATCTCCGGTCCGGCGTGCATGTAAATGCCGCCGTCGGATTCGCGGGCAATGGTGCTGCCGACGACATTCACGATGGCCAGCGCACGATGGCCGCGGCGCTTGGCCTCGCGGAGCGCGGCGAGCGTGTCGGCCGTTTCGCCGGATTGCGAGAGAACCAGCAGCACGGTGTTTTTTTCGAGCGGCGCGTTGCGGTAACAAAATTCGTGCGCGAACTCGACCTCGACGGGAATTTGCGCGAGTTCCTCAATCAGATACTCACCCACCAGCGCCGCATGCCAGCTCGTGCCGCTGGCGGCAATGACGATGCGGTCAATCGAACGCAACTCGGCGGACGTCAGGTTCAAGCCGCCGAACTTGGCGGTGGCCCCTTCGTTGTCCACGCGGCCGCGCAGGGCGTTTTCCACGGTGCGCGGCTGCTCGAAAATCTCCTTCAGCATGAAGTGCGCATGCTTGCCGCGCACGGCGTCCTCCTGGCTGAACTCCAGCTTGCTGATCTGGACGTTGGCGGTGTCGGTCCCCAGGTTTAATACATCAAAGCGTTCGGACGTGATGGTCGCCACATCGTAGTCGTTGAGATAGACGACCTTCTTGGTGTGGGCCACGATGGCGTTGGCGTCGCTGGCCAGAAAATTCTCGCCGCTGCCGATGCCGATGATGAGCGGCGAACCGCGGCGCGCCCCGACAATGGTGTCCGGCGTGTCGGCGCAAATCACCGCGAGGCCATAGGTGCCGATGACTTCACGCAGCGCATCGCAAACCGCCTGGGTCAGGAGCGCCGGCGCCTCTCCGGCGCGTTCCTGATGCAGCCCGGACGGCGGCGCTGCTTTCTGTCGCCGCTTCCCGTAACAATCGCCGATCAAATGCGCGAGCACCTCGGTATCCGTGCCGGATTTGAATTTGTGGCCGGTGGCGAGCAATCGTTGCCGGAGCGCCTCGTAATTTTCGATGACGCCGTTATGGACGACGGCAATCCGTCCGGACTGGTCGAGGTGCGGATGGGAATTCACATCTGACGGCGCGCCGTGCGTGGCCCAGCGCGTGTGGCCGATGCCGACATTACCCGCGACCGGCTCGGATTTCAGCAGGCGGGCGAGGCCTTCCTCGATCTTGCCCTTTTTCTTGCGGATGAGCAGTTCGTCGCCGTCCAGCACCGCGATGCCGGCGCTGTCGTAACCGCGATATTCCAGCCGCCGCAATCCTTCAAGGAGAATGGGCGAGGCCGCCTTTTTACCGACGTATCCAATGATGCCGCACATAATTAATAATTCTCCGGTAGGGCCCATCCCGCATTGCGGGACCAGGACGCGCGGCAGCGCGTGCCAACCGTTATTGTTTCAAAATCCAATCCGCCGCGCCCGTCAAATCGTCCACCACCACGGCGCGTTTTAATTTTTCCGTCTCCAGCTGTTCCAATTCCGCGCCGTAACCGGTGCGCACCAGAATGCTTTGTTTCACCCCCGCGTTCCAGCCGCATTCCAGATCAATCAGCTTGTCCCCGATCATGTAACTGTCCGCCAGGTCCACGCCGAATTCGTCGCGCGCGTCGTATAAAAACTGCGGCGATGGTTTGCGCCCGCGGCTCGGCTGGTCGGGCGCCTCGGGCGCAAAGTAAATTTTCTCCAGGCGCACGCTTGCGCGCGCCAGTTCGCGGCCCAAATGCTCGTTGACGCGCTCCACGTCCGCAAGCGTGAAGTAGCCGCGCCCGACGCCGGACTGGTTGGAGACGATGAACAATTTGAACCCCGCGTCGCCCAGCCGCCGCAAACCCGCCGGCGCACCGGGGAGCATGACCACGTCCTCGGGCCGGCGCAGGTAATTTTTTTCCGCAATGAGCGTGCCATCACGGTCCAGGAAAACAGCCGGTTTCATTCCGGCAAAGTGTGGTTTGATTGGCGCAAGAATGGAATTGAATTCTTTCCGGGGCTTGCGCATCCTGTTGCCATCACGGTTTTACAATTAACCAATCCATTACATGAGCAAAGGTAGATTAGGAATTTTGGTCGGGGGCGGCCCGGCGCCGGGCCTGAACGGCGTCATCGCCGCCGCCACCATCGAAGGCATCAACCAGGGTTATGAAGTCATCGGCTTCCGCGACGGCTTCAAATGGCTCGCCCAGGGCGACGTGCAGTATTGCCGGCCGCTGTCCATTCGCGACGTGAAGGACATTCATCTCAAAGGCGGCTCGATTCTCGGCACCGCGCGCACAAATCCCACCAAGTCGGCGGAGCAGATGAAGAACGTCTTCAGCGTCTTCGAAAAGCTCGGCATCACCGCGCTGGTCACCATCGGCGGCGATGACACGGCTTTTTCCGCCAGTGTGGTGGCCAAGCAAAGCCAGGGAAAAATCCGCGTCGCACACGTGCCCAAGACGATTGACAACGACCTGCCCCTGCCCGGCTCGACGCCGACGTTCGGTTATGAAACGGCGCGGCACTACGGCGTTTACATTGTGCGCAACCTGATGGAGGACGCGCGCACCACCTCGCGCTGGTACATCATCGTCAGCATGGGGCGCGCCGCCGGGCATCTCGCGCTCGGCATCGCCAAGGCCTCCGCCGCCACCCTCGCCATCATTCCGGAGGAGTTCCGCAACCGGCCGGTGACCGTGGACGAGGTTTGCGACATCATCATCGGCTCCATCATCAAGCGCCGGGCTGAAGGTTCGCAATATGGCGTCGTGGTCCTCGCCGAAGGGCTCATCGAGGCGATGGGCGAACAGGGGCTGCTCAAGGCCCTGCCGGAAGGGCAGCTCGAACGTTTTGGCAAGGTGGTCCGCGACGACCACGGCCATTTGCGCCTCGGTGAAATCGAATTCGGCCGCCTGATGAAGGAGCTGTTGAGCCAGCGTCTCGAAAAGCTCGGCATCAAGATGACCTTCATTGACAAGGACCTCGGCTACGAACTTCGTTGCGCCGACCCGATCCCGTTCGACGCTGAATACACCCGCGACCTCGGATATGCTGCCGTCAAGTTTTTGCTCTCGCCCGAATCCGAGAAATACGGCGCCATCATCAGCTTCGTGGATGGCCGGATGAACCCGTTGCCATTTGACAAAATGCTCGATCCGAAGACCGGCCGCATGCAAAACCGCAAGGTCAACGTGGACGGCGAGGCCTACGAATGCGCCTGCGCCTACATGATCCGGCTCGAGCGGGAGGATTTTGAAGACGCGAAACAGCTCACCAAACTGGCCGGCGCGGTCGGGTTGACGCCCGAACAATTCCGCGGCCGTTTCGGTTATCTCGCCGGTCTGAAGTAACCTTTTGCCGATGCGCGCGGCGGCGGAAAAGCTCCGCCGCCGTTTATATTTCAGCGAACCCGCTTGGAACAAACGGATTTCCCCGGCCTCCTATTCAATGCAGTGGCGCGCGGACGAAACGCACGCTAAGCTCAATTATGTTCATTGTCGGACTTGGAGTTGCCACCCCACCCCAACGCTTCACCCAGCGTGAATGCTGGGACGCGCTGCAAAAATCCAAGCCGTTCGCCCGGCTCACGCCGCGCTCGCACGCCATCCTCAGAAAAGTGCTCGGCGGCGACAACGGCATCGCCACGCGTCATCTCGCGCTGGAACCGATTGGCGAAGTGTTTGACCTGACGCCCGACGTGCTGCAGGCCCGCTTCGCCAAGCACGCACCCGCCCTGGCCACCCGGGCGGCGCAACGGGCGTTGAAGGACGCCAAATGCAAGTCCGGCGAAATTGACGCGGTGCTCATCAGCACCTGCACCGGTTATTTGTGTCCCGGCCTCACCAGCTACGTCAGCGAACGGCTCGGGCTGCGCGCGGACGTGTTCGCGCTGGATCTCGTCGGCCAGGGCTGCGGCGCGGCCCTGCCGAACCTGCGCACCGCCGAAGCCATCCTCGCCTCCGGCCGCGCCAAAAAAATCCTGTCCGTCTGCGTTGAAGTTTGCAGCGCCGCGTTTTATCTCGATGACGATCCCGGCGTGCTCATCAGCGCGTGCTTGTTCGGCGACGGCGCGGGCGCGGCAGTGCTGGCAAACAGACCACAATCAAAACGCCGGCGCGTCGAATGGAAATTCGGTTCGTCCTGCCTCGCGCCCGACCAGCGGGACACCCTGCGATTCGGTCATAAAAACGGGATGCTGCGAAATATTTTATTGCCGCAAGTCCCGCAAATCGCCGGCGACGAAGCCGCAAAACTCCTGGCCGGGTCGCTGGCCGATGCCGGCGTGAAGCGCGACCGCGTCGCCGGCTGGATTTTGCACACCGGCGGACGCGACGTGCTGCTGTCGTTGCGCGACAAGCTGGAGCTTAGCGAAGCCGACATGCGCCACAGCACCTCCGTACTGCGCGAATTCGGCAATCTGAGCAGTCCGACGGTTTATTTTGTGCTCGAACGCGCCTTGCACGATGCCGTGCCGGACGGCCTCTGGTGGATGTCAGCGTTCGGTGCGGGATTCAGTTGCCATGGGGCGTTGCTGGAGGTCGGGGACGTGAAACGTAAATCGTAAAACGTGAAAATCCAGGCGGCATTCACGCATCACGCATCATCGCCATGAAACGCATCGTTGAACCGGAACTGCTCGATGAGCTGCCGCCTGGCGACCCGCTCGCGGTCCGCTCGCGGCGCGATTTGTGCCGGGTCAACGTTTGGATGCGCAATCACAGCATCATGGTCGAGACGCTTCGAAACCATTTGAACGGCCGGGCGCCGGAACAAATCATCGAACTCGGCGCCGGCGACGGGAATTTTCTTCTGCAGGTGGCGCAAAATATTTCGGCGCCATGGAAGCACGTGAGGGTGACGTTGCTCGACCGTAAGAAAACGGTGACACCCCAAACGCTCGCTTCATTCACCTCCCTCGGCTGGCTCGCGGAAGCCGTCACGGCAGATGTTTTTGACTGGTCGCCGGCCGGCAAACCGGCGGAAGTGATCATCACAAATTTGTTTCTGCATCATTTTTACGACATGAACCTGGCCAGATTGCTGCGCTCGATAGCCGGACACGCCCGCCTCTTCATCGCCATCGAACCTCGCCGTGCCCCCGTGCCCTGGCTTTGCAGCCGGCTGCTGTGGGCCATCGGTTGCAACCGCGTGACGCGGCACGACGCGGCGGTGAGCGTGCGGGCGGGATTTGCCGGCGCCGAGCTTTCCGCGTGCTGGCCCGACAAACAACACTGGCGGTTGACCGAACACCCCGCCGGACCTTTCAGTCATTTGTTCATCGCGCAACGGACCGGATAGAATATGGCCACCACGAAACCCATCACGATAATCGGCGGCGGGCTGGCCGGGTTGACGCTTGGCATTGGTCTGCGTCAACGTGACGTGCCGGTGACGTTGTCGGAAGCCGGACATTATCCGCGCCACCGGGTCTGCGGCGAATTCATCAGCGGTCGCGGCCAGGACACCTTGGGGCGGCTCGGCTTGCACATCCTGCTCGAACGGGCGGGCGCGTTGGGCGCTGACACGGCCGCCTTTTTCTCGACGACCCGAACAACCGGGCCGCGGCCGCTGCCGGCGCGCGCCATTTGCCTCTCGCGTTTCATCTTGGACGCCCTGCTGGTGGAAAAATTCCGCGAACTCGGCGGTGAATTGCTGGAAGGCCGGCGGCAGCGCGATGAACTTGCCGGCGAAGGCATCGTTCATGCCACCGGTCGACACGCCCCATCAGGCCAGAATGGCACCCGTTGGTTCGGGCTGAAGGCTCATGCGCACAAGGTTTCACTCGCTGCCGACCTCGAATTGCACGTTTCGCCGCAAGGCTATGTTGGTTTATGCCGGGTCACAGGCGGCAGGGTGAATGTTTGCGGCTTGTTCCGCCGGCGCGCCGGCGAAATCGACCGGACGCCAGACCGGCTTGAATGGTTGCGCGGATCGGCCGGCTCGCTGTTGCGCCGGCGGCTGGACACGGCCGAATTTGATGCCGATTCATTTTGCGCCGTCGCCGGCGTTTCGTTGCAGGCGCAACGGGCCGCGGCTCGCAAGGAGTGTTGCGTGGGTGATGCCATCACGATGATCCCGCCCGTCACCGGCAACGGAATGTCCATGGCCTTCGAATCGGCGGAGCTTGCCATCGAACCGTTGACCGCTTGGAGTCGCGGGGAAATGTCTTGGGCCAAAACCCAATCCCAAATCGCCCACCATTGCGACGTGGCCTTTGCGCGGCGGCTGGTCTGGGCCAGGTGGCTGCAACGGTTGGTCCTCACGCCCGTGCTGCAAAATGCGCTGGTTCTGCTGGCCTCACGCAGCGACTGGTTCTGGCGGACGGTGTTCGAAAAAACCCGGTAGGACGGCGCGTCCGGAGACGCTCCGGAGCGCGAGTTGTCTCAACTCGCAGCCGCAGCTTGCGCGAAGAAAGTTGGTGATACTTTCCAAGCCGGTCGAGGCTATCGCACATGCCGCGGCTTGGGACAAGCCGCGCTCCGCCCGCACCGAATTCCAGGAATCCATAAACTCTTTCGTGTGTTTCGTGTGTGTTGTGGTTAAATTATTCCCATGAAACCGCTCGCGGACTGCCGGCTCTACGCGTTTATCGACACGGCCTACTTCCATGGCCGCGCGCCGGAAACCTTTGCGCAACAGCTTTGCGACGGCGGCGCGGACCTGATCCAACTGCGCGCCAAAAAATCCTCGCCCGGCGAAATCCGCCGGATGGCGGAGGCAATCCTGCCGGTCACGCGCCGCGCGAACGTCGGCCTGGTCATCAACGACCACCTCGACATCGCCCGCGAAACCGGCGCGGAGTTCTGCCATCTGGGCCAGGAGGATTTCTTCGACGCCGGGCACACCCACGTTGATCAATTAAAAATTCAAAATTCAAAATTGAAAATCGGGCTTTCGACGCACACTCCGGAACAAGCGCAGCGTGCACTGGCGGCCGGACCGGATTACATCGCCATCGGGCCGGTCTATTCAACCGGCACGAAACCCATGGCGAAACCGGTGACGCTGGAATACGTCCGCTGGGCGGCTGAGAATGTAACTATTCCGTGGTTCGCCATCGGCGGCATCAATCTGGGAAATCTCGATGACGTGCTGGCCGCGGGGGCCAAACGCATTTGCGTGGTGTCGGCGATTTTGAATGCCACGAACGTGACCAAAGCCTGCTCGGAATTCCGGCACCGATTACCCTGACGTTTTGAAAACTTGCACGTTTAAAGTCGGGTATTCCGTTTAAATCTCAACAATCGTATCATTCAACCATGAAACTTGACCGTGTGCCCGGCTTCGGACCGGCTTCGAAAAACATCGGACTATGCCTGGCGCTGTTCGGCATGTTGTTTCAGACCAGCTGCGGGTCAACGCCGGCGGCTCGCGCCGCGAGGTCAGTCCACAAAACAGTTTTCAACGTGCGCAGTTTTGGCGCGACCGGCGATGGCCGGTCACTGGACAGTCCGGCGATTGACCGGGCAATCCTGGCCGCGGCAGCGACCGGAGGCGGAACGGTGTTTGTCCCGGCCGGAACCTATTTGAGCGGCAGCATTCATCTGACGAACAACATCAACCTCTATCTGGACGCCGGCGTAGTAATCCTTGGCGCGCCGCAGGCCATGAACGCCTACGATCCGACGGAACCCTGGACCGTTCAGGCGTATGAGGACGGCGGGCACGTCTATTTCCACAACAGCCTCATCTGGGGCGAAAATCTCACCAACGTCTCCATCACCGGCCCGGGCCTGATCAACGGCGGCGGCCTGGTGCGCGACGACAAGCTGCTCGATGACATGAGCGGTTTTTCCCGGTGGAGTCCGACCAACCGCACGCCGCAATTGGAAACCAATTTCCCGCCCTCCCGCCTCGGCAACAAGGCCATTGCGCTCAAACTGTGCCGCAACGTGCTGATCCGCGACGTCACCATCGTCCACGGCGGCCACTTCGCCATTCTCGTCACCGGCTGCGACAATCTGACCGTGGACAATGTAACCATGGACACGGACCGTGACGGCATCGACATTGATTGCTGCCGCAACACCATGGTTTCCAACTGCCGGATCAATTCACCCAACGACGACGGGTTGTGCCCCAAGAGCACGTTTGCCCTGGGCCGGAATGTCATCACCGAAAACCTGACGATCGTGAACTGCCAGGTTTCCGGTTTCAAGGAAGGCACCCTGCTGGATGGAACCATGAAACCGAACCGGGGAACGGGCCGGATCAAATTCGGCACCGAGGCCAATGGCGGTTTCCGCAACGTGACCGTCGCCAATTGCACCTTCCGCAGCTGCCACGGCCTGGCGCTGGAGGAAGTGGACGGCGGCATCATGGAAAACATCACCCTCAACAACCTCACGATGATGGACGTCATCGGTTATCCCATTTACATCACCACCGGCAGCCGCAATCGCGGGCCCGCCGTGACCGTGCCGAGCCGCGCCCGCAACATTTTCATTTCCAACGTCATCGCGACCGGGATTGAACCAATGAGCGGCATCCAGATCACCGGCATTCCCGAACAGCCGATCGAAGACGTGCGGCTGGACAACATCCGGCTGGTTTTCAAGGGCGGCGGGACAAGGAAAAATGCCACGCGTGTCCCGCCGGAGTTGGGTACCGGTTATCCCGAGCCCGGCAGGCTTGGCGTAATGCCGGCCTATGGCGTGTTTGCCCGTCACGTCCGCGGTCTGGAACTGGCGAACATCAATCTGAGTTTTGAAGCGGATGACTTTCGCCCGGCGATGGTTTGCTCAGATGTGGACGGCCTCGAAGTGGACAATTTCAAGGCGCAGCTCACTGCCGGCGTTGCGGCAGCCATGTTTGATTCTGTCACCAATGTCGTAATCCGGAACTCGCCGGTGCTGGATGGGATCAATCTGAAGTAAAAGTTACGCCATAGGAGCGCGGACGGCTCGTCCGCGCGTTTCAACCGTCAGGCTGGCAGTCGGCAATTCGTATATTTCGAAAGCGTGCGCTGCCAAACAGCCATTCTTCGGGCGATTTTGCGAGACCAGCCTTCACCGGATTGTTTTCAATATAACGGACTGCTTTGGCCAGATGTTCCTCGTCGCGAATGTAGCGGTCAAAATATTCCGGTTGCCAGAAATCGCCCGTGCGTCTCAAGAGGCGGTTGGCCGCCTTGCCGGTATAGGATTTCCAACCGTGCAAAATCTCCGCCAGCGGAGTTTGTGAAGTTTCAATTAGAGCATGCACATGGTTTGGCATTACCATCCAAGCCAGCAGACGATAACGTGTTCCGTCGAAGTGCAGTAAATTTTCCTGAACCAGCGCAGCAATTTCCGGGCACCGCAGATGACATTCACCGTGACCGGCATCCAGATACGCATTCAATTTGAATGCGCCGGGCGCGTTCATCCTCAAGTGCCAGCAAGGTTTCCCATTCATGCCGCCGGCTCGCGGGCATCGCGTCAGCCAGGCGGTAAGTGATCATCTGCCGCACGCCGGGCGCATCGAAATGCGGAAGATAGCCGCGCGAACGCCAGCCGCGAAAACCCAGTTTCTCTTCATCGATGGACAATGGTTCCGCCCAGGCGCGTTTGTCCCGTACGAGTTGTCGAATGTCGCGTTTTATTTTCATCGGAGCGCGGACGGCTCGTCCGCGTGTTCACACTTAATTTTAAAACTCGCGGGCGGGCCGCCCGCGCTCCTAGGGAGGCGTTTGCCCGCCGCACAGCTTTAAAAATTCCGACTCATTCAAAATCTTCACATCAAGTTCCTGCGCCTTGGTGAGCTTGGAGCCGGCTTCTTCGCCGGCCAGAACAAAATTCGTCTTCTTGCTGACACTGCCGCTCACCTTGCCGCCCGCGGCTTCGATCTTGGCCGTGGCTGCCTCACGCGTGAGGGTTGGCAACGTGCCGGTGAGCACAAACGTTT
>JBAPQW010000015.1:0-303478 GCA_049280815.1 Verrucomicrobiia bacterium | reverse complement strand
TGCAGCCCGGCACGGCGGCCAGAGTGCCTACAAAGCAGGCCAGCGACATTCGCCAGCCACACGCAGCCGCAAAGGTTCGGACGCCACCCCGACAAGCCAGTAACGCCACCATAGAAGCAAGTTTTTTGGTTGGCAGCACGGTTGATGTTGAACCGTGTTGAATGATATTTAATTGCGTTGAACTTGTTGCGCAACAGTTGCGCAACATTCGCGTCTGCGGTCGCCGCCTCAAGCTGTGCTAAGGGAAGATGGCCGCCCTCGCGAGCGGCGGAACACGGCCGCTTTTGTTCTTGCAATAGAGCCTAATCGGAACGATAAGTGAATCTCAGTTTACGATTGAGGCTCTCCCGCCAGAATGAAGCCGGGTCTCGGAGGAGTCCTCAACCCGTCACATCCGCAGTCACAGAAGAAGATTATGAAAACTCGCATACGAAATCTGATTGTTGCGCTGGCCTTGCTGGCGCTCGCAACCCTCAACCCTCAACTCTCAACCGGTTTTGCCCAGGGCAGCCTCACGCCGCCACCGGGCGTGCCCGCGCCGACGATGCTGACGCTCAACCAAATGGCGCCGCGCACGCCCATCTCGTCCGCGCCCTACAACATCACGCAGCCAGGTTCATATTATCTGACCACCAATCTCACCGTGGCCAGTGGCAATAATGCAATCAGCATCAGTGCCAACGGTGTCACGCTGGATCTCAACGGGTTCACCATTTCCTCGACGTCCTTCGACGGCGGCACAGCGATCTATCTGTTTGGCAACGAAGGCAGCGGCATCATCGGCAACACCGATATCACCATCTCCAACGGCCACATTACGGGCGGGGTCACCAATAAGGCCGGAGTGTATGAAGGCCCCGGCTTTAACGGTGGCATTAGTTCCAACCCCACGGGGGGGACGCCCTACAATGTCCGCGTAACCGGAGTTACGGTTTCCGGCTGTTTTAGTTATGGCATTTATCTGGGCACTGGCAATTCCACCGTCGTCGAATCCTGCACGGTGAATACGGTGGGAGGCTATGGGATTGAAGCTTCCAGCGTTACCCATTCGACGGCTTATCAGTGTGGGAATATCGCCATCATGGCGGATACCGCCTCCGATTGCTACGGATATAGCACTGGCAGCGAGGGGTTGTATGTCAGCTTTGCCGCCAATAACTGTTACGGGAACAGCACAAGCGGCGTCGGTATTTTTGTTCAAGGAAACGCAAATAATTGTTACGGAAATGGCAGTGGCAGCGGCGACGGTCTTTACGCCCTTAACAGCGCCGAAAACTGCTACGGCACCAGCAGCAGCGGTTTCGGTCTGCGTGTTTACAATGGCAATGCCAGCAATTGTCACGGCTACTCCACCAGCGGCCCCGGTCTTTTCGCCGAGGCCAATGCCATTAACTGCTACGGCTACAGCGGCGGCGCCGGCGATGGGTTGGGCGCCTCCGCCGCCAATAATTGTTACGGCTACTCCACTGGCGCCGGCCAAGGGCTGAATGTCTCCCAGACGGCCAGTGGCTGCTACGGCTACAGCGGAGGCAACGGCAACGGGGTGCAAGCGGAAGTCGCCAATACCTGTTACGGCTACGCCAATGGCAGCGGCCACGGTCTTTACGTCACCAATGCCGCCGAAAACTGCTACGGCTATAGCGGTGGCAACGGCGATGGGTTACATAGCCCCGGCGGCCAGGCCAATAATTGTTCAGGTTTCAGTGCCGGCAGCGGTAATGGTCTTTTTGTTGCCCTCGCCAATAACTGTGGCGGCTTCAGCGGTAGCGGCGTGGGAATATATGCCGTTAGAAATGCGACTGGCTGCGTTGGCCAAAGCACTAGCGGAGTTGGGTTGAATGTCGGATTAACGGCTAATAATTGTTCCGGCATCAGCACCAGCGGCACGGGTTTGACTACCCAGATTGCCATTGGCTGTTATGGCAACAGCGGCAGCGGCACAGGTTTGTCTGCCACGGTTGCCAATTCGTGTATCAGCAGTTCGGGGGATGGCAGCATCATTAACAAATACAACATGCCGTGATGCCAATGAAGTAGGAAGAAGGCAGAATGAAGCAATTCATAAAAACGCGGTGGCTGCTGCGCGGTTGTTTCTGCATTCTTAATTTTGCCTACTGCATTTCAACTCTGGCCTTCGAGGGCCGCATCAACGCCGTGTTGACCCGTGGCAATCAAACCGACACCTTGCTTTACACGGTGGGCACGGACTTTGTGCGCGTGGAGATGACCACTACCAACTGGCCAAATCCGGTGGACATTTTGGACCGCAACTCCGGCGAACTGACCTTGCTCTTTCCCAACAACCGCAGCTTTGTCCGCCTCAAGCCGGTCACGGAGAACTCATCCGCCATGCCGCCGGGTTTTCCACAAATGCCCGCCGGACTTCCGCCCGGCGTTGGGCCGCAATCGCCACCGGCCGGTTTGCCCGCGATGCCGAATCTGCCCGCGCCACAAGGCATCGGCCCCACGAATCTTCCGGGGATGCCCGCGCCGCCGCCAATGCCGGCCATGCCGAATCTGCCGCCAGGAGCGGGACTGCAATCCGCGCCCGGTGGTCCAGCCATGCCCGCCATGCCTCCCCGGCCGGTGATGCCGAATATGCCGGCACTTCCACCGGGAGTTGGCCCGCAACCGTCAGCCGTCCCAGGCATTTCGGGCATGCCCGCCATGCCGATGATGCCGGGTATGACGGAGAAAATGGAGCTTCAGGCCACGGGCCAAAAAACCAATCTCCTCGGCTTCGCCTGCGAACAATACGAAATCAAGCAGCGCGGCGAGACGATGGAAATCTGGGCGACGGACCAATTGTTTCCCTTCCAGCCCTACGTGCAAAACCAGCCGCACCGCTTCGGCCCGCGCATGATTGAAGAACAGTGGCCGGAACTGGTGAAGGCAAAGAAGCTTTTCCCGCTGCTGGCCACTTTGAAGTTTGACAACGGCATGGAACGATTCCGCTTCGAGGTCCAGTCCATCACGCCGGAAAAACTCACCGCCGGAGATGAGCAACTCTTTCAGCCACCAACCAACTATTTCGAGATTCAACCATTGCCATTTTAACCCATGAAAATGTCACGCCAATTCCTCGCCGGTCTGATGCTGATTTCAGTCTTCAGCCTTCAGCCTTTGGCCTTGCATGCCCAAGGCAGCCTCACGCCGACCGGCGCACCCGCGCCATCGATGAAGTCGCTCGCGCAAATCGAGCCGCGCACGCCGATCAATACTATTTCAGGCGACAGCCAGGATCTTTACGTCATCATCCAACCGGGCTCGTATTACCTTACGACCAACATCACCGCCACCGGTTCCTTCAACGCCATCAGCATCAACACCAATGGAGTGTCTCTGGATCTCAACGGGTTCACGATCTCTTCGACCGGCGCCAATGGCACAGGAATTCTATTAGTCGGCAACCAGGTCACTAGCATCGGCAACACCGACATCACCATTTCCAATGGTCATATTACCGGTGGCGTCACCAATAACGCCGGGACGTATGTCGGCCCCGGCTTTTACAATGGCATCGCTTACAACATTTCGGGGGGAACGCCTGACAATATCCGTGTGTCCGGTGTTTCGGTTTCTGGCTGCCAGTATTTTGGCATTCTTCTGGGCACGGGCAATTCAACCGTCGCCGAGTCCTGCACCGTGAATTTGGTCGGCAGTTATGGCATTCAAGCTTCCGGCGTCTTCCATTGCACGGCGGTTCAATGCGGAGCTGCCGCCATCAACGCGGACAACGCCACCGACTGTTACGGTAGCTGCGTTGGCAGCGGCGACGGGATGATTGTCTCCTACGCCGCGGATAACTGCTTTGTCACCAGCGTGACCGGCGCCGGTCTTCTCGCCAGCACTGCTCATGATTGCATGGCGATGAGCTCCGGTTCAGGCGACGGAATGGATGTCGGAACTGCCTCCGATTGTTACGGCTACTGCAGCGGCTCCGGGGAAGGGTTGCGCGTCCAAGACACCGCCGATAATTGCTTCGGATACACTGGCGGCAGCGGCATTGGGTTGTTTGCCCCCCTTGCCAATAATTGTTACGGCGATAGCGTCAGTGGCACGGGTCTGCTTGCCGGCGCGGCCGATAATTGCAACGGCCATTGTGTCGGCACTGGCACCGGTCTTTCCGCCTCCAGCGCCAACAATTGTATTGGCGGAACCGGCGGCGGTGGCACCGGCCTTGATGTCGATGGCGTCGCCATCGGCTGTTACTGCTTTAGCTTTTCAGGAGTGGCAATAACCGCTCACATCGCCAATTCGTGCGTGGTGGATTACGGCACAACGAACATCACCTATAAATACAACATGCCGTGAAACATTTATAATTTGCGGTTCACAAACCCAAACAAATTAAAACCAT
Organism: Verrucomicrobiia bacterium; assembly: GCA_049280815.1. Taxonomy (GTDB): domain Bacteria; phylum Verrucomicrobiota; class Verrucomicrobiia; order Limisphaerales; family UBA11358; genus UBA11358. The sequence continues at coordinate 299,118 of JBAPQW010000015.1, read as the reverse complement.
GAAAACAAAACTGCTCCTGCTCGCGCTGGTTTCAGCCTTCAGCTTTCCTCCTTTAGCCTTGCTTCGCGCCGGCACGACGATTGACCTTGCCAACCGCTACGCCTACGGCGCGAATCTCGGCTGGATGAATTGGGTTGGCGACACGAACAACGGCGTGGTCGTTGGCGCCTACGTCTGTTCCGGCTATGTTTATTCCGCCAACGTCGGCTGGATCAATCTCGGCAGCGGCTCACCCGCGAACCAGATTCAATACCAAAACAATTCCGCCACCGACTTCGGCGTCAACAACGATGGCCTCGGCAATTTGAGCGGCTACGCCTGGGGCGCGAACATCGGCTGGATTACATTCGAGCAGCTTTACGGCAAGCCGAAGGTTAATCTGCTCACCGGGCAGTTGAGCGGTTCTGTCTGGAGCGCCAACTGCGGCTGGATCAGCTTGAGCAACGCCGTGGCCTATGTGCAGACGGACTCAATCCAACAAGGTGCCCTCGCGCCCAATGGCTTGCCCATTCCCTGGTTGCTGACTTATTTCGGCACCACCAACATCAACCCCAACGCCGATCCGACTGGCAAGGGCATGACCATTGGGCAGGACTACCTCGCGGGCACCGATCCAAACAACGCCAACAGCGTTCTTCGCATCACCGACGGAAGTTTTTCGTCCGGCGGAACCAGCGCCAGTCTCACCTGGGAGAGCGTGCCAACGCGATTTTACTACGTTCAAAAGAATCTCAATCTCGCCACGCCAAGCTGGACGGACAGCGGCTTGGGGCTGGTTTCGCCTTCCGCGGGTTCCACCACGATAGCCGGTTTCACCGACACCAACGCGCCCGCGCGGTTTTACCGCGTGGAAGCCGTCCAACCATTGTCCCAGTGATTGCCGGAGTCAAGTTCCGATGAAAAAGACGCCAAATTCTGGGAGCCGATTGAAGTCCGGGTTCTGCCGGATGAAATCACCGTGTCCAGCTATCCGACCACCGTTGGATTGAATGGGCCGACGGTGCCGATGGACACCAACGGCGTCACCACCGTGCCGGCCATCTATGCGCAAGCCTATCAGGGCGTCAACGGCAAACGCTACGTCGTGCTCACGAACAAGGGCGGCACCAAGACATCGGTGCAAATCACGCAGGACGGCGTGATCCTGACAAATCAATTTTTGGAAACCTTCGTCACCAGCAGTGATCCGAGCGTGGTGAATTCCAATCCGCCGGCCGCCAGCAACGTCGCCATCCAGACGCTGGCCGTGACCAATCCCGTTACCGTTCCTGAATACAGTGTGGTGCGATTGGAATGGTCGGTGTTCGACGTGCCGCCATCGGTGCTGACGGTGGCGGTTTCCCGCTCGGACGTATCGTGATGACGGCCAATGCAGTCGAGAAGCTGTCCTTGGACGCCGTTGCCACCGGCATACTCCGCCATTCGCGGGGCGATTGGGGCGACGTGAGCGAGGAGGATTGGTGCCGGAACGATTCGGCGCTCCTCAAGGGGCTCGAACTGCATTCGGCCTATCACGACCGCAGGGGCATGGCCTTTTGGGTCATCACCGAGGCCACCCGTTCTCTTACGACGGTGCTTCTGCCCGCAGATTACTAGATTATATCCTAAATTAACCACTATGGCTTTAGACCAGAAAGACTTCGAACTCATCGAGCGCGTCATCTACAAGAACGGCGACGACATCGCCGTCTCCATCGGCCGCTCGTTTGAACGGCTTGAGGAGCGGATTGACGCCGCCGAATCTCGTATTTATTCCCGTCTTGCCGAAGTCGAAAACAAGATTGAGGCAGGCCGACAGGAATTAGCCGACAAGCTCGGCGATGTCTTGAAGGAGGTTCGAGGGACGGCGGAGGACGCATAGCGTCTCCGCAGGGAAAGCTGGACGACGCTCGGCCGGGTTGGCAATACCGCGACCAACTTCAGCTTCACCAACTGGAATTCCGGGCCGCAGCAGTTCTACCGCCTGGCCGTGCCGTGATATGTTTCAGTGGTGGAAAAAACCCGGGTGTTGCGTTGCGATTGTCCCGGGTGTGACTTGGCCGGATGATTCCAGCGGCTTGAACCGCTGATGTTGAATGGTGTTTAATTGCGTTGAACTTGTTACGCAACAGTTGCGCAAATTTCGCGCAACATTTGCGGCTGCGGTTGCAGCCTCAAGCTGTGTTTAGGGAAGATGTCTGACGGAAAATCGCCTCGGTTCCTTCGTCGCTGACGGTGTGTGCATCACTGCTGACGGCAAAAGGCGACAACTGGCGGTAAATTACCAGCGACAAAAGGCGTCGTATTGCGACAAGTTCATTGCCGCCTTTTGTCGCTTTTTGCCACTCCGGTTTTGGCCTGGATTTTTCCTCAAGCCAGAGCTTAGGGGATGGTGTCTAACCAAAAAATCACTTTCACGATGTTTTGTTTCAACGCCGTTTCATGGTTGGCGTGAACGTAGGTAATTGCCGCCGTAGCTGACTCCGCATTCAGGTTAGCATCTCGCGTGGCATAGTCGTGGGCTATTGAAGGTCATGGAATCTTAGTAGCCAGGGACTGCTCATGGTTAGCACCTGACGTTGCCTATCCGCGGTTGATGCCGGGATTTTTCAACGGACGTTCGCCGGATTTTCGGCAGGCATCAAAACCCGATTCGGTTAAGGGGTAACGCGTGAGCCTGTGAAAGTTCTTGGCACGGGCTGTGTGCGCGAATCCATATTCAATTGTATGTCGCCGGTCGTCGCGTCAAGGTATTACTCGCCTCATCCGGCTGCGCTCCACATTGACCCGCCGCCCGGCTCCGGGAGTTTTGCCTTTATGATTTCGCGCACGGAGGATTTTCACACTAGTCGTTTAAATGGAAGGGAATGCGCACTTCTTAATCGCTCGGGATTATCCCCGCCTAATCAATTTCCTTAAAATTCCCTGCGCTTTTTGCTCTGGATTTTCGCATTGAAGAGCAGACAGTAAAGTCCGCCTAAACATGACAAATCCTCCTGACCGCGAATTGGCCGTCTTCAGCGATGCCCGGCGTTTGCCGGCGCAGGAGCGCGCCGCTTTTCTTGACCAAGCGTGCAGTGGCGACGCCGCATTGCGCCAACGCGTCGAGGAACTGATTCAAGCCAGTGAAGCCGCCGGTGCCTTCCTCGAAAGCCCGGCATCCGGACCGGGCGAAACCATCCGCATTCCTTCCATCCCCACCGAGAAACCCGGCGACCGCATCGGCCGCTACAAATTGCTCCAGCAAATCGGCGAAGGCGGCTGTGGCGTGGTTTATATGGCCGAACAGGAGGAACCGGTTCACCGCCGGGTCGCGCTCAAGGTCATCAAGCTGGGCATGGACACCAAAAATGTCATCGCCCGGTTCGAGGCCGAGCGGCAGGCGCTGGCTCTGATGGATCATCCGAACATCGCCAAGGTGCTGGACGCCGGTGCGACGGAAACGGGCCGGCCATACTTTGTCATGGAACTGGTGCGCGGCATCAAGATCACCGATTACTGCGACGAGCACAATCTCACCACCAAAGAACGCCTGGATTTGTTCATTCAGGTCTGCCGGGCGATCCAGCACGCGCACCAGAAGGGCATCATCCACCGGGACATCAAGCCCTCGAACATTCTGGTGACGATGGATGACCGGGCAGCCGTGCCCAAGGTGATTGACTTCGGCATCGCCAAGGCGACGCAGGGTAAATTGACCAATCAAACCCTGTTCACGGCGTTCGAGCAATTCATCGGGACGCCGGCCTACATGAGTCCGGAGCAGGCGGAGATGCGAGCGCTGGACATTGACACGCGCAGCGACATCTATTCGCTGGGCGTGCTGCTCTATGAACTGCTGACCGGCCAGACGCCCTTTGATGCCAAGAAATTACTGGAGGCTGGTCTGGACGAAATCCGGCGGACAATCCGGGAACGGGAACCGGCGCGGCCCTCGACCTGCTTGAGCACGATGCTTGGGGCAGACCTTACGGAGATCGCCAAACACCGGAAAGTCGAGCCGCCCAAGCTGATTCATCTGGTGCGGGGCGACCTCGACTGGATCGTGATGAAGTGTTTGGAGAAAGACCGCACGCGCCGTTACGAGACCGCCAACGGTCTGGCCGTGGACATCGCCCGCCATTTGAACTGCGAACCCGTGCTCGCGCGTCCGCCCAGCCGCCTCTACGAGTTTCAGAAGACGGTGCGGCGTCACAAGTTCGGCTTTGCGGCGGCAGCGGCGGTCATCACCGTGCTCGCAGTCGGAGTGATTGCATCCACTTGGATGTTCTTCAAAGAGCAGCAGGCCCGCCAGCAAGCCGAAGCGGAAAGGGAAGCGGCGAGGACGGAAGCCGCCAAGGCGACCGCCATCAGCGATTTCTTTCAGCAGTCGCTTCGGGCGGCAAACCCGGATGAACTTAAAGGTTCGGAATATACCGTGAGAAATCTGCTTGATGATTTCTCTTCCGGGCTGGGAAACCAATTCAAGGACCAACCTGAAGTCGAAGCGTCCGTGCGCGAAACGATTGGCAAGGCTTACTATCGGCTCGCCGATGGTGACAAGGCCCAGAAACAATTGGAGCGGGCGCTATTGCTGAATCGTCGCTTATACGGAGAGCACGACCAGACCGCCGCCACGCTTGCGGACTGCGCCTGGGCTTCCTTCGAGCAGAACCAACTGCCGAATGCCGAATCGCAGGCTCGGGCGGCGCTGGAGATTTACCGGAAGGCTGGCACCGTTGGGCAACCGGTCCTTTTTGCCTTTTGGGCCTTGCAGGAAACATTGAATTCAGAACAAAGATACACCGACGTGGAAACCGTCACCAAGCAGGCCCTGGACATCGCACGCAAAACGCCCGACCAGGAGTTTCCAGAAACCGCCAGCATTATCCACGGACTCGCTCAAGCCAAGACTGCGCAGTCCCAATACGCGGAAGCGGAAACCTTGGCTCGCCAGGCACTGGAGCTGCATTGGCGACTGCAAGGATCGCAGCATCCAGAAACCGGATGGGCCCTGGAGGTGCTCGGGGACGCACTTCGGCTGCAAAAGAAGCTCGATGAAGCCGGGCGCGCCTATCGCGAAGCCTTGACCATCTTCAGCAAGCAATACCCCACCGGTCATAAGAGCGTGGACGCCGCGACAACTGGTTTGAAGGCTGTATTGGAAGCCAAGGGAGATTTGGCCGGACTCGTGGCGCTCGATCAAAGCAGCCTCGCCAACCAGCGCTCGGCGCTCGGCGATGACACTCCCGCCGTGGCGACAACCTTGAGCAGTCTGGCCGGGAACCTCCAGTCACAAGGCAAACCAGCTGAGGCTGAGAAAGCGGCACGCGAGGCATCGGACATAACCCGCAAGTTGATTGTCCTGGATCCCGGCAGCCTGCCGACACTCCTCCGGCAGGAGTCGCAGGCGTTAAACGCGCTGGGCAAAGCGCCGGAAGCCGAAAAGTTATACGAGGACGCGATCAACGCCGGGCTGCTAAAGCTGGGAGAAACCAACCTCAATGTGGGCGAACTGCTCATTGATTTCGGGGGGGTCCTGTCACAAGAGGATAAATGGGAAGCGGCAGTAGAGTATTATCTGAAAGCGCTGCCGATATATCGGCGCGCCCAACAAGACGACCGACTGGCCCTGACCCTGCGCTGTCTGGGCAACGTTCTGAACCAAATTGGACGATACCAGGAAGCCGAGGAGTATCTTCGCGAATCGCTCGCCCTCTATCACAAGCTGCACCAGGATTACACTGAAGCGGACGGGTGGGCTACCGATAAGTTGGCCTATGCGCTCTGGCAACAGCACAAATTGCCGGAGGCTGAACAAGCCTACCGCGACTCGCTCGCAATTTACACGAAACTCGGTGGGCCCGGCGACAATGAATACCCTTACATTGTCGGGCTGCTCCGGGAGCTGCTGGCGGCCGAAAATAAACCGGCAGAAATCGAGGCGCTGAATCGGGAAGTCCTCACCACGGAACGCGCGGCACTCGGCGCCAACGGTCTCGCAGTGGATACAATACTGGTTGATGTGGCCAACTTTCTCGCGTCGCAGAACCGGACGGAAGCGGCGTCGCGGGAATATCGGGAGGTGTTGAACAACATCCTTAAACCGTTTTGGGAAGATCCGATCCAACTGCCGCCGATAATGCAGAAGATGGCGGATAAACTCGTGGCGGCCGGCCGGCCGCAATTGGCCGAACCGCTTTATGCGGACGCAATCGAAATCGCGCGTCAAAACCTGGGAAAGTCCCATCCGGTGGTCGCCCTGCTAGACTACGACTTCGCCAATCTGCTGCGGAACGAGAATAAGTTCGCCGCCGCCGCCGAGCAATGCCGCAACGCCTGGCAGATTCAAAGCACCAACCAGGACGAGGCTTTGGCCGCGACGCTGCGCGTGCTGGGCTGGCTCCAGCTGCACACGGGCAAACCCGAAGAGGCCGAGCAATCGCTCAGGAAGGTGTTGGACATCTATCGCGCGCTGCCCAAGCAGGAAGATTTCCGAAGGACGGCCTACCCGGACATGAATCTGGGAATCGCGCTTTTTGACCAGCACAAGCTGCCCGAGGCGGAACATTTCCTGCGTGAAGCGGTGGCGTTGATTTCCCCGAATCGCGCGACCAATGAGGATAATTACGTTTATTCAGCCTGCAGTCTGGCCATCGCGCTGAAAACGGAGAACAAGCTGGCGGAGTCGGAATCATTTCTAAATGACGTGTTGTCCAAGGATGGACAAGCCACCGTGGCCGCCGATCTGATTGAAAATGCCGCCACCTATCAGAAGGCAGTCTGGCCGGACGCGGCGGCGAACTTGTCCCGGCTGGCCATGGAGATTTTACAGAAGGCACCCGCTTCAGAACTGGACAAACTACCGTCCTTGGTGGATCCCAGCCTGGTGGTGGAAACGGGAAATAAGCAACTGGTCACGGATATCTGCCGGGTGATGCTTAACTCCACTTCGACGAACGGTGGATGGTTCAATAACGCGGCATGGTTTTTGGCAACAACGGAGAATCCCACGAACCGCGATCCCGCCCTGGCGGTTGAACTGGCAAAGAAAGCTGTGGCCTTGGATCCGAATACCCCCTCGTGGTGGAACACGCTGGGAACCGCTGACTACCGTGCCGGGGATTTCAAAGAGGCAGTCACCCATCTGGAAAAGTGCGTGCAAATGCAAAAATGGGCCACCAGCACCGATTGGTTCTTTCTGGCCATGGCCAATCGCCAGCTTGGCAACGCCGACGCCGCGCGACGATACTACGACCAAGCCATCCAATGGATGAACGATCACGACCCGCAAAACCCGGAACTTCTCCGCTTTCGGGCTGAAGCCGAGCAACTTTTTAATGTGCAAGTCAAGGCAGGCGCTGAAAATCAATCTCCCGCTTCACCCGCCGCTAGGTAAGCCAGGTCGCCCTTCTCGTTACCGCCATCGAACCGGCAATCTCTATGTGTGGAATCGAATCGGGCTGGACGCGGTTTTCGTAATTGAATTTGCGCCTTTGACCCCGGAATTTCGCACTGGTTAACGGTGGGCACATAGGCTCACCCACTGAAAATGAACATTAACCGGGAAAACGCCATTGAGATTGACCTGAACCATGTCCAGAAAGTTTAAGGAAGAAATTATGAAAACCAAACTGACTCGCCTGACCACGGCGCTGGCACTGCTGGTGCTCGCCGCTCTCATCCTTCAACCCTCAACTATCCACGCCCAGGGCACGGCCTTTACGTATCAGGGCCGGCTCAATGCCGGTGGTGGTCCGGCGAATGGCAATTATGACCTAACCTTCACGCTGTTCAGCGTGGGCAGCGGCGGCGGCGCCGTGGCCGGGCCGGTAACCAACAGCGCCACCGGCGTGACAAACGGCCTGTTCACCGCCACGCTGGACTTCGGCTCCGGCGTCTTCAACGGCACCGGTTATTGGCTGCAAATCGGTGTCCGCACCAACGGCACCGGCAGCTTCTCCACCCTCACGCCACGGCAGCCGGTGACGCCGTCGCCCTACGCCATTTACTCGGAGAACTCGGGCGGGGTTAACAATTCCAGCATTTCCGCCCCGCAATTAAACACGGTTGGTTCCCCAGCCAGCGGGCAGGTGCTCACGTTTAACGGAAGCAGCCTGGTATGGACGAATCCAACGGCCGGCGGCGGCGTCTGGTCGCTCACCGGCAACGGCGGCACCACCCCCGGTGTGAATTTTCTCGGCACCAGCGACAATGAGCCGTTGGAGCTGTGGGTCAACGGCGGGCGGGCGTTCCGCCTGCAACCCGGCCTGAACGATCCTGATGTCATTGGTGGCACCCAAAGCAGCATTGATCCTTCCGTGTCCGGCGCGACCATCGCCGGTGGCGTCGGCAATACTATCGGTGCCGGTAACGACTATGCCACCATCGGCGGCGGGAGTGATAATACCGCCTACTATGATGCCACGGTGAGCGGCGGTTACGCCAACAGGGCGACGAACAACGAGGCCGTCGTCGGCGGCGGTTATAACAACACCGCCGGCGGCAAAGAGGCCACGGTTTCCGGCGGGGCGCAAAACACGGCCACCGGTCCCGGCGGCTTTGTCGGGGGCGGTGGTTATGACGGAATAAATGTGGCCGGCAACAAGGCCAGCGGTCCGGCCTCCACGGTGACGGGCGGAACTGGCAACACCGCGAGCGGTGAATATGCTATCATCGGGGGCGGAGCGAACAATGCCGCCAGCAGTGAAGGCGCGTTCGTCGGCGGCGGTCTCGATAACACCGCCAGTGGTGAACTCGCCACGGTGCCGGGCGGCTCTCTGAACCTTGCGTCCGGCCAGTATTCCTTTGCGGCTGGCGACTACGCACAAGCCATCAACGAAGGTGCTTTTGTCTGGGCCGATTCTGAAGGCACGCCCTTTTCTTCCACGGCCAACAACCAGTTCAGCGTGCGCGCGAATGGCGGCGTGCGCTTTGTGACCGGCGGCATGGGCATGACCATTGATGGGGTGCCGGTTGCCACCGGGGGCGGCGGAGGCGGCGGGTCTGGCTGGAGCTTGACGGGCAACGCCGGCACAACCCCAGGTGTAAATTTCCTGGGCACAACCGACGACGCCGGGCTGGAGCTGCACGTCTATTCACTTCGCGGGATCGGACTGAATTATTCCAGCCAAGGCCCGTTAGGTATCAACAACGCCACCGACGCGAGCATCAATGTGAATAGCGGCTTCTGGGAGAATTTGATTTCCGCCGGGGTTGTCGGGGCAACCATAGCCGGTGGCGGCGAGCAGCATTACGACGACCTCACTGGCGCTCAAAACATGCCAAACTCTGTCACTGGGAATTTCGGCACCGTCGGCGGCGGAAACAATAACACAGCAGGCTACGGTGGCACAGTGCCCGGGGGAATTGATAACACCGCCAGTGGACAATCGTCGTTCGCCGCAGGCGAAAACGCCACCGCCAGCGACAACAACTCGTTCGTCTGGAGTGACGGCACACGGGGTGCGGTTTCGCAAGGGCCAAATTCATTTGCGGTCTTGGCCACCGGCGGGGCCTTTTTCTACACCACGACCAGCAGTCTGAATGTGGAGGTGGATCCCGCGGGCGATGTGGATTTTGGCAGCAGCACCCGGCAGATGCTCAATCTCTACAGCTCGCTTTACGGTATTGGCGTGCAATCGTCGACGCTGTATCAACGCACCGCCGCTGGCGGCGGCTTTGCCTGGTTTGCAGGCGGCGTTCATACCAACGCCCAGGACAACCCCGGCGGCGGCACCACAGTGATGACGCTGGATGGTTCCGGGAATCTGAACGTCACCGCCAACGCCAGCGTATGCACCTTGGCCATCCGCGGCGGCTGTGATCTGGCGGAGCCGTTCCAGATTTCTTCCGCCGCCCAGGAAATTCCCCAGGGCGCGGTGGTGGTGATTGACGAGGCCAATCCCGGTCAGTTGAGAATGAGTGACCAACCCTACGACACGCGCGTCGCCGGCATCATCAGCGGTGCAAACGGCATCAATCCTGGCATCCAGATGCAGCAGCAGGGCTTGCTGGAAGGCGGGAAGAATGTAGCGCTCACCGGCCGCGTCTATGTTCAAGCGGACACCTCGAACGGTGCGATCAAAGCCGGTGATTTATTGACCACTTCCAGCATCGCAGGTCATGCGATGAAAGTCACTGATCACGCCAGAGCACAGGGGGCGACTCTTGGCAAAGCCATGAGCGCTTTGAAGGACGGCCAAGGCATGATTCTGGTGCTGGTAACGCTGCAGTAGTTTCTTCAATGCCAAGGCTATATGAGCTTACAATTAATCTACCGCCGGAGGACTGTTATGAAACGAGCGAATTATAAATTCCACGTGTTCGCTAAGGCAATTTGGGCGGCGATAGTGCTTGTGTTGTGGGGCATTATCGCTTCACAACCTGCACTGGGTCTTGGTTACTGGACCCCGTTGGCGCAGCCAGCTCCTGGAGGTGTAGAGTTGATGCTTCTCTTGTCAGATGGGACAGTCATGGCCCAACAGAGTAGCCAGAGTAGCGTGGGCACAAATTGGTTCCATCTAATACCTGACAGCCAAGGTAACTATGTGAACGGGCGATGGACCAACGACATTCCAGGCATGCACGAGACACGCACCTTTTACGCCTCGGCTGTCCTCCGAGACGGCAGAATCTTTGTAGCCGGCGGTGAGTATCCTAAAGGTGGCAGTCAGGGAAATGATGCCGAGGTATACAACCCATATACGGATCAGTGGACACCGCCAATTTCCACAGGCGGCGCAGCACCTGATGATTCGGAATGCAAAACATTACCCAATGGCAGGGTTCTCGTATCGTTAGTGGGTTTTAACCCGTTGCCAGCGGGGGCCAACTTGATATTTGATCCAGGGACGATGAGTTGGTCGCAAGCCTCAACAAACATCGTCTATCAGGATGAAGCCAGTTGGGTAAAGCTGGCTGATGACAGCATTCTGAGCGTCGATCCTGGCGGTTTTGTTTTGAGTTCGGAGCGATACATTCCGGCTCAAAGTCGTTGGGTCGTGGATGCCGTCCCGCCTTTGCAATTGTTCAGCCCTGGCCAAAGTGGAGCTGGAACAAATGAAACTGGAGCCGCCTTTCTCCTTCCCGATGGGGGAGCGCTCTTCATTGGGGGCACTGGGAAGACGCTAATTTACACGCCCACAGGTAATAGCAGTCCGGGGCAGTGGACGATAGGTCAGAACATTCCGCTTGGCCTAGTCGCGCAAGATGCGCCCTCTGCGATGATGGTCAATGGTAAAATCCTTTGTGAAGTCTCCTCTATAACCAACCATACGCCCGTTTACTTCTACGAATATGACCCTGCCGTCACAAATTTCTTTGCCACGAGCAGCCCCGGCAATTCAAGCGTTGGATCGTCATTTAACGTTGGTTCTGACCATTCCTATATGCTTGACCTTCCAGATGGCACTGTGCTTTATAGTGACACTTTCTCTCAACTCTACGTTTACAACCCAAATGCCTCGCCGCTCCCTGTTGGCAAGCCGACTATCAATACTGTATCCTGGAACAACGACGGCTCATTGCACCTAAGCGGCACCTTGTTCAATGGTATTTCCGCAGGTGCCAGTTATGGCGACGACGCTCAAATGGATAGCAATTACCCATTGGTGAGCTTCACGGACGCCAATAACCACGTTTATTATGGCCAAACCCACGACTGGAGCAGCACAGGTGTCCAGACTGGCGGGCAAATAGTGACGACTGAAGCAAACGTCCCGCTTCCGGTTTTAAATTCCCCCGGAAACTACTCGTTGAGAGTAATCGCCAACGGCATCTCTTCGGATCCAGTTAGCTTCACCAGCCCGTCAGTTTGGGTAGACTTCACTTACAACTTCATACAAAACGGCAGCTACTCATTTCCGTTCGCGACCCTAGCTCAAGGAACCAATGCGGTTCCTTCTGGCGGAACCATTGCCATCAAAGGTCCCGGCATCAATGCCACCGGCGGTGCTGCGTCCAGTCCCGGTGCCACGAAACTGGTCAACCCGATGAAAATTATTGCTATCGGTGGCGTGGCTACCATCGGTCGTTAAACAACTGCAACCCGAAACAAATCCCCCATGACACACTTATGAAAAACATGATCCTAAATATCCTAGCGCTGCAGGTGTTAACCTTCGCAGCTCGCGCGCAAAGCTACTCGATTGACTGGTATAAAATCGCCGGCGGAGGAGGCAGCAGCGCCGGCGCCACTTACCAAGTCACCGGCACCATCGGCCAGCCGGATGCGGGCGGGGCGATGACCGGCGGCAGTTATTCTTTGACCGGTGGATTCTGGAGTCTCATTTCCGTCGCGCAAACGGCGGGACTGCCCAATCTCGTCATCACCCATTCGGGAAACAGCGTCACCGTCTCCTGGCCCAACACCGGCAGCTACACCTTGGAGAAGAACACCAATCTCGCGGTGACGGCGGACTGGACTCCCAGCGGCTATACCATCACCACCGCTAACGGCACCAACAGCATCACCGTCTCGCCACCGACGGGAAATCTCTTCTTTCGCTTGACCCAATAACAACCTCAAACCTTCAACCTTCCTACACAACATTATGAATAGAAAATCCACGCTCAAACTGATTGTCACGGCCAGATGCTGTCCGGCCTCGGCTTCTCCGCCTTCGCCGCCGGTGGGGGAGTGCAATATTCCGACGTCAATGGCCTTCAACCGGCTTCGGGTCCCTTCGGCCACCAGCCTCTGTGACCAAGCCGCACCGCGCTGCCGGACTCCGGCGAAGGCTCCTTGTAGAAATCTCATGTCCGCATCTGATTGCCGTATTCAACACACTCCGCAGAGCGGGCGAATCAGTGAGCGTATCGGGCCTGTCTCCGGTCGGACAAATGGTGGAATGCAATACAATGGAAAGGTGCTGTTTGACCGGGCCGGAGTCAGGCAACTTCATCCAAGCCAGTGCCAGGATTTCCTGAAGCATTTTCGCGCACGGAAAGATTCGGCTCTGGCGCTGAAGATCAAATCATATCCAATGGAGTCTAAACCGCAGGCCCGGATGCTGTAACGTTCGGACTTCTCTTGACCCAGTGGACGGGAATGATTACACTCTTTGAACTGTCGGAGAAAGGAAACTTATGAATTTCCAAGGTGGCAGTGACGCCCCGTCGCCAGCCCGTTCGGTGACAAGTTGTTTTCGTTGCCGGCCCGGTTGGGTTTTGCTTCCCCTCGTCCTGCTTCTGCTCGGCACGCAGCGGTCACCGGCGCCTCTCAATCCTACCATTCTGGTCACGCCCGCGCCGACCAACGGCATTGCCCCCTTGCCCGTCCAGTTCAATGCCGCCACTGAAGCCCAGCCCGGCAACATTGTCATCACCAACTACGTCTGGAACTTTGGCGACGGTTCGATGCTGGTCACCAATCCTGCGCCCGTTCCCGCGCCGGTCCATACCTATGTCCAGCCCGGCACATTCAATGTCCTGCTGCTGGGTTACGACACGGTGGGCGGCATCCATGGCGGCACGGCCAGCTATCCCATTCTATCGCAAATCTACTGCACGGCCACCGGCGCGGTGTTCACGGTCACGGGCAGCCTCAGCGTGACGGGCGCGACCAGCGCGTTCAGCCTCACCAACGGCGTGCTGCTGGCGGAGGCGGGATCGGTGGCGGGCCAGACGGTGCCGGTGTATGCCCCGCTCAAGCTCACGGCCACGGGCGTGGGGAGCTGGACCTTCAGCGCCACCCTCACCGTGCCCCTCACCCGCAACGCCAACGCCACTTACTCCCTGTCCGCTTATCCAGGTGCCCCGATCTACACGGGCAGCCCGCTCATGGTGGAGTATAACGATGGGCTGGGCCATAGCGGGGTGTTGATCGGCATGGTGAACGTGCTGGCAAGCCAGTGAAATGAAGCGCGGAGTGAGGAATGCGGAAGGCGGAGTGAAGCAATGGAAGATTGAAGATGGAAAAGACAATTGACATGACGATGAGTGACGCAGGTAGGGCGGGCAGTCCCCTGCCCGCCGCGAACGTGGTGAATCATCCACGCGCCAGCCGTTCCCCGAACGGCGCGCACGGAGTGACGCGCCCTACCATGCCCGCCGCCGCTTTTTCCGCCGCCATCCTCCATCTTCTATTCTCCATCCTCGTCCTGTTCTCCGCCTCCGCCCGGGCGCAGACGACGAATTTCTCGCAGGCGTTCCCCGGTCTTTCGCAGGCGGCCATCCAGGGCGATTTGGAAGGCGTGAACACCAACCCGGCGTATGTGCCCAAAAACCTGCTGGCCTTCATGAGCAGCAACTATTTCAACGCACTGCCGCCGGGCCAGCCATATCTGTTCGACGGCGGCACGCAGGCGGGCACGGCCAGCGGTTCGCTCACGGCCACGGGCCAGGTGGTGACGGCGCCCATTGTGCCGGACGTGATCGCCGTGCCGGTGGCGGCGGGCGGCAACGTGAGCTTCGCGCTGCTGACGGTCTCCAACCACAGCTACACCGTCTCCGCCAACGCGGATTTGACGACGGCCAACTGGAACAGCGTCTCGAACTTCACCGGCGACGGCTACGTCAAGACGGTATCACTGTCCGTCACCAACCCGGTGAATTTCTACAAGGTGAGCCAGCCGTAAAGGATGGGTATAAAAACCAGATTGCGCTTTTTGCCCCGGAATTTCGCACTGGTTAACGGTGGGGACGCTGGCTCACCCATTGAAAACGACGTTTAACTAAGAAAGGTGCCATTATGTTTGAACTGAACCAGTCCCGAGCGATTGCGGCGCGTCCGCGTGCCGGTTGTTTCCCTGTCCTGTTCCTGCTGGCCGGGCTGCTGCTGGCCGGAGCGGCGCACGCAAACACCTTCACCGTCACCAACCTGCTCGACGGGGCACCGGGGTCGTTGCGGGCTTGCATCGCGGCGGCACAATCGGGGGCCGATACCATCAATTTCCAAGCCCCCGCTTACGGGAATCAAACGATCACGATCCCGTTGACCAATGAACTGGATATTACCACCAACCTGACCATTACCGGACTGGGGGCTGGAGTTTTGACCATTAGTGGTCAAAATCACTCGCGTGTTTTCAATATTGCCGCCGGCGCAACCGTCGCCATATCCCAACTTACCATCAGCAACGGTTTGGCCAGCGGCAACCCGGGTCAAGGCGGCGGGATTCTAAATGCCGGCAATCTGACGCTCCAGAATTGCATCGTGACTGGCAACTCGGCGGTGGGCTTGCCCGGCGGAGATGGCGATGGCGGCGGCATCTACAGTTCCGGCCCACTCATGCTTCAGAATTGTACCATCAGCGGAAACTCGGCAAATGGCGGGTCTGGCGGTAATGGAATAGGTGGCGGCATCTATAGTGCAATCAAGCTCTCGCTCGTGAATTGCCTTGTCTCGAGCAATAACGCCGCTAACGGAAACGGTCCCGCTGGCGGTGGCATCGAAGCTGAAGTCAGCCTAGCAATGACGAATTGCACTATCAGTTTTAATTCCATAAATAATGGCGTTATAGGCCCAGCTGGCGGAGGAATTGATATTTCTGGTTACGGTACCAATGGTACAATTGTCAATTGTACGATTGCTAGTAATTCCGTAACTGGCGGGGATTATAACCCTACTGGCGCCGGCATTCAAATTTCCGACGGTAATTGTATTCTCATCTGTTGTACCATCTGCGGAAATTCCGCAGGTAGTAGTAGTTACGGTGGCGGGATCGCGATAAACGGCATCACCGGCGCAGGATGTACAATCCTAAACACCATCGTTAGCGGCAATACGGATGCTGGTCACTCTCCCGATTTAGACCAAGGTTATCTAGCTCAAATCACTCATTTCAGCGGGGGTTTTAATTTAATCGGCAATGATGCGGGCGCAGAAAATGTATCCTGGCTCGCCAGCGACCAAGTTGGAACCTCTGCCCAGCCGATTGATCCATATCTGGGTCCGCTGCAAGACAACGGCGGCCCCACGCCCACGATGGCGCCGACTGTCTTGAGTTCCCTGGTGATTGACCAGGGTTACAGTTTCGGTCTCACCACGGACCAGCGCGGTCGGCCCCGGCCATTCTTTTTACAGGCCTATCCCATACTATCTAAATTCCATGGCGGTGACGGCAGCGACATTGGCGCGGTAGAACTGAGTTACGTCCCGGTTTTGACTATTACCAACTCCGGTCTCAACCAAGTGGTGGTGTCTTTGCTGCCCGATTATACTTTAAACCCTTTGGGTCCGCCAGACTTCGGGATTCATAAAATCCTCAATTCACCCATTGGCCTCCATGGCTCTGGTGGCGGCGGTGGCGGCAAACAATTGACAGCTTTGTTCAAGTATCCCATGCGGATGGTTGACCATAATTACAAGATCAAGGACGATATGACGGACACCGACGGGGTGCCGACGGCGATTGCCTTTTACGAGGCTTCGACGGCCGTAACCAACCCATATGTCCCACCGCCCGTCACCGGTCCGGCCATCAATATCACGAGCATCACGGCCACGCTCACCGGCACCAACTATCCCGCCGGCAGCAACACGGTTTATTGGTTTGATTATGGCATGGACACCAATTACGGCTCGTCCACCGTGACAAACGGACTGGATATCTCCACCAATCCCACCCCCGTGAGCGTTGACATCAGCGGGCTGACGGCGTCAACGACCTATCATTATCAACTGATGGCGTCGGATTCGGATTTACCGGGCCTCCAATACGGCGGCGACCAGCAGTTCACCACGGCCGGCACGGCCACGCTACCCGGGGCCGTGACTTTGGCGGCCTCAGCGGTCACCGGTGTCAACGCGCAGCTCAACGGCACGGTCAATCCCAATGGCGCGGACACCACCTGGTTCTTTGAATACGGCTACGACACCACCTATTCCCTCGGCAACACCGCCTCAGGCGTTGTCAGCGCCGCCAACACCAGTGCGGTGCCCGTAAACATTCTGGCCGGGGGCTTGAATCCGCTGACCACCTACCATTGCCAGTTGGTCGCGTCCAACAGCGCCGGCATCAGCCTGGGCGGCGACCAGCAGTTCACCACTCCGGGGCTGCCGCCGGATGTCACGACGCTGGCCGCCAATCCGGTGGGCACGACCACGGCGACCTTGAACGGGACGGTAAACGGTGAAGGCTCCGCGACGGCCGGGTATTTCCAGTATGGCCCGGCGGCGGGCGTTTACACCAATGACACCTCGGGCAACCAATTCTACGGCCCGGCCAATTACTCGCCGCAAAGCGAAAGCACCGCCATCAGCGGGCTGATTCCGAACACCACCTACCATTACCGCATCCTCGCTTACGGCGCGAGCGAGAGCTTCGGCGCGGACATGAGCTTTACCACGGCGGCTGCCGCGCAGACGCCGCCCAGTGTCACCACCTCCGCCGCCAGCTCCGTGACGACGAGTTCAGCGGTGTTGAACGGGAGCGTCGATCCTAACGGCGCTGATACAATGACCTATTTCGAGTGGGGCACGGACACGAGTTATGGCAACTTTACGACCCAGACCGACATTGGCACCACGCCACAAAGCGATTTTCAGGCGACGCTCAACGGCTTAAATTCGTCCACCACTTATCATTATCGCATAGACGCGGTGAACAGCGGCGGGACGACGTTGGGTTCGGACGTCACCTTCACCACGGCCTGGGTGCCGGTGCCGCCAAACCTGGTGTCGCCGGGCACATCAACGGACACCGGTTACGCGGTGAACACCACCCAGCCCACGTTTACCTGGGTGAGTAACACCAACGCGGCGAGCTATGGGATTGTGGTCACGCGATACCCGGCGGGCACCGTGGTTTACCAAAACACGGGCCTGGTCGGAAACTCGTTCCAGATTCCCAGCGGCTATCTGTTCGGCACTGAAGGGGGCGTGAAATACAGTTGGACCATGACCGCGTTCAACAGCCTGGGTGCCCAGAGTGCATCTTCCGCGCCGCTCATATTTACCGACTACTAAATGAGAAACCCGCACAAGGATTAAGATTTGAATATGAAAAATGAAATAATACGGCCTTTTCGGAACAAGGGCATACTCGCCCTGGTCGTAAGCCTGCTGGCGGCGGCCGGCATCCAGGCAAACGCCGCAAACACCGAACTGGTTTACGGCGTGAGTGATGAATTGGGCGAACTGGTTTCCTTCAACATCACAACGCCGGGAATCCTGCTTACCGCCCACGCCCTGACCGGGATGATTTCGGGCGAGCAGATCAGGGGGATCAATGTCATCGGGAGCACCCTCTACGGCCTGGGCGATCAGAACCATTTATACGCCATCAATCCCGCCACCGGTTCATGCACGCTGGTGGGCAGCGGATTTACACCGGTATTGAACGGCGTTGATTTTGGCTTGGGCGCCAGCACCAACCAGCTCTATGTGTCCAGCGATTTGGGGCAGAATCTGAGCATTAATCCGACGAACGGAACGGCTACGGTGGGGCCCAACTACACCGGGGCGGTCATTGATGCCATGGCTTACAATTATGTGAACGCCCAATTTTACGGCCTCAGCGCCGCCAGCCACGACTTGTATTTGATGAATCCGGTTACGGGAGCCACGACCCTGATTGGACCGACAGGTGTTAATTTCAGCGACCGGATCGGCTTTGCCATCTCCAGTGTGTCCGGCACCGCGTATTTTTCAGGGTCGGTATCCGGGCAGACCGAGTTCTTCATCGTCAACCTGGCCACCGGGGCGCTGACTTTGGTTGGGGACGTTGGCACTCCGGGAGAATTTTCGTCCGGGCTTAACAGCATTGCCGTCACTGCCGCTGTTCTTCAACCCACGCTGCCTCTGTTATCCCTCGAACAACCAATCACAGAAACAACGGTCGCCATAACTGCGACAAATGTTATTTCCGGCGGTCACTACGCCGTCCTGCAGATGTCAACCAATTTGGCCACCACAAATTGGATTAATTGGCAGACAAATATTCCAGCCAGTAATTTCACTGTTTATCCCAACGTGCCGGCCACCAATCCTTACGAGTTTTACCGGTTGAATGAATTATGAAACCTCGTGGCGAGTCCAGTAACAGATTTGTTCCGTGGCTTTCTCGCGCACCGTCAGCGCCGCTCATACTTACCGACTGCTGACGAATCCGGGGCGCGCGGCCGGGGACTTTCAACTCATGCCATCCTTGTGGAACAAACCGAACCGGAAGAGCTTTATGAAAACGAAATTCAGAAACCTGATTGCGGGATGCGTGGCGGCCATGGTCCTTTCCGCTGCGGAAAGAGCCGGGGCCATCACGACGGTGGCGGATTTGGCGATGTTCAAAGTGGCGAGCGCCAGCTCGGTGCAGGTGGGACAGCAGATGCAGTTTTTCCTAACCTTGTCGAACGGGGGACCGGGCTTGGTGACCGGCACGGCAACGGTTACCGACCTGCTGCCCGCCGGCTTCCAGTATGTGAGCAGTGCGGGCAATGGCTCATACAACCCCAACACGGGGGCCTGGACGGTAGTGCCCGGGGCTCCGGGCACCACTAATTTTCTGGCGATCACGGTGCAGACCATCACGGCGGGCAATTACACCAACACCGCCGCGATTACCACCCTGCCAATCCTGGTCACGGACCCGAACCTGAACAACAATTCTGCCTCTGTCGTCGTGAACGTGGTCAGGCCGACCTGCACCGTGTCCATCTTCTGTCCGTCCAACATCGTGGTGGCCTCCAGCGTGCCGGCGGCGGTGTTTTTCACCATCAACGCCAGTGATTCCTGCAGCAACGCCGTGTTCGTTACCACCACGCCGCCATCGGGCAGCACCTTCCCGATTGGCACGAACACGGTGACCAGTACCGCCTACAACTTCGACGGCACGAACATTTGCAGCTTCACCGTGACGGTGCTGCCGCCGCCGATACCGCAAGCGCCGGAGTATTTCTTCTCGCAGCCGGTGTTGCCGCCAGTCGGCTCGGTGTATCTCAGTCCGGCGCAGTGGTGGGTCTTGTTTGATCAGGGCATTGTCATCCGGAATGTGCGGCACCGGTTCTATACGCAGAACTATCCGTTGCCGGCGCTGGGGAACAGCCAGAGCGAGACCTACAGCGAGGAAATGGACTTCGAACTCTCGATGGACAACGGGACGACATTCCAGCCATCCAGCGCCACGGCCAACGTGACGGTGCAGGTTACCCATACGCAGGATGCGGGGGGCACGATGTTCTTCAACACAGAGATGACGCAATTGGATTTGAGCGGCCCGGGCTTCCGGCTGCGCGCGAGTCCGACGTTGCCCTCGACCGGCCAGACAACGGTGCGGCCAGTGACGGGCGGTTATATGATCAGCAGCTTCTTTGACATCTTCATGGAAGCCAGCGTAGATGGTGGCAACACCTGGCAGCCGGCGCAGCAGTCGGGCCATGTGGAGATGCACCCGGACCCGAAACCGGTGACGCCGGTGGCCGAGCCAACAGCTTTGTTGCCCTCGCCCAACGGGGAGTACGTCTCGCCGCAGCGTTGGTTTGCGCTCTATGCGCAGGGCATCGTGATCCAGGGCACGAGCACCAAGTTTTTCACGGGGGCGTTGCCGCCGCCGGCTCCGGGGGTGACCAACACGCAGAACTTCAACGCGCAGATGGATCTGCAGCTTTCGACCGATGGCGGCAACACGTACCAGTATGCGCGGGCGGCAGCAACGGTGCAAATGACCGTGGCCAGCCACAGTGCGATTGACGACACGATTTATGACACGGCGTTGACCTCGCTGAGTTTGAACCTGCCCGACGGGATCATGGTGCGTTCCAGTCAGAGCGAGCCGTCGCGGGGCGAGGTCGAAGTGGATGCCCAGCCTGATGGGACGTATCAGGTCACCAGCTTCTTTGATGTGTTCACGGAGTTGAGTCTGGACGGGGGGAACACTTGGTCGCCGGCGACCAACGCGCCGGTGCGGTTGGTGTTGACGACGCCGGCCGCCGAGGTGGCCGAGCCGACGCCGAACCTGCCGCCCTTGGCTGGGGAGTATATCGGTTCGCCAGCGCAGTGGTTTGCGTTCTATGCCAATGGCATCATCATTACCAATGCCAGCCTTGATCAGTTCACGCAAACGCAATCACCGCCGGCTCCGGGCACCAGCCAGACGGAAAGCTTCGGCGCCAGCGTGAGCGGCCTGATTTCGGTGAATGGCGGGGCGAGCTTCACGCCTTTCTCCGCGCCGGCCAGCGTCAGTGAGCAGGTCAACAGCCGGGCTGATTTGGACACGAACAACACCCGCTTCTTTGACACGGAGATACTGACGTTGAATCTGTCGGGGGGGACGCTGCCGGGTGGAATGATGGTGCGGGCGAGTCCGACCCTGGCTTCCCTAGGCCGGACCAGCGTGCGCACCAACGCGCCGAACGATTATCGTATCAGCAGCTTCTTCGACCTGTTCACCGAAATAAGCCTGGATGGTGGCAATACTTGGTCGCCAGGCATCACTGCACCCGGGACGATCGCCTTGACCAATAATCCGCAATCGCCAATCAATTTGATCTGTTCCTCGAACCTGACGGTCAATGCGACCAGTTCGGGCGGGGCAACGGTATTCTTCAACGTGACAGCCACCGGTGGTTGCAGTCCGCCGCCGTTGGTGGTCGCCAATCCGCCGAGCGGCAGCACGTTCCCCATTGGCACAACGACGGTTGATACTACTGCCAGCGATTCTTGCGGTGACAGCACCAATTGCTCCTTCACCGTGACCGTCAATTTGTTCAATGCCGCCGTATCGTTTACAAGTGTTGCCTTGGTTCAAGGCGGAATCGAATTAGCTTGGCCAACAAATCCTGCACTCGTGTTGCAACAGAATGACAACTTGGCAACGCCCAACTGGACACCCGTAATCGGCACGCGCACGATTATCAATGGGGATTATCACATCGTTTTGCCACTCACCAACGCGCAGGATTTCTACAAGCTGGTGAATCCATGATCCTCCAGTCTGGACTTCAAACCCAGCTTGCATACCAATACCGTTCATCAGAAATAAACCGAAAGTGAATAACCTTATAACTCTAATTCATCGGCATCGGCCGGCGGGAAGTCAAGGACCGGGCGGACCCAATTCTCTGGCGCAAGGCCGGGTAATCTGATAGCTGTCGCTGATTGAGCGACGTTACCCGCATTCTGGAGTCCATCGAGCACGGCAACCCCAAGGCCGCCGAAGAATTGTTGCCGCTGGTCTATGTCGAACTGCGCAAGCTCGCGGGGTCCAAAATGGCCCACGAAGCTCCCAACCAGACGTTGCAGCCCACGGCGCTGGTGCATGAGGCGTGGTTGCGGCTGGTCGGCAATGACAATCCGCAATTTGCCAATCGCGCTCATTTCTTCGCCGCCGCCGCCGAGGCCATGCGCCGCATCCTGATTGACAAAGCTCGCCGCAAAAAGGCCGTTCGTCATGGCGGCGACCAGCAACGCGTGGAGTTGGAAAACGTGGACGTGGCGGCGCCGGGTGATGACGATGAACTTCTGGCCGTGAACGAGGCGCTCGACAAACTCGCCGCCCAAAACCAAGTCGAAGCGGAACTGGTCAAGCTACGCTATTTTGTCGGCATGACGCTGGAGGAAGCCGCCGAAGTTCTGGGCATTTCCGCCCGAACCGCCGACAACTATTGGTCTCACGCCCGCGCCTGGCTTTTCCGGGAAATCAAAGGACAACGCCAAAAGGCATGAAAGTAAAATTCGCTGGCGTGGCGAGTTTGTGGTGGTGCTGGCATATTGATTCAAAATTCTGCTGGTTTGGAAATAAATTCATCGCCGCCGATTTATGGTTGACAATTGTATCTAGTAAGATACAATGTAAGAAATATGGGATTCATTGAGTTTCCATTCATCGAAGTGCCGAAAGATTTGCGCAAGATTGTCGGCGAGCCAACGCCCGGCACGCGCGCGTATCGTCGGGAGGGGACGCACGCGGAGTGCGGTCAATGGATTGAAGACCTCGGCTTGCATTACAAGGGCGACGTGGGCATCTCACCCGCCGGTGTCACCATGTTCGTGCCCGTCCAGCGGGCAGCGGTCCACAAACGCATCAAGGACGGCAAACTGACCGCGTTCTTCTTTTACATCACCCACGTTGAAAGCACGTTTTTCGGCACCAAACGTAAAGTCAAACTGCGCCCCTACATTTTGTTGTCCATGAGCGAATGCAAGGCGTGGGTGGCGGAAATGAAACGCCGGATGGGTTATGTGGATGAGCCGGACGAAAGCTTGATGAGACAGCGACAAAAGCTCAAGCCGGTGGCATCAGCAGATGAACCAAAAACCGTGAAGGAAGCCATGGAAGCCCTGGACTTTGCAGACACCGACCCGAAAGATAAGCGAGGTCGAAAAATCAGATACGACAAGGACGAATTTGACCGTGAAGACCGGCAACAGGATATGTTTTTACTACTGGCGGAAGCAATGGCGGCGATGGCGTCCGACAAAAAGAAGGCTCAATTTTATCGGAAGCGGCTGGAACAGGGAATGAAGTGGGACAAAAAGGAAAAGCGATGGAAATGGAAGGACGAAGATGCACACGGAAAATGAATTTAATGACCGGCTGATCCGTCTGCCTGAGTTGGAGCGGATTTTTGGCGTGTGCAAGCGCACGGTAAGACGGAGGGCGGAAAACGGCGATTTGCCACCATTGCGACGGATTGGCCGCGCGGTGGGAATGCTGGAAAGCCAGGTCAAAGCGTATTTTCAAAGATTGAGCCAACCAAGTTGAGGAGCATCAAAAATATGGAAGCGAGAATTTACAAACCCAAACGGCATCGCAATGGCAAGCGGACAACGGGCCGGTTATACCGGGCGCGCGTGAAACTCACTGGCGACAGCAAGGTGCGCGACATTCCGTTAAAGGTGTCCGACAAACAGGTTGCCCAACAGAAATTGAACAAGCTAGTGCAGGAACTGGAACACGAATCGGCAGGATTGATTCCGGCGAAACCAGAACGCGAGGCGGCGCAAAGTCCGCTGCTTGATTTGGTGTCGGAGTATGTCAATGAGTTGATCATTTTGGGCCGCTCGGCAGATCACCTGCGCCATGTAAACACGCGTCTGCGCCGGCTCGTGCGGGAATGTCGTTGGACACGGCTGGCGGACGTGACACCCGCATCGTTTCAATCGTGGCGCAAAGAGCAGACCACCAAGGCACCCAAGACCCTGAATGAATATCTGGCCACGCTCTCGGCCTTTTGGACATGGCTGCGCAAGCAAAGCCGCGTCACAGTAAATCCCTTTGAACTGGTGGAGCGGGCGGACACACGCGGCAAGGAACGAGTTCAGCGGCGGGCGTTATCAGATGCACAGGCCATCCAGTTGCTACAAGTTGCGGGCAAGAATCAACTGGCCTATATGCTGCCCCTGTATGCGGGACTGCGGCGGAACGAGGCAAAGACGCTGCATTGGTCTGATCTGGTGCTGGGCGAGTCCGGCGGATTGCTGCGTCTCCATGCCGCCGTGAACAAGAACCGGAAGGAACAGGCATTGCCGTTGCATCAGGAACTGGCCAAGGCATTGCAACAGCAGAAACCGGCGAACTGCAAAGCGAACGAACTGGTGCTGGTCAATGGCGTTCCGAAAATGAAAGTATTCCGGCAGGACTTGAAAAAGGCGGGCATACCGTTTCTGGACGAACGCGGACATCGTATGGATTATCACGCACTGCGGACAACATTCATCACGCGGCTTTCGACCATGAAGGTGCATCCACGGCTGGCGATGGAACTGGCACGACACAGCGACATGCGTCTGACGATGAAAACCTACACGGATGCTGGGCAGTTTTGGGTGCCTGTGTTTGTTCGGCGCGCCAGCGTAAGAACGCATCCGCCGTGGCGTCGCGCAGGCTTTGCCAGTGGCATTCCCGCATCAGCCGCCGCAACCGCTTGTCCACATGCCGGACGTGATCGGCGCAACGCCCTAACGCCTTCAAATCGGCCACATTCAATGGACAAAACGAGGCGCGCCGGAGTCAGTCATTGCAGATGCAAATCAGCGTCTTCGACGGGAACGTAACTAGTGGTGGTTCTCCCCGCCATATGAGGGTTTCCCACGGCTTCTCTGGCAAGCGTGGGGGACGGCCTGACATCTGGTGATTGAGCGGGGCAACTTTTTCGCACTTCTTCTGTAACAACCAACTCATTTCCGGTAATTCTTATCTGGATATCACACTACACAAGCAATGAAACCCATCATCACCAGCCTTCTCGTCCTGGCAGTCACAACGTTCGTGGCTGACGCTCGCTTGGTCAGCTCACTCAGTTTTCGTGGGCTTGACAAGAAGACGGACATTGTCGTCGTCGCCAAGCCCGTCTCCAGCAAAGACACTGCTGAACAGACATATCTTCCCCACATCAGTCCTCCCATTCCTGTGATCGGGTTGTCCTCGAAGTTCGAGGTAAGTATCGTTTTGAAAGGGGACAAGAGTCTGAAGAAATTGGTTGTGCATCACTATCGGCTCAAGAACCCGGACAAATTGATGTTGAGCGCCCCCAACCTGGCCTCGTTCGATGCGAAGGAAGCCACGCGTTATTTGCTTTTCCTACAGCGCGAGCCTGACGGGCGCTACGCCCCGTTCGACCAGGTGGACCCGGCGTCGTCGGCGATGCTGAAACTGAACGGACCTAAATGGGACAAAATGAAATTGGAGGATTTCAAAAAATGGCTGGATGCGATGAAATGGCTCGACGAGGAATCCGGCGGGCGTGGCCCTTCTCCGTGGTTGAACTTGTCGCCGGAGATTCCGCCGGGTGGGACAGGCGATGGCAGTCTTCACGAGGCGGCGTTTAACGGCAAGCTGGAGAAAGCCAAGGCGCTGGTCAAAGAGCATCACGAGTTGGTCAACAGTCAAGACAGCTACGCCCGTGAGACGCCATTGCACCTTGCGGTGGAGAATGGCCACGAGGACGTGGCAGAATTACTCCTGGCCAATGGGGCCAATGTTGAAGCCAAGGCGTACGCTGGGTGGACGCCTTTGCTTAACGCGGTGTTTGGGGGCCACAAGGACCTGGTGGAATTGCTCCTGGCGCATAACGCCGATGTCAACGTCACCGACAATTCGGGACGGACACCGTTGCAGGTCGCGGCGGAAAATGGTTATACGGAGATCGCCGCTTTGCTGCTGGCGCACAAGGTTGATGTGAACGCCAGGAACCACGACGGCATGACGGCTTTGCACACTGCGACGGCCTTGGGATACAAAGACCTGGTGGAGTTGCTGCTTGCCAACAATGCTGACGTTAATGCGAAAGACAACTCTGGCAGAGCGCCTCTAGCCTTTGCAGTGCTGCACAACTACAAGGACTTGGCTGAATTGCTGCGCAAGCACGGCGGTATCGAGTAAATCACTGGGAAATCCATGTAGCCCGGCGCCAACGGAAGACCTGGGCTTGACGGATGATGTCCTTGACCGACACCATGGAGGTTAAAATTCATGGTGAGATGCTCATTCGGAAAATCACTCCGCCGTCTTGACGATGGCGAGGATTGCGGCCTTGAGTGGGGCAGGAAGTTTTTCCCAAGCGGTGACTACTTGGGACAGTTCGGGGCTTGACGCGACTGGAATTTGTGAGTCTATTTGTGCGTCGTCGTGCGGATTTCCGTTATTATTGGCGTGATTTTGTGGGGTTCGAATCCCTCCTCTCTCCGCCAGTTTACCCCCCCCATTAAATATGGATTTAATGGGGTTTTGGTATTCTTGCCCGGGATTGAAAATGGAAAAACAATCTCCTCACTCGGGCGCATCGGAACATTTGCTTTTACAAGTTAGGATGTCCTGGGAGATCTGCGCACCACCAACCTAACTTACTTTGGCACGCTTGAGTGCAACGCGACCCATTCGGCATCGGCATAGGCATTGACCTTGTCGTTGCTGAACGGGTAATAAATAACAGTTTGCATTTTGACCGGCAGTTTGGTTACAGAGCTGAACCATTTGTGAATATCTGAATGCCCATCCGCAAACGAGACGCCACAAGCCCCATTGTGATACGACGCCGGCACATCGTTCCAATTCTGATTCGGCCAAGCTGCAATATTCGGATTGGCATTGTTGAGGATATATCCGTCGTTGATGCTGTCGGGATGTTCATCAATAAACACAAAAATGTCTGACGGAACGGGTACAGAGCTCATCTTCGAAAACTGGCGGTAGGTCGGAAAGAATTCATTCCCGGCCGTGGCAATCCAAGTAGGATTATATGGGCCAAAGTAGGCATTCATTGACATCGAACGCGGACGATTCACATAACCAGCCAGCGACTGAATAGGGGACAAATAATAATCCGCCGGGCACTTGTAAATCGCGACATTTCCAGACAAGTAATTGTTGAACGGCGCCTTGGTGATGCCATCAAGATTGGTCATCTCGTCGTTTGGGGGGAAGATACCCCA
Organism: Verrucomicrobiia bacterium; assembly: GCA_049280815.1. GTDB lineage: Bacteria > Verrucomicrobiota > Verrucomicrobiia > Limisphaerales > UBA11358 > UBA11358. Next base: position 271,850 of record JBAPQW010000015.1, on the reverse strand, counting down.
TCTCATAATGTCGTTCACCCAATTGCGGTACGTCAGACCAGTGATTTCAGTCTGAGTTTCCACGATCCCGAAGTTGTTTACCACCTGGTCGTTGCTGTCATGGGCGTATTGAAGCCAGGCAAGCGCCAGCTGCTTGTTATTGCTCATGCACATAAGCGCCTGGGCTCTGATTTTTGCCTTCGACAAGGCGGGCAGCAACAACGAGGCAAGGATCGCAATGATGGCAATCACCACCAGCAGCTCAATCAGCGTGAAACCACCGCGGGCGCCGGGCCGGGGTTTCATCCGATCAAGCCTGGCCTGGCCGGAAAAATTGAAATCTTTGCTAACAACCATAATTAGTAGTGGAGATAAGTTTAGCATTAGCGCCAGGCGCATAAATGTCAAGTATTTTCTTTACAAGATTGTCCATTTTTGAAATGGTCTGATTGCAGCTTTGGTAATTGTTGTGATGTTCATCCGTAATAATGACTTGTACAACCTGCCTGAACGTTGCAATTTCCTCAACTCCACCGGAACCCAGTGATTGCGAGCAAAATAATTTTCGAGGCAGTTTTGCCCGGGGAATGGCCTCCGGTTGAAACCAAAAATGGACGGCGGGAAGATGACTGACCTGGCCAACGACAAAATGCGAAATCAAATGACGCGGGGGTTGCCCGGGCGCCGCCGACGGCATTGGGTCGGAGCCATTCTCATCGGCTTGAGCCTGACGGGGGCCGGCCGGGCGGAAACATTCTATGATCGGCACGTCGTTTTCGACAACAGCCCCGAGGACGGATCATATTACCAGAGCGAGGGCATGGTCACCCCGCCCAGCAAACTGGCAATGGTGGACTACAAACTTCCGGTGGAGACGAACCACTTCGTGAGCCCGCCCAACAGCCTGCGTTTGCAATGGACTTCCGCACCCGGGGGTCACTGGCAGATGAAGCTCAAATCCGTCATGCAATATGGGCGGAAGCTCGTGTTCGAGGGCGACACGCTCTCCTGCTGGTGCTTTTCGGAAACGGGCCTGTCGCCCGAGGCAGCACCGCGAATCGCCCTGCAGGATCGGGATGACATCGGGTCGGCGACAATCTCGCTGCTCGCAGATCACGGACCTTTGCCCGCCGGGAAATGGGTTCGCCTCAGCATTCCCTTCGAGAACTTCAAGCCGCTGTTTGAACGCACGGAAGATTTAAAATGTGATCCGAGCAAGCTGGCAATTATCTGGCTCGAACAGGGGCTGGATGATGGCCAGGAGCACACCCTCTATCTCGACGACGTGCAAATTTATTACCGCGACCGCGCTGAGGGCAAGCCGCCCGATGCGCCCGCGGGACTGGCGGTCAAGGGGGCTGAATGCCATTTCGACCTGACCTGGACGAACAACCCGGAGAGCGAGCTGCTACGGTACCAGATTTACCGCTCGTGGGATGGCGACCAGTACGTTCCCATCGGCATCCAGCAGGGCCAGTGGAACCGGTTCGTGGACTTCGTGGGCGAGCCGGGTCGAAAAGCCTATTATCGGGTCAGTGCCATGAATCTGTCGGGGCAGGAGTCCCCGCTGTCAGCGGCCGCCTCGGCCACCACCCGGCCATTCAACGACGACGAACTGTTGGACATGGTTCAGGAAAGCTGTTTCCGGTATTATTGGGAGGCGGCGCATCCCAACGCGGGCATGGCCCTCGAAATTTTGCCCGGGGATGAAAATCTTGTGGCGGTGGGCGCATCCGGCTTCGGGATAATGGCTTTGATTGCCGGGACCGAACGGCATTTCATAACCCGCGAACAGTGCGCAGAACGTCTCCTCAAAATCACCCGTTTTCTGAGCAAGGCAGACCGTTTCCATGGCGCCTGGCCGCATTTTCTCAACGGAGCCACGGGCCGGGTCGTCAACTATTTCGGCACATACGACGACGGCGGCGACCTGGTGGAAACCGCTTTTCTCGTCCAGGGCCTTTTGGTGGCGCGGCAATACTTCGATCGCGATACCGACGCGGAGCGCGAGATCCGCCAGACCATCACCGACCTGTGGCGCGGGGTGGAGTGGGATTGGTATCGCAAGGAGCCGTCGAGCGGCTTTCTATACTGGCACTGGTCACCTGATTATGGCTGGCACATCAGCCATCCGCTCGTGGGCTGGAATGAAACCATGATCGTCTATCTGCTCGCGATTGCCTCGCCGACCCATCCGGTCCCCGCCAGCCTTTATCACACCGGCTGGGCCAGCCAATCTGACTTCGCGGTGCGCTATCGCCAGAACTGGAGCCGGACGACGCAGGGGGACCACTATACCAACGGCAACGCCTACTACGGAATCAAACTCGATGTCGGCGAAGGCAACGGCGCCGACCTGTTTTTCACCCAGTTTTCGTTCATGGGATTCGACCCGCGCGGTCTGCAGGACCAATACACGGATTATTTCCGGAATAATCGCAACATTGCGCTCATCAACCACGCCTATTGCGCTGAGAATATCCGTAAATACACCGGTTACGGCCCCGATTGCTGGGGGCTGTCGGCCGGCATCAACTCCGGTGGCGGCCGCCCACTGCCACGTGACGACAACGGCACCATCTGCTGTTCGGCCGCGCTCGGCTCGTTCCCGTACACGCCGCCGGAATCCATGGCGGCGCTCAAACATTTCTATCGCGCCCTGGGCGCCAAGACCTGGGGCATTTATGGATTCCACGACGGCTTCAACGAAACCGAGAACTGGTTCGAGCCGGTCTGGATGGGACTCAACCAGGCGGTCATTGTGGTCATGATGGAGAACTATCGCTCGAGCATCATCTGGCAGAAATTCATGGCGAACCCCGAGATTCGACCCGCGCTCGACGCGATTGGCTTCAAACCGGAAAAGGATTTGACCGCGCATTGAACTTCGGGGATCCGCGGCGGTCTCGCGGCGCCAGGAACGCGCACGCTGTCTAAGACGCGACCGGCCATAAGGTTAAAGCTGCGACACCAACTCCGGGGCTTTCGATAAGACTTCGGATTGCCCATTATGAAAATAAGTATTGACAAGCATTACGATCCGTGTGATAAACGCGTACAACTCCACAGAAAGGAAAACTGAATGATACGGCATTCTCTAATTCGTACAACTGAACCGTCCAAACAATGGTGACAGATGGAAATACTTATAAAATTGACTGCGACCTGCCTTGGGTGTCACGCGGGGAAGCCCTTTGTTTCCAGTAGTTGGGCGTGGAGTTTGGCGTTGCGTGCCAGTCAATCGAATTAAGCCCGAAACAACAACCGAAAACCAAAACCCCCAAAAGAAAGACAAACTATGAAACGACTGTTAACCTTGATCGCGGTTCTAGGCTTCGTGGCCTGTGGCACCCGCGTGGCGAATGCGAATGATCTATATAATCCTGATCTGGACATACTTGGGGCCGCCGGAGCGAATGGCCAAGTTAATCCAGGGCCGGATGGATGGCAAATAGTCGCTACTAAAAGCGTCAGCGGCTCATTCAACGACGGGGCTGACTCGGAGACGTTTTGCAACGTGCAGCAGCCCAACGGCTATGGCTTGTTCTTCAAGCCATTCCAAGGGTCAACGAATGGTGGGCCAGGGCTTTACGACCTGCTCAGCGTGTATTTTTCTCAAGACAACCCGTCTTCGGCTGGCACCAAGTGCACTCTGTCGGGCTACGCTTCCTGCGAGGCTAATTTCTGCGGTCTACTTCCCGCACCTTCCGGCGGCGTCGTCCCTCAAGTATTGTTCGAAGTTTTGTTCCTGGATAACTCAGGCAATATACTCTCCAGCAATGCGTTTGACCTGATAGCCAATGGGATGCCGACTGCCGGGCCTAGCAGCATGGCGCAATTAACCACGCCTTCGTACACCGCTCCCGCCGGAACGTTCAAGGTGCGGGTTGGGGCGACGATGCTAAACGCGTATGGCACGTCCGGCGCACAGTCGTTTTTTGTGGACGCGTTTGATCTGGAATCCGTGGCGCCTCCCGGCTCGCCCGTCATCACCAACCAACCAGTGGCGGCATCGGTGTCGCTTGGCGGAACCGCGGTTTTCAATGTGGGAGTCTCCAACACGTTGGGAGTTACCAACGCATGGCTTTTCAACGGCGCGCCCATCTCCGACAGTGCCGGCCATATCTCGGGGTCAACCACAGCGACGCTCACCATTACGGGTGTTTTGCCTGCTGATGTCGGAAAATACCAGGCGATTGTCTCGAATGGCTTGGGCTTGTCCCGCAGCAAGGTCGTCGCGCTCGCGATCACGGGTATCGCCCTCGACCCGGTAATCGGGATCACTGGCCCGATCGGCTCCACCTACGAGGTGGATTGGACCACTTCGCTCACTCCCCCAATCACATGGACCATGTTGACCACGGTTAAGTTGGCCTCGTCGCCACAAAACGTGCTCGACACCAGTCCAGGGGCCAGCAGCCGGTACTATCGGGCAGTGTTTTTGCACTGAGGTTCTGGTTTTAAGCACGGGCTGGGAGGTTGCGCCTCGCGCACAAGTTCCTGGACCTGAAAACGAGACATGCGCCTGGCAACTGTCGGTCGGTTGCCAGGCGCAAACTTTTTGTGGGGATGGCTTGCCATCCAACCTTGCCGGTGTGAATCCAGTGACCACGGCAGGCAGAGAGCAGTTTTGGTTGATGCCGGCGCAATTTGTCGCGACTCGGGATAGCCCAATGAAGTCACTTTAAATTGCAGATTGAAGGCCGGCACCCGCGTTCAACCCCAGGCATTTTTATTTTACTTGATATCAAACATCGGCCGGCCAAAAAGCCAGGCCAGCCCGCGTTGCAATCGTTCCTGGAGATGATCGGAGTGGTGACCGGGTGGTTCGTAAAACGCGCAGCGCACCTGGTTTTCCATCAACACCTCAGAAATTTTCCGGGCACCGACATTGGCTGAAAATTCATCCTGCGCCGCACCATCGAGATAAATCGACTGATTCACGCCAAACGCGCGCGCCTTTTTCTTCCGCACGATGGTCAACGGATCATTGTCCAGCCAGCGCTGCCAGACTGCCGGGCGAATATTTCCCTGAAAGTCGCATATCCACTCGAACTGCCCGCGATGGAACCACCCGCGCGGCGCGTACGCGGCAGACAAGGACAGCACATAAGTCAGATCGCCATTTTCCGGCACCGGCACTTCTCCGCGCGCCATGCGATCGATTTCCGCCAGCGGCACATTCGTGACCGCCGCGATTTTCACCAGCGGCAAATGGCTCGTGGGAAAATCGGAGTCGGGACTCAACGCCAGGACGCCGTCAAAAAGGTTTTGCCGCGCCATGCCGAGGCGCAACGCGCCGAAGCCGCCGCTGGAATGGCCGGCAATCACCCGGCGAATGCCACTTTCAGGGACGGGATGCTGCGCCTCGACGACCGCGATGATTTCATCGCAAACATAATCGGAATAATTTCCCTGGGCGGGCGAATTGAGATATTGACTGCCACCCCAGCGCGTATGTCCGTCCACAATGACAACAATCATCGGCGAGATTTCGTCGGCAACCTTCTGCGTGAACTTGAGCCACGGCCCGGGATGCTTGATGAAGTCATCCGCGGAGTTTCCGAAGCCGGGCAGATAATAAAGAACCGGCAGCGGCTGGCCATTGGTGGCCTGCGCCGGACAAAAGATCACCACGGAGCGAACTGACGGATCGTGCAACGCATTGTTTTCGAGCGCGCGGCTGTTAAGCTTGATGATTTCAAATTGCGCCTCAGCGGCAGTCAACAGCCCCGGGGCGAGAGCCAGCAGCAATGCCAATGCAACCCTCAAGACCTGATTTATTTTCTTGCCGGTCATAAAGATAAATTGACAACGCCGCAGGCGCATGCAAATCTAAAATAGATACTGCCGTTTCAGCTTATGAAACTCCATATAAACCCGTCAGCCGGCAGTTTTAGACGCCATCAACGCCAGGACGGGCGAACCAATGGCCCATTCTTAAATTTCCAACTTCTGGCCCTTGCGGGCACCCTGTTAATGGCCGCCAGCCCGACGCAAGCCGGCAACCTGCTGATTAATCCCGGTTTTGAGGCCAACAGCGGGCACGTCGTTGCGGCGGGCTGGACTTACTTTTCGCCGCCTCCGCCTCCTGGTTATTTTGGGGACTATTGGGTGGAAAGCGCTGTCACCCCACATTCAGGAACTTACTATTGGAAGCAATGGGGGGCGCTTTATTTGTCCGCTCCAACCAACAATGTGGCCGGGATATACCAAAATTTCAGCAGCGCGCCGGGAGCGGTCTATCAGGCCAGCGGATGGCTTTACACCTCGGCGGGTGACATTTTAGGGGCGGGTTGCGAAACTTGGATTCAGGTCGAGTTTCTCGATGCAAACACCAATGTTCTTGCCCTTTACAAGTCGTCGAACTTCTTCGCCGGTGTGGGGGTGAACACGTGGTTCCCGTATTCGGTGACGAACGCCTGCGATTTGACGTCGCCGGTTTCGACCGGTGATCCATATTTCACCACCTACGCGGTGACGGGATCGGTAAGTCAGTTGGTGGCCCCGCTGGGGACGGCCACGGTTAGCTACCGGTATGCCTATCTTCAAGCGGGCATTAATGGCGGGTCGGCCTATCTCGACGATGCAGTTCTTGACCAGGTCAGCGGCCCTACGAATTCCAGCACACCCCCGACCGGATTGGTGATCCTGTCGGGGGATAAAAGCGTCATTTTGCACTGGGATCCGGATGCTGAAATCAACTTATCTGGTTATAACGTGTACCGCTCGCTTTCCGGTGGCGGCCCGTTCGTCTTGCAGAATACCGGCTTGCTGACGTCGCCGGGTTTCTGTGATCTCAATGTTACCAATGGGCAGACGTACTTTTACCGGGTCACGGCGGTCACCACAGCCGCCCAGGAAAGCCTTCCTTCCACCACCCTCTCCGCCGTTCCCAATCCTTTTGCCAGTGATGATGCCTTCCTGGATTACGTCCAGCAGGCCAATTTCGATTACTTTTGGTACGCGGCGAATCCGGCCAATGGCCTCGTCCCGGACCGGACTGCGACCGGCTCAGCCTGCAGCATTGCCGCGGAAGGTTTTGGGCTCACCGCCATTGGTATTGGAATTGACCATGGCTGGATCTCACGGACCCAGGGCGCGGCGCGGGTGCTGACGACGTTGAACACCTTTCTCAATGGTCCGCAAGGCGCCGGCGCCTCAGGCACCATCGGGTACAATGGATGGTTCTACCACTTTCTGGATATGAACACCGCTTTGCGCGCACCAAACTCGGAACTTTCTTCCATCGACACGACCTTGTTGCTGGCCGGAATCCTTTATGCCAAGCAGTATTTCAATGGCCCCAACAGCGATGAAACCAGCATCCGGACGATGGCGGATACAATCTTCAACCGGGTGGATTGGAATTGGATGGCTCAAGGGACCAGTGCGGTTTCGATGGGCTGGTTCCCGTCCGGTAGTTTCATCGGGAACAATTGGATTGGCTACAACGAAGGCATGATTCTCTACATACTCGGGCTTGGCATCGCAACCAATCCCCTGCCCGCTGCTGCGTGGACGTATTGGACCAGCGGTTACACCTGGGCCACCAATTATGGCCAGGCCTACATCCCGTTTCCTCCGTTGTTTGGGTACCAGTACTCCCATTGCTGGATTGACTTCCGCCATATTGCGGACGCTTACATGAACAGTCAAAACAGCACCTACTGCGAAAACTCCCGGCGCGCAACCCTCGCCCAGCGACAGTACTGCATTGCCAACCCTTCGGGCCAAACGGGCTATGGCAGCAACGTCTGGGGATTGACCGCCTGTGATGATCCGTATGTCGGTTATGAAGCGCACGGGGCTCCCCCGGCCCAAAATGATGACGGCACGATTGCCCCCACCGCCCCGGGCGGCGCAATGGCCTTCACCCCCGAGTACTCGCTGCCAAACCTGGAATATCTATACAACCAATATCGGACAAATCTTTGGACCGCCAACGGCTTTCGCGACGCGTTTAACCTTGGCGTCCCTTGGTTCGACACCGATGAGCTGGGAATTGACCAAGGCCCGATTGTCATCATGATTGAGAACTATCGCACTCAGCGTCCCTGGCGGCTGTTTATGCAAAATGCCGAAGTCCAACGCGGGTTGCAGCGGGCAGGCTTTGTCTCGTTGCCTTTTGTGGCACTTACGGTGCAAGCACTGACCAACGAGAATACCGTCACCTTGACCTGGGACTCGCAAGCCGGACGTACCTATCAAGTCGAATACTCACCTGACCTCGCAACCTGGTTTGCTTCGCCCAGCGGGGAAGTTACTGCCACCGGGACCACGGCCAGTTGGACCGATGCCGGTCCGCCCGGCACCTTGGCCCTGCCCTCCAGTGTTCCGCATCGATTCTACCGTGTCTTCCAATTCGGTTCCCCGTAACCAATCATCCAAATCGTCTGATCCAGCACGGCACAAGCCGGTTTTTACCGCGCCATGCGTTTCTGGCGCAGTTCCGGCTATCTCGGAGACGCGCCGGCGATGCTCAGGTTGAGTTCAATAATCTCGGCCACCTTGTCCTCATATTGGCCGGGATTGATGTTGAAATCGCCGCGTTTGATGGTGAAGTTGGCGCGGACGACCAGCAGATCGCCCTTCTGATTCGGCAAACGGTCCCCCAGCTTGTCCTTGAGATAGGTCAGCTTTACCGGCACGGTGAGATCCTTGGACACTCCCTTGAGCGTGAACGTGCCGGTCACGTCCGCGGTCGTGGTGTCGCCGGTGGTCTGCACATGTTTGAATTCCTTCGATTCAAAGCTGATCTCGGGGTACTTCGTCGCATCGAGCCATTTGTCGCTCAGCATGTGCGTTCTTTGCATCGGGTTTGGCAACATGAGCGACCCGGTGGTCACGATGATCTTGCCGGTCGTCGCGCCGGGATTCGCCGGGTCAAAGGTGACCGTACCGGACACTCCGCTGGCGTTGCCGTTGATCGCCTCCAGCGGCGCATCGAGTTTGAATCCGGCGTTGTTGATGCCCTTGGGGTCCTTGAAGTCAAACGTCTGGGGCGCGGCAAGCACAGCCCCCGTCAAGGCAATGAATGACAGCATGGTCAGTTTGGTTTTCATGATTTGGTTTCGTTTTGCGGTTGATTTGATTTTCGCGGCACAAAAATAGAAAGGCCGGCCAGAATGACGGAGCCCAGCAAGGCCGCGCCCAGAAAATCGACGCCCGGAACAAATTTCTCCTGCCAACGAATTCCTTCCAGGCCCGTGACCGAGTCCACGGTTTTGATTGGAATGTGTGTCTTGGTCCAGCCGCAATTCGCCCCGGTCGCCACCCAAAAAACAACGGCCCCAGCCACGAGCATCGCCGCGATGATACGAAGGATTCTTTTCATGGCTTCGTTCTGGCGGCTCAATTCAAGTCACACCAGATGACCTGCGCCGGACCGGTTGATTTGACACCCCGTTTGCTTTGCTGATCATGTCCGGTCAGATTTGTTGAATGAGTTCTCCGGTTTCATAACGCACTTTCGCCAGGCCGGCGTATTTGTCGCCAGCGTCGCGATAGCCCAGCGCGCACGCCACCACGGTCGCGTAGTCGCCGCCGGTCAGACCGAGCACGCGATCGTATTCGGCAGGATTGAGACCTTCCATCGGGCAGGCATCCACACCCAACACGGCCGCGCAGGTCATCAGATTGCCGAGGGCGATGTAGGTCTGGCGCGTCGCCCATTCATGGGCAGATTTGCCGCGCGGTCCGTTGACGACATCGCCCAACATCATGTCGCGGTAAAAATTCAGCGATTCGGCGGGTATTTTGCGGACGTCACTGATGCGCTGGATGAGCCTGGTCACATCGGCAGCGGCCATTTTGCTGCGGGCAGTGAACACCACAAAGTGGGAGGCATCCACGACCTGTTTTTGGTTCCACGAATGCGGCAACAATTCGGCGCGTTTGGCCGGATGGTTGATCACCAGAAAGCGATAGGGCTGCAGACCATAGGAAGTCGGGGTGAGCACGAGCGCCTGTTCCAGGGCCAGCCAGACGGCCGCGGGGATTTTTTTTGCGGCGTCAAACACTTTTGTGGCATAACGCCATTGGAGAGCCTCCAGCAGTTGGGGTGCAGTCAAATTATTCATGGTGCAAATTAGATTCCAGCCGGGCACAGGGTTGCACAAGTTTTTTAAAAAGCAAGTTGCGCTGACGCATGGAGTTTCATTGCCGTTTTGACTTTTGGGCGCGGTCAGGTCAATTTCAACCCGCATGAGCCCGTCCCCACTTCACATCCGCCGCGCCACGACCGACGATTTTCAGAGTCTCAGGAGGCTCTGGAATTCCATGCGCTTTCCCGCGGATGAACTGGAAAGGCGGCTGACTGAATTCCAGGTGGTTGAGGCCGCCGAGGGACAGATCGTCGGCGCCATTGGCATTCAAATCGTCCGCCAACATGCCCTGCTCCACAGCGAGGGGTACACGGATTTTTCCATGGCCGATGCCGCGCGGCCATTGTTTTGGGAACGCCTCCAAACCATTGCCGCTCACAATGGGGTTTTCCGATTGTGGACCCAGGAGAGTGCGCCCTTCTGGGCTCACTGGGGTTTTCAACCCGCCTCCGCCGAGATCCTGGAGCGCCTGCCCGCAGAATGGAAACCGGCCGGAGGAAATTGGCTGACCCTGCGGATTAAAGACGAGGAGGCCATCGCCTCGCTGGACAAGGAACTGGCGGTGTTCCGGGAATCCGAGAAGAAACGCACCGCCGAAACGCTGGGTCAGGCGCGCACGCTGACCACCACCATCACCCTCGTCGCGTTTGTCGCCGGCATCGTCCTCATCGGCCTGGCCATTTATCTTTTTGTGCGGCGCGGATTATCCCTGCCGTTGCATTGACGGCAGGTTGAACTCGTCGGCGTGGTAGGAACTTCGCACCATCGGCCCGCTGGCGACATGGACAAAGCCCAGCTCGAGGGCCATCCGCCCGTAAGCCGCAAAGGTAACCGGTGAAATAAAGTCCACCACCGGCAAATGTTTCAAAGACGGCTGAAGATACTGGCCCAAGGTGAGCAGGTCGCAACCGGCTCGTCGCAGATCCTCCAGCGCCACCATGATTTCTTCTTCCGTCTCGCCCAAACCGAGCATCAGACCGGATTTGGTATAAATCGTGCCGCCCCGCTTCGCCTTCACCGCGTGTAACACGCTCAACGAGCGGTCGTAGGTTGCGCGGTGACGAACGCCGGGCGTCAATCGCCGGACGGTTTCCAGATTGTGATTGAAAATGTGCGGGTTCGCCGCCAGCACCGACAAAATCGAGGCCTCGCTCTCATTGAAATCCGGAACCAGCACCTCGATCACGATGCCTGGATTCAATTCGCGCACCGCCTCAATCGTCCGCCGAAAATGCTCTGCCCCGCCGTCCGCCAGGTCGTCGCGCGCCACGGCGGTGATGACAATGTGCTTCAATTTCATCCGCCGCGTCGCCTCGGCCACCCGCATCGGTTCGTCCACTTCCAACGGCAGCGGTTTGGCCGTGGTCACGGCGCAAAAACCGCAGGCGCGCGTGCAACGATCACCGGCAATCATGAATGTGGCCGTGCCCTTGCTCCAACATTCCCAATGGTTCGGGCATTTGGCACTTTCGCAGACGGTGTGCAGCTTGAGCTCGTCCAGCAGGTTGCGCGTGTGCGCGAACGTGTCGGAAGTGGGCAAGGCGATGCGCAGCCAATCCGGCAGGCGCGGTCGCGGTTTCAATTCAGTCGTCGTCATTTCAAATTTTTCAGCCACAGATCAACACAGATGGGCGCAGATAAAAGCAACTCGCCGGGCAGGCCGTCCCCTGCGTTTTCCCATCTGTGTTTATCTGTGTCCATCTGGGGCTAAAGTTTTCTAAAAAAACCGGGCAATTCCTCCGGGCCGAAATCGGCCAGGATTTTGCCATCCACGTCAATCACCGGCGCCAGTTCCTGGCCGGACAACCGGACCATTTCCGCATAAGCCTCTTCATTCGCGATGACATCCAGCGCTTCATATTTGATGCCGTGGTCATCGAGCCAGCGCATGGCCTTGTGGCACCAGCCGCAATACGGTTTGATAAACAAGCGGGCTTTCACAATTTCACGCGAATATGAACTTAAGCCCCGATTTGTTTCTGGTAATCCGCCGGCGACAAAAGCGCATTCACCTCGGCCGGATTGCTTAATTTGATTTTGAAGAACCAGCCGCCGGTGTAGGGCTCGCTGTTGGCCAGCGCGGGATCATCCACCACCATTTTGTTGGTTTCCAGAACCTCGCCGCTCACCGGCGAGTAGATGTCGCTGGCGGTCTTCACCGATTCCACCACGGCGCAGGCCTCCCCCACTTTTACCTGCCGGCCCTTGTCCGGCAACTCGACAAAAACGATGTCGGTCAGTTCATGCTGGGCGTGGTCGGAAATGCCGACGGTTGCCGTGTCACCGCTGACGCGCACCCATTCATGGGATTTCGTATATTTCAGATCCGAAGGGACATTGCTCATAAATTTTAGAAACTGGTCCGCAGATTACGCAGATTGCACGAATTCTCAATCCAAATTGTGGTGGGGACATCGCGCTACGATGTCCGCGCCCGCGTAAAAGAGCAGGGAATGAAAGGGTTGTGAGTACGACGGGCCAAATTAGTTGCGGCGCGGCAACGTGGCGCAGGACGGTGCAGCGCGCCGTCCCTGCCTCTCACGGCTTCCGGTAAATCGGTTTGGGCACCACCACCGCGGCAAAGCGCCGGCCGCGGATCTCAATTGCGATGGTCGTGCCAGGTTTTGCCGAGGCTGGCGGCACGTAGCCCAACCCAATGCCAACGTTCAGCGACGGGCTTTGGGTCCCGCTGGTGACGATACCGACGTTTGCCCCGTTCACCCAGATTGGATAATGCGGTCGTGGCGGTGCGGATTTATCGGTCATTTTAAACGCAATCAGCTTCTTTTTTGTGCCCTTGGCCTTTTGTTCGACGAGCACGGAACGCCCGATGAAATCACCCTTGTCAAAGGACACAAAAAAGCCAAGGCCGGCTTCGATGGGCGTGGTGTTTTCATCCAATTCATGGCCGTAGAGCGGATAGCAGACTTCCGTCCGCAACGTGTCACGCGCGCCAAGGCCGCAGGGCTTGATGCCGAACGGTTGACCGGCGGCAAGCACCTTGTCCCAGACCTGCCTGATGGCCTCGTCGGATCCGACAATTTCGAAGCCGTCCTCGCCAGTGTAGCCGGTGCGGGAGACCAGCACGCTGTGACTTTGAAAATGGAAGCCGCCGATCTGGTTTTTCTTCAAGGCGGTCACGGCCTTGACGCGTTCGCAGGAGATAGACGCACCAGGAAGAACCGCGTCGATAAACGCGCTCACCCGCGGGCCCTGCACGGCCACAGCGGAATAATTATGCGAGGCGTCGGTCAGCTGCAGCTCGCCGGGGCGCGGATATTTTGCCGCCTGCGCCTGCAACCAGGCGACATCCGGCCCGAGGCGGGAGGCATTGATGATAAGCAGGAAAACCTCGCTGGAAAGCCGGTAGGCGTACAGATCGTCAATCACGCCGCCGCGTTCGTTGCCCATCAGCGTGTACTGGCCTTCGCCGGGCTCCAACTTGCGAATGTCATTGGTGAGGACGGAATTGAGAAAATCGGCCGCCGCCGCACCGCTAACGGTCACCTCGCCCATGTGGGAGATGTCGAAAATGCCGGCGGCATTCCGGACGGCGAGGTGTTCCTCCGTGATGCTGGTATATTGCACGGGCATTTCCCAGCCGCCGAATTCTATCAGTTTACCGCCCAGCCGCTGGTGCGAGGCAAAAAGGGACGTGCGTTTGAGCATGGTTTAAAATAGGGAATCCCGGACGCGTAATGAAGCAACAAATCAGCCGGCAAGCCGTTTCAAGACCTCCTGCGCCAGCAGTTCGTATGCTGCCGCGCCGCTGCTGAATTTGTCGTAATGGATGATGGGTTTGCCAAAACTCGGGGCTTCGGCGAGGCGGGTGCTGCGGGGAATCAACGTTTCAAACACGCGGTCGCCGAGCTGGTTCCGCACTTCGCCGACGACCTCGTTGCAAAGCTTGGTCCGGCCGTCGAACATGGTCATCACCACGCCAAAGATGCCCAGGCGCGGATTGACGCCGGCGTCGCGCAACTGGCCGAGCACGCGGTTCATCATGGAAATGCCTTCGAGCGAGTAATACTCGCATTGCAGGGGCACGAGCAACCCATCGCTCGCGGCAAAGGCGTTCAGGGTGAGGATGCCCAGCGACGGCGGACAATCCAGGAGGACGAGGTCGAAGCGTTGTGATTCCAACACCGGTTGCAACGCCTCGCGCACGCGGAGCAAATGATTCGCCATTCGCGCCAGTTCCAGATCCGCGGCGCACAAATCCATCTCGCTGGGCACCACCGCCAGCCGTTCAAAGGCCGTTTCCTTGATTTTGTCGAGCAGGCTGCCTTCCCCGAGCAGGACGCGATAGGCGCTGCCGCCCTCGATTTTTTCCAGTCCGAGTCCGCTGGTGGCATTGGCCTGGGGATCGAGATCGAAGAGGAGCACGCGTTGACCCAGCGCGGCGAGGCAGGCGGCCAGATTGACGGCCGTGGTGGTTTTGCCCACACCGCCTTTTTGGTTGGCTACCGCAATGACTTTGGTTGGCACCCGCCTGATTTAATGCCAAGCGCGACGGGGTTTCAAGCGCACAACGCGGTTTCCGGACGAATCAAAAGTGGGGCACCTGAAAACTGACTGGTTGAGCGAGCGGATTTTGCTGCTCAAAATTCGCAGCCACCGGCTGAAGGTTGAACACGGGATTGGTGCTGGACACGATTCCCATCTGGCTGGCTGGCTGGGACAGTGACGTCGGGGACAAGGCGGCGAGGGAAGCGGTGGTGGTTTCGGGCTGGAGCACCGGCTGCGGGGTCAAATCCGGGCGCTCGGCATAAACGATGCCGATCAACAGCAACAAACAGAGCGCTCCGGCAAACCCGCTCGCAAACACCGGTTTCGCATCCAGAAGTTTCAGCAATTTCCCGAGCGCGGACGCCGGGCCAAACATTTTCTCCAGGACATTGACTGAATCCATGCCATCACCGGCGCGAATTCGCAGCAGGATCTGGCTTGAAAAATTGTCGAAATAGCCCGGAGGCGGTGATTCGTGCCGCTTGAGAACCAGCAAACGCCGCAACGACTGGAAATTGTCCTCGTTTTCGTTCATATGTGCTTCTTTACTTCAAATAATCCGCCAACAATGCCTGTAACTGCTGCCGCGCGTAAAACAGCCGCGAACGCACCGTGCCGATGTTGCAGTCCATGATTTTCGCGATTTCCTCATGCGAAGTTCCCTGCACATCATGCAAAACCACAACCAACCTATGTGGTTCAGACAGTTTGAGCAGGGCCGCGTTCAATTTTTCCTGCAACTCCGCCAGATTGACCTCCCGATGCGGTGTTTTTTCGGAAATCAAAGCCACCAAATCGGGATTATGTTCCGTGTTAAAGTCTAAATCATTGAGGCTTAGGAAAGTGCGATTTTTCCGCTGTTTAAGAAAATTAATCGTCTTGTTGACCGCAATCCGATAAAGCCAGGTATAAAAACTGGAGCCGCCTTTGAAGGATTTGAGCGCCTGAAACGCCTTGATAAACGAATCCTGGGCCAGGTCATTGGCATCCTCATGATTGGCGGTCATGTGATAAATCGTGGCGTAAATGCGCTCCTGATAGCGCCGGATCAACTCATCGTAAGCCTCCAAATCGCCGCGTCGCGCCCGTTGCACCAGCACGCCTTCTTCCACCGGCGCGGGTGTTTCTGAACCATCCGGGCGTGTGACTGGAGCGGACATAATCATGATCGCTTCAAATACAAACCGTCAAAGCGTCGGTTTGTTGCGCTAAAAAATCGGCCAGGCCGAGCAATCCCGTGCGCCCGCTGGATTCCGGCAAATCCCGCAAGGCCCGGCGCGCCTGGTTCAAGTAGCGCATGATGACCTGTTGCGACGGTTCAAACGTTTCATAGCGGACCAGCAATTTGTTTACCGGAACCAGATTTTCCGGCCGCCAGCTTTCCACCAACCGCTCCAGCCGCGCCCGGTCGGCGGCGTTGGCACGTTCCCACGCCAGCAACACCGGCCACGTCAATTTGCCCTTCGCCAGATCCGTCCCCAGCGATTTGCCGGCGGAGGCCTCCGTCCCGAACAAATCCACACAATCGTCATAAACCTGGTAAGCGATGCCAAAAGCCGCGCCAAACTGCCGCAAAGCGGTGCGCCGTTCCGGCGTGGCTCCGCTCAAAAATGCCGCCAGATCGCAGGAGAGGGTGAATAATTCGCCGGTTTTCATTTCGATGACGCGGAAATATTCGCTGCGCGAGATGGGAAACTTGCGGCGATGTTGCGTCTGCAAAATTTCTCCGGAACAAACGGTGTTGGTCGCCATCGCCACAGTGCGACAGACTTCCGGGGTGGGAAAACTGGCCGCCAGTTTCAAGGCCTGGGCAAACAGGCAATCGCCAAACAGCACGGCGATTTCGTTGCCCCAATTGGCCGCCAGCGTGGGCCGGTCGCGGCGGATTTCCGCCTCGTCCATTACGTCGTCATGCACCAGCGTGGCCAGATGCACCATTTCAATGATGACCGCCGCCGTGGCGTGCGCGTCAGTGACCCCGCCCAGGCTGCCGGCGGACAGCGCCACGATGGTGGGGCGCAAATGCTTGCCCCCGCCGTTCAGGGCGTATTGGGCGTAAGGAACAATTTGGGGATCAAACTCATTGACCTGCCGGATCAGTTGGTGCGTAACCGCCTGAAGGAATGGTTCCACCGGTTCCACGATATGTTTCCAGGAACGATTCGGATTGGCTACCGGCGAGCCATCTGCGTTCGCACTCGCCACCTTTGATTCAACAACCAGCATTCGCATACGAATTTAAGGTTCTTTGACCGTGTAGTCAAACCTGTAAGTATTTTGCGCTGCCAAAGGCAAAAAAGCGCGGACGGTTGCCCGCCCGCGCTTGAATTGATTTTGACCAAATTACTTGGCTTCAGTCGCGACCGCTTCTTTTCCCGCCACTTCCTTGTCGCGGTCTTCCATTGCCGCCTTGCGGGACAGGCGCACGCGGCCTTTTTCATCCACGCCCAGGCACTTGACCCAGATTTCATCGCCCATTTTGACGATATCTTCGGTTTTCTTGACGCGGAAATTGGCCAGTTCGCTGATGTGGACCAGGCCGTCCTTGCCGGGCAGGAACTCGACAAAGCAGCCGAATTCCTTGAGGGTGACCACTTTGCCACGATAGACTTTCCCAATTTCGGCTTCCGCGGTCATGCCGGTGATGGCGTCGAGCGCGATCTTCATCCCCTCCGCCGAAACCGAGAAGATATTCACCGTGCCATCGTCTTCGATGTCAATTTCACAGCCGGATTCCTCGACGAGGCGTTTGATGTTCTTGCCGCCCGGTCCAATCAGCGCGCCAATCTTTTCGGGGTTGATTTTGACCGTTTCGATGCGCGGAGCGTATTTGCTGATTTCCTTGCGCGGTCCGGCAAGCGTCTTGGCCATTTCAGCCAGAATCTGTATTCGCGCGACCCGGGCCTTTTCAATCGTCTCGGCCATGAGCGCATGGGGAATGCCCTTGAGCTTCAGGTCGAGCTGAAAACCGGTGATGCCCTTCTCCGTCCCGGCGATTTTACAATCCATGTCGCAGTAATGGTCTTCCCAACCGATGATATCGGTCAGCAGCTGATACTTGGAGATCTTCTTGTCTCCGCCGTATTCGGTGCAGATGCCGACGCTGATGCCCGCCACCGGACGGATCAAGGGAACGCCGGCGTCCATGAGTGCCAGGGTGCCGCCGCAAACGCTCGCCATCGAGGTGGAGCCGTTGGATTCCATGATCTCGCTGGTGACGCGGATGGTGTAGGGATAATTCTCGGATGGAATCATCGGTTCAATGCTGCGTTCGGCGAGCGCGCCGTGGCCGATTTCGCGCCGGCCGGGACCGCTGATGCGTCCGGTTTCGCCCACGGAGAAATTCGGGAAGTTGTAATGCAGGATGAATTTCTTCTCACTCCCGCCGCCGGTGTAGGAATCGAATTCCTGCGTGTCGTCACCGGTGCCCAGCGTGGCCAGGGTGACGGCCTGGGTTTCACCGCGGCAGAACAAAGCCGAACCGTGGGCGCGCGGCAGAATGCCGACTTCGCTTGAAATCGGACGCACGACATCGAAGGCGCGGCCGTCAAGACGTTTGCCGCTGTTTAAAATCAAACCGCGGACCGCTTCCTTCTGGATGTAATAAAACGCGTCATTGACGACGAAATCGGTGACTTTTTCCGCGCCAAATTTTTCGACGAGCTTGGTGCCAACCTCGTCCTGGATCGCCTTGCAGGCGGTTTCGCGGGCGAGTTTGCCGGGGGTGAGCAAAGCGGGCACAAAACGGTCGCCGGCAAGCCTCTTGGCTTCCTGAAGAATTTCGTCCGGAACGATGTTGAGCGTGATTTCACGTTTCTTCCGGCCGGCCTTGGCGGCCAGTTCCTTCTGCGCCGCGATGAGCGGCTGGCAGCATTCCTGGCCGAACTTGAGCGCGGCGTTGAAATCAGCCTCGGTGATTTCCCTGGCGGCGCCTTCATACATCACGATGTCGTTGGCGTTGCCGACGTAAACGAGGTCGAGATCGCTCTCGGCCTGCTCGGCATGAGTCGGATTGGCAACAAATTTGCCGTTGATGCGGCCGACGCGGACGGCACCCAGGGGACCATCCCACGGAATGTCACTGACCATCAGGGCCGCGGACGCGCCGATGATGCTCAAGATATCGGGGTCGTTTTCGCCGTCGGCGCTCAACACCACGGTCTGCACCTGCACTTCGTTGTACCAGCCTTTGGGAAACAGCGGGCGAATCGGACGATCGGTGAGCCGGCAGGTGAGGATTTCCTTTTCCGTGGGCCGGCCTTCACGTTTGAAATAGCCGCCGGGGAACTTGCCCGCCGCCGCGGCCTTTTCGCGGTAGTCAACGGTCAGGGGAAAAAAGTCCTGGCCTTCCTTGGCTTTTGTGGCGGCGACGGCGGCCACGAGGATGATGGTTTCGCCGAGCTGGATGGTTACGGCTCCATCCGCCTGTTTGGCGAGCTTTCCGGTTTCAATGATGATTTGTTTGTCGCCCACCTGGGCGCTGATTTTTTCTGGCATAGTAACTGGGCCATTGCCTCCGGAGGAACTTCAGTGAACTCCGAACGCTTCGGAGTTGATTGAAATTTCCCAGGGGCAATGGAATTTTTATTCGCGATGTTCGGTTTGGAAGTCGAGCCGTTCGCGTTTCCGGCTCAAATTCGAGAGCGGCAGGCGGCTGTTGAAAACAAAAACCGCGCCCCCGCAAATTCAGTGGCGCAGTTTCAATTTCTTGGTGACCGCCTGATAGCGGCTCACGTCAATGTTTTGCAGATATTCCAGCAGGCGCCGGCGCTGGCCGACCATCATCAGCAGCCCGCGGCGCGAGCTGTGGTCCTTCTTGTTGGTCTGCAAGTGCTCGGTCAAATGGTTGATCCGGTGGGTCAACAGCGCAATCTGCACGTCGGCTGATCCCGTATCTTTGCTGTGCACCTTAAATTGTTCAATCGTCTTCGTCTTCGCTTCCATATTCAATAAGAGTGGAGGATAATAATTATTCACATTTTCAGTGTAAAGCTATTTTCACAACCAAACTGCCCGGTAAAACCATCGGATTCAGCGGGTTTTCTTAAAACCGGCGCGTTGCCAGCGCCAAACCAAACGCCGCCGGGTCCGCGGGGTCAGCTTGAAACGTTCCCCCATCCGCAAGCTTTCAACCCAAAAAATTTCACCATCCGCCGCCGTGGCCACCATCAACCCACGGCGTCGGGCGCGCGGGATTTTCCGGTTCGTGAACAGGTCTTGCAGCTTCACCGCCGACTTCAAGCCAATCGGTTGAAACCGGTCGCCCGGCCGCCAGTGGCGCAAGGTGATTGTACGACCCACCCGGCCGGCGTCGAAAAATTCACGATCCATCTGGATCCGTGGCCGGACGAAACCTGCCCCGGCTTCAAGCCGCCAACGGAGACCCACGCCATCAAACTCCGTGTTCCCCGCCCTGCCCACCAGTTTCAAAACCATTTCATTGACGTTGAATTCTGCCGATCGTTCCGTCCGCAAATCCACTCTTCCCGCAGTGCCGCGCAAAACAAAAAGCCCGGAACCAACACTGATTTGAACCTCGGCCGATTTCCGGAGCCGTTCCACCAGATCAAAATCCGCCGGGACGCCGGCCTGCAACAATTGCAGTTCCAGCGCACGACGTTGAATGGCAACCGGCAAATCATCAAATGCCACCGACTCTCCGGCAGCCGCCAACGTGAGTCGGTGCTGACTTTCAAGGGATTCATGGTGCGCGGACGGACTTCCACGGCGGCGAAGTTCATCGGCCGGGCTGGGGCGAGGGGCGCGTTCGATCATTCGCTTTGAATCGAGCCATTGCCGCGCCGTTTCACCAACCAATTCCGCCTCCGTGCCGACGATTTCCATGAGCCGCTGGACGGTTTTCGTCAGGGCGGGCTGGTACCGGCTCCGCAGGAGCGGCAACAATTCGTTCCGCACCCGGTTGCGCGGCATTTCGAGCCGCGCATTCGTCGCGTCGTCACGGAAGGATATTTTGTTTTCGCGCGCGCATTGGCGCAGTTCCTCCCGGGTCGCATCCAGCAACGGCCGGAGGAGCATGATATTTGGATCCGCTGGCGAGGGCGAACGCCATTTCATCCCGGCCAGGCCTTCGCCGCCGGCGCCGCGCAAGAGGCGCAGGAAGAAAAGTTCCACCTGGTCGTCCGCATGATGGGCCAGGGCAACGACGCGACTGTTCCGCTCCCGGGCGGCGCGCGCCAGGAATTCATGCCGCAGCTTGCGGGCGGCCATTTCGAGGGACAGCTTTGATTTTGTGGCGAACGATTTTACGTCCGCGCGCCCGACCACCACCGGTAATTTCAGCCGGGCAGCAATTTGACGGACCAGCCTTTCATCCGCGTCGCTGCTCCGTCCGCGCAACCGGTGATTGAAATGGGCGACGGCCAGATTCCACCGGTGGCGGGATGAAAGTTTGTGGAGCGCGTGCAGCAGCGTCATCGAATCCAACCCGCCGGAAACGGCGGCCAAAACCGTCTGCCCGGATTTGAGCAGTTTGCGATTCAGGATATGCCGTTCAACGCGCTCGAGCAAATCAGTCACGCGCCCATGCTACTTCATCCACCTTGGCGGGCAAGGATGGCGAAGCTTTACGGCAACCGGCGGATGCGGTAGAACCGCCTCGGGTCGGTTCCAAAGGCATTGGTCAGCGTCAGAACCGGCCCGGTCGCGGTGTTGGTGCTTAAAACGATCCAGTTGGGGCTCGCCAGATTGGTGGTGTACTGGACCTGGTACGCAATGCTGGCCAACGAATTCCAGCTGAACACAATTGCATTGCCGCCCGGATTGATCACGGAACGAAATGACGGATTGGGGATGGGGACAACGGTCACATCATCAAGACCCAGATACCACGGATCCACCCGTTCTCCAAATTGAAGAACCGTGTTGGTACTTGTGGCGGTGACAATGAACTGCAGGTTCGTCCAGCCAATCGGGCCAATATTGACCTGGTCGAAAAGCGTGCTTCCATTCCAGGAAACGCTGAATTCATTGGGCGTATTTCCACCGCTATACGTTGGGCTGTTAAACCACGCGGAAAGCAGATACGCCTGGTTGGCCACCGTTGACAGGGTTTGGGAAAGATAACCGACCGAGCCGGATTGCCCGAGAGCTGCAAAATAGGAGCCCGAGTGAGGCAGGATTCCGGTGATGGAACCATTATCGACAAAGCTGAACTGGTCACTCACCAGGGTCCAAAACGAAAAATCACCGGTTTCAAAACCACCGTTTTGAACCAACGGCTGCCCCACCCGCAACAGGATCTGGCGGCTTTGGGTCAGCTGACTGGTCAGGTTGGTAAAGAATATGTTTGCGGTATAAACCCCGGCCAACAGATTATTGGCTGTGGAATTCAGACTCACGGTCACGCTGGCGGCAGCTCCGCCTGGCGTCAGCGTGCCGCCGCCCCCTGAAGCCGTAAGCCACAGCGAGGTGTTGATCAGCGACCAGCTCAATGATGTCCCTCCGACATTGGTAAGTGAATAAACCTGCGAGGTCGGGTTGAAGGGACCGCCAACTGGGCCGCTCGCTGAAAAAGTCGAGCTGGGAGCGATTCTCAATCCGTCAGGGGAAGTTGACAGCAAAGCCGCCAACGCCATCACAATGCCGGAGCCGGAATCTCGATCATATCCCGGCGCCATGATGTCCAGCGCCGTGTTGGTGAGCACCGTGCGCATTTGAGCCGGACTCAGGGCTGGGTTGTACGATTTGAGCAGCGCGGCGATCGCGGCGGCATGCGGCGCGGCCGCGGAGGTGCCATAGAAGGGGGCGAACCCGGGGACATCGGTCGTCACCCCGTCAGCCGCGGCAATGTCCGGCTTTGGCCGGACGACACCGCCCGAGGACGAAAAATTGCCGGGCGTGACCGGGGTGCCATCCGCCTGGAAGAAGACCTGGCGTGGACCGTCGGAACTGAAGGTTTCCACCGGATCCTGTACCCCACCCAAAAAGGCCCCCGGGTAGGCATCCGCGGCATCCACGGCCGCGACACAGAAAGCGTTGGTGGCGCAGGCATGGCCTTTGGTATTGCCGGGGGTGGAAAGCGTCAAGTAGGCACGACCGGTTTCCAGATGGAGAAATCTTCCCGCGCCCGAGTACTGGACGATGACGATGCGCTCTCCGGCCGCAAGCGAACCGATCTGTTCATAGGGGTCTTGCGTGCCGGTCTGGGAAGTCGTTGACGACGCCACCAGGTTGCTGTTGGAATCGAGCACGTAAACATCATAATCATTGGTGGAGGCTCCCAATGGATCCGCCCAAAACAGGTCCACGCGCAAATCGCTCCCACCTGGCAAAACGGTATCATAGTTTGTGCCCCCGCCAAAGCTGTGGATCTTGCCGCCCCGCCCATAGAGCGCAGTCTGGCCGCTGTCGGAAAAATCCCCCTCCCAGGTTCCGGCGGTGCTGTCGTCCTGGTTTCCAGAATTGCCGGCGGACGAAAAATACAGCGCTCCGCTCGCGGTCACCGAGTTGACCGCCTGGGCAATGACGGCATCCTGAAAGGGCGACTCGTTGAAATAACCCACGTCATCCACAATGATGTCGCAACCGGCAGCGCGAAGCTGCAGGATATTGTTGGCGAAATTCGCCGGACTCGAGTAAGCGGTGGCGAAAAACAACTGCGCTCCGGGAACGAGGTCGTTCACAATCTCAAGCATGGCGGTCCCTTCACCCGTCCCCGGTTCACCGCTTTGTCCCGGCAGCACCGTCACCAGCCCGGCAATCTGGGAGCTGGCCAGATAGTCTTCACTGTCGGAGAGAACCCCCACCTTGACGCCGGACCCATTCACCCCAAAGGTCGTGCGAGCCGTGTTCGCCTGGTGGGTGAAATCGCCCTGGCTGTCCACATTGTTGTGCAACGCGCGGACCGCGGGGCCCACGAATTTGACTCCGGTTTCCGAAGCCAGACGCTCGATGCCGGCCAGTGGCACGGCGGCACGGATCGCGTGATATTGCGGAAAACTGTTGATGACCATCCCCCCCAACGCCTCGATTTGTCGGAGCAATCCGCCCGTGACCTCCGCCGTGATGTCCACCAAAACGCGGCCCTGCCCGTCCTGGTCCAGATCCACGCGTTGCGTCGGCACCCCGTCCGCCACCGGAAGGTTCCGTTGCATTTTGTCGGCGTAGAGCAGTTGCGAATCAATTTTTTGCTGCGCGGGAGTGCGGCGCGCCTTTTCCTGCTCCAACGCCGCAATCTGCTTCAAGGCGCCCGGGCTGATCTGGCCGGCGGCGCCCGGGGTCGCGGCGCCGGTGGCTGGTGCGGTGGGCAAAGAGGTTGCCGTAATCGCCTTGGCAACTGTTGACGGTTGGTTTCCCAGAACCAGCGGAGTTGGGGTTGGGGTTGGGGTTGGGGTTGGGAAGACTTGTTGTGTTCCGGCATTGGCACCCTGGAGGTCACTGGCAGGTTTCTGGCCAATACTTTCTCCCACGGATTCCCCCGATTCACGCAACCAGAAGACAGCCAATGCGGCGAGGAAAATGATCATTGATAACAGAGCAACCTTGGAGCGGGTCATCATAGCGTATTGATACTATCAAATTATAAACTATATGCAAGTATTCCCTGCCGATTCAAACCGTGCCATTGGGGATTTGCCGGCACGCAGTTCCCAACCACCAAACTGTATGCCTTGGCTAATGGCCTGATTGACAGCAAGAAGCCGACAAGACCGTTCGCCGGTCATTGAAAAAAGTTTGCCCCGTTACGGCGGCAACATTAACGTCCGTTCGTGGCCGTCAAATTCACCATTCTCGGCAGCGGTTCCGCCGGCAATTGCGCCTACATTGAAACCGATGAGGCGCGCGTGCTCGTTGACGCCGGGTTCAGCCCGCGCCAGATCCGCCAGCGCCTCGCCACCCTCGGCCGGGTGCCGGAAAATCTCACGGCCATTCTCATCACTCACGAACACTCCGACCATGTCCAGGGATTGATCGGCATCGCCGCCAAACTGAACATCCCGATTTACTGCAATCGCGCCACAAAGGAGGCGTTTGAATTTCAATTGCAGACCAAATTCAACTGCAACCTCTTCAACACCGGCGCCAGCTTCGAAATCGGCGACATGCAGGTGGACACATTTTCCATTCCGCACGACGCCCAGGATCCGGTCGGTTATCTGCTGCGCACGCCCGCCGGCAATATCGGCTTTGTCACCGATATCGGGCACATGACGAAACTGGTCATCGAGCGCGTGCGCCCGGCCAATGTGCTCGTGCTTGAATCCAACCATGATGTGAAGATGTTACAGGATTGTCCGCGCCGTTCTTGGAGCCTCAAGCAGCGCATCCTGGGCCGTCACGGCCATCTCTCGAACGAAGCCGCCGCCGAAGCCGCCGCGCAAATCATGTCGGCGGAATTGAAACACCTTTACCTGGCCCACCTGAGCCGCGAATGCAACAAGCCCGAACTCGCGGAACACGTCATGGCCGAACAGCTCCACCATATCGGCGCCCGGCACGTCCGGATGCAAATTGCCGCGCAGAATGTGCCGGGTGCGACCTTGGAAATGTTAATTTCATGAACGAACAGTTTTTGTTTCATCATGGGCTATAAAGCGGAGCTGGTTGCACCACCGCAAATCGAGCATGCCATCCTGCTGGTTCGCGGCCAGCGCGTCATGCTCGACCGCGATCTCGCCGCAATGTATGGCGTTAGCACCATCAATTTGTACAAGGTGGTGCGCCGCAACTTGTCGTGCTTTCCCCCCGACTTCATGTTCCAGCTCGCAGAGGATGAGGCGGAAGCTTCAAGATTCCAAATTGGAATCTTGAAGAGTAGGTTGGATATCAAGTACTTACCTTATGTTTTCACCCAGGAAGGCGTTGCCATGCGTTCGGGTGTGCTGCGCAGTCCCCGCGCCGATCAGGTCAATATTGCCATCATGCGCGCGTTCGTCCGCTTGCGGGAAACCTTGTCCTTGCACAAGGAATTCGCCCATAAATTATCCGAACTGGAACGCAAATTGAAAACCACGACGAAAATATCCGCACCTTTTTTAAAGCAATTCATCAACTTATGACGCCACCGGAGAAACCTCGCAAGGAAATCGGCTTTCATGTCAAAGAAGGCAACCCGCCTTATCGGGTGATGGAGATTGGGCGCAAACATGGCTGATCTGCTCATCCAGAAAATCACCTCGCTCGACCTGCCGGAACTCGCGCCGTATCGCACCATGCGCCGGCCGCTGGAGCACGAGGCACAGGGCATCTTCGTGGCCGAAGGCGAAAAGGTCGTGCGCCGCCTGCTCGAAAGCCGTTTTGAAGTCGTCTCGGTTTTGCTGCCCGAGAAGCATCTCGAAAGTTTTTGCCCATTGCTCAAGGCGCGCCCGGAAAATCTCACCGTCTATCTGGCGGACAAACAATTGCTTGAATCCCTCATTGGCTTTTCCATGTATCAAGGCCAGCTGGCCGTTGGCAAGCTTCCCCCGCCCGCCTCGCTGGATGACATTTTATCGAAACAACCAAAACCGCTGCTCCTTGTCGCGGTGGATGCGCTGACGAGCGCGGAAAATCTCGGCGCCCTCGTGCGCAACTGCGTCGCCTTCGGCGTCCAGGCACTCATCGTCGGCGAAACTTCGAGCAGCCCGTTTCTGCGCCGCGCCGTGCGGAATTCCATGGGCACAATCTTCCAATTGCCCGTCATCGAACTCGCAAAGCTCGGGCAGCGACACCAGTTCACCACCAAACCGCACAGCACGGATTTAAAGCTCGTGGATTGCCTGAAGGAACTTCGCGTCCGTGGCGTCCGTTGCCTCGCGGCCCATCCGCACACGGATATAAAGTTTCTTTCGCAGGCGGATTTTTCCGATGATTGCTGCGTTGTTTTCGGCAGCGAAGGCGACGGCATTTCTCCGGCGGTTTTGGCAGCCTGCGACGAAGCTGTGGCCATTCCCATGCCCCCAACGGTGGATTCGCTCAATGTCGGCGCCGCCGCAGCGGTTTTTCTTTACGAAGTCAACCGGCAGCGGGGAAAAACGGATTGATGGATTTTTGGATGGATGGGGTGATGAAAACAAGATGCCGGTCCGGCCGTCTTTTCGTTCTTCCACCATCCAACAACTCATCAATCCGCTTCAAATACCTTGGCGTAAACCGTCCGGATCGCCTTGCGCCACATCGCCAAGGCTTTTCTAAATTTTTCGGGCGTGGCGAAACCGCACCGCACGGAAACGCGATAATAGGGCGCGGGTTCGTCCGGCAGCACCGTTTCGCCCTCGTAACTCCACCGGCGCAAAATGCCCTCGACGTGGCGCAGCTGGCGGTAATTGTCCAGCAGCTTTTCCCCGTCCGGCAGCGCCCCGGCCTCGCGCGCCCGCTCAAGGGCGCGCAGGGTGTTGGCCTCCGGCCAGCCGTTTTCCAGACACAGCGCCTGGGCAATGAATTCCGCGTCCATCAATCCACCCTTGCCGGTCTTGATGGCCAGGTCATCCTGTCCGGGTGGCGTCCGTTCCTTTTCAATGCGCATCCGCATCCGATGGATTTCCATTTTCCAATCCGGCGTGCAGGAGACAACGTAAGGAGTCCGGGTTGATTTCACATTTGAAGCGAGCCTCATTTCCCCGGCGCCACCGGAAGATACTGATTTAAAATCCGTGAGGGTGGCGGCCAGCCTTTGAAATTTTCCGCCGAGCGACAGGTTTCCCGCGACGGGCCGGGTGCGGACC
Source organism: Verrucomicrobiia bacterium (assembly GCA_049280815.1). Lineage (GTDB taxonomy): Bacteria > Verrucomicrobiota > Verrucomicrobiia > Limisphaerales > UBA11358 > UBA11358. Next base: position 244,594 of record JBAPQW010000015.1, on the reverse strand, counting down.
AGGGCCTGGATTTCCCAAAGCCGGGCCCGCTGCCGGTAATAATTCTCGTACGCTGCCAGCGTGTTGACCAGCAATCCTTTCTCACCGTCGGGGCGCAGGCGCGCGTCGGTGTAAAACACCACCCCCTGCTCCGTCCGGCGCGACAGCAAATCCATCACGTCCACCGCCAGCTGCTGCAATTTCGGCAGCGCCTTCGCCGGGGCGTCCGTGACGAACAGGATGTCAAGATCGGAACCGTAATCAATTTCGCCTCCGCCGAGTTTGCCAAGGCCGATGATGACGAACGGCGGTGTTTTGATTTTGCTTTTGCGCATCACCACTGCGAGCGCGTATTGCAGGCAGGCGTCGGCCAGGGCGGAGAGTTCAACGAGGTTTTGCTCGAAATCGGCGAGGCCCAGGATGTCGCGAAGACCGAGGCGCATCTGCTCGGCCTCGTGATAGCGGCGCAGCCACAGAAACTGGTCGGCGTCGGCGAGGCCGTGCCGCAAATCCTTGAGAATCTCCAGCACGGTCTTGCGCTGGCGCAGGCGGCCGCCCACGATCAAATCGTCAATCAAATCCGGCGTGCGAATCGCCACCTCCGCCAGAAATTCGGAGCGGTCGAACAGCAGCAACATCAGTTCAAACATGGCCGGATGGTTGCTCCATAGTTCGAGCAATGGCGCGCGGGTGCCATACGCGCTGACAAAACTGTCCAGCCGCGTCAGCACGCGGTCGGGGTCGGAGAGAATTTGAACTGGCCGATGGCCGATGGCCGACGGCCGGTTTGAAATGCCAGACTGGCCTTGCAGCCTTGGGCAAAGCGCCAGCAGCCGGGGAACCAATTGCCGCGCCAGTTCCGTCGTGCGCGATGAGACGAGGACATAGCCCGGGCCTTCGGCAAATTCCTGGAGCAAACGAAATGCGGTTTCCGGATCGCGGAATGAATGCCGGGCGAGCAGTTTTTTCCATTCCTCTTCCGCCCCGGCAAATTCCGGCGGCAAACCGTCCGACGCTTTTGGCCATTCCGCCTTCAGCAGCCGGTCGTAAACGCGCCGCACATTGCCGGTGTGTTTTTGCAGCGCGGATTCGAATGCCGCCAGCGACCTGAAACCCATCAACCGCGCCAGCCGCCGTTGCGCGGGAGGGTCGGCGGGAATGGTGTGCGTCTGCTGGTTCTCCTCCATTTGCAGGCGATGCTCGACGTCGCGGAGAAACCGGTAGGCGGCGGCCAGTTCCTGCGCCTCTTCGATCGTCAGCAATTTGTATTGCGCCAGCTTGGCCAGGCACGGCAGCGTTTGCGCGGTCTGAAGAAATGGGAGCCGTCCGGCGTGCAGGATTTGCAGCGACTGCGCGATGAATTCAATCTCACGGATGCCGCCCCGCCCCAATTTGACGTTGCGGTCCAGTGCGTCGGCGCCCACAATTTCCTTTTCGATCCGGTCCTTCAGCGCGGCGACCTCGCCGAGCACGCCGGCATTGATGGCAGGCGGGTACCGGAACGGCTGGATCATTTCCAAAAATTCCGCCGCGAGCCCTACATCCCCGGCCACGCCCCGCGCCTTGATCAACATCATGCGCTCCCAAGTCTGTCCCCATTGGGCATAATAATTCTCGTAGCTCCCGAGCGAACGGCACAGCGGACCGGCGTCGCCTTCCGGCCGTAATCGCAAATCGATGCGAAACAACATTCCGTCCGGGGTCAGGCGGGAGATTTCGGCGATGAAAGCCTCGGCGCATTTGTTGAAATACTGGTGGTTCGACATCCTGGCCCGCTGGTTATTTTTATTTCCGGGCGGTTCCTTGAAGACCTCCCCTTCTTCGCCATACAGGAACAACACGTCCACGTCCGAACTGTAATTGAGTTCCTGCCCGCCAAGTTTGCCCAGGCCGAGCACGCAAAATTCCGTGCGCCGCCACCGGCCCGCGGTGTCCTGGTGCCAGGGCTCGCCGGATCGTCCGGCAAGTTGCCGCCGGCAGATCTGCCACACCGCGTTGAGACAGGCGTCGGCCACATCGGAAATTTCCCGGGTGATTTCAGCCACCTCGCCGAGCCGGGCCAGGTCGCGCGCGGCGATGCGCAGCATCTCGCGGTGTTTGAAGCGACGCAGTCCCGCCAGCGCTCCGGCGAAATCACCCGTCTCCAGTTTTGGTTTCAACCCTCCCTCAACCTCGCGTTGAATGCCCTGGGCACGACGGGGAAATTTGAGCCTCTCCGGATCGAACACCGACAGCCAGCCGGGATTGGCAACCAGCACATTTCCCAGCGCCGCGGAACCGGCCAGCACGGCCGTGAGCGCACGCATGGATTCGGCGGGCAGTCCTTCCAGCCGCACTCCCCCGACAACGAGCAGGTCGAGGAAATATTTGACCCGGACCGGGTCGGCCGAGGCCGCCGCCAGTTTTTGCCAGTCCGATTTCTTCATGGGGCAGGCGCGTCAGGTTTGTGAACGCGCATAGATCAGTTCCATGAAGTCAACCGCCCGGCGGCACAACGGCTGCCAGTCGAGTTCGGTCCGGACCCGGGCGGCTGATGCGGCGGCGCGGATCTGCCAGTTCAGGGGTGGTTCAACCAGCCAGCTGATGATTTTCTTTCCGAAATCCACACCATTAAATTCCGAAAACCGTACCATCGGGTCGTTTTGAAAATAGCCCCGGATGCTTTTGAGCGGCGGGCAGACGGCGGGCAGCCCGCTGGCCACGTACTCCACCACCTTGGCGACAAAGGCGCAGTGTGTGCCGGCGGATTCCTCATATGGCACGATACCCACGCTCGCGTCGGCAAGATATTTGGCAACGTCGGCGTAAGGCACAAAACCGATGGCTTCGAATTTGAAGCCGGGAATGGCCAGCTGCGCGCGCGCGAGGAATTTTTCCAGCGCCGCGGTGCGCTGGCCGACAAAACGAAAGACGGTGCCGGGCCGTTTCAAGGTCACATAGCGGATCGCGTCGAAGGCGATGTCGCCGAGGTGGTGAAAATCCAGCGAGCCGTGCATGACCACAACCGGCGGGCGGTTTTCCGCCACCGGCCGCACCTGGAACGGAAAATATTCCGCGGCATAGCCGTAGTAAATTGGCAGGATTTTTTCGCGCGGATAACCGCGGGCAACGAAATAATCCGCGAGGGTGTCGGAAATTGCCAGCACGCCGTCCACGCCATAACGGACGGGCATGGAAAGTTCGTAACGGATGAGCGCCTGGACAAACGGGCGCGGGGCGATATAGGCCGGCCAGGTTTCCATGAAACCGGTGAGCAGGTCGGGAAAATTCATCACCACCGGGACTCCGAGTGCCGGTTTCAAGCGCCCGGCGGCAACGGCGGAGATGGCATGCTGCGACTGCAGCAGATCAAATTTCGTTCCGCGCGCGGCCCGGGCCACCAGGCGCTGCAAAAAGAACGGATAGAGCAGGTATTTAAAATTCCGCAACCGGGCATAACGGCCCATTGGCCAGGCGGTGAACAGGTGCAGCTGAATGCCGAATTTGCGGGCGATGGCATCGGCCGCGGGAAGCGACGGACAAAAAACGTGGACTTCGTGGCCGCGCCGGACCATTTCCTCGACGAGATAAACGGCCTCCGCCGAACCCCCGCCGGAAGGCGGATAAAACGGTTCGTGGGTCAAAAACGCGATACGCAACGGGAATTTGGATTCGCGCACGCGGTGACGCTATGCAATTTTGACCCGGCCGTTCAATCATAATCAGCGTGGGCGCATCCGCATACTGCCCCGGAGCGCGGCTGGGTCGCAGACCAGCCGCAGCCGCTTCGCATGCGTGGCCTGCTGGAATACACCTGATGCCGCAGAGCTATTCCAGGTGCTGCGGCTGGTGCTTGGCACCCAGCCGCGCTCCAAACTTGTCGCGGCCGGGGCGGGGCTGTGCTCGGCTGCGCCTAATCAGCATGGCGTTCACCGACGGCAAAAGGTTGACAAGCAAGTGGAGGAGACTTTAGATTGCGCGTTCTCCGGATGGGGTCGTAGCTCAGTTGGTAGAGCGCCTGAATGGCATTCAGGAGGTCAGGGGTTCGAACCCCCTCGGCTCCACCATCCCGGCCTTCGTCAATTCTTTCTGAAGGGCGGTCAAGGAACATCGCCCGGTGGCGAAAAGCTTCACAATACGTTTCACCTTCTTGAAATTTTCCGGCTGCGGTTCAATGGGGCGCAATCGCGGCTCGCTAAAATATCCGGTTGGGGCTTTAAGATGCCAGCCGGGGATATAACCGGGCACCGATCAAGACCAGGATGGTCGCAGCCAGGAGGATGACCACATAGTCGAGACTCAAACCGAGGTTGCTTGGGCTGCCAGCCAGCATGCAGGCGCGCAAGGCATCGACGACGTAGGTCAATGGATTTAAATGAGAAACAGTCTTGAGCCAGCCAGGCATGATGTCGGTTGGGTAAATCGCATTGCTGGCAAAAAAGAGCGGCATGGTCAGCACCTGGCCGACGCCCATGAAGCGTTCGCGCGTCTTCACGATACACGCGATGACGAGCGAAAACGTCGAGAACAGTGTTGCGGCCAGGACCACGATGACCAGCACGTTGAAGAGCGCCAGCGGGCTCCAACTCAACTTCACCCCGAGGAAAAGCGAAAGGCTGTAAACGATCACCGCCTGCGAAAGCGTCCGGACCCCGGCCGAGAGTCCCTTGCCCAGCACCAGCGCCGCGCGCGGGGTCGGGCTGGCGAGGAATTTCTGCACAATGCCGAGATCGCGCTCCCAGATGACGTTGATGCCGTAAAAAATGGCCACGAAGAGGACGCTTTGCGCCAGAATGCCGGGAGCAATGAAGTCCAGATAAGGAATGTTGCCCGTGTGCATCATCCCGCTGCGGGAGAACACCTGACCAAAGATAAGCAGCCAAAGTGCGGGCTGGAGGGCACGGGTGACGAGTTCCGTGAAATCGTGGCGCAGCTTGCGCAATTCAAATTCGGTGATGACGAACGTCTTCCCGATGAAACCGGTTAAAGGATGAATGAAATTTGTGGCGGTCATAAGCTCGGGACTGGACACTCGTTAAAAAAGCAGCCGCCGACGCAAGGAGGCTCCAAATCAATGCATTTTTCCATGGATGGATAAGCCTCGTTACCTCGGCGGCTACAAAAAACGGAACGGGCAGTCATAGATCATCCCAGCCGCTCCGCCGTGGCGCGTTCGGCCGAGACGGCGCGGAAGTTGTTGCCGGAATCCAGCGCGCTGCCGGCATAGTGGACGAAGACATCATTCAGCGTGTGACCCGGACCCAGCGAGGCTTCGAGTTCCTTGCAGGTGCCCAGCGCATCCAGCTTGCCCAGGTGCATGATGGCGATGCGGTCACAATGGCTCTCCGCTTCTTCCAGATAATGCGTGGTAAAAAACAGCGTCGTGCCGTAATTGGCCCGCATATCAATCAGATGTTTCCAGACCGCATCGCGTGCAATCGGGTCCAGCCCGACCGTCGGTTCATCGAGAAACAGCACCTTGGGCCGATGCAGCGTGGATTGGGCGATTTCCAAACGACGCACCATGCCGCAGGAATATTCGCCCACCAGCCGTTTCGCGTCAGCGGTGAGGTTCATGAAGTCCAATGCCTCCGCAATGCGCGACTGCTGCTCGCGGTGCGGCAGGTCGTAGAGTTTGGCGAAGATGAGCAGGTTCTCGTAGCCGGTGAGCGAACCATCCACGGAAACCGCCTGCGGCACATAACCGATGGCGCGGCGCACGCCGACCGCCTGCGTGGTGATGGAGAAACCCGCCACCCGCGCCTCGCCCGAAGTGGGCGGCAACAGCGTGGTGAGCATCTTGATGGTGGTGGTCTTGCCGGCTCCATTGGAACCGAGCAAGCCGAAGACCTCACCGGCGTTGACCGAAAGCGTCAGCGCGTCCACCGCCGTGAAGTGGCCGAAGCAGCGGGTCAGATTTTTGATCTCGAGGACAACTTCAGCCATAATCCCAAAGTGTTCGTTTTACCCGCCACGAACAATGGGGTGAACACCCCATTTCTATTCTTTCAAAGAAGTGTCATCAACGTTCCATAACATCCAAAGGGCTTATCGTTATGAACTCCGAAGATTCGGCCAGACCGTGCGCGGATGCCAGCAAAACTGCGGCTGGTGTTGAAGGCAGGATAAATCTCAACCAAGACGCAAACGCCCCCAACGACAAATCGTCCGGCCCAACTCGCCCGGCACAGCCTATGAATCAAGTTGCCGAGTCAAACCCCATACCGGCGGCACACCGACCAGGCGCTGCGCGCGTCCGAATTGAATTGTCGCCGGCTGTTTGAAACGGCGCAGGACGGCATCCTGATTCTGGACGCGGAGACGGGGCGTGTGAATGAGGTCAACCCGTTCCTGATCAAACTGCCGGGTTTTGCTCACGGTGAAATGGTTGGCAAAACCGTCGGCGAGCTGAGTCCGTTCCAGGACATCGTGTCCAATCAAGCCATGCTGGAGCTGCTGCAAAATTTAAGGGTCCGACAAATTTATTTATTTTCCGCCAAGCGACGTTTTTGGCGAGGGCAAATGGAGCGTCCGGCCCGGCACCATGAATTCGCCTTCGCCCCGATGATGGATCGTCCGGGGCCTTTTCTGCGCGGGGTCAACCCACGCCTGAACCACTTCCAAAACGAAGAAGTTGTATTTTGTGACCAGCTTCACATCAACGACTTTACATTCCAGGCTGGCATAACACTCGGCGATGAGCGGAGCCTTGACACACTTGGCGGGCAGGACAGTGAGGCCAAACGCCTTGAACTTGTCCACGCTTCGGCCAGAAACGTTCCCGCAGGCCACCACCGTTTTCGCCAGCTCCACCGTGGGGATGTTGATGACACATTCGCGGCTGGCCTTGAGGCTGGCAAAGGAGTAGTTCCGGTCGCTGACCACGCAGCCCACGAGCGGCGGCGTAAACTCCATCATCAGATGCCACGACATGGGCATGACGTTCGCCCGTCCAGCGCGAATCGTGGTTAGCAGCACAACCGGTCCGGGCTCAAGCAGCGCATAGACTTCGGCCAGGGGAAACGCGATTTTTTTCATAGGCCATTGAGTTTCAGATTGCGGCCGGGCGGCATCTATGTCTGCCGGTTTGTTTTGGCAAGTCGCCGGGCCCAAAACCCGGATATGGAATGTCGAAAAATCACGCCCAGAATGATGAGGATTATTCCCGCAAGAATCAGGTAAAGCGGCACCGGCCCCAGCCGGGCTTCGAGCAGCTTCCACTTCTTCCCGAAAAAATATCCGATCAGGATGTAAGTGGTGGTATAGGCCGACGATCCCGTGACGTTGTAAAAAAGAAAAGTGCGCCAGGACATTTTCGACATGCCAGCCAGCAGATTCACCACAACGGGCGGAAACAAGAAAATGAATCGCGCGATAAATACCGTCCTGGCGCCATGACGTTTGAATAATTGTGCGGGCCACTTCATTCGTTGGGGCGTGAGATGGAGCCAGCGGATTTTTTCCAGGCCGCCATGGCCCAACCGCCGTCCCAACCCAAAGATGCAAGTGCCGCCCAGAAAACAAGCCACCGTTCCGGCCACCACGGGTTCCCACAGCGAATCCGCAGTTTTCCCCAAAACAAATCCAGCCCCCAGGAGAATGGTTTCCCCCGGGAGGGGAACGCCAAGGTTGTTCAAAAAAACGACGATGAAGACGAGCACATATCCGTAATGAGGGATATGGGGCAATAAAGAATGCAGCCAGTGGAGCATATGTGCCGCGCTTGCTTTACGGCGTGCCCCTCCGCGTCATGGACGGTTCCACAAAATACAGCGAATGAAACGAACCGCACATCACGCGCGAAGGCTCAACTCAACTTGACCACCATCTTGCCAAAGTTTTTCCCTTCGAAGAGGCCGATGAATGCCCCCTCGGCCTGGTCCAGCCCTTCCACCACCGTCTCTTTGTTCTTGAGTTTGCCGGTTCGCAAATAGCCGCCCATTTCTTTTTCAAATTCGCCCTGACGATCCAGCCAGTCGCGAACGATCATCCCTTTCATCGTCAACCGTTTGGTGGTCATGTTGAATAAATTGGAGGGACCAGGCCGTGGTTTTTCGTCGTTGTAACCGGAGATGCCGCCGCACGCGATGATCCGGCCATGGACCCGCAGCGCCGAGAGCGCCGCTTCCAGCGTTTCACCCCCGACGTTGTCAAAATATACATCAATGCCCTCCGGAGCCTCCACATTCAGTTGTTCGAGGACGGGGCCGGTCTTGTAATCAAAGGCGATGTCAAATCCACAGTCTTCACGCAGGAACCTGACCTTTTCCATCGAACCGGCGGATCCGATGACACGACACCCGCGCAACTTCGCCAGTTGTCCGGCCACATTCCCGACCGCGCCGGCGGCCCCGGAAATATAAATGACATCGCCCGATTTGACCTCCACCAGATTCAACCCGGCCCAGGCAGTCATGCCCGTCATGCCGAGCGCCCCCAGATAAACCGAAAGCGGCTTCACTTCGCGGCTCACCGGATGCAGTTCTTTCGGCGAAGCCACGCAGTATTCCCGCCAGCCAAGGTTGGAGGTGACCACATCGCCCGGCTTGAGCTCGCTGGCGCGCGATTCGATGACCTCGCCAACGGCGCCGCCTTCGAGCGGTTTCCCCAACCCGAACGGCGGAACATACGATTTTTTGTCGTTCATGCGACCGCGCATGTAAGGATCCACCGACATAAAGAGGTTACGCACCAGCACCTGCTGGTCCTGCAACGGCTCCAATTCGGTCTGCTCGTGAGAAAAGTTGGCCGCGGTTGGAATCCCCGTGGGGCGGGAGGCCAGCCGGATCTCCCGGCTAATGATTTTTGACATATTTAGCGCTGACAGATTCCAGATTCTGTCGCTTGGTTGATGCATTTTATCGAGTTGGCTGGTGGAAACCATAGGGTGTTCACCCCATGCGTGAGATGGACGCATCTCCCCACCCAGGCCGGCCGGGCCGTTGATGGAGCCCGGGGGATTTCCTGCAGGATTGCATTGAACCAATCTGCCAGCTCTGTCCAGTCAGGATGATTGGGGAACGTCCGGCAGCAAAGCCTGGCGGATGCAGAATTTCCGGCCATACCCGGCCAGCAGCCACGTTGACAGCAGGATTAAAAGAAGGTTCTCGAGTAATTTGCGGCAGATAAAAACCTCGCCGGTCCCGCAGCCGCAGTCGAATTTCACCATGCAGAACGGAATGGACAACACCGACTGAATGGCCAGCGCGCGCCGGAACACCAGGACCGTGAACGGCACCAGCATCAGGATCAGCATCAAAGCCGTTCCCCGCACGGCGATTCCCGCCAGCAGCAGCAAGCCGCAAAAACTTTCGAACCAGGGCAGGATCACGGCCATCGAGTTCAACGGCAGAGCGCTTTGGACCATGTCGTATTGCCTTATCAGCTTCAGGAATTCGACCGGGTGAAGCGCCTTGTTCAGGCCCAGGTAAAGAAAGGCCGCGCCGAGAAGCCACCTTGCCAGCACGGCAAACAGTTCCGCGGCGGCGCGGTTCCGGGATGATGAGCTGGCGTTCATTGGTCCGGGTTCCGCAGTTTCCCGCTGTTGCGTTCACCGATTTCGACCGGCCAGCCGTTGGTGATCCATTCCGTGATTCCACCAGCGTAAACAAACAGTTTGTGGGTCGCAATCCCAACGTCCCGCAGCGTCAGCGCGGCGGACTCGCTGTCGTCGCAATCCCCGCCATGGCAGTAAACCACAACTTGTTCCGCCGCCTGGCAGGGCGGGAGCGCGGTGGGAAAGTATTTTTCCGGGTGGTAAGGATCGAATTCGTAAGCTCCGGGAAGATGGCCTGCCTGGTAATGCGGTTCGTCGCGGGCATCAATGAACACAATCCTTCCCTGCTGGAAGCGCGGATCGTGAAAAAGCTTCACCGCCTCGCCGCTGCCGACCACCTGCAGCCCCTGCTCCTTCAATCGTGCCGCCAGGACTTCCACCAGGGAAATTGCCGGGGAGTTGCTGGCATCGCGCCGGGAGCCGGCCCCGGCCGACGGGGCTGTTGGCGGCCCGGAACCGGCCGGGAAATAATTTCGCGTGAGCGCGAGACCCCGTGGCGAAATCTGATTGGCGGCGAACGCCAGGACAACGCCAACGAACATCACGACCAGAGCCTCCAAGAGGATTCTGGCCGCCGCCGGGCGCCCGCGCGCCTCGGATTGAATGGTTCCGGGTTTCAAGGGAATCGGAGGAACAGCGTGGGAAATCCCCCCGCCGCCGACAAATACATTTTTAAGAGCCACTGCCGCGATGATGAAATAACTAATCTAATGTTATATATTGCTTTATTCTGTATTTCTAATATCAATAAATGTTCACCTTGGATATGTTTTTTTGCTCCGCTAAAGCTAACAGATTTATCTACTTATGTTAGTACATTGTTTTTTATGTGTTACTAATAACAATAAAAGTGCAATGGTTGCCAATGGATGGGCAGCAAGGATTATATGGGCTACTAAAGTAAGCTCGTGAATCAAGAACTCGTACTTCGGGCGGATGCGCAAAACCGGCTGCATCGGTCGGAGCGTGCGTACACGTTTGATTCCGCATCGGGAACCCCGCCATGAACGTTTTTGTCGCAGGTCTGAGTTACAAAACCGCGCCGGTGGCCGTGCGCGAAAAGCTGGCCGTGCGCCCTTCACTTTTGCCATGCTACGGCTGCCGCCTCAAACTCGCCGCCGGGCTGGAGGAAGTCGTGCTGGTTTCCACCTGCAATCGGGTCGAAGTCTATGGGGCGACGCCGTCCTGGGTCCAGGGCAAGGTGTTTCGCATTTTTCAACAGCTTTGCCCCGATCTGGATGTGACGCCCCATGTTTACGTCAAGGAAGGCGCCGCCGCGGTGGAACATCTCTTTTCCGTCGCCAGCGGCCTGGATTCCATGGTGATTGGCGAAACGGAAATCACCGGCCAGATCAAGAATGCCTATCAGGCGGCGCAATCGGTCGGCCTGACCGGTCGGGTGCTAAACCGTTGGTTTCAAACCGCGCTGCAGGTGGGCAAGGAGGTCCGCACCCACACGGGCATCGGCCGCGGCGCCACCTCCGTCGGCAGCGTCGCCGTGGAGATGGCGGAAAAGGTTTTTGCCGGGAAATTATCAGACAAGACGGTGATGATCCTGGGAGCGGGTAAAATGGGCGAGGCTTGTGTGCGCCATCTGGCCAAGGGCGGCACCCGCTCGGTGTTGGTGGCCAATCGGTCCCTCGAACGCGCGCAGACGCTCGCCGCGGAGTTTGGCGGCCGCGCCCTGCCGTTCGAGGAACGCCTATCGGCGTTGATCGAGGCCGACATTGTGGTGAGCTCCACCGGGAGCCCGACCACGGTCCTGCACAAGCAGGAGATCGCCGGCATTCTGGCCGCCCGGTCAAACCGGCCGCTGGTTTTGGTGGACATCGCCGTGCCGCGGGACATCGCCCCGGACGTGGAGGAACTGGACAATGTTTATCTCTACAACATTGACCATCTCGAAGCGATCGTCCGCGAAAATTCCCGGCTGCGGGAGCAGGAACTTTCCAAGTGCCACGAAATCATCGCCCGGCGGGCGGGCGCATTGATGCTGAAATTGAATCCGCCGCCTGTCGCCTCGCCGGTGCCCGGTGTGGAACTGGTGCCCGGCTGGATCCTGTGCGAAGCGACAACTTAAATCAATCGAAATGCCGGCGCGAACACCATGACGGAATACACCGACAATCGTAAATCCTCACAAAACTACAAATCCATGAAAATATACCATCCCCTATCGAAGCTGTTTGCCGGCCTTGCGGTCGTGGCATTGACGTTTGCCGGTGCCGTGACCAGCGTCCACGCGGCAGCGACCGCATTAAGCGGGCAGCTGGTCTTGCGCCCGCTCACCCAGACCGAAATTGCCCAATATGGGCTGACCAATGCCATTCGCTCGGCCGGCATTAACAATATCGCCCTGGGCGAGCCGGTCTATGTTGACGCCATGGTGAACGCCTCCATAGCGCCCTCGAATATCGTGAGCATCACCTGGTTGCTGCTCAGCAATAATATTCCGGTGGGTTCGCAGGCCACGCTGCTCCCCAGTCCTTTGGGCGCCAATGTGCCGCTTTACAAGATGGCCGACCGTTATAGTCCGGAATACGCTCCGGTGTATCAATTGGCCGGCCGGACCTTTTTCCGCCCGGATGTCGTCGGTACCTACACGGTTCTGGCTACGGTCACTACTTCAGGTGGCAACATCGCCCCGGCCACGACCAACCTCGCTCTGACCATTTCGGCGGGCACCTATGTTGGCGTCAGCGTTTGCGCTGCCTGTCACAGCGGCGGACTTACCAGCTACGGGGCAGACAGCATTTATCCCACCTGGACCAATACGCCCCATGCCTCTTTCTTTACCTTGGCCATTAATGGCCAGGAAAGCAGCCATTACAGCGCAAATTGCATCATGTGTCATGTCGTCGGCTATGACACCAACTCCTGGGCCGTCAACGGTGGCTTTGACGATGTCGCGAAGCAATACGGCTGGAGTTTCCCGGCGGTGTTGACCAACAGCAACTGGGCCGCCATGCCGCCGGCGTTGCAAAATGTAGCCAACATTCAGTGCGAAAACTGCCACGGCCCGGGCAGCCAGCATCCGTTTTCAAATGGTCTTTTGGGCAATACCAATTTCATCTCCGTCAGCTACGGCGCGGGCGATTGCTCACAATGCCATGACGACCTGAACAACCATTATTACAGCGTAGAGTGGAACAATTCACTTCATGCGGTTTCCGCCAGAGAGACCAGCCCTCAATGCGTCCGTTGCCATACGGGACCGGGCTTCGTTGGCTGGGCGACGGCGGGGGGTATGAGCGCGCAGAACTTGTATCCAACCAATATTATTTCAGCGTATGGGTTATCCACGAATATTCTAACCACCCCCCCCAACACGGCCTACGAGGCGGTCACCTGCCAGGCCTGCCATGATCCGCATGATGCTTCCAACCCGCATGAACTGCGCATGAACTATAATGTTGCGCTTTCTGACGGCAGCGTGGTTACGAATGCCGGCACCGGCGGTTTCTGTATGGAATGCCATAACAGCCGTAATGGCTCCGTCACCAACCAATTGGTGAATTATCCTCTGAATCATGCCACCTGGGCTGGCGGCGTCAGCTTTGGCACGCACGACAGTCCACAGGGCGACATGCTCGAAGGCGTGAATGCCGTGACCTACGGGCAGGTGATTCCCAGTTCGCCCCACGCCAACGTGGTGTCCAACACGTGCGTCGGCTGCCATATGCAAACGATCGCTTCCACCGACCCGGCATTCACCCTGGCCGGCGGTCATACCACCAAGATGAGTTACACCAACAGCGTGGGGAATCTGGTTAAAGTAACCTATGTCTGCACCCAATGCCATGGGGCCATCACCAACTTTGACATCCTGGAACCCGATTATGTCGGTTACGGCTACAGCCAGGGCATCCAGACGCAGGTTCGGATTCTGCTTAATCAACTGTCCATGCTCCTCCCGCCCAAGGGTTATCAGGCAAATCCCGCCTACTATGTTGCGGACGGCCTGGTCAAGTCCCCTTCGGCTCAAACCAACTGGCCGACGAAATTCTTGCAGGCCGCCTACAACTGGCAATTTGTCAGCAATGACGGCAGCTTGGGCGTTCACAACGCGACGTTCGCGATTGGCCTGCTCAAGGCTTCCATCGCCAATCTGACGGGCATTTCCACCAGCGGTGGCCTGCCGGATGCATGGGAAATCCAATACTTCGGTCAAAACTTTGCCACGAATCCGGCAGCCGGTCCCAACGCCATCAACAACGCTGCGGGTGTGCCTAACTGGATGATGTATGCCCTGGGTCTCGCTCCGACCGCCGGCTTTACGGTTGGCGGCAGCGGCGTGATCTACTTCGACGGCGACAACATCGTCAACGGCGCGACCAATACCATCGCCATCTACACCGCGGCGGAAATCGCCTTCAACACTCAGGTGGGCACCAGCTACCAGATTCAGGGCATCTCGGCCCTCACCGGCAGTTGGCTCAACATCAGCACCAACATTCCCGGCACGGGCGCTTCCATCAGTTACGTGACCCCGACCCGGAACGACGCACAGATGTTCTTCCGTGTAGTGCACACGCCGTAAACCGGCAAGATTCTCATACCCCTTCCCGGCAACGGGAAGGGGTTTTTATTTGCCCGGGCATGCGCGAACCATGCGTTTCGATGTGATGACACGTCTCACGCTTGCATAAAGGAGGAAATGTCCGCCGAATTTCCAGCGCCTTGGTCGCCAGAATGGACTGGATTGAAGTTGCGATGCGTATTCATTGACGAATGCGGCATGCATTTCCTATGCTCTGGGTGGAAGATCATGACGTTATTGCTTCTCCCCCTTGTTCCGCTGGCGGCCGGGCTGCTCTGCTTCGCAACCAGCTCGCGCGCGTGGTGGGAACGCCTGAACCTCGGCGCCTTCGCGGTCGCGTCCGGGCTGGCGTTCAAGGCGGCTGGCGACGTGATCGCGCTGGGTCCCGTGACCGAGTTGGGCGGTTTTCTGCGGGCCGACGCCCTGAGTGCCCTGGTATTGATCCTGATTGGTTTCGTGTCGCTGGTTTGCTCGATTTATGCCGTGGGTTATTTTCGCCGGGACGAGAGCGACGGCAAAATCACCCATGCGCAATTGCGGCGTTACTACGTGCTCACGCCCTTGTTCGTCGGCGCCATGCTGCTGGTGCCGCTGGCGGACAACCTGGGCGTGATGTGGGTGGCCATCGAAAGCACCACCCTGGCGTCGGTGCTGCTCGTCACGTTTTACAATCAGAAAACCTCGTTCGAGGCGGGCTGGAAATACATCATCATCGGCAGCGTCGGCATCTCCCTGGCCTTGTTCGGCACGGTTTTCACCTACTACGCGGGGGTCGGTCTGCCCGGACTGGAAACGCACGGCGGCATGAACTGGTCGGTGCTGGTGGGCGTGGCGGACAGGCTGAATCCGCAGGCCATGCGGCTGGCGTTCATCCTGGTGTTGCTCGGTTACGGCACCAAGGCCGGACTGGCCCCGATGCACACCTGGAAGCCCGACGCCTACGCGGAAGCGCCCGTGCCGGCCGCCGCGTTGCTGGGCGCCGGATTCATCAACTGCGCGGTTTACGCCATCATGCGCTTCGATGTGCTGACTGAGAAATGTCTCGGCCACGATTTTCCCGGCAAACTGCTGGTGGGCTTCGGGGTCGCCTCGATTCTGGTGGCGGCGCCATTCATACTCGTGCAACGCAATTTCCGCCGGCTGCTGGCCTACTCAAGCATTGACCACGCGGGCATCATGGTGGCGGGGTTGGGCTTTGGCGGCAGGCTGGGCGCCTTGGGCGCGGCGCTGCACATGCTGTTTCACGGGGTGACCAAGCCGCTCCTGTTTTTCTGCGCCGGCAACGTGCAACAGCACTTCGGCACACCGTACTTCCGCAAGGTCCGTGGCGTCATGCACACGCTGCCGTGGACCGGCGGGTTGTTTTTGGTGGCGACGCTGGCAGTCACCGGCACGCCGCCGTTCAGCCTGTTTCAAAGCGAGTTCAACATCCTGAGCGGCGCGCTGGCCGCCGACCGCGGCTGGATGGCCTTGCTGTTCATCGGGGGCGTGGTGACGATTTTTGCGGGTTTCCTGGTGCACACGTCCAAGCTGAGCCTGGGCGAGCCCGTCCAACCCGGACCGCGCGTGGCCGAGTGCCCCTGGAAATTGGCGGCCATGGTGGTCGCGGCCATCGCGCTCATCAGCCTGGGCTTCTGGCTGCCCGCCCCGATCTATGAACTGGTGCGCCAGACAACCCTCATCCTCGGAGGCGCCCCGTGACCGATTTGCCCGGAGTGACCGGAATCGTGGCCGAAGTGCAGGAACGCTTTGGCGACCGGCTGGATGCCGTGAGCTTCTGCCGGCGTGACGAAATTTATTTTGACGCCAAGATGGACCTGGTCGCCGGATTCAGCGCCCATCTTTATAAAATATGGGCGGCGCGGCTGGTCAGCGTGTTCGCCGACGACGTTCGCGAGCAGGCAAACGTCTTCCATCTTTATTATGTCTTTGCACTCGACGCGGCCCGGGCGTTTTTCATCCTGCGGGTGCCCGTGCCGCCGGACAAACCGGAGTTCGCCTCGCTGACGAACGCCATTCCGGCGGCCAACTGGCAGGAACGGGAAATCCAGGACTTGTTCGGCCTGAAACTCATCGGCCATCCCAACCCGGGCCGTTGCGCGTTGCACGACGACTGGCCGGATGTGCATCCGTTGCGCAAGGATTTTGACCTGCACACCCAACTGCCGCCATTTCAGGGCGAACGGCACAAGTTCCGCGAGGTGGAAGGCGAAGGCGTGTTTCAGGTGCCGGTCGGCCCGGTGCATGCCGGCATCATTGAGCCCGGCCATTTCCTGTTCAGCGTGGCGGGTGAACCGGTGCTTTACCTGCAACTGCGCCTGTTTTACACGCACAAGGGCACGGAGAAGCTGTTCGAACATCTGCCGGTGAGCCACGGCGTGCAGCTGGCGGAATGCATCTCCGGCGATTCCAGCTTTGCCCACGCCACGGCTTATTGCCATGCCATCGAACGCGCCGCAGACGTGGAGGCGCCGCCGCGCGCCCGCGCGCTCCGCAGCCTGTGCCTGGAACTGGAGCGTCTCTACAACCACATCGGCGACATCGGCGCCATGGCGACCGACGTGGCGTTTGTGGTGGCCAACATGCACGCCATGCGGCTCAAGGAACGCGTGCTGCGCATCAATGAACAACTCACCGGCAACCGCCTGCTGCGCGGCATGGCCTACCTCGGCGGCGTGCGCTTCGACTGGGATGCCGCGCAAGTCAAGGTCCTGGACAAGCTGGCCGTGGAGCTCGGGCCGGAATTTGATTCGCTGGTTGAACTCATTGAGAATTCCTCGTCCACGCGCGACCGGCTGGAAGACACCGGCATCCTGAAACCGAAGGTGGCGCGCGATCTGGGCGTCGTGGGCATTGCCGGCCGTGCCTCCGGCTTTGACCATGACCTGCGGCGCGATTTTCCCCACGCGGCCTATGACCAGGTGACATTTCGCGTGCCGGTTTACCAGGAGGGCGACGTCATCCACCGGATGCAGGTGCGCATCGACGAGGTGCGGGAGTCCCTCTCCATCATCCGGCAGCTCGTGGCGAAACTCCCCGGCGGCGCGCTGCGCGTGGAAATCGACGAACTCCCGGCCGGCCGCACCGCCCTGGGCTACGTCGAGGGCTGGCGCGGGGAGATTTATCATTGGATTCGCACCGGGCCGGGCCACCGGCTGGCGCGCTGCAAGGTCAAGGATCCCTCGCTGCAAAACTGGCCGGCGTTGAGCGAGGCGATTTTGGGGAACATCGTGCCCGATTTCCCGGTCGTGAACAAAAGTTTCAACCTGTCCTACTCCGGCACGGACCGCTGAACCCGATTATGTTTGAAATTCTCCGAAAAAGTTTGCGCACCGGCATCGTCACGACAAGTTATCCGGAAACCCCCGCGGACATTTCCCGTTTCGCCCGTGGCCGTCCTGAAATTGCCTGGCACCAGTGGGAAGATGCGCGCCCGGCGACCGCCGCCTGCCCGACGGGAGCGATCAGTTATCAGGATGCCGGGGAACGGCGCGTCGCGCGGCTCGACCTGGCCAAATGCACCTTTTGCGGGCTTTGCGCCGAGGCCGACAAAGCCATCCGCATGACCAACGTCTGCGAATGCGCCGCCCGGCACCGCGAGGATCTGGTGACGGAGGCCCGTTACAGCCTCAAACCCGACGGCCGGCACGAACGGCTCCAGGCCACCCCGGACAGCAAAAAATCCCACCTCAACAAAACCGCTTCGTTGGAACCCGGATCCCTTGACGTGTTGGGCCGTAAAATCAAAACGCAGGCGGACCAGGTGCTGGGCCGGTCCCTGCATATCCGTGAAGTGGACGCCGGCTCCTGCAACGGTTGCGAAATGGAAATCGTCGGACTAAACAGCCCGGTCTATGACCTCGAACGTTTCGGCATCCACTTTGTCGCCTCGCCCCGGCACGCTGATCTGCTGCTCGTGACCGGACCGGTGACGCGGAACATGGAACTGGCGCTGCGCAAAACCTACGCCGCCATGCCCGCACCGCGACTGGTGGTGGCGGTCGGCGCCTGTGGTTGCAGCGGCGGCATCTTCGGCCAAAATTATGCCACGGTGGGCGGCGTGGACGCAGTGTTGCCCGTGGACGTTTACGTTCCAGGCTGTCCGCCCAACCCGCATGCCCTGTTGCATGGAATCCTGGTCGCCATTGGCCGCCTTGCTCCCGCCCCCAAACTTTCCCCTCCCACCCCGTAGCCTTCGGCAAACCAGGCCGACGGGGACCGGACATTTGGAACATTTTACAATCCCTCTTCGCGCCGCTAACGGTTGCGCGTAGGACCTGTGCGCTCCAACTTCTCGACAACTTGACGCCGAATACGCACCGCTGTCCCAATCCGGCTCAATGACCAATCTTGATTCTAATCGCTGACCCATAAACAACCAGTGTCGGAAAATCCGCCACCCCAGCCGGATCGGTCCGTCAATTTCTGACACTCCACGACCGGTCTTACCGGATTCGCGGGTCACCAGCGGAACCCACGAATGCAGATGCCACAATTTTTTAAACTTTCCATCATCCAACAGCCCCGACTTGACCGGATCTTGGCATTTCCAAATACAATTTTGGCCAAACCGAAAAATGGCAAACGATTAGCACGGTCCTTGCTTAATCAAGCGCTGTCGTATGCGGAGTTGTACTTGTTGTAAGATCGCGTTGTTCCGGTCAGGAAGTCTTTCGATTGGCCGGTTTCTACTTTTAACTTCAACCGTTTTTTTTACCCCATTGGCAAGGGTCGAGGCTGCGCCCCTCCTGGCCTGTCCTTGCACGCTGGCCTGGAACCCGAGCCAGGACTCCTCGGTGGCGGGTTATGCGCTTTACTTCGGGATCGTGGATTCGGGGACGACAAATCGTTTGGATGTGGGGATGACCAACGTGATAACGCTGAACACGCTGCTCGCTTCTTCAAACTATTTTTTCTATGTGGTCGCCTATAATGGCAGCGAGGTCGAAAGCCCCCCATCCGACGTGATGTATTATACGCCGCAAGCCCTGTCATCGTTGACGCCCAACATGTTGATGGCTGGCAGCTTAAACCTCCATTTTTTGGCGCCAACCGGCGCCGTCTGTCACGTGGAATTCACCTCCACCATGAATCCGCCGCAGTGGCAAACCCTGGGCGGCGCCATCGCCGACGCCAATGGAAACGTGACGATCACCGATGCGTTGACCGGAAGTCCGCCGATCCGGTTTTACCGGGCCGTCCTGCCCTGACGGAACCTTCAGGCCCGGGGATGGGCGGCATCGTAGGCTTTCTTCAACCGCTCCGTCGTCACATGGGTGTAAACCTGCGTCGTGACCAGATGGGCATGGCCGAGCAATTCCTGCACGCTGCGCAAATCCGCGCCCGCATCCAGCAGGTGCGTGGCATAACTGTGCCGCAGTTTGTGCGGCGTCAGGCCGGGGTCAAGTCCGGCGATGGCGAGATATTGCTTCAAGCGCCGGGACAATTGCACCGGATGCAGCGGTCCGGCCTTTTTGGTTTCCGCAAAAAAAACCGGCGCTGGCCCCGAAGGCGGCTGCTTCAACGTGCGCCAATAAGTTTCAATCGCCTGCAACGCCGGCCCGCCAATCGGCACGAGCCGCTCCTTTTTTCCTTTGCCGCGCACGCGCACGAGCTGTTCATTCCAATCCACATCCTCGACGCGCAGCCCGCATAATTCGCTCACGCGCAGCCCGCACGAGTAAATCGTTTCCAGCACCGCCACGTCCCGCTGACAAACGCCGGCCGAAACGGGCCGGCCCGGTCCTTTGCGCCGCGGCAGGGCCATGAGCTTTACCGGCGCGCCCAGCAGATCGACCATCTGCTGTTTGGTCAGAAACTTCGGCAATCGCCGTGCCGGCTTCGGCACCGCCAGGTTCTTTATCGGCGAGGCCCCGACCTCGCCGTGCCGGTTCAGAAACTTGTATAACGTGCGCAGCGCGGAGAAGCGCAGTTGAATCGCCGCGCGGCCCAGGTTTTGCCGCCCCAAATACCGCAGGTAACCGCGAAAATCGTCGCGCTGAAGCGTTCCCCAGGCGGGCAGATCCTGCCGCTCCTCCCGGTGCCAGTGAAAAAATTCCTCCAGCGCCTGCCGGTAGTTTCGTTGCGTGTAAACCGACGCCCCACGGTCCGTGGCCAGATGCCTGAGAAATTTCCGGATCCAAGGGTCATGGATTTCCTCCACTGCGGTTTTCGGTTCCAGCTTCACGTTCAGGCTTCAGATACTCCATCGTCCGCTGAGCGTCGAGTCTGCATCTGCTGTACACCCGGTTCATCGTCCCCCAGTGAGGCGATGATCAGGCCCGGCAGGTCAGCCGGAATTTTCCGGAGTGCGTGGGTGGCACCAACTTCACGGCTTCTGCGCCAATGCGGTTCGTCGGTTGCAGCAGATTTTCCAGGTGTGCGATGGTGCTCGCCAGGTTTTCCGCACCCGGTCCATCGCCGTCAGTCACAAATTGCAGCCGGCAGTCACCGTCAACGGTCTGACGGAGCAAATAGTGTGCGATGCCGCCCAGGCCGCCAAAGCATTGATCCACCTCCAGGGTCGTCACCCGCCGGCCATCCCGGCGAGCCAACGCATCGCGAGAGCGTCCATGCACAAAATAATTCGTCCCATAAGGCTGTTCCTGCCGCTGCACCAGGTCTCCGATGCGGTAACGCACGAGCGGCATGTAGTCATTGGTCAAGGTCGTTACCACCAGGTCTCCGATTTCGCGTTCATCGGGTTCGACGACCTCGAGGAATGCCGTTTCCGGGCAGGGTTTCATTTCACCGCCCTCGATTTCCATCAGCAAATGGCCGGTCTCCGTGGATCCGTAAAGATTGAACACCGGCACCTTGAAAACGCGTTGCAGGATTTGCCGATGGACCACGCTCACAAACTCGTAGCTGCCAAGAATGAATTTCAACGATGGAAACCGGATCCCGTGCCGCTCGCAATAAAGCGCGAACCAGGCCCCGTGCACCGGATCCAGGTCCAGAAACCGGGGCGCCCATTCGGAAATCTCCTCCGCCATCTGCGCCAGTTCGGCATCGCTCAACAGAAACGGGATGCGTGACCGGTTGACGTAGAGGGTCGTGTCCACCGTGCGTTCCGAACGGGAATGCCGGTGGGCGAAGCAGGCGATGCCGTTGCACACGGGCGGCACCAGCGTCGCGCGGCGGGCGCCGGGATGCTCGTCCAGCGCGCGGGCAACCAGCCGGTTCAATCGCAGCACGCGCTCCTCCTGTTCCGTCCACCAGCCGCGGCCGAACAGCACCGGCAATCGCTCCTCGGAAGTCCCGGACGTATGTTCCACTTCCACCCGGTTCTGCTTCAGCAGGGTTTCCAGGGTTTGACCCCGCCGCAGAAAGTTTTGCGGGAAATCCTTCCGCATTTCACGCTTGGTTATCAGCGGCAGGCGGAAAAAAGCCGTCAGGCCTCCGGTCGCCGACGAGGCTTTCTCTGGTTGCGCCAGCGCATTCCGATACAGCGGCACACGCCGCCAGCGCGGCAGGAGTTTTTCCAACCGCGAAAACTGTGCCGCCTCGCGAATAAGTTCAGGTGTCGCCAACATTTTCCGGCGCGGAAGTTCCGGCCACCCTTAAAGTTCACTGAATTGGAAAATCGTCAAGCGATAACCTCTTACTTCATTTCTGCTTCCCCTTCCCGCGGGGGGAATTCAAAGGTGATCTTGCCCTTCTCATCCATGACGAGATAGGCCGGAAACGGCTTCCCGGCCTTGGAAATGAACTTGTCGAGCAATCCGCTTCTGCGGGTGGACAGAATTTTCCGGACCTGCTCCGCATCCACCGGCTGCTGCAAAATCTCCCGGCTGATCTTGAATTTGCACGGCCGGACATCCGCCTGCGACTTCTCGCACAGGTATCCCGCTTCCGTGTCGAAAACCTTTCCGCCGCACCGGGGACATTGGCCGAGCGGTTCCTTGCCGGTGAAATCTACCTTCGGCTGCGGTTCCCGCGGCGCCCCGCCCTTGGCCCGGCCCTTCGCCTCCCGCGGCGGGAATTCAAACGCCGTGCCGCCATCCTTCACGATCAGGAAGGCCTTGAAGGCCCGGTTGTTTTTCTTGGAGATGAACTTCGTCAGCAAGTCAGTTTTGCCCTCGGCGAGCAGTTTCTTCACCTGCTCCGGCGGGATCTCCTGCTGCAGAATGATTTTGCCCGTGCGGAACGTGCAGGTCTTGTCCGGGCCCGTCGCCTTCTCGCAGATATAATTCATTCCGGCGTCAAACACCCGCGCGCCGCACTTGGGACACTTGCCCAGCGGCTCCTTGCCGGTGAAATCCACCGGCGCGGCCGCCTCGCCATCCTTCTGCTGGTCGTTGCCGAAATCAAAATCAAGCTTGAACTCGGGCGTCAGCTTCAACACGGCGGCAAATGGAAACCCCTTTTTGCTGCGGAAATTTTGCAGCGGCCCGACCTGTTTTTCCGTGATGAGCTTTTCCACCTCCTCAATCTCGAACATCCGACCGCACAGCGTCTTCCAGATTGAGAAGTCGCACTTTTCATTGGTGCACTGGAAGAACTTGTACTTTTCGTGGACCTCGCCGCCGCACTTCGGGCACGGCACCTTGAGCACGCCAAAATCGCCGGGGATCGTGTCTTCCTCGAATTTTTTGGCGCGCTCGACAATATGCCGCGTCATGTCGGCAATCTCGGCCATGAATTCCTCGCGGCTCTTTTGCCGGCGCTGAATCTGGTGCAGTTTGAATTCCCAGTCGCCGGTCAATTCCGGCTTGGTCAATTCCGGAATCCCCAGGCCGTTGAGCAGCTCCATCAGCGAAAACGCCTTGGCCGTCGCCTGCAGCTCGCGCCCGTTGCGGTGGATGTAATCCTCGTAGATCAAGCCTTCAATGGTCGCCGCCCGCGTGGCCGGCGTGCCCAGGCCCTTCTCGCGCATCGCCTCGCGCAATTCGTCGTCCTCCACCAGCTTGCCCGCGCCTTCCATCGCGCTCAACAGCGTCGCTTCCGTGTGCCGCGGCGGCGGTTTGGTGACGTTGGCTTTCACTTCCACGCCGCTGGTGCCAACCTTTTCGTCCGGCTTCACCGGCACCAGACTCGGCGTGTCATCTGATTCCGCCTCCTTGCCATAGACCGCGAGCCAGCCCGGAGTCACCAGCACCTTGCCGGCGCTTTTGAACGGCTCGCCTTCCACCCGCGTGATGCGATTGGTTTCGAGAAATTCCGCCGCCGGATAAAAAATGGCGAGAAACCGCTTGGTCACCATGTCGTAAAGCTTCCGTTCCGGCTCGGACAAACCGTGCGGCGCCTGCGTGGTCGGAATGATGGCGAAATGGTCGGACACCTTGGCGTTGTTAAAGATGCGTTTGTTGGGATGCACCCAGTCGTTCTTGAGGATCGTTTCCGCAAAGGTCGCATAGCCGGTTTCGCCCAGCATCTTCATCGCGCTTTTCACCGTGGCCAGGTAATCCTCCGGCAAGGCCCGCGAATCCGTCCTCGGATACGTCAACACCTTGTGCCGCTCGTAAAGCGACTGCGCCAGGCCAAGCGTGTTCTTGGCGCTGAAACCAAAGCGCGAGTTCGCATCGCGCTGCAAGCTGGTCAAATCGTAGAGCAACGGCGACATCGAAGTCGTCGGCTTGCTTTCCTCGGTGACGATGCCGGGTTTGCCCAGGCATTTGTCGCGGATGGCCTCCGCCCGGGACTGGTCCCAAATGCGCTCGGGCTTGAGCTGGTCGTCACCCTCCTTCGCGTCGGATTTGGAAAATTTTTCATCGAACCAGCGCCCCGTGTATTGTCCGGCCGCCGCATCGAAGGTGCCGATGACCTCCCAGAAATCGCGCGACACGAATTTGCGAATCTTCGCCTCGCGCTCGACCACGATGGCCAGGGTCGGCGTCTGGACGCGGCCGACGGTCGTCTTGAAAAAGCCGCCGAGCTTGGAATTGAACGCCGTCATCGCCCGCGTGCCGTTGATGCCGACGAGCCAGTCAGCTTCCGACCGGCTGTACGCGGCGTCGGCCAGCGGCAGCATGTCCTTGTCCGCGCGCAACCGTTCAAAACCTTCGCGGATGGCGGCGGGGGTCATGGATTGCAGCCAGAGGCGTTTGATGGGCTGCTTCGCCTTGGTGTACCGGACGATGTTGCGGAAGATCAATTCGCCCTCGCGCCCGGCGTCGCAGGCATTGACCAGCGCGTCCACATCGGCGCGTTTGATCAGCTTTTTGAGGACCCGGAGCCGCGGCTCGCTTTTCTCGATGGGCAGCAGATCAAAATGCGGCGGGATGACGGGCAGATGTTTGAACGTCCATTTGCCGCGCGCGGCCTCGACGCCTTCCGGCGGCACGATGGTGAGCAGGTGGCCGACCGCCGACGACACGACGTATTGGTCGCTTTCGTAGAAGTCTTCCACTTTCTTGAACCCGCCGAGCGCCTTGGCGATGTCGCCGGCGACGGATGGTTTCTCCGCAATGATCAGGATTTTGCCCATTTGTTGCCCAGCGCTTGTACACCGGGAGCGGGAAACATGCGAAGAAAATCTTTTTTGTCAAATCCAACCTGCAAATTGAATTGTGAAAAATCCGGCCGCGAAGGCAAACAGAACTCGGAGCTTTTCAGCCACGGACCTGTCCTCCGTGGCCGGAACTGCGAAGGATGGATGAACACGGATGGACGCGGATCGAAACCACGAAATACACCAAACATACGAACGAAAACTTTGACACGAATTATACAAATTGACACGTATTGGGTCCTGTCTTTCGTTATCCGGCAAACTGCAATTTCCCCACCCTCAACCTTCAACCATCGACCCTCAACCGCCCCTTCACTGCACGCCGACGCGATAGAAATACGGGCCGGTATTTGTTGCGGTGGTGTCGGTATAACTGGTGAGGCCGGCCTGCCCGACGAGATTGCTTTGGATGGTGGAGAACGCCGGTGGCACTCCCAGATTGGTGCTGCTTTGGAGAAAATACGTCCGCGTGTTCACGCTTTGCCAGGTCACGACGAGTCCCGGCGGACTGTTGGTTGGAGCGGCTGAGGCCATCTTCAAAACCGACAAAGCATTGGTGGGATTGGTGCCGGCAATCCATTCCTGCCAGTTGTTCAGACCGTCGCCATCGGAATCGAAGTAATCGGCCGAACCATCGGTAGGCAAGCCATATTGCTGGAGCCAGGCGTAGGAGATGACCGAGGTTGGCGTTTGATATTCGTACGCACCGATGTCCACCGTTCCGCCCCGAATGCGCGGGTTGCCATCGAAGTCGGTACTGTAGGTCACGTAAACATTGTTGCCGGCGTTGATGCACGGAGAGTTGGATTGCAGGTGGAAGTCGCCATTCACCAAGTCCACAAAAGCGGGTGCGTTGCTGATGTTGCCCAGGCCATTCGTAGGCAGCGGGAAGGTGCAACAATTGGTGAACACGCTGCTGTCATAATTGGAGGACCTTACCGCTGAATTGCCATAAACGACGCAGTTTTTCAGCGTTGACGAACTCACTCCGCCTCCTTGTTCACCTCCCGAGTTGAGGGCGAGCGTGCAATTGATCAATGTTGCGCTCAAAGCGCCGCCACCGTTATTGGATGAATTGGTGGCAAGCAGGCAATTGTTCAACATCCCGCCAGATGCTCCGCCGCCGGAAAATGCCGAGTTGCCCGAAAGAATGCAGTTGTTCAGCGTGCTGTTTATCGCACCGCCGCCATTTCCTCCGGTGGCCGAATTGCTGTAAAGGGCGCAGTCATTCAAGGTGCAAATCTGAGCACCACCGCCACTCGTCGCCCGGTTTCCGGATAAAATGCAATTGAACAGCAGGCTGGCGCTCGCGGCCCCGCCTGCCGCCCCGCTGCGATTGCCAATAAACGAGCAATTGGAAAATTGGCCGGAGTACGCGCCGCCGCCGGCGCCGACAGCCGAATTGGCGGTGATGACGCAGTTGGAAACCACGACGTTCGTGGACACGCAATAGACACCGCCACCGAAAAGGTCGCTGTTTGAGGCCGCCGTGGCACCGTTGGTCAACCAGAAACCCGCAAGCACCGCACCGTTGGTCAGGTAGGCACAACGCACCGCCGCAGCCCCATTGGTTGCGCCGGGTATCTGGTAGCCTTCGATGATGGTCGCCGCCGGGCCATTGACGCTTTGCACCGCAATCGGCTTCGTCACGGCCAGACGATTGGTTATGGAGGTGATGACGCGACCACCGGCCTGGTAGGTGCCGTTGGTGACGAGTACCAACGATCCCGGCAACGGTATCGCCACATCTGCTGAATCCTGGATGATCCTGGCCGCAGTTCCCCACGATGTATAGGGTACGTCCGGGTTGGTGCCGTTCGCATCGACATAATAGATCGCTTGCGTTGACACCTGTATCGTCAGCGTCGTGCTGATTCCAAGGGGATTACCATTATTGTACGCCCAGAACACGACCGGGTATGTACCAACCGATGCCCAACCATGTGATACCTACAACTGATTGCTCACCACCGTTCCGTCGCCAAAATCCCAACGATTGCTGGTCGCGGCCTGTCCACGAATGATCCCGTTGAAATTGGCCCCGAATCCGACGAGCAGATTGGTATAAGAAGCCTGGATGGCAACGCTCAACGGTTCTGACAGGACCGTTTGAAATTCGTAAGCCCCCATGTCCACCACATCACCAACCACGCGGGGGTTGCCGGCCAAATCGATGCTGTTGGTGGCGTACAGGTTATCGCCCAAATTGATGCAGGGCGAGTTGGACTGCAGCCGCAGATCTCCACCGGCCAAATCCACGAATAGCGGTTCATTTGTGATGTTCCCGGAAACCAAGCTGGGGAGCGGCCAACTGCAACAGGAATTCAAGGTGCTGCTGGAGAAATTTTGCCCGATGGGAGCACGGTTGTAGTACACAATACAGTTATTCGCCACACCATGGTCCGTTCCACCTCCAATCCCGGCGGAGTTGCCGGCCAGCGTGCAATTATTCAAGGTGCTTCCGGCAGCGCCACCCCCGCTGGAACCGGCGGCGTTGTTGAGAAGCAAACAGTCGCTCAAGGTGCTGGCACCGGCTCCGCCCCCGGTGCTGAAAGCAGAGTTGTTGGTTAATAGACAATCAATAAGCGTGCTGAAGTTCGCACCGCCTCCGTTGGTCGAGGAATTGCCGCTTAGGGTGCAGTTGCTCAACGTGCAGGAATCCGCGCCTCCACCAGCCAGCGCTGTGTTGCTGAACAGCGTGCAGTCGTTGAGTGTGCTGCTCTCGGCACCACCGCCGACGGACGCCCAATTATTGTTGAGGGTACAATTGTTCAAGGTACTTAAGGCCGCTCCGCCGCCGTTGGTTGCCAAGTTGCCTGAAAGCGTGCAATAAGTCAGAGTAGCTAGATAGGCCCCGCCGCCGGAATAGCAACCGCCGCCGGCACAAGCACTATTGAGGCCGCAAAGGTTGCTGGAAAGCGTGCAATGATACAATGCGCCATACATTGCGCCTCCGCCTATGGCAAAGGCAAAGTTACCCGACAACGTGCAGTTGGTTAAGGCGCTGGAAAATGAGCCGCCGCCGAACGGCGCTGAATTGTTCGAGAGGGTGCAGCCGAATAGTGTGGCGGAGTACACGCCCCCTCCCCAGCCCGAAGCGGAATTACTGGCAAGCACGCAGTTGTCCAACGTGCTGGAATAGGCACCCCCGCCATAAAGTGCCGAGTTGCCGGTCAACACGCAGTTGCTCACAGTGCCGGAAAATACTCCACCGCCATTCCCGGCATTTCCGTTGGTGAGGCTAAAACCCGCAACCACCGCCCCGTTGGTCGCATAAACGCAGCGCAACGCATGCCCGCCGTCAATTGAAGTCACTGCCGGACCATTGATGCTCTGGAGGGTCACGAAATTGGTCACCGCCACACGATTGATCGTCCCATCGCTGGTCAGCCGGCTGCCAGACTGATAAACACCGTTCGTCACCAGAATCAGATCGCCATTCGTCGAAGCATCAACGGCATCCTGGATGTTGGTCGCGGCGGTGGCCCAACTGGTGTACGGCAATGTCGGGCTGGAGCCGTTCAGGTTTACATAGCGTACGGCAGCCGCAGCGTGGAAAAGAAACACCGTCCACAAGATTACGACCCATTGAAATTGGCCCGATTTCATGCTGCCTTTGGCTGAATAAACCAACCATTATCAATAATCCGGCCTAATTTCAAGTAAAATCTCACCTTCCACTGTAGCAGCCGATGCTTGCCGCGCCGAAACGCAGCAAAGGCGGGTGAGTCGCCCCTATGCTCGCAGGATAAGAATGAGCGGACTCACGTCCGCTGCTACGAAATTAACGCGGGCGCGCATGTTGTTGTTATAATCCTGCTCTTGCGTGCTGGCGCGAAAATGTTATCATCACCTTTAATGAAACTGACGATGGCGATTCTGGTTTATGGGCTGATTGCTTTGGTCCTCTGCGGGGGCATTCTGATGCTCCTCGCCGGCAAGCCGTGGTTGCTCATCTTCGCCCTCGTGGCCTACGTTGTCGCCTTCGCCAAGTTCGGCTGTCTGTCGCATTGATTCTGGGATCTGGGTTTTGAAAGGACTGATGGCTGATCTTGATTTTCCCCAGATGCCAGAAGCCTGACGCCAAACCCAAATTTCACCTCTGCGGCACGGCAAACCTGTGCAGCATCGTGTCATAAATCTGGTTCCAACTGAATCCACTCGCCGCCCGGTTTCCTGCCGCCACACCCGTCGCATAGGCCGTTGACACCGACGTGCCCTGCACACCCCACGCCTGGCCACCGAAAAAAATCACGCTGCCGCCCGGGAACGCCAGGTCCACCCAGAGGCCGTAGTTGGCATACGACGCAATCTGCCCCGGCTGCTGCAACGCCGTCACGGAAATGATTCCCGGGTCCGCCGCCGGATACGTTGGCGTGGTCAAGGGCTGGTTGCCGGCCGCGGCATAAACCGGAATGCCAAGGGCAACAACCTTCTGCAGCAGGTTGTCGAGTATCGGGCTGTCCGTCGGCCCGCCGAGACTCATGTTCAACGCCGTCGCCCCGCCATCAACGGCCTTCTGAACCCCCAACGCCACATCCCATGACGTCGTGTTCGCATTGGGCCCATAGACATCCACCGGCAGGATTTGCACCGAACTGCCGCCACTGGCGGACTGCTGCGCAATGGCCTCCAAAATGGTGTAGGCCATCGCGGTTCCATGGGTCGGATCGGAGTTGCTCACATTCGCGTCGCCGGCCACGGATTGTTGCGGCAGAATGAATTTGTCGAGCTGGGCGCCCAGCGACTGCACGGGCGAGTCGATCAGGCCGACGATGACCTTGCCGGTATCGCCCGGCGGATTGAGCGTCAAGGCAAGCGGCCCGCCCGTGGCCGACGAGAGCGCCTGAACCGGCGGCGGCGGGTCGAAATAATTATTGTACTCCACCGCGGCCACGTCGCTGTTGCCCTGCAACTGTCCGAGCGCCGCGTCCGTGGCGGAAGCATTGTCGAAAAGCAGACGGTAGAGGCCAAGTTTGTCGTTGCGACCGGTGATTGTCGCGCCGAGCAGTTTGGCGAGGGCGTCAATGTCCGCGCCGGGCTTGAGTCTTACGAGCAATTCGTTGGCGACGTGCCGGGCCGCCGGTTTCGGCGCGAGCACCCGCTGCGTGGCATTTTTCAGCTCCGTGCGGAAAACATAGAGCTGCGGCTCGGCATTGGTCTGCGGCACCAGCGCAAAGTTGAGCTCACCGAGCAACCGTTTCAGGGCTTCACCCGACGGCAGGTCCTTGAATTTTGCGGATGTCGTGTGGATGGAGTCCGGCTCGACAAAAATATGCCAGCCGGCATCCGTGGCGATTTTTTCCAGCAACGGCCACAACGCCATGCCGCGCACATCGGCATCCACGCGGTCGGTGGCCCGGTGCCAGACAATCAAATTGGTGCCCGCCGCGCTCGCGCTCAAACAAAGCACAGCGAGCAACAGACAAACGATTAAACGTACTTTTGACATGGCTCAAGTATCAGATGGCACAGTAACACAGTTGCGCCGGGGGTGAAACTCCAAAACTGCCGATGGGGATTGCAAGAGGCGCGTCTCAATTCTTGAGAAGTTGCCCGAGCCTCGCGGAGCGAGGCCTGAGCGGTAGCCGTGGACTTCAGTCCACGGAAAAGGTTTCCCCGGTAGTGACGTCGCGGCGCGACGTTTGAATCCGTTTGCCGGAGTTCGTTTCAACCGTCGCTCCGCGACAAAACAAAAACCAAGATGCGCCCGGATGGCGATCCCTGGGAGCGCCGACGTCCCGTCGGCAGGTTTGCGATGCCTGTCGCAACACACCCGGGCCGGCGGGGCGCCGGCGCTCCCAGGAAGCGGAAGAGCGGTGGCGAGAATCACAGTTTCCAGGAACACTTCATTTGGCAAAGCCTCCTTACGTCGGCTCCTACTTTGTTAAGGGGCCTTCACGGCGTGAGCACACGATAGAACTGTTGCGGCACGCCGGTGACGGTGTCGATCCAAAATCCGAGGGCGTTCGACGGCGTGACGGAGGCGCGCAATTGAAACAGATCGGTAAGGTTCGTCGCGCTGAGCACTTCGTAAAGCTGCCCGGCGGTGGCCGGCCAGGCGATGGTCGGGGGCGGTGGCAGGGTCAGCGTGAGCCCAAACGGCGGTGCCACCCCGCCGATGCGAATCCATTTCGTCTCGGTGCGGTATTGTTGGCCGTCACTGCGCGTGACCACGGCATAGAACGGATGCAATCCCACGCCGAGGTTGGTTGCCGCCACCGCGAACACGGCAGTGGCCAGGTTGGAAACGACGCCCAGCGAACCCCCGGTGCTGAACAATTCGATCTGGGAAATCGTGTTGGTGTTGGCGGCGACCGAAAACAGCAGCGTGAAATTGAGCACCGTGTTGCTCGCGCCGGCCAGCAGGGTGAACGTGGCGTTGAGCGGTGTGTTCTGGATGATCACATTTTGGGTCATGCGCGCCTGGGTATGCACGTGGCTGCCTTCATAAACCACTGCCGTAAGTTCATGGCTGCCATCCGCCAGCGCCGTGGTGTCGAGCGGAAATGCGAAGGCGAGATTGTTCACCCCGGCCGTGATGTAGAGATGGTTCCGCGGCTGAAGGTCGTTGACGTTTTGATCCAACGCCTGGGTGCCGGTGGGAGAAAGCATCAGGTCGCCCGACCCGGTGAAGGCCATCTGAATCTGCGACGCCGGCCATCCGGCGGTTCGCGCGTACAGGTTGAACTGGGCGTAAGGCCAGCCGGAACTGTCGAAAGGAATGAAGTCCTCGGCCACCAGCCCATCCGCCGCCTGCAAGGTGCTGTTGCTGTTGATGGCGTCAAATAATTGCTGGGTCAGTCCGGAAATGTTTGTGCCCGGCGCGGCGTTGGTCACCGCCAACGTCACCTGGATGCCGTTGGTTTTGGTCACCACCAATTGCAGGTAATCGCCCACATTGGGCGTGTTGGCCGCCGACAAAGCGCGCAACCCATAGGCAACGGTGTCGAGAAAATTGGTTGTGCCAGCGCTGCCAAAAGTCGTCAAGGCCGGAGCCAGGCCCATGGTGGAACCGATGCTCGCCTCGACCTGCGCCCCTGGCGTGTTGATGTCGGTGAATTGCAGGCCGATGCGGTCGCCGTAGGCCGTGGCCACCGCTCCGGATTGCAGGGCGAAAGCCGGGTCGTCAAGGGAACTGGCCAGACCGGCCGCCACCGATTTGATCGTGGCGTTGGTGGGAACCGTGTAATATTTGATCCAGCCGTTGATGATCACGTAAACCTGGTTGCCGGCGGTCGGCGGAATATTGGTCAGGGTTTGCAACCACCGGCCATCGAGGAACAAATCCACCTGCTGAACGGGCCGGCCCGGCGCGCCGGCGGCGCATTGAAGCGTGAGATTGGTGACGCCACTCAACACGCAGTTGGCCGTCAAATTGGTCCAGGCGCCGGTGGGCGGCCGGGCAAATGGCGCAGCCAGCGGTTCGGCCACCATCAATCCCTGATACGGATTCACCAGGCTCTGGTAATAACACTCCGCCAGGCTGAAACCGCGCACCTGATAGAAATAATCCTGCGGCGACGGAAATTTTTCGAGGTAATTGCACGGCTCGACCACGGTGCCGTAACTGCCGCAGGCGCCGGCGTTCATGAAAACCAGCAAGGTCGTGTGATCGTTCGGTTGATAGATCAGTCCGCCATACGAGGTCAGGCTGTCGGCGATGGCGCCCGGCACAAACACGTTCGAGAGGATGCCAAACTGGTACAGGCCGGTCTGGTAGCCCAACAGGTTCGTCAGGCCATAGGGCGAATCAGAATTGGTGCGCAGGATGGAAAGCTCGCCGGTCACCCGCGCGTCAAAAATGGTGTTGTCAAATTCCTGATAGCGGACGTTGCGGGCCGGGTCGCTGGTCTTGGCCAGCCAGACCGTTTGCGTGGGAAACGCGCCATCGCTGGCCACGCCGTTATCAACGATCCCCTGGGCCTGGGCGAGGTTGCTCGACGTGATCATGGTCACCATCCAGGAGTTGCTGCCGGGGTCAATCGGGGGTGTCTGGCGGAAGATGCCTTCGCTGGCCGAATAAGCGTTCGAGCTGGCCACCGGCAGGTTGCAGCTGGGAATCCCGGCCGGACAATTGTTGCTGCAATCATCCGTCTTGAATCCGTAAAACAAGGCGGCGGTGGTTGAGTTGATTCCGTTCGTGTCCGTGACCTGATACGGAATATCCATGGAGAGGACGATGTAATCGATCTGGTTGGTCAGGCCGCGGCTGGAAAGCAGGGCGACCAGCGGATTGAGCAGCGTGGTTTCAAAATCCGAACGGGTCCAGGTGGTATTGGGGCCGGTCCAGTTGATGCGCAGCAGATTTTGCGGCGGCACGGCGCGGCGTTCGCAGTAGTAATTGCCGAGCTGAATGGAGTTGGTGCTGTTCTGGTTGACGACCACGGCAACGTTCAAACCGCTGCCTCCCGCGAAAAGGCTCGCGGCGGAAAGAAACAAAACAGCCAGTCCGGCCGCAAAACAACTGCGGTGATACACGGACCCATTCTCGCCTAAAAATGCGGGTTAGTAAAGTGAGAAGCCTGCCGTTGCCATCTTGTAACACGGGTGAAAGCGCTGGAAACAACAGCATTAGAGCTGCCGTGATTCCCCCACTTTAACGCTATTTTTTTTGCATCACCGCTTTAACCCAGGCCTGGTTGTCCAGATACCACCGAATCGTCTCGCGGATGCCGTCCTCGAATTTATGCGCCGGGATCCAGCCCAGCTCGCGCTGGATTTTTGAAGCGTCGATGGCGTAACGGCGGTCGTGGCCGGGCCGGTCCGTGACGAAATCAATCAGCTGGCGCGAATTGCCGCCCAGCTTGGGGACAAACTCGTCGATCGTGTCGCAAATCAACTGCACGATATGGATGTTCGCCCATTCGTTGTGACCGCCGATGTTGTAGGTCTCGCCCAGTTTGCCGCGCGTCAACACCAGCCACAGCGCCTCGTCATGGTCGCGCACGTAAAGCCAGTCGCGCACGTTCATGCCGTCGCCGTAAACCGGGACCAGCTTGCGCGCCAGAATGCTCTGGATCACCACCGGGATGAGCTTTTCGGGAAATTGATATGGGCCGTAGTTGTTCGAACAATTCGTGATGACCGTCGGCAGGCCGTAGGTGTGATGATACGCCCGCACCAGCAGGTCGCTCGACGCCTTGCTGGCGGAATAAGGCGAGTTGGGCGCGTACGGCGTCGCCTCGGTAAAAAAGCCGGTCTCGCGCAGCGACCCATAGACCTCATCGGTCGAAACGTGATGAAACCGTTTTCCGTTCAGGTTCGCACCCCAGAATCCCCGGCAGGCTTCCAGCAAATTGAACGTGCCGAGGATGTTCGTGGTGATGAAATCGCCCGGTCCGGTGATGGAACGGTCCACGTGCGATTCCGCCGCCAGATGCATGACGTGGGTGATGGCGTGTTTTTCGACCACCCGCAACACGGCGGCCTTGTCGCGCAGGTCCACCTTCTCAAAAGCGTATTTCGGGTGGGCGGAAACCTTTTCCAGGTTTTCGAGATGACCGGCATAGGTCAGGCAATCCAGATTGATGAGTCTGGCGATTTCGGGCCGGTCGATGACGTGGTGGATCAGGTTGGAGCCGATGAAGCCCGCGCCGCCGGTGACCAACAAGTTCATGGTTGAGGGTTGAGAGTTGAAAGTTGTTCCGGTTTCCAGTTCCGCAACGAATCTTCGAGCGCTTCCATCACCGGCCGGATTTTGACGCCCGCCGCCAGCAGTTTGGAAACGTCCATCACACAGTTGGAGCGCGGGGTTTTGGCGGCGACGCGGTAAAATTCCTCGTCGTCCTGCCAGTAGGCAAACTTCCGGGCCGGCTTCAAAATTTTCTCCACCAGCGCCACCACCTGGCGCGTCCGCACAAAACCGGGATTCGTGACGTTGTAGATGCCAAACGGCGCGCGTAGTTTCCACAAATCGAGGCAGGCCTTGACGTAATCGGCACGATGGGAAATGGAATTCACGTTGTCATAGACCTTCGCATAACGTTGCACCTTGCTGAGATAATTCCGCGCACCGTCAATTTCGTCGAAGGGAATCCGCAACCGCCAGACGTAACTCCGGCCGATGCCCGCCAGGGCCTCCTCGCCGAGGGCCTTTGTGCCGCTGTAAAAACTGCAGGGGCCGTCCCGGAACGAAAAGTTTGGCGTGTCGGTCTCGGCAAAACCATGAACCGCCGCCGGGGACTTCTCCGCGAGGACGCGGAGCTCGGGTTGGGTCATGTCCTTTTCCGCATGGATCCCGCCGGCGGTCGTGACCTTCGCCCCGGAGAAAATGCAACCGGACGAAACGTGCCCCCAGGGAATGCCGGCCGCCGCGCAGGCATGGGCGATGGTTTGCGGCAGCAGCGTGTTCCCGGCCAGCGTGTCCGCCCGCGCCAGTTCACAGGCATCCACGTTGGGCTTGCCGGTGTAGCCGGCGGCGTTGATCACGAACGCCGGCCGGGTTGCGTTCAGGAATTCCCGCAACACGTCGAAACGCGTGTAATCCGTTTCCCGCCGGGCCAGGGGAATGAATTTTTCCCCGCGCCGCTGCAGTTCCAGCACAAACGCCTGGCCGATGTAGCCCGATGCGCCGAGAAGGAGAATCATGTTTTAAGCCGTTTCGCTTCCGCCACCACTTCGACCAGGTAGTCACGGTATTCACACCTGGGCATCTGTTGGGTGAGTTCCTCCAGCTTCGCGAGCGACAGGAACCCGGCGCGGAAGGCCGCCTCCTCCGGACAGCCGATTTTGACGCCCGCGCGTTTCTCGATGGTCTGCACGTAGGCCGACGCCTCGTGGAGGCTGCTGCTCGTCCCCGCGTCCAGCCACGCGAAGCCGCGGCTCAGCCGGTGGACCCGC
Organism: Verrucomicrobiia bacterium; assembly: GCA_049280815.1. GTDB lineage: Bacteria > Verrucomicrobiota > Verrucomicrobiia > Limisphaerales > UBA11358 > UBA11358. Next base: position 209,245 of record JBAPQW010000015.1, on the reverse strand, counting down.
AGCTCCCCGCGCCGCAGATAGGCCACGTTGACATCCGTAATTTCCAATTCGCCGCGCGCCGAAGGCTGGAGCGCCCTGGTGATCGCCACCACCTGGTTGTCGAAAATGTAAAGTCCGGGCACGGCGTAATTGCTCTTGGGCGACTTCGGCTTTTCCTCAATCGAAATCGCCTGCCCCTGCGCGTCAAATTCCACCACCCCGTACCGTTCCGGGTCGTTCACGTGATATCCGAAAATGGCCGCGCCGGCCTTGAACTCGTTGAAAGCACGATAAAACGAATCGCCACCGTAAAACACATTGTCGCCCAGGATCAGCGTGACGCTGTCCTCGCCGATGAACGATTCCGCGATCAGAAACGCCTGGGCGATGCCCGCCGGCCGCAGTTGTTCGCGATACTCGATGTTGAGGCCCCAAGCCTTGCCATCGCCGAGCAACTGCATGAAGCGCGGCAGGTCCTGCGGCGTGGAAATCACGCACAATTCGCGGATGCCGCCCTCGATGAGGGTCGTCAGCGGGTAATAAACCATCGGTTTGTCATAGACCGGCTGGAGTTGTTTGCTCGCGACCAGCGTAAGCGGAAACAGCCGCGACCCGGCGCCGCCGGCGAGGATTATGCCTTTCATCAGCCAACATCGTAAAAAAGAACGGGCAAAATGAAAGCCGGAAGTTTGGAAGGGTCGCAAACGTTGCGAACCCCGTCTTCCCCCTGGGAGCGCCGGCGCTCCCAGGATCAGCCATCGCCCGCCCAATTGAATTGCAGTCCCGCCCTTTATCCGCTATGCTTTCAGTATGTAACCTCCATGATCAGGCAGCCAACAAAGATCAAGTTCTTACAGGTTCTGCTGCTGGCCGGCTGCTGGCTGGCTGCCGGTTGCTGTTCGGCTGCCTCCCAACCGGCGCCGGCCGCTTCGGCCGGAACCAAACCCCGCTGGCACAGCGTCGTCATGGAGCCCCACACCAATCTTCCGCCCATCCATTTCTACAACAAATTGAACCCGGTCTGGTGGTTGGGAAACATTGACGAACCGTGCGCGCCGGCCGGCTATCGCCCGAATGGCTCCTGCCGGAATTTCATGTGGTTCATGCGCAATCCGTTTACCGACTTCACCGATTATGTGATCGGGGTGGCGGACAAAAAAACCGTGCGTTACGGGTTCTATCCCGCCCTGAATGGAAACCCGAACGGCGGCTGGAACTTTGCCGTCACCCGGCGCCGGATTGTGTTTCTGCCTTTTATCGATTACAAACGCCACCGGTTCGAATTTTATTTCGGCTGGCGCGAGCGGGGCAACTTCGGAATCAAACTGAACTTCCGGCAGAAACTCCCTCCAACCACACCTTCGAACCCCGAATCCACAAACTCAGCGCCATTGGCTTTTCACCCAGGATCGGTCAATTGATTTTGATCCGTCCCCGAACGCGAGGCCCATCTAAATTTTTGCGGAGGCGTTCGATTCCAAAACAACCATCAAAACAGCCTGGTATTTCAACGTTTGGGCCGGTTGGCAAACAACGATTCAGTCCCGCAGGGACAGAACCCGCCTCAAAAACTGAGGTGCGCCAGTTGAATCTTCAGCTTGAAAATCAGACTCGCCAAGCGCGCGGTTTTCACCGATTTTATCCGCTGAATTATGTTCACCGGCACTTATACCGCCATCGTCACCCCGTTCAAAAACGGCGCGGTGGATGAAACCGCACTCGAACGCCTGATTCAACTGCAAATCAAGGGCGGCGTGGACGGCATTGTGCCCGTGGGCACCACCGGCGAGTCGCCGACGGTCGATTATGAGGAGCACATCCGCATCATCGAACGTTCGGTGATCTTTGCCCGCGGCAAAATCAAAGTGATCGCCGGCACTGGCGCGAACTCGACCCAGGAGGCGATTTACCTGACCCAACGCGCCGAGGACGTCGGCGCGGACGGCTCGCTGCAGGTGGCGCCCTATTACAACAAGCCGTCACAGGAAGGCTTGTTTCAGCATTTCCGCGCCATCGCCCGCGCGACCAAACTGGCCATCATCCTTTACAGCATCCCGGGCCGGTGTGGCATCGAAATCGGTGTGGATACCGTCCGCCGCCTGGCGCGCGAATGCAAAAACATCATCGGCATCAAGGAAGCCGGCGGCAGTTGCGACCGGGTGTCGCAATTGCGCGCGACGCTGGGCCCAAAATTTGAGATTTTGTCCGGCGACGATTCATTGACCCTGCCCTTCATGGCGGTCGGCGCGCAGGGCGTCATCAGCGTGGCATCGAACGTCATCCCGCGCGAAGTGGCCCAAATGGTAAAGGCGTTTGCGCGCGGCGACGCGAGAAAAGCCGCGCAGTTGCATGCGAAATTCATCCCGTTATTCAAGGATTTGTTCATCGAGACCAACCCCGTCCCGGTCAAGGCCGCGCTGGCCATGCTCGGGCAAATTCAGGAGGAGTATCGCCTGCCACTGGTGCCGTTGAGCGCGGCCAATCGCGTGAAACTCAAGGCGACGCTGAAAGCATGCGGAATATTAAAATAACCATTGAAACGTGATGCGTGAAACGTGCACGACGCATCCGCATCACGTTTAACCTTTCACGTTTTACCTATGACCAAAATCATCATCACCGGCTCGAAAGGCCGCATGGGCCGGGCGCTCATCGCCTGCGCGCCGAATTTTCGCGACATCGAGATCGCCGGCCAGGTTGACGCCGGCGACGATTTGAGCGCCGTCATCGCCCGGGGCGACGTGGTGGTGGATTTCAGCTCCCAATCGGCGACCGTCGGCATTGCGGACCTTTGCGCCAAGCACCAAAAAGCACTGGTCATCGGCACCACCGGCCACACGGATACGCACACGTTTGAAGTAAGATTGCGCAAGGCGCAGATCCCGATCGTCTGGGCGTCGAATTTTTCGACCGGCGTCAACACGTTGTTCTGGCTGACGCGCAAGGCGGCGGAAATCCTGGGACCGGATTTCGACCTGGAAATCATCGAGATGCATCATCGCATGAAAAAGGATGCCCCGAGCGGCACGGCGAAAACTCTGGCGGAAATCCTGGCCGACGTGCGCAAGCTGCGCCTGGACAAGGCGGCGCGGCACGGACGCGCCGGCATCGTGGGCGAACGCACGCCGACGGAGATTGGCATTCATTCCGTGCGCGGCGGCGACGTGGTGGGCGACCACACGGTGATTTTTGCGAACACCGGCGAGCGGCTCGAACTGACGCACAAGGCGGCGAGCCGCGACACGTTTGCCAACGGCGCCCTGCGGGCGGCGCTTTGGGTGGTCAAACAGAAACCCGGCGTTTACGACATGCAGGACGTGCTGGGCCTGAAATGAATTCAGAATTCAGAATTCGGAATTCAGAATCTCAGAAACTGGCTTTCGTCGCCCTTGGTTCCAATCTCGGCGACTCGCGCCAGCTGGTCCTGGACGCGATGGCCCGGCTCGAAAAACTTTCCAACCGGCCCATTCTCAGATCGTCGCTGGTGCAGACGTCGCCGGTGGACTGTCCGCCCGGCTCGCCGCCATTTATAAATGCCTTGGTGGCGCTGGTGCCGTTTGCGGATGAAACGCCGGAATCGTTGCTGAAAAAACTCCACAAGCTCGAAAAAAAATCCGGGCGCCAGGCGAAAAAGGTTTTGAACGAGCCACGGGTGCTGGATCTGGATTTGATCGCATTCGGCGGGGAAACGCGCCACTCGCCGGACCTGGTTTTGCCGCATCCCCGGGCTCATTTACGGCGGTTTGTGCTTCAGCCGTTGAGCGAAATCGCGGCAAACCTCATTTTGCCGGGGCAATCCCAAACTGTTTCCCAATTGCTGGCCGGGCTGCCAGCCGAGGAAACGGTTGTGCGCCCGATGTAGCGGAGCCCCATCAAATCTTCAGGGTTTTTCGAGAAGCCGCTGATATTCGAGCATGACGTAGCGGTCGGTCATCCCGGCAAGGTAATCGCACACGGCACGATGCAGGCCGGCCCGGCGGATGCGCTTGCGGGATTGCTCGCCAATTTCGGCGGGATGTTTCAGATAATAGTTGAACAGATCCTTCAACAGCCGGTTCGCCCGGATATGCGGTTCGTTGACAACGGGATTGAAATAGAGGTTCCGGTAGAGGTAACGACGCAGTTCAAGGTTCAGCCCGCGGCGTTCGGAGCTGTGCTGCACCAGGGCCTGGGGAAAACACCGAACCTCATCGGCGGAATGGACGCCCGCGGCGCGAATGAGCCGTCCGCTGTTTTCCACCACGTCCCGGATCTGCTGGTCGATGATGGTGCGGATGATATAGTAACGGCGGCATTCATCAGGCAAATCGCCGTGTTCCTTTTTCACCAGGCGCGCCACCTGCGACCATAAGCGCACATCGCGACCCAGTTTTTTTTCGGACAATAATCCGGAATCCAGACCGTCGTCCAGATCGTGGCTGTAATAGGTGATTTCGTCGGCCAGGTTGGCAATCTGCGCTTCGAGCGATGAATGTTTGGCGTCAAATCCTTTCAGCCGGCCGGGATGATCATAGGCGGTGTGGTGCTTGACCAGGCCTTCCCGAACCTCCCAGGAAAGGTTCAGGCCGGAAAAGTCCGGATATTTTTGTTCCAGTTCCTCAACGATGCGGAGGCTCTGGCGGTTGTGTTCGAATCCACCGTGGCCCTTCATTAGGCGCGCCAGAACAGCTTCGCCCTTGTGGCCGAACGGCGAATGGCCCAGGTCGTGCGCGAGCGCGATGGTCTCGGCCAGATCCTCGTTCAACCGCAGGGCGCTGGCGATGTTGCGAGAGATGGCGGCGACCTCAATCGTATGGGTCAGCCGGGTGCGGAAGTGGTCGCCGGTGCCGTTGAGAAAAACCTGCGTCTTGTATTCGAGCCGGCGGAAGGCGCGCGAATGAATCACCCGGTCGCGGTCGCGCTGGTAATGCGTGCGCCACTCGGGCGGCGGCTCCGGATGTTCACGCCCCCGCGACTCATCGCTGAATTGCGCGTAGGGCGCCAGCACCTGCCGCTCGATTTGTTCCAGTTCCTGCCGGGTGCGGGGCATATCCAATGCAGAATGAGAACCATCCCGGTTAATTGGCGGCGACCAGTTCCTGCACGGCGATGCCGCGCAACTCAAAAAGCCGGCGGATGGTGTCCTCGATCAGATTATTCGGACAAGACGCGCCGGCCGTGACCCCGACGGTGATTTTGCCGGAGGGCAGCCAGTCGCGCGTTTCAATCTCCTTTTTATCGTGCTGGTCGTAGTGCCGGATGAGCCGGTCCGATTCCATTTTGGCCGCGTTCTTGATGAAATAGGTTGGCAGCTTGTCCTCGCCCATCTCGGCCAGGTGCGAAGTGTTTGAGGAATTGTAGCCGCCGATGACAATGAGCAGGTTCATCGGCTCGCGCAATAGTTTCTGCAACGCGTCCTGGCGGTCCTGCGTGGCGCCGCAAATCGTGTCGAAAAAGCGGAAGTGATCGTCGATGTTCGCCGCCCCGTATTTCTGGGTCATCACCGCCTTCAACCGATTCTGCACCTCCTCGGTCTCGCCGCGCAGCATGGTGGTTTGATTCGCCACGCCCACCGCCTGCAGGTGCTTGTCCGGGTCAAAACCGTCGGAGTAGGCCCCTTTAAACTTGTCCAAAAATTCCCGCTTGTCGCCTCCCTGAATGATATAATTGCAGACGTAATCCGTCTCCGCGAGCGTGAAGACAACGAGGTAATGCCCGCTGCCGTAGGCCCGCGCCTGCGAACTCGTGGCCTTGGTCTCCTCGTGCCACGACTTGCCATGAATGATGCTCGTGACCTGTTCCTTGGAATACTGGCGGACCCGTTTCCAGACGCTCATCACATCGCCGCAGGTGGTGTCCACGAGCACACAGCCCTTTTCCTCGAGCCGTTTCCGGGTGGCCACTTCCGTGCCGAAGGCGGGTATGATCGCGACATCGCCGGCCTGCAGCCGCGCCAGTTCGTCCTCCGTCGGCTTGGGGGAAATGATCTGGATGCCCATGTTGCGGATCTGGTCGTTAACCTCGGGGTTGTGAATGATTTCGCCGAGCAGATAAATGGGCTTGTCCGGCGGAAAAAATTTCCGGGCCGCGTAGGCCAGGTCAATGGCGCGCTCCACCCCGTAGCAAAAGCCGAATTCCTTGGCGAGCTTGACCGTGAGGTCGCCGGCGGAAAGCACATGGCCGTTGGCGCGGATGCGTTCGACGAGCTGGCTGCGGTAATGGGAGAGGACCTGCGCCTGGACGGCTTCCATGATATCGGGCCGGCGGAGGTTGACTTTCTGGGCAGCGGGCGCTGGGGTTGACATGACGGCCACAATGTAACATGGCCGCCGGCGCCGTCCAGCCGGAAAGCCGCGAGTGGAAACACGGATGGATGAATGGATGAATGGATGGGTGTAACCATGCCTCGCTTCACCAGTCCGACCAACCATTCATCCATCAATCCGGCGCATCACCCGGCGGCGGCGAATTTCGTTGCGGTCACCGCCATAACTGCGATGATGGTTGCGCGTCGGAGCGTAGCTCAGCCTGGTAGAGCACTTGCTTTGGGAGCAAGACGTCGCAGGTTCAAATCCTGTCGCTCCGACCATTTCTTTTCCCGCGGGTTGTTCAAATTTATTCACCCGGTTGTTCACCATCTTCCCCGCCCCGATGCTGGCGAATATTTCGTTCCGTGGGCAAAAGAAAACAGAAACCAAAGGGCGCTGCCTTCACGCTGATTTTTAAATACCCACGGCAACCCGTTGCAAACCCATGGGTTTGCCGCATTCCGCTCCGGAATTTTTCCGGCTGGCATCGCCGCTGCTAAAGGCGCATGTGCCAATCACAGCCATGCACAAACGAATACCATATACTGCCCGCGAGTGGCGGGTGGAAGCTGAGTTGCGCCGGGAAGCCGGACGCACGGGTTGGCCCGGAAAAACGCAGCTCAAACATACCATGAACCAACTATGAAGAAAATCGAAGCCATCATCAAACCGTTTAAATTGGAAGAAGTCAAAGACGCCCTCAGCGAACTCGGCATTGAAGGCATGACCGTGAGCGAGGTCAAGGGGTTTGGCCGCCAGAAAGGCCATACCGAAATCTATCGCGGCAGCGAATACACCGTGGACTTCCTGCCCAAAATCAAGATCGAACTCGTCGTGGCAGACGGCCAGATTGAGGCCGCCATCGGCGCCATCGTCAAGGCCGCCAAGACGGGCAAGATCGGCGACGGCAAGGTGTTCGTCTCCGCCGTGGAACAAGCCGTCCGCATCCGCACCGAAGAGAAAGGCGACGCGGCCATTTAACAGTCAACCAACTTGAACCTCACCCAATAAAAAAATGAAACGATATCTTTTTACCCTTGCTTTGATTGCATCCACCGCGTTCGGCGTTTATACGTCGCGCGCGGATGACACCAACGCGCCGGCGGCCACAAATGCCATGGCCGCAGCCACGGCCACCAACGCACCCGCGGCGGCGCCAACACCCGCCTCGACCAATGCGCCATCCATGGAACAACGTTTGGAATCAGTTGAGGCTTATTTCCAGAATACTGACCCAACCGCCACTTACAAGGACACCAATGGCAACTGGACGGTGAATTTTTCGCTGGCGAGCAACATTATCAATACCAACCTTAGCAACAGCCTCGGCGCAAATGTATCCTTCCCTGGCGCCGGTCACAATGCGTGGCTGCTGACCAGCACGGCGTTGGTGCTGTTCATGACGCTGCCGGGTCTGGCGCTGTTCTACGGCGGTCTCGTTCGTAAAAAGAACGTGTTGTCCGTGCTTGCGCAATGCTTCCTGATCACCGGCTTGGTGACGATACTCTACGTCATCTGCGGTTACGGCATGATCTTTGGTGGCGCGGGCGGCGCGGCCGCCATGAAACTGGACTGGGTGTATGGCATGGTTGGCAATCCAAAGATCTGCTGGATGATGGCCAACGTCACCTCAGCCCCCAATCCGGGTTACTCCTATTGGGTGTCGGAAAACGTTTATGCCATGTTCCAAATGATGTTCGCCATCATCACCCCGGCGCTGATCGTGGGTTCGATTGCGGAACGCATGAAGTTCAAGGCCATCCTCGTGTTCATGACGCTGTGGATGTTCATTGTTTATTTCACGCAGGGTCACATGGTCTGGGGTGTCAACGGGCTCATGAACGGCTGCTGGAACGCCGATGCCAAGATTCACGGCCTCGACTTCGCCGGCGGCACGGTCGTGCATATGACCTCCGGTTGGACCGGCCTCATCCTGTGCATTATTCTCGGCAAACGCCTGGGTTACCCGAAAGAACCCATGCCCCCACATAGCATTGTGCTGACTTACATCGGCGCCTCCATGCTGTGGGTGGGTTGGTATGGTTTCAATTCCGGCAGCGCCGTTGCAGCGGACGTCATCGCGGCGAACGCCTTCACGACCACGACCATTGCCACCGCCGTCGCCTCCTTTGTGTGGCCGATGTGGGAGTGGGTGGTCAAAGGCAAGCCCAGCGTGCTCGGTTTCTGTTCGGGCGCCGTGGCGGGCCTGGTGGTGATCACCCCGGCTTGCGGTTACGTGTTGCCCTCGGGCTCAATCTGGATTGGCATCGCCGCCGGCACCATTCCGTGGTTCTTCTGCTACAAAGTCAAAGGCTGGCTCGGCATGGATGACGCTCTGGATGCGTGGAGCGTCCACGGCATCGGCGGAATGACGGGCGCCATCATGACCGGCATGCTGGCCCGCAATGCCGCCAATCCAAACCTGGCAACCAATCTGAGCAAGTATGTGACGGACTCGTGGTTTCAACCGCAAGTGATGGAGCAGTTGAAAACCGTCGCTGTGACCCTCGTGCTGGTATTTGTAGGCGCGATCGTTTGCGCCTACATCACCAAGGTGCTGGTAGGTCTGCGGCCGACTGAAGAAGTTGAAATGGCCGGCCTCGACCTCGCCGAACACGGCGAAGAAGGCTATCATAGCTAAGCCGAAAGCAGTCTCGAAGCTGCGCCGGTGGTTGACGCAAGTCACCGCCGGCGCAGTTTTTTTTGCGAGCCCCGCTCAGACCACCTGGATCACCAATGCGGTCGTATTGTCGCGTCCGTCCTTCTCCAGGGCCGCCTCCACCAGGCGGTGAGCCGCGTTGGCGGCGATCCCGGCGGATCCCGGAGGACGCAACAGCTCAACCAGATGATGGTCGTAAAGCCCCTCCACCACACCATCTGTGCAGAGCAAAAAAATGTCGCCCGCCTCATAAGCCACCGCGCCCACCTGGGGGTCAACAAACTGGTTGCCACCGCCGAGGGCCTTTTGGAGCAGATGGCGCCGGGGATGCGAGCGGGCCTCGCGCTCGTTGAGCTTCCCGTTCCGGAACAACCAGCCGATGTGCGTGTCGTCCGAGCTTAATTGTTTGATCCCGCCCGCCCGCGCCGGCAAATAATAAATCCGGCTGTCGCCGATGTGGCCAAAATACATCCAGCCCGGAGTGAACCAGCACAGGCTCAAGGTGGCCTCCATGCCCGCACACTCTTCGTCATGCGCCCCCAGATATTGCAGCGCCCCATGAATCTGATCGAACAACTCCGTCAAGACATCCTCGAAGCCGGCCGCCAAGCCCATGGCGGATTGCTGGAACGAGCGCGGAAGCAGCACCGTGATTTTGTCCACCGCGATCCGGCTGGCGAATTCACCGGCCATCGCCCCACCCATCCCGTCGCTCACGGCAAAAGCAAAATCCATGGTCCCGGTTGAAGCCTCCCCGTGTTTCCCCAGGCGATGGATTTCCCGGGAATCAAACTGGATGCCCAGAAAGGCGTCCTCATTGTTGGGACGGACCCTGCCACGATCCGTCCAGCCGGACCAGTGCAAGCGTTCCGAGGCAGACACCCGGCGGAGATGATTCATCGGGTCGGACATCATTCAAAACCCGGGAGGACGGTGGCGAACTCGAAATCGACCACGCAAAAGCGCCCGTCGGACTGGCGGTAGGTCACGTTGCGCACGTCGGGGTCGTCATGGCGCACGCCGTAAGTCTCCAGTTCGGCAAACAGCTCGCGCGCGCGTTCGGCATCCAGATGCTCCACCCGGGTCCCGCAGGTCGTGGTGATGATGCGCAGTTGTTTCGGATCGGCTTCCAGCAGCCGGGGGACAAACCCGCATTTCCGGGTCTCCAGCAGGCGCAGGATTCGCACCTCCTTGGCGAACCGCACCGGCGCATCCGGGCCATGGTAAGCCTTGAACACCCGGCCATCGAAGCCGAGGTTCACCGTCGCCCGGAGTGTGTCTTTGACTTGCAACATGGCCGGGAAGCGCGCCGCTGCTCCCCGACCCGACTATCGCTGATTTCACCCCGGATGCAAAGCCGCTTTGCAGCGGGAGCCGCGAAACAATTTGTCCAGCGCGGCTAAATAACAACAGGGCCTCCCATGCGCCCCGCGTTTGTGAATAACACAGGGCAATTAAAAAACCCTTGCCAGACGCCGCTGAAACCCGCTTTCCCCGTCGCGGCGCGCAAAGTTTCGGTGGCGTGGCACTCGTCCTGCTGAATTCGCGGCACGCAGTTTTAATCAAGCGCGCGGGCGTGCTTGGTTGAGCGACGTGTGTTCACACAGACTAACAAAAACAACATTCACATCCATGGCAAAATATAAATTAGAATATCTCTGGCTCGACGGTTATGAACCCGTCGCCAACCTCCGCGGCAAAACTCAAATCAAGGAATTCGCCAAATTTCCAAAACTCGAGGAGCTTCCCTGGTGGAACTTCGACGGCAGCTCGACGCGCCAGGCCGAGGGCCGCACCTCGGATTGCATGCTCAAACCCGTGGCCGTCTATCCCGACACCACCAGGAAGAACGGCGCGCTCGTCATGTGCGAGGTGTATATGCCCGACAAGACGACCCCGCACCCGACCAACGGCCGCGCCACAATTCCTGATGACCCCGGCGCCTGGTTCGGCTTCGAGCAGGAATATTTTCTCTACAAGGATGGCGCGCCCCTCGGCTTCCCGCCCGGTGGCGGCTTTCCCCCGCCGCAGGGTGAATACTACACCGCCGTCGGCTACAAGAACGTCGGCTGCATCGCGCGCGAGATTGTGGACGCGCACCTCGACCTTTGCCTCGACGCCGGCATCAACCACGAAGGCATCAATTCCGAGGTCGCCAAGGGCCAGTGGGAATTCCAGATTTTCGGCAAAGGCTCCAAGAACGCCGCCGACCAGATGTGGGTCGCCCGCTACCTCATGATGCGTCTCTGCGAAAAATACGGCGTGGACGTGAACTGGCATTGCAAGCCGCTCGGCAAGGACGTGGACTGGAACGGTTCGGGAATGCACACGAACTTTTCCACCGAATACCTGCGCGAAGTCGGCGGCAAGGAATATTTCGAGAAACTCATGGCGGCGTTCGACAAATACAAGAACGAGCACATCGCCGTCTACGGTCCGGACAATCATCTGCGCCTGACCGGCCTGCACGAGACGCAGTCCATTGATAAATTCAACTACGGCGTGGGTAATCGCGGCGCTTCCGTCCGGCTGCCGCAGACTTTCATTCCCAATGGCTACCGTGGCTATTTGGAAGACCGCCGGCCAAACTCCCAGGGCGACCCCTACAAGATCGCCGGCCGCATCCTACAGACCATTGCGACCGTGCCGACCAAGAAAGCGGCCAAGAAGTAATTTTCAAGACCACCAGCCGGGGAGGAACCGGGGAGAACGGCGCGGGCCACAAACCCGCGCCGTTTTGTTTGCGAATGTCAAACTCCAGCCGGGAGCGGGCCGGGAAAGCGATGCAAAATTCCGCCCAAAAAAGCCTAGACGCTGCACCGATTGCTGGCAGAATCGGCTGACAACCCAACGTTCGACTTCGTTGGCGCAAAACAGCAGTGAACAGTATTAATCGTAATTAACAAACAAATCCTACCCATTAAAAGTTATGGCAACTCCCAAGAGCGTGATCGAACTGGCCAAAAAGGCCGGGGCGAAAATGGTGGACATCAAATTTGTTGACACCTTTGGCACCTGGCAGCACTTCAGCATCCCCATCGCCGAATTGAACGAGGACTCCTTTTCCGAGGGACTCGGCTTTGACGGCTCCTCCATCCGCGGATGGAAAAGCATCGAGGCCTCCGACATGCTCGCGATGCCCGACCCGGCCACGGCATTCATTGATCCGTTCTGCGCCGTTCCGACGTTGAGCCTCACCTGCACCATTGCCGAAACCGGCACCCGCGAGGCCTACACCCGCGACCCGCGCGGCATCGCCCAGCGCGCCGAGAAACATCTCGTCTCCACCGGCCTCGCCGACCAGGCCTTCTTCGGGCCCGAGGCGGAATTCTTCATCTTCGATAACGTCCAGTTCGATTCCAAGACCAACGGCACGTTTTATTCCATCGACAGCGAGGAAGGCATCTGGAACACCGGCCGCGATGAAATGCCCAACCTCGCCAACAAAATCCGCCACAAGGAAGGTTACTTCCCGGTTGCGCCCGCCGACACCCAGCAGGACATCCGCACCGAGATGTGCCTGGTGATGGAGGAACTCGGCGTCAAAATCGAGCGCCAGCACCACGAGGTCGCCACCGCCGGCCAGGCCGAGATCGACTATCGCTTCAGCACACTGGTCACCTCCGCCGACTGGATGATGATTTACAAATACGTCGTCAAGAACGTCGCCAGGAAACACGGCAAGACCGCCTGCTTCATGCCCAAACCGCTCTTCGGCGACAACGGCTCCGGCATGCACACGCATCAATCCTTGTGGAGCAAGGGGAAGCCGCTCTTTGCCGGCAAGGAATACGGCGGTCTCAGCCAGATGGCGCTTTATTACGCCGGCGGCCTGCTCAAGCACGCCAAGGCCCTGTGCGCCATTTGCAACCCCACCACCAACAGCTACAAACGTCTCGTGCCGGGTTACGAAGCACCCGTCAACCTCGCCTACAGCGCCCGGAACCGCTCCGCCGCCGTCCGCATCCCGACCTACAGCGAAAATCCGAAGGCCAAGCGCCTCGAGTATCGCCCGCCGGACCCGGCCGCAAACCCGTATCTCTGCTTCGCCGCGCTGCTCATGGCCGGCCTGGATGGCATCCAGAACAAGATCAAGCCGGGCGAACCGCTCGACAAGAACATCTACGAACTGCCGCCCGAGGAACTGAAGAAGGTTCCGAACGTGGCCGGCAGCCTCAGCGAGGCGCTCGATTGCCTGGAGAAGGACCATGCGTTCCTGCTCAAGGGCGATGTCTTCACCAAAGACTTCCTCGACATGTGGATCAGCACCAAGCGCAAGGAACACGACGCCATCCGCCTGCGCCCGCATCCGTACGAATTCTTCATGTATTACGACGTGTAAGAACGTTACGGAGAAATCAACCAACGGCGCGGGCCAGAAACCCGCGCCGTTTTTGCTTCGCCCCGGAGCGCGGCTTGTCCCAAGCCGCAGCACTTCCTAAACAGCGGTGGACAGGCAATTTTTACGAAGTGGTCTGCGCGTCAGTAGCTGCTGCGAGTTGAGACAACTCGCGCTCCGAAGGCGGTACCCGGCTCACCCTTGTTTCACGTCACTACCACCATTCTTCCGCTTCCTGGGAGTGCCGGCGTCTCGCCGGCCTGTACCAGAAGCACAGTAGCGATTCGTTCGACCCATCTTTTGGCCGGATTGTTCCTTTTGCGTAAAGATTATTCTTTTTCAGCGTCGGGGAGCATTTCGCCACGAATCCACTGGCCAGCAAGGGCCATATATTTCGGAGGAAAGTCATGCCCGGTATTACGCATTATGACCGAGGTGAAATCGAGATTCTGCGTTTTGGCGTAATGCTCAATGGCGCGGCCAAGAAGGAGAAAGCCCTGTGGTTCAGCTCCGGGAACGCTGCCTGCATAGTCGCCGTGGAGGAACAGAAAGCGGAAATATTTCAGCGAACTCTTTTGAAGCGTATTCTCCGCCAGAAAAGCGCCGCCTTCGACGATGTAAAATCCTTGGAAGTGATGCAGGATAAATTCGTCCTGCCCCGCAACCAGCAAAGCAGTCGTATGCGCTCCATTCGAAAATCCGCCAAATACGGAATGCTCCGGTGTGATATTTGGCACGGCAGCGAGCAGCTTTTGAAGCATCACGCGGTAAGCACGGCTCACCGTCTCAAAGTCGTCCAACGAGACCAAGAGGTCGTTCGTGGTGTAGGCCCGCTTGAACAGCGGGAGATTCACGCAGATGAAATCCCGCGAGCCAACTATCTTGCGAGCGATGTCCTGCTTGTCACCAGGTCCGCCATCCCCGCCGTCCAGATAAATGCAAAGCGGAAACCTGCCATCACGCGAGTAGTTCTCCGGTAACTGTGCTGTTAGCTGTGCCGGTTGATTCTTTCCACCGTCCATCACGGCGAGCGTGGCGGGTAAATCCGGAAACTCGAAGTGCAGGGTTGCGTTGGGTTCGAGCTTCACGACCGCCGCGCCACAGACGCAAGCAGTGACGACGAGACCCAGGGCAAGCATTCTGAAAATGGTTTTCACGTTACTGAATAGACACCGCCATCCGGCATTTTTGTATATTCACGCGAATGAATTTGTCAAACTGGCAAAACCCCGCTTTATTTCAACTCCGTCGCCAGTTGTTCCCCCAATGCTGCCGCCTCGGCCACCGGACGTTTTCCTTCGGTGCGTTTGGCCGGGCCGTCGCGGAATGACACCGCGCGCATCTCCATCCGGCTGCCTTCAATTACCGCATACGCCGCCACTGGACTCTGACAGCCGCCGCCCATCCCGCGCAAAAATGCGCGTTCGGCGGTCACGCATTGAAACGTGTTGAAATGGTTCAACCGCTCGCAGATTTTGGCGATGCGCTCGTCGTCCGCCCGGATTTCAATGCCAATGGCCCCCTGCCCTACGCATGGCAGCATCACGTCCACGTCGAGCACTGTCGCCAGCAAACCGTCCGGCACCGCGTCGCCGATGAGCCGGCCGGAGCGCGGACAGCTTGTCCGCGTGTTTTCCGGCTCAACCGATTCAATCCGAAAATTCAGCCGCGTCAGTCCGGCCAGCGCGAGCACCGTCGCATCCAGTCCGCCTTGTTCGGCAACCTTCTGCATCCGCGTGGTGACGTTGCCGCGGATTTCCACCACCTTCAAATCCGGCCGGGCAGCTAGCAATTGTTCCTTGCGCCGCGTGCTGCTGGTGGCGATGGTTGCGCCTTTCGGAAAATCCTTCAGCTTCAGATGCGGTTTGAAACCACGCAACGCATCCTGGCCCGGCGCCCAGTCGGCGGAGGCCAGATCGGCAGCGCGGGTCTTGATGAATGCGGCATCGCGATAAACCAGCACGTCGCGGACGTCGGCGCGCTTGGGCGTGGCGGCGAGGACCAATCCGGCGGGCAGATCGGTCGGCAAATCCTTCAGGCTGTGCACGGCCAAATCGGCCTGGCCTTTGACCAGCGCTACCTCGAGTTCCTTCGT
Organism: Verrucomicrobiia bacterium; assembly: GCA_049280815.1. GTDB lineage: Bacteria > Verrucomicrobiota > Verrucomicrobiia > Limisphaerales > UBA11358 > UBA11358. The sequence continues at coordinate 193,886 of JBAPQW010000015.1, read as the reverse complement.
GAACAGGCCTTTCGGCAGACTTTCACCGACTTTGGCCATCGAGGCCTTCTGCAATTTGTCGCCGGTGGTCTTGATGATTTTCAGCTCGAACCGCAGCTTGGAAAACGTTTCGCGGCATTGTGCGGCAATCAGGTTGGCCTGCGCGAGCGCCAGCGCGCTGCCGCGTGTACAAATTATTATTGGTCGTTCAGAAGCCATTTTTTGACCACAGATGAACACGGATTAACACGGAAGAAAAGAAAACTTAATCGCCAGTCTCAGGTCAGACCGTCCTGCGTTTCATAGCCGTGTTCATCCGCTTCCATCTGTGTTTGAAACCGTTTTGCATCCAACAACCCCTTCACCTTCTCGGCAATGATTTGTTCGCACCGGGCAACTTCCTCCCGGCGCTGCTTGAGATAGTCGGCGGCGATGGATTGCAGGTCGTCAATGTTGTAGAGATAGACGTTCTCCAGAAAATTCACCTCGGGATCAATGTCGCGCGGCACGGCAATGTCAATCAACAGTAGCGGACGTTGCTGGCGCGCCTTCATCAGGGGTTCGAGCCGGGCGCGGTCAAGAATGTGGTGGGGCGCGGACGTGCTGCTGATGGCAATGTCAATTTTGACAAACTCCGCGCTCCAGTCATCAAACACCACGGCGCGACCCCCGAGTTCACCGGCCAGCGCCACCGCGCGATCGTGGGAACGATTGGCCACGATGATGGTGCGCGCACCGCGCGACAGCAGGGCGCGGGCGGTCTTTTCGCTGGTTTCGCCGGCGCCGATGACCAGCACCTCGCGGTCGGCGAGTGAACTGAAGATTTTCTCCGCCAGTTCGACCGCGACCGACGCCACGGAAATGCTGCCGCGCTGGATGTTCGTCTCGGTGCGGACGTGTTTGGCCACGTTGAAAGCGCGTTGAAACGCCTTGTTCAACCGGGCGCCGGTGTGCCGATGTTGCAAGGCCAGGTCGTAGGCTTTTTTGAGCTGGCCTAGAATTTCGGTTTCGCCCAGCACCATCGAATCCAGCCCGCAAGCAACCTTGAACAGGTGGTGCAGGCTCTGTGGTTCGGCCAGCGTGTAGAGTTCGTCGCCGATCTCATCCTGGTCCCGGCGGAGCGAGCGTCCTTGCGAGCCGGGATTTTGTTCTGCCGACGTCTCGTCAGGCGTCTCGCCCCACCGGGCAAGAAATTGTTTCAATTCCGCGAACGCCCGGGCGGGTTCGAGCGACGTGGCGGCATAAATTTCCACCCGGTTGCACGTGGAGAGAATCGCCGCCTCGTCCACAATGCCGGATGCGCGCAAGGATTTCAGCGCGTCGGGAATTTTCGCCTCGGCAAACGCAAACCGTTCCCGCAGCTCGACAGGCGCTGAATGGTGGCTCAGGCCAATGACGACGACGCTCATTCGGAGAAAGTGGCGGGTGACAGGTGGCGGGTGACAAGGGGACGAACAACGTCTGACCTCGCCCAATTTTGCGCCCAATTTTGACGCACTCGACACATTTGGTTCATGGATGATGAAGGGTGGAGAGCAGGTTCGTGCCCCAAAACGTGAGCAGGAGGAATACAAACGCGATGACGACGCCGGAAGCGAAACGGCGGCTTGATTGCGGAAACATCCGGCGCGACCCGAGCAACGCCAGATAAACCACCCACAAAAAAATGGACCAGATCACCTTGGGGTCCGTCCAGTACGCCGCGTCGGGTGGACGCGGCAGATGCCGTCCGGCGGCAAGACCGATGGTCAGCAAAATGAAACCGGCGAACACCAGCCGGTTGGCGATGATTTCGAGGCGTTGAATGGAGGGCAGCAACGAGAGCACGGCGCGGATTTTGTGCATCTTCAAGTCATGCTGCTGCGTCAGGAACATTCCCGCCGCCACCGCGCCCAGGCCGAACGCGCCATACGCCAGCATGATGGTGGCCGCGTGCATGCTGAGCAGGGCGCCGGAAAATTCCGGTTTCGGCCCGCGGGGCGGATCGAGCGACGGCATGAGCGCGAACACGCCCACGGCGAACAACACCGGCGAGGCGAACGCCCCCAGAAATTTCAGCCGCGGCAGCAGTCCGACGGCGAGGTAGGCAACCACGAGCGCCCAGAGCAGGAAGGTGGTGGCCTCGTAAAGATTATTGACGGGACATTGGTTGAGGGAAAAACCGCGTTTGATCATCGCCACCGTGTGCAGCACGAACGCAGCGAGCAGCAGCAGATAATTCACGTGGTCATCCTTGCGAAAACCCTTCCGCCACAGGAAAACCGAGTAAACCATGCTCAAACCGTAAACCGCCACGGCGAGCAGAAAGAAATGACGGTCAGTGAACCAGGACACGTTGACAGGTTAAATCAGAACGGCCACCGGGCAAGCGACAAGTGGGATCACCCTGGCGCAGCGCTGGCTTCCCGCCGGCATTTTGTTTGGAAAAAATAGCCCCCATCAAGCCGCCGGCGGGACGCCAGCGCTTCCAAGGTTGTGCATAATCCCTTCCTTGCAATTCAAAATGGGCGCTTCTAATCTCAACCGGAAACTGCCGCTATGAGCTACACGACCAATTATCTCCAGTCCGAATCGGTGGCCGCCTCGGGACCCGAGGTCATCGTGCTGGTCAATTGCATGGTGCAGGATGCGATCCGGTTAGGCGCGAGCGACCTGCATATCGAGCCCTGGGAAACCGCCATCGAAGTCCGTGCCCGCGTCAATGGCGTGTTGACCGAAGTGGCGCAACTGCCGCTCGACCTGATGGACAAGGTCTCCATGCGCTTCAAGGTGATGTCCAACCTGGTCACCTACCAGGCCGGCCTGCCGCAGGATGGCACCGCCGTCGGCGGTCCGGAACTCGACGGCGTGCAGTTGCGGGTTTCCATCTTTCCCACCACCCGCGGCGAGAAAATCGTCGTGCGGCTGTTCGACCCGAAAGACCGGCGGTTCGATCTGGGCACGCTCGGTTTTGAGGATTCGACATCACAGGGGCTGTTGCGGCTCCTCAAACGGACCAGCGGCCTGCTCCTGTTCACCGGCCCCACCGGGTCGGGCAAGACGAGCACAATGTATTCGGCGTTGTGTTACGTCATGCAACGCGACGGCATCAGCATGAGCATCAGCACAGTGGAGGATCCGGTGGAATTCAATCTGCCGATGGTGAGCCAGACCCAGATCCGCCCCGCGCAGGATTTCACCTACGCCGTGGCGCTGAAAAGCATTCTGCGACAGGACCCGCAGGTCGTCATGGTGGGCGAGATCCGCGACGCGGAAACCGGCGCCATCGCCGTGCAGGCCGGGCTGACCGGGCATCTGGTCATCAGCACGATCCACTCCGGTGTTTCCGCGGGCGCGTTCACCCGGCTCATCAACATGGAAATCGAGCCGTTCATGCTGGCCTCGAGCATTCTGGGCGTGATGGGACTGCGGCTGGTGCGCAGCAACTGCCCGAACTGCGCGCAACCGTACGAACCCGAGCCGAGCCAGTTGAAAATTGTACCGGAGGCGTTGCTGGCCGAAGCCCAATTCCGCCGGGGCGCAGGCTGCGAGCATTGCAACCACACCGGTTTTGCCGGCCGGCTGCCGGTGACGGAAATGCTGGTGGTCACCGAACCTTTCCGTGAGGCGGTGCTGAAGAAACAGCAGACCTCCGCGCTGGAACAGGTCGCGACCCGGGAAGGCATGCGCACCCTGTGGCAAAACGGACTGCAACGCGCCGTCACCGGCCAATCCACGCTGGAGGAAATCATCCGCGTCGTGGCGGCGGACATGCTTTAGGTCTAGTTGTGATTCCTCTTGGTTTATTGATCTGGTAGGGCGAAGCTGCCGCTTCGCCGGCGGCGGGGCACCGCCGCCCCACCTTTTGCTTCGCCCCAGCAAACGCAATCTTGCCAAGCGCCCGGGTGTTTTGTCTAATCTGCCCTGTGCTCAACCAGCAGACGCTCAATCGTCCCGCCAGTTTCTCCGGCATCGGCCTGCACAGCGGCAACCGGGTGAACATGACCATCCTGCCCGCGCCCGCCAACAGCGGCGTGCGCTTCCGCCGCGTCGATCTTGAAGGCAAACCGGAAATCGAGGCACGCGTGGAAAATGTCGGCGAGACGAACCGCTCCACCACCCTGGCCAAGGGCAATTTGAAGGTCCACACCGTCGAGCACGTGCTCGCGGCGCTCGCCGGCTACGGCGTCGATAATGCGATCATTGAGCTGGACTCGAACGAACCGCCCATTGCCGACGGCAGCTCGCGCGAATTCTGCAAAATCATCCAGGAAGCCGGCCTCGCGCCCCAGGCGGAAAAACGCGAACCGTACATCCCCACCGCGCCGATTGAAATGCAGATGGGCGAGACGACGATGACGCTGTTTCCCGACGAGGCCTTTAAAATCACCTGTACCAGCGCGGACAAGAAGGGCCGCTTCACACAATTTTACAGCACGGAAGTCACGCCCAAAACGTGGGAAAAGGAGCTGGCCCATGCCCGGACGTTTTGCTTTTTCGAGGAAATCGAATACCTCATCAAAAATGGCCTCATCAAAGGCGGCTGCCTGGAGAACGCCGTAGTCATCCGCGATGATGCCGTGCTGACGACCGAGCCGCTGCGGTATCCGGAGGAATTCGTCCGCCACAAGATGCTGGACATCGTGGGCGACCTGTCGCTCCTCGGCCGGCCGATTCGCGGGCATCTGATCGCCGTGAAGCCGAGTCACGCGACGAACTGTGAATTTGTCCGGCAAATCACGGCGCAGATGCAAAAGCCGTTGCGCGCCGCCCAGACCTTCGGGCCGCCGCCGGTTTCATCGCCGAAAAGTGACGGCCAAAGGGACGCCCTGATGGCGCAAATGGCGCAGGGCGGCGTGTTGGACGCCGAACAGGTCATGCAGATTCTGCCGCATCGCTATCCGTTCCTGATGGTGGACGGCGTTTTGAAGATGGAAGGCAACAAGATCACCGCCTTCAAGAACGTCACCAACAACGAGCCTTATTTTCCGGGACATTTTCCGGGACATCCCATCATGCCGGGCGTGCTGCAATTGGAGGCCATCGCGCAGGTCGCGGGCATCCTCATGTTGCGCCAGATGGAAAACATCGGGCAGATGGCCTACTTCATGGCGGCGGAGGACGTGAAATGGCGAAAGCCGGTGCTGCCGGGCGACGTGCTGCTCATCGAGGTCGAGCTGACCAAGTCGCGCGGAAAAATCGGCAAGGCCAACGGCGTTTGCAAGGTGGACGGCGAAATTGTCAGCGAGGCCCAGGTCACGTTCATGATTCGCGACCCGCAATGAATTTACGATTTGCGATTGACGATTTACGCGCCCGCCGCGATACCGCCGGTGAATGGCGAAATGCCTCGTCCACCGTAAATCGTCAATCGTAAATATCATGGTTCATTCAACGGCAGTTATTCATCCCCAGGCGCTGATCGGCTCCAATTGCGAAATCGGGCCTTACTGCATCATCGGCGAACACGTGACGCTCGGCGACGGTTGCAAATTGCATTCGCACGTGGTCATCGACGGCCACACAAAACTCGGGCGGGAGAATGAAATTTACCCGTTTGCGTCCATCGGCATGAAGACGCAGGACCTGAAATGGAAGGGCGGCGTCACGCGCCTGGAAATCGGCGACCGCAATGTCTTCCGTGAAGGCGTCACCATTCATTCCGCGACCGAGGACGGCGCCACCACAATCGTCGGCTCCCACAACGTCCTGTTGACCTACGTTCACATCGCGCATGACTGCCGGCTGGGCAATGGCATCATCATGTCCGGTTTCGCCGGACTGGCCGGCCATGTGGTCATCGAAGACAACGTCGTTTTGGGCGGCTACGTGGCGGTGCATCAATTCTGCCGCATCGGCAGGCTGTCGATGGTCGGCGGCTGCTCCAAATTGCGCCAGGACCTCGCGCCGTTCATGCTGGCGGACGGCAGTCCGGCGGAAACGCACACCATCAACAAGGTCGGGCTCGAACGCCACGGCATCCCCGAAGCATCCATCAACGCATTGAAGCAGGCCTACAAAATCCTCTTTCGCGAAGGCCTGACCATTCCCAACGCGCTCGCGAAAATCGAAGGCGAGCTGCCGCCGCTGCCGGAAATCAAATACCTCGCCGAATTCATCCGCACCAGCGAACGTGGCATCAGCAAATAGCCCCGGGAGCGGTACCAGCGTGCATTCCGGGGAGGAACGAAGGGAACTGATGCGTCAATATTTCCGGCAACCGGTTTGATTTAAAATTAATTGCGCCTGCGGCAGCATCATTTGTTCTGAGATTGATTGGTCGCAGTCGCCGCCACATCGGCATCGGCTTTTTGCTGGGCCTGACGACTGGCTTTCGCCGCCTCATCATTCGCAATCAATTGGTCCCGCCACCATACGGCGGCCTGCTTCTCGTTCTTTTCGTAAGCCCGCTTTTTCTCCGCATCGAACCCGTATTTCTGCCGCAACTCGTCGGAAAGTTCGTCAAAGTTGATCTTGGTGATCGCTATGCCACCATGCGTGGGCGTGTAACTGATGGTGATTCCGTCCGGTTCCACCTTTTCCACATGCGTGTTGTTGTACACGGCTCCTGTGGCGGTCGCAATTTGATTGGTCGGCTTCGCGGCCACCGGTGGACTTGACGGTTTAGCCATTGCGGGTGCCGGGGTTGGCTTCGGCGTTGCTGGGGTCGCAACCGTCGTTCGCGTGGGGGCGACAGGCGTGGCAGCAGCGAGGACAACTTTGGCGGGAGCCGCAGCGGCAGGTGCAGCCGGTGCGGGAGATTTAACCACGGATGGAGCCACCGAAATTGTTGCCGCCGGAGCGGGTTGCGTGGATGCCGGGTTTGCGGGAACCGTATCGGTTACCTTGGTTGCGGAGTTGCCGGGTTGTACCACCACGCTCCCTGAATTTGTGATCGGCGACGGGGGTTGCGGGTTGTTCAGTTCACTTAACTTCTGTTCCAAAGCCGCATGGGCGACTGCTTGGGCCGGGGTTAAGTCGGAAGCGGCCAGTGGCGTTGCGGGTTGAGTCTCGGTTGGCGTCGCTGCCACGGCCGCGACAGGTGCCGGCGCTGGCTCGGGTGTTGCCGGCGTCGTTGCGGGTTGAGTTTCGGTTGGCGTTGCTGCCACGGTTGCGACAGGCGCAGGCGCTTCGGCCGCAGGCGCGTTCGTCGCTGGCGCTTCCACAGCCGGAGCGGCCGCAGCAGTAACTTCAGCGGCAGGTGCCGGTGCTGGCTTCGGTGTTGCCGGCGTCGTTGCGGGTTGAGTCTCGGTTGGCGTAGCTGCCACGGTTGCGACAGGCGCAGGCGTTTCGGCAGCAGGCGCGTTCGTCGCTAGCGCTTCCACAGCCGGAGCGGCTGCAGCAGTAACTTCAGTAGCGGGTGCCGGTGCTGGCTTCGGTGTTGCCGGCGTCGTTGCTGGTTGGGTCTCGGTTGGCGTCGCTGCCACGGTTGCGACAGGCGCGGGAGGTACAACTGCGGGAGCGGGCACCGGAGTGGCTGCCGCCGGATCGGTTGGCGGGGTCACCGCGTTGGTGGAAACCGTCTCGGGTATGGTCGCGGCGTTGCCGGGTTGTGGCGCGGCAGTCCCGGAAGATGTAACAGATGTAACGGTTGCAGGTGACGGCTGGGTTTGCGCGTTTTCCTGACCGTTCAAACTTTGTTCCAAAGCGGCACGCGCGGCGGCCTGGGCCGGGTTGTCGTCCGCACGGACGGCCCCGAAATTCGCGCCAAGCGCCACACACAAACCAACCAATAATTTTCTTTTCATGAAATACTCTAATCGACCCCGGCAGAGTGTCTGTAAAGGCTCAGCTCCAGTGTTAACTGAAGGCTTTGGCGGTTTTGCCCGCCAAAAGTGTCACCCGGGCAGATGGAATAAAGCAAGTATCAGGCCTAATTACCGCGTCACCAGGTCGTCCGGCGTCCACATTTTCCGGTCCGGCCCGGCGGAGCGGACTTCCGTGTCGGTCCCGGAAAGCTGATGGAAGAACAACGGCGTACCCCAGGCATCGACCAATTCGCCGCCTTCATTGATGCGCATCCCGGCCTCCGGCTTGATGAAATTGATTTGTTTGGGATTGTTGCCGGCGAGGGCGGCGGTGATTTCGGGGTTGGTGCCGATGGGATTGCCGTTGAACATCGCCCCGTATTGGGTGATGGCGTGCCGGACATTTTGCAGGACAATTTGCGGTGGAATGTCCAGTGGCGGCACAGTCGCGGCCATCGGCTGGACAGCCCCGGCCTGGGCGGCAAGATTCGCGGGTGGTTGTGGTGGGGAGGTTGAATGTCCACCGGGGGCTGAAGCGGATTCAGCCGTGCCGGATGGATTCACGGAAGCAGACGAATTGTCGGGTTGCCTCGCGGAGGCAGACTGGGTTGCCGATGCCCCGGTTGGCAGTGCGGATTTATTTAAATTGAGATAGAGAACCAGCGCGGCCGCGCCGGCCAAAACAAGGATGAGGCCCCAGATTTTTTTCATCAGACGAACCCGAGGTTGGCGGTGGCGAAGCGTCCGATGTTTGGGAAAACGGTCGCAAGGTTGCCGCTGTCCACCCCAAACCAGGTGGCGATCGTGGCAAAATATTGGTCAATGGCCGTGGTCGGAATCCAGCGGCCGGTGCTGGTGTCGTCGGGGCCACCGACGGTCAGCGTGGGAAAGTTGCCGTAGGTTTTCTGTCCCTTCACCGCGCCGCCCAGGATGAGATGATGGCTGCCCCAGCCGTGGTCGCTGCCCTGGCCGTTGCTGGGGAAGGTGCGGCCGAAATCGCTGGCGGTGAACGTGGTCACACTTTTGGAAATGTTGGGGTAAAGCGGTTCGAGCTGTTCCATCGCGCGCTGGAAGGCATACATGCACTGGCTCAATTCGGCGAGGAGGTTCGCATGGGCGCCGACGGTGGTCGAACCGGGACCCGGCGTCTGGCCGCTGTGCAAATCGTAACCGCCGACCTGGCAAAAAAAGATCTGCCGCTTCATGCCGAAACCATTGGTGGGATTGCCGGCGGCACGGACGCCCGCCTCGATGAGGCGCGCAATCATCTGCAACTGCGGCGCAAGCGTGGAGTTGAATTTGGTGCCGCTGACCGGCGTGGTGACCGAGAGCGGAAAGGAGTTGGTCCAATAAGCGTTGCCCGTGGTGTTGGTGATGGCGTTGTTGAGCAGCGAGCTGGTGTTGATGGAATGTTCGGCCACACCCGCGTAGGCCTGGGCCTGCAGGTTTGGATACGGCAGGCCGAGAATGTTCGTCAAGGCCGCCAGCCGCGCGGCGCTCAAGCCGGTCAGCGAAATCGCGCCGCTGGTGGAAACCGAATATTGGGAGACGATGTTTCCGACTTCAAAAGTGTTCGCGCCCGCGAGCGAGACGGACAGCGAGATGGGCGCGCCCGGCTGGACAGAATTGAGCAGGTCGGCACAGCGTCCGCCCCAGCCGGTGGTCGGCGGCTGGTCGGGCACCGAAGTCTGCCATTGCGTCACCTGGTCGGCGTGTGAAAACAGCTGTGGCGGCTTGGCCGTCGTTCCGGCCAGGTATTGCGCCCGGGTGATGGGATAGACCAGCGTGCCGGCGTTGAACAAAAACGCGAGCTTGCCCTCCCCGAACAACGTCTGCAGCTCGGGACACGCCGGGTGCAGGCCGAAGGTGTGACCAGCCGGGTCGGTGTAACCGTTGAGCGCCAGCACGGAATTTTGCGGCAGTGCCAGCACCGGCGTGCGGATGGAGGCGTAATTGTTGTACTCGGACAAAACGGTCGGAATAATGAGGTTGTTCGAATCGTTGCCACCCTGGAGAAAAATGCAGACCAGCGCCTTGTAATCCGTGATGTTCGACTGCGCCACGGCGGCGTTCATCAGGCGCAAATCGCGGATGGCCGAGGTCATCGCGGCGGTGCCGACGGCGGCGCAGGCAGCCCGGCGGACGAACTGGCGCCGCGTGATGACGGAAACTTTTTTATTCTCCATAAAATTATTTCTGGATGGTGAAATCGGGCGAATTGACGATGAGATGCACCACGGCGCGGACACGGTCGCGCATCTGCGTCTGCGTCGGTATCGGCGTGGTGTAGGAAAAATTGTTCGTGTTCGCGACGTAGGCGATGATGTTCGTCTTTGCGGCGGCGGACAATTGCCCCGCCAACAGCAACGTGTTCAGGCCGTCCACCAGATTCGGCACGCCGGTGTCGGCGGTGTAATTCGGCGTCATCCACGGTCCAATGTCCAGGACGAGGCTGCCATTGCCGCCGGTGAAACTGCTCAGGCCGTTGGTGTTTCCCGCGTTGTTCAGGATCCCGCCTTCGAGGAAGTTCATCTGGAGCGCGACGCTGGTGTCCGACGTCAGTTGGAATTCCGGCGTGGTCAATCCGGCCGACGCCAGCGCGCCGGGGAATTCGTAGCTGGGGTAATAGAAATTGAACACCGTCGGCGCGCGCAGCGGCGACTGCGACAGGCTCGAACTCGAACCGGCGTCGGTGTAGCCGAAATTCCAGGTGCTCCACTGCACCACGACGTTGCCGGAACGGATCAGGACAGGCGGGGCGAGCGGATAAAGGCTGAAGCTGCTCTGCGTCTGGTTGCTCGACGTCGTCACCGTGAGGGTAAAATGCGAGGCGTCGGGAATGCCCGCCACCTGGTATTGGCCGGCCGCCGGGGACAGGGTGGTAAAATTGATGTACAGCGACTCGTTCGTGATCAGGCCGTGCGGGCCGGAACAATCAATGGTGATGTTCGTGCCGGTCTGGGTGAAGCCGCTCGCGGAAATTTTCGGCAGCAGGCAGTTGCCGGCGCGCGTGGCCGCATCCGGCGTGGCCACCGTAAAGGACGACGTGGAATTCGTCGTCGAAACCTGATACAGCCCGTTGGCCGCTCCGCCGCTGGTGAAGACGAGATACGCCGCGTTGCCCGGCAGCAGGCCGTGGCTGGAAACATTGACCGTGATGACATTGTTGCTTTGCGCGTAGGCGCCACTCGAAAGGTTTGGCGCATTGACCGTGAACGTGTTCGCGCCAATGGCCGTTGCCGTATAGGGCTGGTTGGGCGGCGCGGGACTTCCCGAGGTGTCCGTGAACCTCAACTGAACCGTGTCCCCGTTGTTGAGCCGGTGCGGGGCAGCGGTGGTGATCGTGTTCGTCTGCGTGCCACTCTCGCTGTAGGTGCCGTTCATGGTCGGCGGCGACGGAAACGCGCGGGCGGTCGCCGTGACGCGCAGGAGCGGCTCCCGCTGTTTGCCGTAAGTCGGCTGGGCAACCAGGCTGGCGCCGCGCGCCTCGTAATCCAGGAGAATCGCGCTGATGACGGCCGAGAGGTCGCCGCGCATGCCGGAACCGTTGTCGTTGAAAACCTGGGCGACGCGATAGACGTAATCGCGGCTCGGATTGCTGGTAACGAGCCGCTGGATGAGCTGGCGGCAGATGAACGGCCCGACATTTTGGTTGTAGAAAATCGAATCGAGCGCCGATTCCAGGTCCGACGAGCCATAAAGGTCGAAATTCGTGAACGCCGAGTTCGCCTGGTTGCCCCACGCCGGCGGCAGCATGACATTGTCGAGGAGCAATTTCGCCCCGAGGTCGTGATGTGTCGGCACGAGCACCAGGGCGTTGGTGTCATTCGCGGGCGGATAGAAATTGGCGGGCAGGCGGCCATTCGCCTGGTTGGTCTGGTAATAATTCCAGCCGGTGAACGTGGCGGCAAATCCACTGACCACATTTTGATTGTAGGTCGGCACGAGCGTTCCCGACGAATTCAAAATCAACGTCCCGTCCAACCACAGCCGGTTCAACCCGATGGAGAACAACTGCTGGATTTCGCGCGCGTAATTTTCGTTGGCATGGATGCCGGTGATGATGCTGCCCTTGTCATTGCCCTGCATGTTGAGATACAGACCCATCGCGGGGGTGAGCGTCACGGCCTTGAGCAGGGAGCGGTAGTTGCCGAAGGCATTGTCAAGCAGCGTGTCGTAATAAGCCGCCAGGGCGGTGGCATTGTTTTGCAAAACACCGTTCTCCGACACAACCATGATTTCGCTCAAGGCCAACGCGACGCGCTGGCGCAATTGGTCGGGCGCGGTCACCGACTGCTGCCACCAGGTGTTGAACCAATCCGTGCTCGGATAAGGATCCGTCGGATCGGCACTGGCATTGGCCAGCACGACCGGCAAATGGTGCGTGGCGGGCAAACCGAGCTGATAGTTGATCCAGCCGGCATAGCCAAGCGATTGCACGGTGGCGATGTCGTTCGAGCTGGGGCCGAAAGTCGCCTGCGTCAGGAAGCGTGCGGCCGCGTTCGGGTCCGCGGAGTCATCCGTCCATGACGGCGGCGATGGCGGCGGGGTGAACGTTTGCGTGCCGTTGGCAAGGGTGAGGTGGCCGCTGATTTCGCCGTTGGGGTAAATGGAGCTTTCGATGTTGACGAAGGCCTTGCCTTCGTTGACCAGTTCGAGAATGTCGGCGACGTTGGTCAGGGTTCCGGTCGGCTTGATTTTCCACAGGTAACTGCCGTCGGATTGAGGTTTCGAGCCGGAAATGTCGAACAGGAGCTGGCTCGGATTACCCAAATACGGATCGGAATTGATGGATTCGCCGCTGGCCGTGCCCGCGAGATTGTTGATGGATAAATTCAAGGTCGCCTGCGTGCCATCCGCGCTCACCCGCAACGTTGCGGACCCGACGGCATCGCTGGTGACCCCGGGCAGCGCGAGCATGTTGGCGGAATAAAGCGTGCCCGGAATATTCGCCGGCAGCGGCGGGTAGTAGCGCGACAGCAAATAACTGGGGACAATGCCGGCGGGCGCGCGGTTCGTGCCGGTCGGATCCTGCAGCCAGGCGACCGACCAGTTGTCGCCGGCGCCGACGCCGGCCTTGTGCAAAATCTCGAGGTAGTATTTCTGCCCGGCGACGAGCGTCAGCCACTTGGATTGCTGGCTTGATTGCACATTCCATTGCCGGGGAGCGGTGCCGTTTTGCGGCGGTGGTGCAGGATTGTTGGTCGGGGTGACCCAGGCGCGCAGGACCTTGTTGACCGGTTCAGTGTCGTCGGAAATCCACAGTTGCGCGGAGTCGCTGCCCGCTATCCAGAAATAATAATTTCCCGTGGCCGGCGCGGTGAAATAGCCGCGAATGCGTTCGCCGTAGTTGTCGCCGTAATCGGTGATGCCCTCGAGCGCGCCAAAGGCGTTGACGATGTTCGCCGGCGTGCCGGTCGGGATGTCGGTGATGTTCGTGCCCGGCACACCCGTCCAAATCTCTTGCACGACCGAACTGCCGGTGTTGAGGATGAGGATGTCCACCACCGAGGCGCCGACGCCGACAGCATTGCTCGTGGTGAGCATGACCTGATAATCGCCCGCGAGGCTGGGCGTGCCGCTGATGAGGCCGTTGGTGGAATTGATAGCCAGTCCCGGCGGCAAACCGTTGGCCGTGTAACCAAGCGGCGTGTTCGCGCCCGTCACGGTGAAGCTGAAGGGTTGCCCCAGAAAGCCCACCGCGCTCAACGGGCTGGTCACGGCGGCCGGCGCGTTGGATCCGCCGCTGAGCAGGTTCGTCGGATAGAGGCAGCGGCTCGGAATGATCTGTCGCGACTGGTCCGCGCTATACCAATACAAATGCGCCTGCGCCTTGCCGCCGTACTGGAGATATTCCAGCTTGAGGTCGTAGCGCGTGCCGCCCTGCAACAGGATGGAGTTGGTCCACTCCGTTCCGCTCTGGCTCTGCCATTTATCAATCAGCAACTGGTCGTTCACCCAGAGGCGCACGCCGTCGTCCGAAACCGTGTCAAAGGTGTAAAGCTCCGAATACTGCGGCTGCACCTGCCCGGTCCAGCGAACGGTGTAGACTCCGTTGCTTAGATCAGGCGAGGTGCCGTTCGTCCAGGTGAAGTCAATCGCGGGATCAACCTGGGCCTGGAAGAGATTGGTCGGATTGAAATTGGTCGTGCTCGCATAAGTCAGGCTGGCGTTGGTGAAATAATATCCCATCAGGCCGGTGCCCTTCGCGGTGGAGGACGGATAAATGACGACGCTGGCGCTGCCCGGACTGCCGACGGTATAACCGACCCCGGCCAATAATTTCAGTTGGGCAATGACCGGCGCCGGCAAATTCGTATTCGCCAGCGGCGTGACCGTGATGCTCTTTGTGTTCGCTCCCGCCGGCAAAGTCACGGAAGCCGGCAGGTTGTTGCTGTAATCCAAACCCGCCGTCGCAAATCCAACTCCCGGCCCGCCGGGACCAAGGTTCACCGTGATGGCATTCAACGGAAAACCGCCGCGCGTGACGGTGAAGGCACCCAGATCCGTCGGGGATTGTCCGGGATCGGGCTGGGTGGTCACCGGATCGGTCGCGGCAATCGTGATGACATTCTGCGACGCGAGTTTGCCGACAACATACTGGTAGTCGTTCAGCGGGTTGCCATTGCCGTCGAGCGTGGCGTTGCTGAAGGCATTGCTGGGATCGAGGCCGAGCTGGTATTCCTCCCAATCATTCAACCCGTCGCCGTCCGAGTCCACGTCCGAGATGGCGATGCGAAAATATTTGGTCGTTGAAAGCACCGGAAACGGCAGGGTGAAATTGGTGCCCGCCCGCAGGACCAGGCCGGTTTCCACCAGCCAGTTGGTGCTGCCGAGGTTGGTGACGCTTTGCAGTTGATACAATTTCCCCAACGCACCAGGCATCACGAGGTTGAGGTTCGTGCCGGAAATCACCACCGGGGAAATTCTTGGAACCGAATTGGAATCGAAGGGGTTCGTTCCCGCCGTGGCCTCCTGGAGGTTGGACAAGCCGTCGCCGTCCGAATCCGCGTTGGGGTTGAGGCCGTAGGCGCCGTAAATCCATTCCCAGATGTCGCTCATGCCGTTGCCGTTCAGATCGACCATCTGCGCGCCGCCCACCACCGGGCTGGCCAAAAGGGCCAAAACCGCAATCCACCGCCACCGGCTCAAAATTTTTCTCACGTCAAGGCGCATAAAAAACGTCAGCGCTTTCGGAACACTTGCACCGTGCGCTCGCGGGCAGCTTATGTCAAGGAGCAATGAAATTTATCACCACCTTTTTACCGCACGCTGGAAATTTTGGCGCGGAACGTGACAATCTGCGCGCGGGCTGACAGAAATGTGGACAGGTTTTCCGGCGTTGTTCACCGCAGGTTCCACTCGTGCAACAAATCGCGGGGAATTTCCGACAGGAACCGCGACGGCTGTTGCCTGGCATCCATGCCGGTGCTGCCGTAGCCGGCGCGGATGAGCGGGTGGCACAGGTACAGCTCGTTTTTCGCGCGCGTGATGGCCACGTAAAAGAGCCGGCGTTCCTCCTCCTCGCCCTCGGGGCTTTCCATCGAACGCGTGGACGGAAATAAGCCGTCACACATCATGATGACGAACACCACGTCGAACTCCAGCCCCTTGGCCTGGTGAATCGTCGAAAGTTTGATTTTTTCCTCGTCGGACTTCGCGGCACTATCCTCCTCGGCTTCGACATTGGTGAGCAATGCCAGTTGCGTGAGGAATTCCTCGACGCTGCCGAATTGAAACGCAAACACGGCGAGCTGTTCGAGCTCTTCCAGCCGCCGCTCGTAGTTGTCGTACGTCTCCTTCAGATAATCGTCGTAGCCCGCGTCCATCACCAGCCGCAGCATCTTCGCCGCGCTCTGGCGCGTGGTGGCGTCTTCCAGCTGCGAAATCGTCGCGACATATTGCGCCCAGGCGACCGCCGCCTTTTTCGGAACGGATTTCGCGCAGGCTTGCAGCGCTGGTGCAATCCTGTGGGAGCCGACGTGAGGAGGCTCTGCCGGTTGATGGGGAGATGATATTTGAGACTCGTTACCTCGGCTCCGACTTTGAAAGATCTGCCAAAGTTTGTCCGCGCCTTTCGCCGCAATGCCCGGCAGCAGTTGCGCGAGCCGCTTGAATGAAATTTCATCGCGCGGATTCGCGACGAGCTTGAGATACGCCGTCGCGTCCTTGATGTGCGCCTGCTCGAAAAACCGGATGCCGCTGGTGATGGAAAACGGGATCTGCCGGCGCGTGAGTTCAAGCTGCAATTCCAGGGCATGAAAATGCGAACGGTAAAGCACCGCCACCTGGCTCAGGCTCACGCCTTCCTCGACCAGCTCCCCCACCCTGTGAGCGATGAACGCGGCTTGCTGCGCGGCATCGGTGCAGGCGACCAGCGCGGGCTTGAGGCCGGACTTGCGCGCGGGCGCGAGTTCCTTGGTGAATTGCTGCGTGTTGGCGGCGATGGCCGCGTTGGCCACCTTGAGAATTTCCGGCGTGCTGCGGTAGTTCGTCTCGATTTTGAATGATTTCGTGCCGGGATACCGTTGCGGAAATTTGAAGATGTTCTGAAAATTCGCGCCGCGCCAAGCGTAGATGCTCTGCGCGTCGTCACCCACCACGGTAACGTTGTGGTGCCGCGCAGCCAGCAGATCGATGAGGTCGCTCTGGAGCTGGTTCGTGTCCTGATATTCGTCCACGAGAATGAACTGGAAGCGGCGCTGGTAATGTTCGCAAACGTCGGCATGGTCCTGCAACAGCTTGAGCCACAAGGCGAGCAAATCATCAAAGTCCATCGCGTTCGTCGTTCGCTTGCGGGCGGTGTAACGCGTTTGCAAACCGGCAATCTGCGGAGCGAACTGCGAAAAATAACTGAATTGTCCGTCCAACAGCTTTTCCGTCGTCTGGTGCGTGTTGGCCGCGAGCGAGAATATTTCGTTGAGCACGTCCGGCTTGGGGAAGTGCGTGCCTTTGGTCTCGATTTTCGCGTCGGCCAGGCACGCCTTGATCAAATCCTTCGCGTCGTCACGATCGAGAATTGTGAAATCACGCTGGTAGCCGAGCCGGTCGGCGTGCTGACGCAGAATCCGCGCGCCGATGGAGTGGAACGTGCCGCCCCAGAGCGACGGCAGTTGCCGGCCCAGCAAATCGGCGACGCGGCGCATCATTTCGCCGGCGGCCTTGTTGGTGAACGTGAGCAGCAGGATGCGGTCGGCGGGGATGCCCTGCTCCAGCAGGTAGGCGACGCGGTAGGTGAGCGTGCGCGTCTTGCCCGAACCGGCGCCGGCAATGACAAGCACCGGGCCGGGCGGCGCGGTGACGGCGGCGAGTTGCTGCGGATTCAATTCATGCGCGTAATCAATCTGCAGATTGATTTCGGAACGGAACGGTTCCAACACGTAATCGCGCGACATGGCGCGGAATTGAAAGGGCAAATGCCGGCCCGCGAAAGAAAAATTTCAGCTTTTCGGTCTGGCGCGTTGGTCGTTCCAGGCGAGAAACAGCAGGATCGCCATGACGATGGCGGTGATGACGACGCAAAGGGGCGCCAGAAACCGGTCCAAGGGAAGCGAACCTCGCGCCGCCAGCCGGAGTTGCGCCGAGAGAATGTCCAGGCTGCCGGGAAAGGAAGTTTTGGCGATGACGCTGCCTTTCGCGGAAACCGCCTGCGAAATGCCGGAGCTGGCCAGCCGGAAAATCGGGATGCCGTATTCCGCCGCGCGCACGGACGCGACGCGGGAATGAAGCTCGTGCTCGTGCCGGCCCCAATCCTCAACATCCATCGTCGGGACAATGAGCAGTTGCGCCCCCTGCTCCACCAGCCGGTCAGTGACGCGGGTGTAACTCAGGTCGTAACAGATGCAGATGCCGATTTTGCCCCAGGGCGAATCCCAGACCTCCTGTTTCGGCGCCGGCAAGCCGTCCTTGAAAAACTGGATGGGCACACACTTGGCCTGATGGAAAACAATTTCACCATTCGTCCCCACGACGAAGGCGGTATTGTAGTAATCATTGGTGCCCACGAGATCCCTGCCGCCGACGACCAGAAAACGCGCGTGTTCGCGGCACCATTGTTTCAACGATTCCGGCACCGGGCCGTCGAGGGTGTATTCGCTCAGCACAAAAATCCGGGCGTCGGGATTTTTCGCCAAAGTCTTGTCGAGGGCTTCGGGAAGGACGCCGGGCGAAGGGAATTCGATCTGGATGCCAACCACCTGCAATGGCGGGAAATGTCGTTCTGCCCAGGTGATGGAATCCGCCAGTAAGAACAGCACGACCATAAGCGAGGCAACCGCCAATGCGATTTTGGATCGCTGCAAAACAAGCATCAACATTGCCACAGTGGCAAACACCAGGAAACCGACACCATACATTCCTCCCCCAATAAAACTAAACCATGCCGGCAAGGCATACCCGATGTTCAGCCAGGAGAATTTCAGGTAGTACAGTTCGCTGCGGAAATATTCCAAACCGGTCCAGACGATCGGAACCAGCCACATCGCCCGGTTCTTTCCCCAGCGCCGGACGCCGCCGCAGACCAGCGCGGTGAACAGTCCGATCCAAAAGGTAATCACCAGCCACAGGGCAATCGCCGCCGGTCCAAAAAGGTGCCAGAAGAAAAACAATTGCGGCGCATAGCAGAGAAATCCGGTTGCCAGCCCAAAATAAAACGCGCGGCGGACGGTCGGCTGGTCCGTCAGGCGAACCAGAAAATAAGCATAGCCAAAAATAAACAATCCAGCGGCGGGAAATCGGGTGGAGGCGTAGGCCAGATGAAAGCATGCCGCGGCAAACATCATCCAAAGAAGTGATTTCATCCAGCCAGGAGGAGGTGTCGATGGGTTCAAGTCGTTCATCTCAGCCAGTGAATTGACTTGTTCATTTAAGTCGTTCGGCAAAGATTGCGCCATGAAAAAAAGCCGGGCCGTACTGGCCTTTCTCGCCGACATCTACGAAGACCTCGAACTGTGGTATCCCAAACTGCGGCTGGAGGAGGCCGGCTATGCGACGAAGTGCGCTGCGCCGGAAATCAAGACCTACACCGGCAAACACGGCTACCCGGCGCAGTCGGATATGCTCCTGAACGACGCACGCAGCACGGACTTTTGCGGGCTGGTTGTCCCCGGCGGTTTCATGCCGGACAAACTGCGCCGCGACGCGAAGGTGCTTTCGCTGACGCGCGAGTTTTTCGAGCAAGGCAAACTGGTCGCCTTCATCTGCCATGGCGGCTGGATTCCCATTTCCGCCAAGATTTTGAAAGGCAAACGCGTCACTGGTTCACTCGGCATCAAGGACGACCTGGAAAACGCGGGCGCCCACTGGGTGGACGCGCCGGTAGTGGTGGACGGCAATCTGATCTCGAGCCGCACGCCGCGCGATCTGGCCGCTTTTGGCAAGGCCATCGTCGAGTTTCTCAACCTGTCAGCATGAGGAATGACTTTGGAGAGGTCCTGGTCATCATCGGCCTTTTGATAGCCGCCTTGGGCGCGGTCCTGTGGTCCGGCATTGGCAAAGGCTGGCTGGGCCGGCGCCCGGCGACATCCATTATTCCAAGGGCGATTTCAGCTTCCATTTCCCCATCGTCACCTGTCTGCTGTTGAGTGCGTCGCTGACGATTGTCCTGTGGTGGTTCAAGAAATAGCAGAGGCTTTTGCTTTGCCATTGTCACCGGGAACGGCATTTTTTGCCTTGAACTTTAACTTAAATAATGCTTAAGATTACTAATCTCAGAAAAATGCGGTTATGAAATTTTACCACCAGCGATGGGTGGCGGTTTGTCTGGCGCTTCTGGCGTTCAAAACGTGCGCGGCAGTTCTTTACGTTGACTCGAACAGCTCCAATCCGGAGTCGCCTTACGCCGGTTGGAGCACCGCGGCAAGCAGCATTCAGGACGCCATCGATGCCGCGAGCGATGGCGACCAGGTTCTGGTCACCAACGGGGTTTATCAAACCGGCGGGGAGGTGGTGTACGGGGCGCTGACCAATCGCGTGGCGGTGAACAAAGCCGTCACGGTGCGAAGCGTCAATGGTCCGGCGACAACCGTGATCCGAGGATATCAAGATACGAATACCATCACTGGCGATGACGCGGTGCGGTGCGTTTATATGACCAACGGGGCAATCCTGTCAGGATTCACGCTGACCAACGGGGCGACCTTATACGACCAATTTGAATCGTTGGATGACCACCTCTACAGCGGCGGCGGCGTATATTGTGAATCGCTCGCGGCAGTCGTATCCAATTGTATCATCACCAGTTGTTCTGCCTCCGACACCGGCGGCGGGGCCACCGGCGGAACCTTGAACAATTGTATTTTGACCAACAGTTCAAGCTTTCTCGGCGGGGGCGCGGGCGATAACACCCTTAACCATTGCGTGCTGGCCGGAAATTCAGCTTTTTATGGCGGTGGCATCTACAACAGCCTGGCGGACACCTGTCGATTTGCCGGCAACTCCGGCAACACGGGTGGCGGGGCCTATTATTGTACGTTGACCAATTGCTCGCTTACGGCCAATTCAGCGCCGTACAGCGGTGGTGCGGATACCTGCACGCTCAACAGCTGCACCTTGACCGGCAATTCGGCGTCCTACGCTGGTGCCGTCGGAAGCTCGACCGTGAACAACTGCGCCCTGGCGGCCAATACAGCGCTGTTGAATGGTGGCGGCGCAGACAATTGCACGCTCAGCAATTGCACGCTCACCGGTAATTCGGCGTTGAACGGAGGTGGGGCCGAAAGCAGCGATCTCATCCAGTGCTCCCTGATTGCCAATACCGCCACCAACAACGGTGGCGGCGCGGACGGCGGCCAGTTGAACAACTGCACGCTGACCGGCAATTCAGCCGTCAATGCCGGCGGCGGAGCCAACGCCGGCGCGTTGAATAATTGTGCCCTGACCGGCAATGACGCCGGCTACGGCGGCGGCGCTGAAGGCAGCACGCTCAACAATTGCACATTGACCGGCAACTCGGCGGTAACCGGCGGCGGAGCCGATTCCAGCACGCTCAACAATTGCATCGCCTTTTACAATGCCGCGCCGGGCGGCGACAACTATTCCAGCAGCACTTTGAATTTCAGCTGCACGACGCCAGCGCCCGGCAGCGGCGTGAGCAACATCATCGCCGAACCAGAATTGACCGATGCCGCACATATTGGCTCCGGCTCGCCCTGTATTGGCGCGGGCAGCACGAATTATTCCACGGGCGTGGATATTGATGGCGATCCTTGGTTGAATCCGCCGTCCATCGGCTGTGATGAATATGTTGCCGGTTCACCCACCGGCGCGTTGAGTGTGGCCATCCAAGCCGGCTTTACGAATGTGGCGGCCGGCTTTGCGGTGAACTTTACGGGGTTGATCGTGGGTCATGCCGGCGCAGACAGCTGGGCATTTGGAGACGGCACGGTGGTCAGCAACCAGCTGTCCGCATCCCACAGCTGGTCATCGGCTGGAACCTACCCGGTGGTACTGACGGTCGATAACACCAGCAACCCAGCCGGTGTCAGCGCCACGGTTTTCATCCACGTTTTAAAACAACCCGTGGCTTACGTTTCCGTCAGCAACCTCAATCCTGTTCCACCCTATCTCACGTGGAATACAGCGGCGACCAATTTACAGGATGCCGTGGATGCGGTTTATGCCGGGGGCACAGTCTGGGTGACAAACGGAGTTTATCAGACCGGTGGCCGTGCGTTCTATGGCCAGGAAACCAACCGGGTGATGGTGGCAAACCCATTGACGGTGCAAAGTGTCAACGGCCCGGCCGTGACTCTGATTGATGGCGGCGGCGTGATGCGCTGCATGTACTTGATTGGGGGCACGGCGCTAAGCGGATTCACTTTGACCAACGGAGTCGTTTCTGGAGACGGCGGCGGTGGGTGGTGCCAATCTTCCGGCGTGCTGGTGTCGAACTGTGTTCTGTCCGGCAACTCGGCCGGAGGTTCCGGCGGCGGCATTTTTAGCGGCATTTTGGCCAATTGCACCTTAACAAACAATTACGGCTACAGCGGAGGCGCAGCCTGCTTCAGCAGCTTGAAACATTGCACCCTCATCAACAACCAGAGTTATTATGGCGGCGGCGCATCCGCCTCGTCGCTGCTCGACTGCACGCTCACGGGTAATTTCACTTACATTGACAGTGACTACACGGCCAACGGCGGCGGCGCATCCGGCTGCAACCTGACCAATTGCTTGCTGCGCGGAAACTCATCGATCTCCGGCGGCGGCGCCTGTGGCAGCACGCTCGTCAATTGCACGTTGGCCGGCAACTCGTCGGGCGGCGGGGGCGGCGTGGTTTCCGGCGGCGGCGGGGGCGGCGCCTGTGGCAGCACGCTCATCAACTGCACGTTGACTGGCAATGTGGCGGGCGGCGGCGGGGGCGTGAGCTCCAGCGTCCTGACCAATTGCATCGTTTATTTCAACACCGCTCCCAGCGACACCAATTATTCCCCGGACTGCACCCTCCTCGATTGCGATACCACGCCGTTGCCGGGTTTGGGCGCAAACAACATCACCAGCGACCCGCAGCTTGCCGACCTCGAGCACATCAGTTCCGTCTCGCCGTGCCGCGGCGCGGGCAGCGCGGCAGCGACCAGCGGCGTGGATATCGACGGCGACACGTGGCTCAACCCGCCGTCCATCGGCTGCGACGAATTTTATTCCAGCTCGGCAACCGGCGCGCTGGCCGTGGCCATTTCCGAAACGTTTACCAATGTGACGACCGGATTCACGGTGGATTTTGCGGCGCAAATTTCCGGTCACGCCACCGGAAACCGCTGGAATTTTGGTGATGGCACAATGGTCAGCAACGAATTGTTCACTTCGCACAGTTGGGCGGCGGCAGGCACTTACCCGCTTAACTTCACCGCGTTCAACAGCGACCATCCCGCCGGCGTCAGCACGTCCGTCACGATTTATGTTCTGCAAAATCCGGTGCATTACGTCGCGCTCAACAATGCCACCCCGGTGCCGCCGTATCTTTCCTGGGCGACCGCGGCGACGAACATTCAGGATGCGGTCGACGCTGCGTTCGCGGGTGGAACCATCGTCGTGAGCAACGGCATTTACCAGACCGGCTTGCGCGTGCTGTATGGCACGATGTCCAACCGCGTTGCCGTCACCAAACCGCTCACGCTGCAAAGCGTCAGCGGCGCGGCAGCGACGGTGCTTGACGGCGGCCTGGCGGTGAGATGCCTCTATCTGACCAATCACGTTTCGGTGACCGGCTTTACGTTGCGCAACGGTGTTGAAATCAACGGCGCGGGGGTTTTCTGCCAATCGGCGGATGATGTTCTATCCAACTGTCTGCTGACCGGAAATTCATCACCGGCCGATTGGTCTTCCGGCGGCGGGGCTTACGGCGGAACATTGAACCACTGCACCTTTACCAATAATTCAGCCAGCTATCTTGGTGGAGGAGCATATGGCTGTATCCTCGATTTCTGTTCGCTGGTGAACAATGGGCGGCCGGCTTATGGCGGCGGCGCTGGCTGGTGTACGCTCAACAATTGCCTGGTTATTAGTAATACGGCCGCGTGGGGTGGCGGTGTGCTGGGAGGCGTGGCAAATAATTGTGCCATCCTTGGCAACCTTGCAAGTTATGGCGGTGGCGGTGAGTATTATGGCGCGCTAAATAATTGCACGCTCGTCAGCAACACCGTGCCTTCCGATCCTGGAACCTATGGCGGCGCAGGCGCCTACGACGGCACTTTGAACAATTGCATCGTGTATTATAACAACGGAGATAACTATGACAGCGATTTCTACGGGATTGGATTGAACTATTGTTGCACCACACCTGATCCGGGCAGCACGGGCAACATCTCCAACGCGCCGCTCTTGGTGGATCTGGCCAGCGGCGATTTTCATCTGCAAACCAATTCGCCGTGCATCAACTCGGGATATAATTCCTTTGTCACCACCACCAACGATCTCGACGGCAAACCCCGCATCCAGGGCGGCACGGTGGACATCGGCGCCTATGAATTTCAGACCCCAACCTCCGTCATCTCCTATGCCTGGCTCCAGCACTATGGCCTGCCCACCGATGGCTCGGCGGATTTCATCGATTCGGATGGCGACGGGATGAACAACTGGCAGGAATGGCGCACCGGAACCGTTCCCACCGATCCCTTGTCCGGGCTGAAAATGACAATGGTCACCAATGATGTTTCCGGGCTGACCGTGACCTGGCAAAGCGTCAGCGGCATCACCTATCTCCTCCAGCGCAGCACCAACCTTGCAGCGCAACCGGCATTCTTCACCATCCAAACCAATATCGCCGGCCAAGCTGGCACAACCAGTTACACGGACCCCGATGCCACGAACTCAGGTCCGTATTTCTACCGCGTCGGGGTGCCTTGAAATTCTACGATTTTTCTGAATATCTTTTTCAGAGTTGATTTTTTTTTACCTTCCCCTACCCTTGCCGCCCATGGAAGAACAGTCCCAATTCGCACAATATATCGCGGTGTTGATGCTGCTTGGCCTGGCCATCGTCGCGCCGTTCAGCATGATCATTGGCTCCATGATCCTCGGCAAACGCGGCAAACGCAATCGCACCAAGGACTCCGCCTACGAATGCGGCGCCACCCCGATCGGCGAAGCCAACGCCCGGTTTTCCGTCAAATTCCATCTCGTCGCCATGCTGTTCATCCTCTTCGACATCGAGGTCGTGTTTCTGTATCCGTGGGCGGTCGTGTACAAGGACATGCTCGCCGACCCCGCCACGCGGAATTTGATCTTTGGTTCGATGATTTCCTTCCTCATCATTTTGTTCGCCGGTTACATTTATGCGGTGAAGAAAAAGGCTTTTGACTGGAAAAGCTAGCCGGAGCACACGTTGGGTTTTCCGCCCGGCGGTGAACCTGCCGGTTATCCGGCCGGCTTCCGCGGCCCGCGCAGTTTGGTCACCTCGGCATGCGCCAGCACCACATCCGGGTCGCGTTGCAAAGCCTCGAAATAGTGCCGGCTAAATCCTTCGCCGCTTTCCGACGGCGCCATCAGCCGGTCCAGCTCGCGCACCAGGGCGTCAACCCCGGCCAACGTCAGCGGCTCCTTGCCGTCCAGGGCTTCGTCCATGGCGACAATGAGCTGGGACAGCGGGTGCAGCCAGGCAAACCAGGGATCCTTGGTGAGCAACTGGAGGAAATGATTCGGTGACTTGATTTCGCCGACAATTTTTTCGTAGCTGACCCGCTCGGAATCGATCAGCGCCTTGTGGAGCTGGAGCACGGCGCGACGGAGTTCAACCAGGCGTTGGCGGACGCCTTCCGGCTCGGATGCGGTTGTTGCTTTCTTTTCCATTCAATGATACTCGCCGGCTGGGAAAACTGCTTCCGGGTTTCATCGGGTTCAACCCGCGACCAGTATTACCTGCAAATCATTCCCATTTCAACTCCCGCCTGGCCGTCACGAATTCCCGATCAATATTCCCGCGAGGAAGACCAGCGCGCCGCCCAGCATGACCTGCAAGATTGCCGTCACCAGCGGTGAATCCATGAATCTGTGCCGCACCCAGGAAATCACGCTCAATTCCACCAGCACCACGCAGACGGCCACGGCGGTGGCGGTTTTGACGTTCGCAATCAGATATGGCAGCGTGTGGCCGATGCCGCCAAGCGTCGTCATCGCGCCGCACACAAACCCGCGCGCCCACGGATGCCCCCGACCCGTCAGGCTGCCATCGTCGGACAACGCCTCGGCAAAACCCATGCTGATGCCCGCGCCGACGCTGGCGGCCAGGCCAATGAGAAAGGTCGCCCAACTGTTGTGCGTGGCGAACGCCGCGGCGAACAACGGCGCCAGCGTCGAGACCGAACCGTCCATCAAACCGGCCAGCCCCGGTTGCACCACCTGCAGGAGAAACAGCCGCTTCTGCTGGGCGGAATCCGATTCGCTCAGCTTGGTCAGCGTGATTTGCTCTGCCGTGTGGGCATGGTTGCGCTCCTCCTCCGCCAGATCGCCCAGCAACTGCCGGATGCCGGCGTCGGTCGTGCGGCGCCCGGCGACCTCGTAAAAACGCTTCGTCTCCAGTTCCATGCCTTCGGCCGCCTTCTGCACGGCTTTAAGCCCGAGCGGACGCACCAGCCAGACCGGACGGCGATCCACAAAGCCGCGCACGTCCTGCCGACGGATGAGCGGCACGTGGTCGCCAAAACGGGCCCGGTAATGTTCCAACAGACGGTGACGATGCCCATTTTCTTCGCGGCGCATTTCGCGGAACTTCGCGGCCTGCTCGGGATAATTAGCCTGCAAGCCGGCGGCGAAATCTTCATAGATGCGCGCGTCCTCCTCCTCAAGCGAGATGGCCAGCGCGAGAACCTCCTGTTCGGTCAGACTGTCAAACGTTTTCATAAAAGGATCACTGTTTTCGATCGTCAGGCTGCATCGTAATGATTCACAAAAACGGTGCGAACAACCGGGCGGCCGCGTCTCGCAACTTCCCCGGAACCGTCCGCGCGTCCACCTCGGCTTGCTTGACCTCATGCGCCCCGTGAAGCTTCTGCTTGAGGATCGCCGTCAGGTCCTGCGCCAGGTCCCGGCCGTAACACTCCACGTTCAGCTCGAAGTTAAGCCGCAGGCTGCGCGCATCCCAGTTGGCCGAGCCCAGCAGCACCCAGTGTCCGTCCACCACCATCAGCTTTGAGTGATCGAACGGCGGCGGCAGGAGCCAGAGATGACAGCCGCGCTCCAGCACCTGCCACCACAGGGAGCGCGACGCCCAGTGGACGTAGGGCAGATTGCTTTTGCCCGGCAAAATGATGTCCACCCGCACGCCGCGCAATGCCGCGAGGTTCAAAGCGGTGACGAGCGCCGGGTCCGGCAAAAAATACGGCGTGAGAATTTGCACGGAGGTTTGCGCCTCGGCCAGCGCCGCCAGCAGCGTCCAGCGCAATTTGTCGTAATCCGCATCCGGCCCGTCGGTGATCACCCGCGCGACGACACCCGGATCGAAGTCTCGCGGTTCCGGAAACCAGATTTCACCTTTCAGCACTTCACGCGTGGTGAAGGCCCAATCGTTCGTGAACGCCTCCTGCAATCGCGTCACCACCGGGCCTTCCACTCGAAAATGCAGATCCTGAACGGGGCTTCTAGGCCGGTCGGCCAGGACATTGCCGTGCCGGATGTTCATGCCGCCGGTGAAAGCCGTCTGGCCGTCCACCACCAGGATTTTGCGGTGATTGCGCAGGTTGATGGTCGCCACGCGCCAAGGCGTGAACAAGGACGCCGGCAGGAATTTTGCACACGGGACCTGCAAATGCTTCAAATGATGGGTGATGGGCGGCCACGAATAACGCGTGCCGGCGGCGTCAATCAATACCCGCACAGACACCCCGCGCTGGACCGCGCGGCCGAGCGCGGCGGCAAATTGTTTCCCGCTGGCATCGTTGTCAAAAATATACGTGACCAGCGAAATGGATTTTTGGGCGGACTCGATCGCCGCCAGCATGGCCGGAAACGCCTCGTCGCCGTTGACCAGCGGATGCACGCGGTTGCCCGTGGTCAATGGTTGCTCCACGACGCGGCCGACGACGCGCGCGAGCAGCTTCAGGTGTTCCGCGCCCGAGTGTTCCGGTTCGCCCAGGTTGTTGGGGATCCGGTCATGGACGGTTTTGTGCACGCCAAGCAAAACGGCGCGCCGGCGGATGCGATTCACCCCAAGCACCAGGTAAAGGATCGGGCCGAAGGCCGGCAGCAGCCAGATGAGTCCAAGCCAGAGAGCCGCGGCGCGGGAATCGCGCTTGTGCAGGAGCGCGTGAACCGAGGCCAGCGAAACGGCCAGAAAATCAAAACCCGCGGCCAGGTGCGGCCAGAAACGGGAAATTTTGTCGAGCCAGTCCATCGCGGGCCAACTCTACCGGCGAGGAACTGCCCGTGGCAAGCGTGCGGTGACCTGGGTTGACTGGAGCGTGGAGCATTGCGCTGATGAGGCCAAAGCGGTCAGCTGGCGGAGCATGGTTCCGCCCTCCGAAAGACCACGATTTGCACGCCCACCCTGTTTCGAGAAGCAATCTGCATATGTTTTCTTATTCTCTCCATTCGTAATTCCATTTGCGCCGCCCCCCGGTTTGCCCGATACTGCGCCCATGAAACTATTCGCCCTGTTTGCCGCGGTTTCCCTGTTGCAGGTGGTCGCCGCCCGCGCCGGCTCACTCTATGACATCGCCGTCAGGGACATTGACGGCAAGGACACCACGCTGGCGGCGTACAAAGGCAAGGTGCTGCTCATCGTCAACGTCGCCTCCCGTTGCGGTTACACCCCGCAATACAAGGGTCTCGAAGCGATCTTCCAGAAATATTCGGGCCAGGGCTTTGCCGTGCTCGGCTTCCCGTGCAACCAGTTCGGCGGGCAGGAGCCGGGCAGCAACGCCGAGATCAAACAATTCTGCACCAGCAAATTCGATGTCACCTTCCCGCTTTTCGACAAGATTGAAGTGAACGGCCCGAACCGCCATCCGCTCTACGTCGCGCTCGCCGGCCCGGACTCGCCATTTCCCGGCGACATCAAGTGGAACTTCAATAAATTCCTCATCGGCAAGGATGGTAAAATCGTCAAACGATTCGATTCGAAGGCAACCCCGGAGTCGCTGGAGGTGACCCAGGCCATCGAAGCCGCCCTCGCCGCCAAATAATCAATTAATTTCCATGACCCTGCGTTCACGATTTCCGTTGCTGGCGCGAGAGAGATGGGATTATTCAGCGTTTTTAGCGGTTAAATCGTCCACGGAATCACCCTCCGGTATCTGTTGCCAAAATCCCGTCCGGAATCTATAATGGTCCACGTCGAAAGCGAAATTTACGTTTTATGATTTCAAACGAACGACCCTCGCCTTACGGTCATCGTCCTTATGACCCGCCCTATGCACCGTCCAAACCGCCCGTTGCGGAGGACACCCTCAAGACCGGACAGGTGCAGATCGAGCGCAAGACCCTGGTCCTGACGCTCAAGGAAAATGCCCGGGGACGGTTCCTGCGCATCACCGAAGAAGCCGTCGGCCATCGCAACTCGATCATCATCCCGGCACCCGGGTTGGAAGAATTCAGGAAACTCCTCGATGAAATGGTAAAGGCGTCGAACGAGATCCCGCTGAAAAACCCGCCCGCAGCTTGACCCGTCACTCCCGGGCCGGGCAGCTGCGGGGGGGCAACGCCAACGCAAAGCGGTTTGGCATTCCTTTTTGGTGAGTTTGAATTCCCCCGGAACTTCATCCCAAAGTCCACGGCGCGCGGTATTCGCGCGCCAGCAGTTTGCTCGCCTCGGGATCGCCGATGATTACCTCCTGCTCGACGTTCCACCGGATTTTCCGGCCGACGAGCATGGAAATGAGTCCCAAATGCCCGGGAATGGCCGAATGATGAGCCGTTTCCACCGGCGCGATGGTGGCCTGGCGCGATTTCACGCAGTCCAGAAAGTTCCGGAAGTGATTCTTCGATTTGTACAATTTCACCTTGGCGAGACTCGCCGGCAGGTCCTTGTATCGCTTCCATTTGGGATTGGAACCTTTAAAACCACCGCGATCCACCCACACCCAGCCGTCGGTGCCAATCCATTTGGTGCCGCTGTGAATTTCGGGATATCCCCCCGCAATGGTCATCGTGATGTCCTGCGGATATTTCAATTCAATCCGATATTTCGTGCAGGTGTTCCAGATCGCATCGGCCGGCGGAAAGTCCCCATGACCTTCAACCTCCGACGGGCCGGACCGGTCAAATCCCAATCCCCAATGCGCAATGTCGCAATGATGTCCAATCCAGTCGAGCAACTGGCCGCCGCCGGTGTTGTAATTCCAACGCCAATTCATGTTCACGCGTGACTCGATGTACGGCTCCATCTGCGCCGGACCAATCCACAGGTCGTAGTCCAGTTCAGCCGGAGGTGGCGTCACCGCCAGATTCCACGCGGGAGTTCCCGGCACCACCTGGTCCGGACTCTTGATTTTCTCCGGCAGCGAGGCCAGCTTCTCCAGCAGCGCCGGTTCGGTGTCGGCAAAATCGTGGTGGCCGGAGGGCAGGCCGACTTCCACGTGCGTCACCCGGCCGATGAGACCGTTGCGCACAATTTCCGCCGCTTTGCGGAACGTGGAGACCGACCGCTGCCACGAGCCGGTCTGCCAGACCACTTTATGGTCCTGGACGGCACGAACGATGGCCTGTTGTTCGGCAATGGTGTGTGCCAGCGGCTTCTCGCCGTAAATGGCCTTCCCGCGCCGGGCGGCTTCGGTGGCAACCAGGGCATGCCAGTGGTCCGGCACTGCCAGCATCACGGCGTCAATGTCATCCCGCGCCATCAGTTCGCGGTAATCGTGATAGCCGGCGCAATCCTTGTTTTGATAGTGCTCGTTGATGGTGTCCAGCGCCGATTGCAGATGGCTCTTGTTCAGGTCACACGCCGCAACCACCTGGCAATCGTCCTCGTAAAGGAAGGACTTGGTGTTGCCCGGTCCCTGCATGCCCCAGCCGACGACTCCGAGATTGATGCGTTTGGAAGGCCGGGCCCGTCCGGTGGCACAGCCGGGGAGAATCAGTGGTAAAACAAGTGCGGCCCCGGTGGTCGCAATAAAACGGCGGCGGCTGAACGTCCGGGAGGTGGTATTTTTCATGTTGGGTCTGTCAGGTTGTGCAATCAGGGAATTTGTGGTTGGGGGCGGAAAGTTGGGTGGGTCCGGGATTGTCGGGAGCGTCATTCAATCGCGGCGGCGCGGCATCAAGTCCTTTCTGATCGCCAAATCGCTTCCATTCCCGTCCATCATGCAGCCACACGATGGAGTTGTTCAAGCTCAAGATGACGCTGGCAACCGCAGCCTCGCCCAAAACCATGGCGGCGGTTGACAGGGCATCCGATTCGGCGGCCGTCGAACACCAGGCCCAGGCGCGATTTTTTCGAGCCGCCGGATCCCCCGTGCGGGGATCAACAATATGTGGTCCCTTTACCGCCAGGCCCGATCCGCTCAGCGAACCATTTTTCAGCCAGAAGCGATAAGGCGAATGGTCATCGCCCAAACCGCAGGACCAGCCGGCGGTGCCCGGCGGAGGCTCGCCTGCCAAAATGCTGCTGCCGCCGGCCACCAATAGAAAGGCGGAACAATCCCACTCGCGCAAAACTTCCGCCATGCGGTCGAGGGCAAAACCCTTGCCGATGGCCCCGAGGTCAAACTCCAGTTTGCCGCCGTCGCAGCGGATGGAAAATTGTGCACGCCTCAGGCTCCATTGCGGCGGTGCGGGCAGGGTTTTCCGGGCCGCGGCGGTGATGGAAAAGGCGCCGCGCGTGGCGAGTTCCATCGTCCGGGCGATTTCCAGACAGGCAAAAACCGGCTCGCTCAGCCGCATGGTTTCTCCCGGCGCCAGTTGCGCAATCTGGGCGACGTCGCTGTTCGCGCGGAAGCGGCTCAGGTGCGATTCAAGTTCATCGGCCAGCGCAAACGCCGCCTGGGCTGCCTGCGCCGCGTAATCCCTTTCCGCGCCCGCGAGCCGCACCTGAAACTGCGTCGCCATCGCGTGATGGTTGCAAACGTGGATGATCGGATCACTCATGGTGTGGGGCAATTTCCAGCGGCGACCACAAAACCAGCAGGACATCCGGGCGGACGCCAAAATATTCCGGCCGGAAGTTTTTCAACCGGGCCGCCAGCGGGCCGGACACGTCCGGCGGGGTGATAAAAAAATCCGCCACACCCGTTTCCTGGCCCGGCTGCCAGTATCCGACCTGTGAAAACCGGCGCAAATACCACGGCAACGGCCAGGCATCCGCCGCCACCACGGCAATTCGCGGGTCCGACAGTTTATTTTGCCGCGCCAGTTCCGCCAGCCGGGGCGGCAGCCGCAACAGGTCTTCGGATGTGTGGGCATAGGCGAAGGGATTCATTTCGCCCGCCGGGTTGGCGAAGGCGCGATGCCAGGTGTCGTTTACCAACAGGAGGCCAAGCGCAACGACAACCGCCCAAAACAGCCTGCGAACGGCGCTCGCCCTTTGCCAGAGCCATTCGCCGCCGAGGCCGGCAAAAATGGCCAGCGGCAGCCAGAAGTTTAGCGCCAGCCAGGGCGTTTTGTAGGGAATGGCGCTGTAAATGACCCAGATGACCAGCGCATAAATCGCCAGAAAAAATCGGGCGTCGGGCGGCCCGGATTTTGCCTGGCGGAACGACCTGGCCAGGACGCCAAAAATTCCCAACGCGGCCAGCCCGAGCAGTATTCCTCCGGAACCACCGCCGCCCAGCAGCCGCAGGTAATACCAAATTGGCTTTTCGTGACCTTCGCCAGCAGCCCGCGCCGCGGAGTAAGCTGCCGCGTGGGACCCGTTGGCAAACACGTGCCAGTTCCGGCCAAACCAGGTGAACAGCAGGATCACCACGAATAGAAAAACCACAAACGCGGTCAGCGTGATCTTCGGTGAGACCAGGCCGGCCACGGCTTTCTTTGGTGAACTTAAAATCCAACCCGCCAAACCAGCAAGCCCGAGACCAAAAAAATGCAGGACCGCCGTCTCCTTGCACGCAAGCATCAGGGCGGCACAGCCTCCGGCAAACGCGGCCGAAAAATACGATTTGTTCAGCACCGCCGGCCAGCCGGACAGCATCAATCCCCATGTCGCGGCCACAAACAACGTTTCATGGATGAAATACCGGTTGTAATAAACGGTCAGCGGAGCAAAGGCGAACAGCAGGGCGGCGACCAGACAGGCGCTGAAGCCGAACATTTCCACGCCCGCGCCAAACATCAAAACAGTGGCAGCCCCGGTGAGAACCGGCACCAGGCGCAGTTGCGATTCCTTCAAATCCGCGAATTTTTTTACACGGAAGCATTTCACAACCGGCAGGGTTTCGGCGGCGAGCGCCGGGCCGTGGCGGTCCTGCGGGTCGTAACGGAAGGGTTCACCGGCAAGCAGCTGGCCGACGATGTAGGCATTGACCGCTTCGTCGGTGTGCATGGGCCGTTCGCCAAGCCGCGGTAGCCGGACCGCGAGGGCGGACAGGGCGATCAGAACAAAGGCAGAATGACGAATGAAGAATGAAGAATTGAAAACAGGTTTGGCGGTCGAACTTCGCGCTTTGGTTTCTACCTTCTGCATTCTTCCTTCTTCATTTGTTCAGGCGGCCGGTTTGCCAAACACTTCGACCTCGATGTAATGGTTTAGTTTGTTGGTCGTGTTGCCCTTGCTGTAAAGGCGGACATAACGGCCCTTCACGCCCTTGGCATCCATCAACTTGCCCTCGAAGGTTTCGATGTAGGCGAGGTCCTTGCCCGCGCCCAGGCCAAGCTCGTTGCTGGCATCGGCATTGAATATCGTCGTCACGCCCTTTTCAAACTTCGGGTCGTCGGAAACCTGCACCACGACGTCGAAGTAAACCCGGGCCTGCGAATGAAAATGCCAGACCAGGACCGCGTAAATATTCGCGTCCTTTTCCAGGTCAATCTGCACCCATTGTTTCCCCGGTCCAAGCTCGACCCACGAACCCTCATCGCCTTCCTTGTCGCCATCGGTGATCAAGTCCAGCGTGCCCATGACCGGGTCATTGTCGCTGGCGGTGACTTTTTTATCCTTGGCCAGGTTAACCGTGCCTGCGGGCACCATGAAATCGGGCCGCTTGCCGGTTCGGGCGGGTTCAAGATTGGGCAGCTTGATGGGTACCGGCGTGCCGACGAACAGCGGTTTGGGCAAATCGGTTTTGAGCGCCACCGGCGCTTGCGCCAACGCGGCGGCAGCCGTGAGCCAGGCGGCAATCGCGGACCATTTCACAAACAATTTTTTCATAGGCGATGGATTCAAGCTTCGGTTTCCTGCGGGGTGATGGCAATCGTTTTCTGCGCGGCGATCGCGTCGTTCGCCTTGTGGATGACATATTCGCTGGGAAAGGCCTCGTCGGCCGGACAATTGAGCTTTGCCTTGCCCCGGATGGCGTTGAAAAAGTTTTCCAGGTGCGGCTGATGGATCGCCTTGCTGAACGTCACCGGGATTTCATATTCCGCCAGCTGGGCGGTTTCGCGCACGTCCACCTTGGCGGCATCCGGGGTGGCGGCCGGGCCGCTGGTTTTGGCGCGCAGGTAACCCTTCTGAACGAGTTCATCCCACGACGGCGCGCGGGCTTCCCGGTAAATCGTGGTCAGGTTCGGGTTTTCCGACATTTTCAGCGAGCCTTCGTCGCCCATAAAATATTCGAAGTAACCGCCGCCCGCGCTGGTGGTGGTTTGGACCTCATAAAATGCGCGGGCCACGCCTTCGGGCAGCTGATATTCGTAAATCACCATGGCGTTGTCATACCACTCGTGGTTTTTGTAGTAATCAACCCCGCCGCTGGCCATCACAGATTTGGGCGTGATGCCAAACCACCAGTTGAAAATATCGATCTGGTGCGCGCCCAGGTCGGAAAGCGGGCCGCCGCCAAGATTTTTGAACCAGCGCCAGTTGCGAAACTGGTGCATGTCCGTGTAGCCGTATTTCGCCAGCTCCTCGGGCGACATCGCGGCTTTCTTGGGCCAGCCGAAATCCTCCGTCACAGCGCGGTTCCACTGCCCGTTGGCGGCAGTGAGGCGGCCGAGTATTTTAGCCTCGCGCACCAGCCGGTTGAGCGCAAATACATAACGCGGATTGCTGCGGCGTTGATGGCCGATCTGCAACAGCTTGCCCGTCTCCCGCATCGTCTGGACCATCGAACGCGCCCCTTCAATGGTGTTGCTCATCATCTTCTCGCAATAGACATCCAGTCCGGCCTTCAAGCAGGCGTTCGTGATGGGCGCGTGCCAGAAATCCGGGCAGGCCACGACGACAGCCTGCAGGTCCTTCTCACCGGCAAGCAGCTCCTCGTAATTTTCGTAGGCGCGGACCTCAACGCCCATTTTCTTCAGGTAACGTTCGCCATAGGTCCGGGCGTATTCCCAGATGTCGCAGATGGCCACCAGCCGGACGCCGTCAATTTTGAGCAACGATTCCAGCAGAACCCGGCCCTGGGCGCCAAAACCGACGAGCGCGATGTCGATTTTACCGTTGGCCGGCTTCGTCTGCCCGAACACTTTGGCGCCGGAAGCGAGCACTAGGCCTGCCCCGGCCGCAGCGGTGGTGCCGATGAATTCGCGGCGGGTGAGAGGTTGCTTTACCATTTTTTGAGCAGGGCAAATTGGTTGTATCTGGCGAGCATCAACGCCAGGGCGACCAGCGCAACGTGGATGCCGAGCCAGGAAATGCCATCATCCTGCCGGATGAGAATCAAACCGACGGTCAGCGCGATATAGATCAAACCTTGCACGAACAGCGACAGTCTGGTGCCCAGGCCGAGCAGGAGCATCACGCCGGTGGCGATGAACACCGGTCCCAACAGATGATCAAACGTCGCCAGGGCAAATTTGGGCAGCAAAGGTTCGTTCGCCAGCTTGTCCTTGAGCGGAGCCGGAATGCCGGCGTTGTTCGTCAACGCATAAAACTTAACTTTCACGTCAATCATCGCCCCGCTGGGATCCTCCATGCCGGTGGTCGGATCAATCAACGGCTTTTGGATGGTCTTGAAGGCGCCGAATTTTTCGATGCCCGTCAGGATGGCGCGCGCGGCCAGCCAGCCCCGCAGCACCAGGAAGGCGAGGGTCTGGTCACAGCCGCAGCAACTGCTGGCTGCCGGGTCAGGAGTTTTGGCCGCGACCGGTTGGTTGGTTTCGTTCGATTCGCTCATGTTAAAATTGTGTCAAACCGGGTGATGCCTTTGCCCGTCCGAAGGATCAGCAATCGTTTGCCGATCCATGGATTAACCCGGTTTCAATCCTCAAACCGGTCGCCAGGGCATCCCGCAGGTTGGGAACACCGCCCATTTGGATCACTTGCAAAGTGTGCCCATGGCCGGCTGGCTCGCCAAGCCTCAAGTCGCAGCCGGTCGTCGCATAAACATGCGATACCGCCGGCAATTTTATTGCTTTATGCTTTATATAATTGAATTAATTGCTACCTTTTTCCTAATGAAACCATCCCGTAAAATCTCACCGTTGCGTTGGCCGCGTCGCGACTTTCTCAAAACCGCCACGCTGGTTGGCGGCGCAATGGTTTTTGGCGTCCCCACCCTGCTGCGCGGGAGCAACCTGAACAGCAAGTTGAACATCGCCGCCATCGGCGCGGGGGGCAAGGGCGTGATCGACACGGATTGTTGCAGCGGCGAAAACATCGTCGCCTTGTGCGACGTGGACACCGTGAACTGCGCGAAGCAGGTCCAGAAATATCCGGCGGCGAAGTTTTACCGGGATTTCCGCGTCATGTTCGACGAGATGGGCAAGGGCATTGATGCCGTGACCGTTTCCACCCCGGACCATTTCCACGCCCTCGCCGAATCCCACGCCATGCGGCTGGGCAAGCATGTCTATGGGCAGAAGCCGCTGACCCAGACGGTTTACGAGGCGCGCTACCTCCGCAATCTGGCGCGGGAAACCCGCGTCGTCACGCAAATGGGCAATCAAGGCAGTGCGTCGGATGGATTCCGCCGGGCGGTCGAATGCATCCAGGCCGGGATCATCGGACAGGTGCATGCCGTCCATATCTGGACCAACCGCCCGATCTGGCCGCAGGGCATGGGGCGTCCGGAAGGCTCCGACCCGGTTCCCGACACGCTGAACTGGGATGTCTGGATCGGCCCGGCCCCGATGCGGCCATACAAGCGCGGCGTTTACGAGCCGTTCAACTGGCGCGGCTGGCTGGATTTCGGAACCGGCGCGATCGGCGACATGGCATGTCATACGGTGAACATGGCCTTTCGCTCCCTGCACCTCGTCAACCCGACGGAGATTGAGGCCGAGGCCTTCGGCGGGATGAACACGGAATCATATCCCATCGGCTCCAAAATCCGTTTTCAATTTCCCGCGCGCAAGGTCGAGATTGCCGCCGCCCACAAAACCCTCTTCCACCGCCACCATACGCTCAACCTGGATCCCGTCACCCTCTGGTGGTACGACGGCGGCCAGCCGACTTCGGATCCGGACGCCCGGGGTGGACACGACGGCAGCAACAAGCCGCCGCGCGAACTCACGGACGACATCGAGGCCATGCTCGGGGAAATTCCCATCGCCGGCTGCCTGCTTCTGGGCGACCAGGGCACCATTTTTTCCCCCGACGATTATGGCGAGCAGTTTTTCGTGAAGCTGGCTGACGACAAAAAATTTACGCATTTCAAAAAGCTGCCGGCTGTGGACCGGATCCCGGAGGCCATCCCGCGCAACCCGTTCACCGGCGACAACGATCAGCGACACCACCTCGAATGGATCGCGGCCATCAAGGAAAACCGGCCGCAAGACTGCTACTCGCGTTTTGACATCACCGCGCCGCTCACGGAAACCATGCTGCTCGGCGATGTCGCCCTGCGGGTGGGCAAAAAGATCGATTGGGACAGCGCGGCCCTGCGCGCGACCAACGCACCCGAAGCGGCGCAGTTCATCAAACGTGACTATCGCACGGGCTGGAACCTTGCCTGACCATGGAAAACAATCCCACCCGCCGCGACTTCATCCGGACAACCGCGACCGCCGCCATCGCCGCTGCCACCCTGCCGGTCTGGGCGCAGGATGATAAAAAAATTACCGTGGCCTTCGTCGGCGTCGCCCATATCCACACGCCGGGTTACCTGGATGAGGTGAAAAAGCACGCCAATGTGCAGGTCAAATACGTCTGGGATCACGATCCGAAACGTGCCGAACGCAGCGCGGAAAAAGTGGGCGCGCAGGCGGTTGCCGACGTCAAAACCATCTGGTCGGACCCCGAGGTCACCGCCGTCATTATCCTGTCTGAGACGAATCTTCATCCTGAGCTGGTCCTGGCGGCCGCGGCAGCCGGCAAGAACCTATTCGTCGAAAAACCCCTGGGCATCACGGCGGAAGAAAGCCGGAAGATGGCTGCGGCAATTGAACAGGGTAATCTGATATTCACCACCGGCTATTTCATGCGAACCGATCCGAAACACCTTTTCCTGAAAGGTGAGATTGAGAAGGGCAATTTCGGAAAAATCACCCGGGTCCGCGGTTCCAACTGCCATAATGGTTCGCTGGGCGGCTGGTTTGACACAGACTACCGCTGGATGGCCGACCCGAAAATCGCCGGGGTGGGCGCCTTCGGCGACCTCGGCACGCACAAGCTGGACATTCTCCTGTGGCTGTTCGGCGGCATTGATTCGGTGGCCGCGGAGATTCATCCGGTCACGGGCCGTTACGGCGATTGCGATGAAACCGGGGAGTCGTTGATTCGCTTCAACAACGGTGTCATTGGCACGCTCGCCGCCGGCTGGGTGGACATCGAAGACCCGGTGAAACTGCTCATCAGCGGCACCGAAGGCCAGGCGTTCATCCTGAATGACCAGTTGTTTTATCGCAGCCAGAAAGTTGCCGGCAGCGACAGCCACAAGCCCTGGACCGATCTGCCCAAATCGCCCGATCAGCCGATGGTCCAGTTTTTAAACGCCATCGTCGGGGTCAAAGGCGAGCCACTCATCACCCCCCGGGAAGCCGCCGCCCGCGTCGCCGTCATGCAGGCCATGTACGAAGCCGCCCGCGACCACAAATGGGTCAAGGTTGCGTAAGGTTTATTTGCCTCCGTCAGCGGACTTCAGTTGCACCGGCTTGTAACCGCCCTTCGACTTGAAGTAAACCATCAGCGCGAGGTAACACGCAAACGTGAAGAGCGGAAACATCGCCATCTTGCCCAGCGCGCTGAACTTGCCAGCCGTGGTGGCGGTCTGAAGGTCGGCCTGTGATGTCGCGTCGGTCACGGCAGCGCTTTTCACCGGATCAATCGCTTCATACGCGCCGAGCAGATAATCCTTTTTCACCGTCACCTGTTGATACAGCGCAGGATTCGCGGCGCGCAACTGTTGCGTGGTCGAGGATTCCTGCATGTAGCCGAGAAACGGGGCGCCGAGAATGCCGACGGCGAGCATCCCGATGCCGCCCATCGCGTTCAACGTGAGCGCGCCGCCTTTCGGGCATTGTTCGGAGGTCAGGCCGAGAATCGTCGGCCAGAAGAAAGTGATGCCGACGCCGAAAAGCGTGGCGGCGGCAAAGATGGTGCCGGTGCCGGCGTGGGCGGTATGGGCGAGCGCGGTGATGCCCAGGGCGGCGAGCGCCGAACAGGCCGCCAGCAAACCGACGGGGGAGAATTTATGAATGAGCGGGCCGGCAACAAAGCGCAACACCAGCATGATGGCGGAGGTATAGACCAGCACCCACGCGGAATTATAGCCGGCGGCTTTCATCGGGTCTTCCATCAGCGCAGTGATCCAGCCGTTGGTGCCCAGTTCGGTCGTGGCCTGCGGCATCATGATGATGATGAGAAACGCGAGCAGCAGACGGCCAAATGAACGGGTGACGGCGGCAAAGAGGACGACGACGGCGCCGGTCAACCCCCAAACCACGCCGTTGCTCCAGCCGAAAACCTGTCCGATTTGTGCGAACACAAGTCCAAATCCGACCAGCGCGCCAAACACGCCGAGTTCCTTGAGCATGGCCAGATAACTGACACCGGCCAGTTCGCGTTCGCTCTTCGGAATTTTCAAGCTGACGAGGATGAAAAAGAAAATGAACGCGGGAATGAGAATGAGTCCGAGCGTCAGCCGCCAGTCCGGGTTGCTGGCGAGGGCAATGGTGCAAAGGCCGCCCAGCACCAGCCCGCCCGGCCAGCCGGCGTGCAGGCGGTTGAGCCATTTGGCCTTGTCCGTGTTGAACATGGTGGTGACGATGGGGTTGGCATAGGCCTCCACGCTGCCGTTGCCCAGACCGAGAATGATGCTGCCCCAGTAGAGCAGTTGGAAGCCATGCTGCTGCGCAGCGGGAAGCGCGTCGCCCGTCACGCCATGAATCGTCTGATAGGCCAGGAATGCCATCGCGGTATAGACGAGATAGCTGACGAAGGAAAAGACCATCGCCACCTTGTAGCCGATGCGGTCAATGAAAAGGCTGAAAAGGATGATGCTCACGCCGAACGGCCAGACGCCCGCGCCTTGAAGCTGGCCGACGACGACATTGTCGAGGCCAAAATCCGTTTTAAACTGCCCGCCACAGAGGATCATGCGGCTGATGAAGGCATAGCTGGTGGTGATGAGAGCGATGAAACAGCCCCAGAAGAGAATTTTATCGTAACGGTTGTTCATGGGAAACAGAATTGCCAGATGCTCGCGACTGGCGGAAAAGTGTCAACGGCAAAAATTCTAAGACCTGTCGCCGGTTTTTGTTTCCCCCTTTGAATCACACGCTTGACCTGACCGCTCTGCTTGGCATGATTGCCTCACCAAAAACCACCGCTTATGTCACGACCGATCACGCTGTTCACCGGACAATGGGCCGATTTCGCGCTGGCCGATCTCGCACCCCAGGTCAAAGCCATGGGCTACGACGGCGTGGAACTCGCCTGCTGGGGCGACCATTTTGAAGTGGACCGCGCCCTCGCCGAACCCGATTACGTCAAAAAGAAATGGGCGCTGCTCCAGAAACACGGCTTGAACTGTTTTGCCCTCTCCACGCATCTTGTTGGCCAGGCCGTGTGCGATTTGATTGATGACCGCCACCGGGCCATCCTACCCGCCGATGTCTGGGGTGATGGCAATCCGGAAGGCGTCCGGCAGCGTGCGGCGGAAAAAGTGAAAGCCACCGCCGTCGCTGCGCGCAAGTTTTTCAATGCGCGCCCCGGCAAAAGTGGCAGCGACGCCTCGCCGCCCGCCGTGGTCAACGGCTTCACCGGCTCGTCCATCTGGCACGCGCTTTACGCCTTTCCGCCGACCAACCAGGATTTCCTGAACCAGGGTTTCGCCGACTTCGCCAAACGCTGGCTGCCGATCCTGAAGGTGTTCGACAAGGAAAACGTCAACTTCGCGCTCGAGGTGCATCCGACGGAAATCGCCTTCGACATTGCCTCCGCCCAACGCGCGCTCAAGGCCGTCAAAAACCATCGGCGCTTCGGTTTCAATTACGATCCATCGCATCTCGGCTACCAAGGCGTGAACTATGTGAAGTTCATCCGGGAGTTTCCGGATCGCATTTTTCACGCGCACATGAAGGACGTCTGGTGGGGACACGGTGACGGCTCGGTCGGAGTCTTTGGCGGGCACACGGATTTCACTGATCCGCGCCGCTACTGGGATTTTCGCTCGCTCGGCCACGGGGACATCAACTTTGAGGAAATCATCGTCGCGCTAAACGACGTCGGCTATCGCGGGCCGTTGTCAGTGGAATGGGAGGATGGACGCATGGATCGCGTCCACGGCGCGACGGAATCCTGCGCCTTCGTTCGCAGGCTGGATTTCACGCCAAACGCGGCAGCTTTCGACGCGGCGTTTTCAAAAAAGAAATAATTTATGCCCGCCAAACGCAAACTTCGTTACGGCATGGTCGGGGGCGGACAGCACGCCTTCATCGGCGCGGTCCACCGGATGGCCGCCAATCTTGACGGGCAAATCGAGCTGGTCGCCGGCGCCTTTTCCTCGGACGCGAAGAATTCAACCACCACCGGCGAACAGCTTTTTCTAAATCCCCGGCGGGTTTATGCCAGCTACGAGGAAATGGCCCGGCGCGAAGCCGGGCTGCCGGCCGATGAGCGGATTGATTTTGTTTCCATCGTCACGCCCAACTTTCTGCACGCGCCAATGGCGACGACTTTTTTAAAGGCAGGCTTCCACGTGGTTTGCGACAAGCCGATGACCTTGACCTTGAAGGAGGCGCAGGCCCTGCGTCAGACGGTGCGCAAATCGGGCAAGGTATTCGCGCTCACGCACAATTATACCGGTTATCCCATGGTCAAGGAAGCCCGCGAATTGGTGCGCTCCGGCAAACTCGGCAAAATTTTGAAGGTCATCGCCGAGTATCCCCAAGGCTGGCTGCTCGACCGGATTGAAACGCAGGGCCAAAAACAGGCAGCCTGGCGCGCGGACCCGAAAAAAGCCGGCGCCACCTGCTGTCTCGGCGACATCGGCACGCACGCGGAAAATCTCGGACGCTACATCACCGGCCTGAGGATTGACGAATTGTGCGCCGAGTTCACGACGTTCATCCCGGGACGCAAGCTGGAGGACGACGCAAACCTGCTCATCCGCTATCAGGGCGGGGCGAAGGGCGTCCTGCATTGCTCGCAAATTTCCTGCGGTGAGGAAAACAATCTGAACATCCGCGTCCATGGCACCAAGGGTTCGCTCGCCTGGCAGCAGGAACATCCAAATGAACTGAAATTCACGCCGAAGAACGAACCCGCCCGCATCCTCCGGCGCGGCAATGGATACATCACGGCGGCGGCGAAGAAATTCACGCGGCTGCCGTTCGGCCACCCCGAGGCCTTCATCGAGGCGTTCGCCAATATTTATCTCGAAGCCATCGCCGCAATCCGGGCGCGAATCGATGGCCGGCGCGGCAACTTCGATTTTCCGACGGTGGACGACGGCGTCATCGGCATGGCGTTTCTTGAAACCGCAGTGAAATCCGCGAAGTCCAATGCCAAGTGGACGAAATTTGCTAAAACCTGAAAATCAATATGAACAAGAACCTTCTGGCCATCCTCATCCTCGCCGCCGCCGTGGCTGGCTGCTCAACCCAAACCGGGCCGGTGAAAAATACGCAGGCCGCGCCGCCCAAACCGAAGAACGTCGAGGTCGTCATTGACGGCGTTGCGGGTTTTCAGGACACGGTGATGCAGCCGGACGGCAAGTGGCACGTTCACGACCCCGCGCGTCCGCAGCCGCCGGTGGTGACGCCGGGCACGTTCAGTGAAAACGCCACCCCGCCGGACGATGCCATCGTATTGTTCGACGGCAAGGATTTGTCCCAGTGGCGCGATAAAAAGACCGGCGGCCCGGTGTTCTGGACGGTGGAGGACGGCGCGGCGGTATCCGCCAAGGGCGACATCGAAACGACGAATCAATTCGGCGACATCCAGTTGCATCTGGAATTCCGCGAGCCGACGCCGGCAACGGGCGAAGGTCAAGGCCGCGGCAACAGCGGCGTTTTTTTCATGGGTCAATATGAGATCCAGGTTCTGGATTGCTACGGCAACAAAACCTACGCCGATGGCGCCACGGCCGGGGTTTACGGCCAGCATCCGTCATTGGTGAACGCGTGCCGTCCGCCCGGCGAATGGCAGACGTACGACATCATTTTCAATGTGCCGCATTTTGGGGCCAATGGCGAAGTTGTCTCACCCGGCTATGTCACGGTGTTCCACAACGGCGTCGTGGCCCAAAATCATCAGGCCATCCGCGGAGCGACGAACTGGAAGAGCCCCGGGAAATACACGCCGCATGGCCCGACCGGCCCGCTGGCCTTGCAATACCACAACAATGCCGTGGCCTTTCGCAACATCTGGGTGCGCCCCGTGCCGGTGGTGAACGAACCGTGAACCCTCAAGCCTTCAAAATGAATAAACCCTTTGCCCTTTCGATTCTGGCGCTGGCCGTCGGCTTGACCGGCTGCCAGACCCAGGGGTTGTCCAGGCACGCTGGGCCGAAAAAACTTCTCGTCGTGACCACCACGACCGGTTTCCGGCACAGCTCGATTCCCACGGCGGAAAAGATTCTCGCGCAGCTCGCGAAGGACAGCGGCGAGTTTACCGTGGAATTTGTGCAGCAACCGCCGGGTCACGCGGCGACCGGATTCCCGGTGAAATTGAAACCGGAAGCCAGCGAAGCCGACAAGGCCGCATTCAATGCCGCCGAAACCGCGTGGAATAAAAAATTGAAGGTGGCGTTGAAAAAACTTTCGCCCGCGTCGCTGAAGAATTATGACGGCGTGGTTTTTGCCAGCACGACGGGTGATCTGCCGATTCCCGACCCGCAGGGGTTTCTGGACTGGATCAAGGCGGGCCATGCGTTCATCGGCATCCACGCCGCCAGCGACACGTTTCACGGCTTCCCGGAATTTATCGAGATGCTGGGCGGCGAATTTGCGCATCACGGCCCGCAGGTGAGCGTGGAATGCCTGAACGAAGACCCGCAAAATCCCGCCACGGCGCACCTGGGCAAAACCTGGACGATCCAGCTGGAGGAGATTTATCAGTTCAAAAATTACGACTCTGCGAAAGTCCACGACCTGCTCATCCTCGACAAGCATCCCGAGAACAATTCACCGGGACATTTTCCGGTTTCCTGGTGCAAGCCTTACGGCGCGGGCCGGGTGTTCTACACGTCGCTCGGCCATCGGGAGGACATTTGGGACGCTGACCCCAACCTTCCCAACCGGAAAAACTCCGCCGAGATCAGCCAGGCGTATGACGCGCACGTGCTGGGCGGAATCGAATGGGCGCTGGATATAAAACCTGCCGCCGCCGCCGCGAAAACCCCGGCGCAAAACACTGTGCCCAACGCTCCCGGCAAATAGAGCGAGGCCTTGGCCCGGCAAAAGGCAAACTTTCTGGGAACTCTGGGGGGCGTTCCGCACGGCAGCATTGCCGACTGCCATGACGTTACACCGGCAAAACCATTGATTTAATTGGTGTCTTAAGAGTGGCGACCCTACCGGGAATCGAACCCGGGCTCCCACCGTGAAAGGGTGGTGTCCTAACCGCTAGACCATAGGGTCAATTGAGCGCGCCAATATAATCATCCCCCACCCGCTGTCACGCACATTTGTAGGCGTCGAGGTCACGAGACGCGGTTTAATTTCAGATCCCGGATTTTGAAGGAAGAAGCTCCGCCCGTCGTCTCGTGCCGTGACAAATTGAAGTTTGCTTCAAACTCATTTTTCCAATAACCTCCATTGATTGCGGAATTGGAATGAAAATATTTATTGATGGCAGGTATTATGACGAGCGCAACGCGAAGGTCTCGGTCTTCGATCACGGATTGCTTTATGGCGACGGGATTTTTGAGGGCATCCG
Source organism: Verrucomicrobiia bacterium (assembly GCA_049280815.1). GTDB lineage: Bacteria > Verrucomicrobiota > Verrucomicrobiia > Limisphaerales > UBA11358 > UBA11358. The sequence goes on along the minus strand of JBAPQW010000015.1, from coordinate 149,399 downwards.
CGCCTATCACGGCCGCGTGTTCAAACTCCAGGAACACCTCGACCGCCTCTTCTATTCCGCCAAGGCCATCCTGCTGGAAATCCCGATGGCGCCCGCGCAAATCGCGCGCGCGGTGATCGAGACGTGCCGGAAAAACAAAATCCGCGACGGCTACATCCGGCTCCTGGTGACGCGCGGCGTGGGCACGCTGGGTTTGAACCCGAAAACCTGCAAACGCCCCTCGGTCATCATCATTGCGGACAAAATCCAGCTTTACCCGCCGGGAGTTTACCGGCGCGGTCTGAACATCATCACCGTGCCGACCACGCGCAATCTGCACAGCGCGCTCAACCCGGCCATCAAGTCGCTGAATTATCTCAACAACATCCTCGCCAAGATTGAGGCGAACAACGGCGGCTGCGAGGAGGCGGTGATGTTGAATGCGGAAGGGTTCGTGGCGGAGTGCTCGGGCGACAATCTGTTCATCGTGAAAAACGGCGCGTTGCTCACGCCGCCGCTGTCGGCCGGAGCCCTGTACGGCATCACCCGGCAGACGGTGATGGAGCTGGCGGAGGAAGCCGGCCTGAAGGTGTCGGAGCCGAACCTGACGCGTTACGATTTGTTCTGCGCCGATGAATGTTTCCTGACGGGCACGGGCGCGGAAATCGTACCGGTGGTGAAGATTGACGGTCGGATCATCGGCAAGGGCAAACCCGGTCCGGTCACACGCCAACTGGAAGACGACTATCACGGCTTGACGAAAGTGTCGGGTGAGCCGATATACGAATAGGTAAGATGAGAAAACGCCTGAAACTGTTCGTCACCGGGCCGCTGATTTGCCCGCTTCGGGCGGTGTCTGGCACCGCGGCTGCTGATTTCGGGGGGAAGGTTTGTCCGGGCCAAAACGGGGAAAGCGGCCCAATTTTCAGCAAAACGATCGAAACGGCCAGGGCCGGATAATTTTATGTTGTGTTGCGCCTGCAAAGAAAAACCAGCCACGGTGCATCTCACCCAAATCGCGGGTGACAAGATGCAAAAGCTGGATTTGTGCGAGGAATGTGCCAAAACCAAGGGCGTCAATGATCCGACCTCCTTCGAACTGGCGGATGCCGATGTTTTGTTCGGCCTCGGCGCGTCGCAGGAAATCGGCCAGTCCACCGGCACGGAAACGAAATGTTCGCGTTGCGGTTTTACGCAGGCGGATTTCAAAAAGTCGGGCCGGCTCGGCTGTCCGGAGTGTTACAAGACTTTTGCCGAGGGCCTGGAAAGTTTGCTCAAGACCATGCACAAGGGCACCCGGCACGCGGGCAAGGTGCCGGAGGCGTTGCGGGAATCCCGCGAACAATCCGACCGGCTCAAGCTGCTGCAAAAGAAGCTGGCCAAGGCCATCGATGACGAAAACTTCGAGCAGGCCGCGTCCTTGCGCGACGAAATCAAACATATCAGTCCGCGCGGACCGGGCCTGAATGTGACGTGAACCATGGACATCCATAAATTTCTCATTTCGCCGGCGGAGACCGCGCAACGCCACGGACCGCACGACCGGATTGTCATGTCCAGCCGCGTCCGGCTCGCGCGCAATCTGAAGGACGCGGCGTTTCCAGGCTGGGCGAAAAAGCCCGAGCGTATCCGCGTGTTTGAGCTGATCCGGCCGGCGGTCGAAAGTCTTCCGGAAATGAAGGACGCCTTTTCCGAGGCGATGGACAATCTCAACGCGCTGGACAAGCAGATCCTGGTGGAGCGGCATCTCATCAGCCGCGAGCACGCCGCGAAAAGTTCCGGCAGCGGCCTGGTGCTGAACCGCGATGAAACATTTTGCGTGATGATCAACGAGGAGGACCATCTGCGGATGCAGGCGTTGCGCCCCGGCCTGCAATTGCGCCAGGCCTGGAGCGCGATTGACCGGCTGGATTCCGAGCTGGAGCAGAAGCTCAATTACGCCTTCAACAACGAGCTGGGTTACCTGACGGCGTGCCCGACGAACCTGGGGACGGGCATTCGCGTGAGCGCGATGCTGCATCTGCCGGGACTCGTCCTGGCCGAGCAGATCAATCCCATCATCCAGTCCGTCAACAAGCTCGGACTGGCGGTGCGCGGACTCTACGGCGAGGGCACGGAGGCGCTCGGCAACGTTTTTCAGGTGTCGAACCAGATGACTCTGGGCGAAAACGAACTCACCATCGTCGAGCGGCTGGACAAAGTGCTGTCGCAGATCATCGAACACGAGGAAAACGCGCGGCAGACGCTGATGGAGAAGAAGCCGAAGGTGGTTTACAACCACATTGGCCGCGCCTACGGCATCCTGGCCAACGCCCACAGCATTTCGTCCAAGGAAACCATGAACCTGTTGTCGCTCATGCGGTTGGGCGTGGACATGGGCCTGTTTCCTGGCATGCAACGTGCGTTGGTGGACGAGTTGTTCATCCTGACCCAGCCGGCCCATTTGCAGCGGCAGTTGTCCGACAAATTGTCCGCCGAGGAACGCGATCTGATCCGCGCTGACATGATGCGCGAACGTTTGAAGGACACCGGCCGGCCGGTCGTCCGCCATTACGGCGCGCCGGGAACAGGATTGGACAAATCAGCCAACTAGAAGCACAATAGAGCCAAGTATGAGCGATGAAGCCATGAGCAATTTTACGCCGCGCGCCCAACAGGTGCTCGCGCTGGCGCGCAAGGAAGCCGACCGTTTCAATCACAACGTGATCGGCACCGAACACCTTTTGCTCGGCCTCATCAAATTGGGACAGGGCGTCGCCGTCAACGTGCTCCAGAAAATGGGGCTCGACCTCGAAACCGTCCGCATGGCGGTGGAAAAAAAGACCGGCACCGGCCCCGACCAAAAGGTCATCGGCAACATCCCTTACACCCCGCGCGTGAAAAAAGTGCTGGCGCTCGCATCCAAGGAAGCCAAGGCGCTCAACCATACCTACGTCGGCACCGAACACATCCTGCTCGGCCTGTTGCGTGAAGGCGATGGCATCGCCGCGCAGGTGCTGAAGGATCTCGATGTGGACATCGAGCAGACACGGCAGGAAATTTTGAAGGAGCTGGATCCCAATTTCACCGGCGAGGAATCATCCATTCCCGAATCCGGCGAGAAGGCGGCGGCTCCGGGCACGGGGCCGGAGAAAAAGGGCGAGGTCAAGACGCCCGCCCTGAAGGCCTTTGGCCGCGACCTCACGGAACTGGCGCGCAAGGGCGACATGGACCCGGTCATCGGGCGCAAAAACGAAATCGAGCGCGTCATCCAGATTCTTTGCCGCCGCACCAAAAACAATCCGGTGCTGCTCGGCGAAGCCGGCGTGGGCAAGACCGCCATCGTGGAAGGCCTGGCGCAGGAAATCGCCAGCGGCAATGTGCCGGATATTTTACGCGACAAACGCGTCGTCACGCTCGATCTCGCGCTCATGGTCGCCGGCACCAAGTATCGCGGCCAGTTTGAGGAGCGCATCAAGGCCGTCATGGACGAGATCCGCCGCGCCAAGAACGTCATTTTGTTCATTGACGAGTTGCACACCATCGTCGGCGCCGGTTCGGCGGAAGGCACCATGGACGCCTCCAACATCATCAAACCCGCGCTGAGCCGTGGCGAGATGCAATGCGTCGGCGCCACCACGCTGAACGAATATCGCAAATACATCGAGAAGGATGCCGCGCTCGAACGCCGCTTTCAATCCGTCAAGGTTGAAGCCCCTTCGATTGACGAGGCCATTTTGATTTTGAAGGGCCTGCGCCACAAATACGAGGCGCACCACAAGGTGGAGTTCACCGACAAGGCCGTCGAGGCCTCCGTCAAATTGTCCGACCGTTACATCACCGACCGGTTTCTGCCGGACAAGGCGATTGACGTGATGGATGAGTCCGGTTCGCGCGCGCGCATCGGCACCATGACGCGGCCGCCCGAGACCAAGGCGCTCGAGGCCGAGATCGAGGAAATCAAGAACCAGAAGGAAAAGGCCATCAAGAACCAGGACTTTGAAGGCGCGGCCTCGATGCGCGACAAGGAAAAGCACGCGAAGGAAAACCTCGAAACCGCGCTCGCCACCTGGCGCGCCGCCCGCGAGGAAAAGCGCGTGGTGGTGGACGAAGACGATATTTTTCACGTCGTGGCCAAGTGGACCGGCATTCCCATCAAACGCATGGGCCAGGACGAAACCCAGCGGTTGCTGACCATTGAAACCGAGATGGAAAAGGTGGTGGTCGGCCAGCGTGTGGCGGTTTCGGCCATTTGCAAGGCATTGCGCCGTTCACGGGCGGATTTGAAGGACCCGCGCCGGCCCATCGGCACGTTTTTGTTGCTGGGCCCGACCGGTGTCGGCAAAACGCTTTTGGCCAAAACCATGGCGGAGCAGATGTTTGGCGATTCAAAGGCGCTCATTGCCCTCGACATGAGCGAATACATGGAGAAATTCAACGTCTCGCGTCTCATCGGCTCGCCGCCGGGCTACGTGGGTTACGAGGAAGGCGGCCAGCTCACCGAAAAAGTGCGCCGCAACCCCTACTCCGTCGTGCTCTTCGACGAAATCGACAAGGCCCATCCGGATGTCTGGAACATCCTGCTGCAGATTTTGGAGGAGGGCAAGCTGACCGACAACATCGGGCGCGTCGTCAATTTCCGCAACTGCATCATCCTGATGACTTCCAACGTCGGGTCCGACGTCATCAAACGCCAGTCCACGCTCGGCTTCTCGCCCATCACCGACGAGGCCACCTACGAAAAAATGCGCGAACGCACCTTGGATGAGGCGAAGAAGATGTTCCGTCCCGAATTTCTGAACCGGCTGGACGACGTGATTGTGTTCCGCTCGTTCACCAAGCCCGACCTCATCCAGATCCTCGATTTGGAGGTCGGCAAGGTGCTGGAACGGCTGCGGCACAAGAACATCAAACTGGTGCTCGATGAAAAGGCGAAGGATTTTCTTGTGGAGAAAGGCTACGACCCGCAGTACGGCGCGCGTCCCATGCGCCGCTCGGTGGAACGTTTCCTGGAAGACCCGCTGGCCGAGGAAATCCTCAAGGGCAGCCTGCACGAAGGCGAGCCCATCACGGTCACGGCTGACAAGGACAAGCTCGTGTTCAATCAAACGGCCGCCGCCCAGGGCGCACTGTCGAGCTGATGGATTGGCAAACGCCAGCCAGGCTCGCGTCTTCCAATTTCTCCGTAATCCTTAGAAGTGCGGGCAGTCCCCTCTGCCCGCCGACCGTTCACACAACAATCCCTGCGCGCATGGAGTGAGGCTGTCTCAAAACTCCATTTATAAAGCAGCCGACGTGAGTCGGCTCACTCTTCTTGGAATTTCGTCTGAGATTAGAGCGGACTCACGTCCGCTGCTACAGTTTTGAGACAATCTCGGAGTGACTCGCCCTGCCTGTGCGACGGACCCCGCCTCATTCCACGGTGTAGCCCAGATTCCGGAACCGTTGGAGTTTATAGATCAGCGCGCGGCGGCTGATGCCCAGCGCCTTGGCGGTCTCGGTGCGGTTGGATTGGTGCTGGCGCAATGCCTGCATGATGGCCTGACGTTCAATTTCCTCCAGCCGCTCCAGGTCGCCGGCTTCGGGAACTGCAGGTGATGGCGCCGCGGCGCATACGCGCGCGGGCAGATGTTCCGGCAGGATCAGCTCGCTGCGCGAAAGCAGCACCGCCCTTTCCATCGCGTTGCGCAACTCGCGCACATTGCCCGGCCAGGGATAGCGTTCGAGGCAGGCGGAGACCGCGTCTGAAAACCGGGCGCGGCCCTTGGCGAATTCCTCGATGAACCGGCTGGCCAGCGGTAAAATATCCTCGCGCCGCTCGCGCAACGGCGGAACGTTCAGCTCCACCACGTTCAAGCGGTAAAACAGGTCCTCGCGAAAACGGCCGGCCTTGACCTCATCTTCGAGCACGCGATTGCTCGCGGCCAGAATGCGCGCGTTGGTTTGGACTTCGCGGTTGGAGCCCACGCGCTGGAAACGCCCGTCCTGCGTCACCCGCAGCAGCTTGGCCTGCAGCGGCGGCGACATCTCGGCAATTTCATCCAAAAGAATGGTGCCTTCATTCGCCTCCTCAAAACGGCCGATGCGCTGGGCATGGGCGCCGGTGAACGAACCCTTTTCGTGCCCGAACAATTCTGTTTCCAGCAGCGTTTCGGGTATCGCCGCGCAGTTGACCTTGACCAGCGGACCTGCCGCGCGCGGACTCCAGGCGTGGATGACATCGGCCACGATTTCCTTGCCGACGCCGCTTTCGCCGGTGATCAACACGCGGGTCTCGGACGGGGCAATCAGCGAAGCGTCGCGGAAGACGGCCTGCATCAGCGGGCTGCGGGCGACCACGTTGTCCGGCAACGGCTTTTCCTGTTTGAATTGCAACGGAACGGTTTCGGACATGCCGATGGCCTGGCGGACGGAAGCCAGCAGTTCATCCAAATCAATCGGCTTGGCCAGGTAATTGACCGCGCCATCCCGCATCGCGGCGACGGCATCGCGGACGTCGGTGTAAGCGGTGACGAGCAAAACGGGCAGCGTGACGTGTTCCTTGCGCGCCAGCCGCAGCGTCTCCAGTCCCGACAGTCCCGGCATGCGCACGTCGGAAATCATCATGTCGAATTTTCCGTTGCGCAACGTTTCCAAAGCCTGCTGGCCGGAATCCGCCGTGACGGGCTCAAATCCCTGAGTGCGTAGAAAAGAATTGAGCAGGCTGCGCTGGCCCGGGTCATCATCCACAATCAGGATGCGCGGTGCATCGGCGGTTTTTTTGCGCAGTTCGGTAGCCACCAGACAAGGCTAGACGATTGCACCGGTTGCCAAAAGAAGTTTTCAAACGGCCTGTTTCAAGTGACTGATGCGAAACCGGGCGCCCTTGGGTTCGTTGGGCAGGCATTCGATTTCCCAACCATGCGCCAGAACGATCTGCTGAACGACTGCCAGTCCCAGCCCGGTGCCCTTTTGATTGGTCGTGAAGTAAGGCTTGAAAATTTCCTGGCGGCGTTCGGGAGGCACCCCGGGGCCATCGTCTCGAACCTCCAGCATTCCCCCGGCGCCATTGATGCGTTGCGTCACAATTTGAATCCGGCCATTTTCGCCCACCGCCTGAATCGCATTGAGCACCAGGTTGAACAGCGCCTGGCGGAGCAGTTGTTCGTCGGCCTCGATGGTCATGGAGTCGCCGCTGGTCTCGAGCCGGACCTTCTTTTCCTCGAGGTCGTAACCCAACGTGTGCACGACTTCGTTCACCACGGAATCCAGGGCCAGCTTCGCCCGGCGGACCTCGCGCGGGCGCGAGTAGTTGATGAATTCGTTCAATTGTGCGGTGACCTTGTCCGTCTCCTCCACGATGGCGCGGGAGCGGTCCCGGATTTCCGCCGAGGCTTCGGGCTGTTTGGAAAGCATCTGGGCCATGCCCCGGATGATGTTCAGCGGGTTGCGCGTCTCGTGCGCGAGGCCGGCGGCGGCCAGGTTCATTTCCCGGAGGTGTGAATTCAATTCGCTGGCGCGGATGAGACGGATTTGCAGTGCGGACGATTTGGTCACGCTCCGCCAGGCCAGCCCGGAACCCACAACCGAAATTCCCGCCAGCAGGGCGATGATGGAGCGGAGCCAGAGATCATGTTCGAATGCCGCCCGGAGGGTCTGGGTGGACATGACGATGACAAAACTGTGCACGCCCTGTTTCTGACGCAGGGCCAGGTATTCCTCTTCGCTCATCCAGCGGGGGCGGCCGAAGCGGGGACGGCTGCCTCCATCGCGGTTGCGCATCCGGTTGGTGTCAGCCTCCGGCATCGGAGGTGGCATTCCCCCCAAAGCGCTTTCCGAAACCCCCGCCGGATTTGCCTGATTCTCCGGCCGGGGTTGGGGAGTTGGCTCCGGAGCGGGTCCGGGCGGAGGCATGCCCATTCGATTGGTGGCAAAGCGGTTCGTGAAATCCTGCCGGGACAGGATGATCGGCAGGTTGGTGCCCTCGATGTCGTAGGTGAGATTGGTGCCGAGGTCCACCTGATTCAATAGCGTGACGGTCTGTGCATCCCAGTGTTCCGTGGTGCCGGCAAATTCACTGGCTTGAAAATCAATTCCGGTCCCGGCGGAAGCCACCATCTCGCCCGCCGCGTTCAACAGCGCAATACCGATCAATTCAGTTTTTTCCTGCTTGAGCAATTCTGTCAGCGAGGCTTCGAGCCGTTCCTTGGAAACCACGCCGCCAAAGCGCCGTTGCGAGCGGAGCACAATGCCCAGCGTCGTGGATATATCCTTGGCCCGGTTCACGAGCGCCGCCCGGGCTTCTTGCCGGACCCGAACGTGCTCGGCCACCTGCCAGGCAACGACCAGCACCCAGACCCCCAACAGAAGTCCGTAAATCAAGGCGCTGCGGCGTTTTAGTTCCATAAATTATTTTCCATACGGCAACGGGCGCGGATTACACATTTGCCGCTACGGTTTCTTTTTCACCGGCACCCGTTCCAGATATTGGTCGAGTTCCTGTTCGGAAACCGAATTGGTGATCAGGTGCGTCTGGTCAAATTCGTGTCCGGAAAGCCCCGCCAGCTGGGACGGAGCATCCACGACATGCGGGGTCAGAAAAATGAGCAATTCCTGCTTGGTGGCACTTTTCGACGTGGCTTTGAAAAGAGCTCCGAGAATTGGAATGTCGCCGAGGAACGGAATCTTGCTGTCGCTCGACGCCTTCGTGTCGGCAATCAAACCACCGATGACGACGGTCTGCCCGTCGGGGGTGACGACCACGGTGTTGGCGGAGCGTTTGTTGATGTTCGGAGCATAGACAGCCGACGAAAACAGGCTGCCCCCCGCAATCACCTGTCCGGGGGTCGAGGTATCCACGGACGTTTCCTGTGGCTGGAGGATCATCTGCACCACGTTGTTGGCCCCGATAAAGGGGGTGACATCCAGCTGGATGCCAACGTTTTGATAGGAGCCGTTGATGGTGGGAATGGTGGAGCCGGAGTTGCCGACGGAGCTGAAGGCCACCCCGCTGGGCAGGAAAATACTCTGACCGGCCACAATCTCCGCCAGCTGCCCGTCGCGCGCGAGAATGGACGGACGCGAAAGGATTTGGGCCTTGCCGGATTGGGCGATGGCCCGCAGCGTCGCCTGAAAATCACTGCCGAGGATTTGATACATTCCCTGTGGATTACCCGCCGAAGCCAGGCCGAAATTGTTTTGCAGCGCGACGCTTTGATAGACGGGGGTGACGCTGCTGGGAACGACCGCATTGTTCGCCACCGTGTAATTGGTTATAAATCCGGTAAGGGCTGAAAAGTTTTTGTTCAAGCCGGTATATTGGCCTTCGATGCCGATCTCCGAGGAGTTGTTGTGATCCACCTCCATGAAAACAACCTTGATCAGCACCTGCCGCATCGGACTGTCGAGATGGGTGATGACATCCTGAATCTGCGCCGCCGTCTGATCGTCGGCGATGACAACAATGTTATGCGTATCGGGGTCCACGGAAAATGTGGCGGTGCCGACGCTGCCGTTGTTGTTGTATTGGCTGCTGCTGGCGCTGGAACTATTGTTACGGTTTCCGCCGCCAAAGGCACCACCGCCAAAGCCGCCAAAACCACCAAAGCCGCCGCCACCACCGCCCGTGCGTTGTTGCGCGTGAACTTCAATGGCGAGGCAGAAAAGAAAAACCAAAATGCCGGCCACATATCGTTTGAACGGTTGAGTTTTCATGATTTGTCCTGGTGTTAATAGGTTCACTTAAATTCCCTTAAAATGCGGAGCCGCTCGCACCGCGCGAATTTCCCCCGATGCCGGTGCCGGTGGTTGAGGTCGAGCTTCCGGTGCCCCCGGAAGTGGCGTTTTGCGTCTGCCGGCTCATCAGGGCGCTGTTCTGCGACGACGAACTCGTGCCGGTGCGGGAGGTATTGTTGCCCCCAAACATGTTTTGCAACACTTGCAGGGTTTGTTGCGGGTCGCCGTTGTTCATGTGATATACAAAAACCTTTTGGTCCCGGGTCGAGGGCACGTCCAACTGTTCCATCATCCCGGCGATTTCCTGCATCAAATCCTTGGAGGCGGTCACGACGACGGATGAAGTGCGCAGATCCGCCACAGCAACGACCTGGGATTGCTTTTGCACCCGGGAGTTTGAACCATTATTGGCGGTCGCATTGCTACCGCCACCGCCGCCACCGCCACCACGGCCGCCAAAACCCCCAAAGCCGGGAAAGCCGCCAAAACCTCCACCCCCGCCGCCAAACCGGAATGGCGTCTGGACCTGGTTGCCCGACCCGTTGTTCGACGGGAAGATCTGGCCCAGTTCATTGGCCACATCGGCTGGACTGGCATGGGTCAAATGGAACACGCGGATTTCCGTTTCCCCCTCGGCGCTGTTGTCAATCGCCCGGATGATTTCGGTGAGATGCCGGATGTTCGACTGTGTGTCGGTAACAACGATCGAATTGCCCGCTTCATTCGCCACAATCGTCGCCTGGGGCGAAACGAACGACGACAGGTCCGTCACCAGTTGCCGGGCTTCGACGAACCGGATGGGAATGATCTGGGTGACGATCTCCGCGTTGTCCGGAATGCTGTCCGGATCATTGCTGGTCTTGACCGGAATGTTGCGGGTCTTCGCGTCGTTTTTGCTCACAATGGTCAGGGTTCGCCCGTTGCGAATCGCAGCGAACCCGTTTTTGTTCAGGACGGAATTCAGCAAATCCACCGCCTCATCCCGGTTCATGGGATGGCTGCTGATGACGCTCACCGTGCCGCTGACCGGCGTGTCCAGCACAATGATGAATCCCGCCGCCTCACTGAGATAATTCAAAACCATCTCTAGCGGCACATTGCGAAAATTCAAACTCAAGGCGTCATAATTCGTGCCGGAGGCGTCCCCGGGCGAAATAATGTCCGTGGTCGCGGTTTCCGGCATGCCGGTGGAAACGGCGGACTGGTTTGGCACCGGCGCAGGATTGGCGGGTGTGGGCAAGGCTTCCGTTCCGTTCCGCGCGCTTCCGTCCGGTTGCGCGACGTTCGTGTCCGGCATGGGCGCGGCCATGGATTGGTTGGGTGCGGCTGGCGCGGTGTTGCTGCCAGTCATTTCGCCCGGCATTGTTTGCGCCACCGCCGAGGCCAACCGTCCCAGGACGCAGGCCACCAGGAAGGTTCGTAGGATCAAGGTTTTCATTTTAATTCCTGTTCTCTCTGTTGCATGAGTTTCTTGAGGACATCATTGGGTTCGCTGTCGGAACCCGAAGCCGGTCCGGCCGCGGGCGTGCCACCCGTTGCCGGGGTTTCGTTCACAACCGTGGCCGCCGGCAATTCACCTGCTTCGGCCAGCTGCCATTCGCCCTTGGCTTCCTGCCGCATCTGCGCTCCGACCTTCATTTCCACCGTCTTGCCGGCAGATTCCAGCCTGACGCCGCGCAGGGTGATTTCCACCACCGTGTAACCGTTGATCATGCCACGCGGAGCCAGAATCTTCCGATAGTCGGCATCGGTGCCGTCAAAAAAGGCGAGCATCCCCTTTTTATACGTCATCGTGCCGACCAGCGAAAACGCGGGCACCCGGTTGTCGGTCGTCCGCCGGACGGCCTGGGCGGCGTGCGGATAGCGGTTGGGATCAAAAATGTTCCGCTCCGCGATGATCCGGAACGACGAGTATTCCGTGCCGGCGGGCGCATTGCTCGGCTGCGCGGCGGCCCAAAAGCCGTTCACCAGCGCGAGCGCCACCGCCATCCGCAGACAGCCACGCCGCCGTGCGCTGCCCATTTGCCTGCGCCCGTTTTCGATTTGTCGTGTCAGGTTCATTGCGATTTCCCTTGCGCCAGGAGCACCAGCCCGCTGATTTGCAGGTTGAGCGTGAGTTGCTGGCCATTGTTGTCATGCGTGCTGAACTCCACCGATTCGAGCTTTAGGGCCATCGGATCTTTTTCGATGTCGTAAATAAACCGGCTTAGCGTGCCGAGATCGCCGGAGGCTTCCACCCGGCAATTGAGCGTGATGTAGTCGTCCGAGTCGTTTTTCCACTGCGGCATGATGCCGTTGACATCGGCGCCGCTTTCCCGCGACCAGTTGTCAAAGGCCTTGAGGATCTGTTGCTCCGCCAGCGAGGCGTTGTTCGGCAGGGTGTTCGTGCGCATTTGATCCCAGCGGCTGCGGAGACTGGTTTCGCGCTGGATCAAAAGCCGGCCGTTGGTCACTTGCGCGCGCAATCCGGCCACCGTTTCCGACCGCGCCTTCCACCATTTGACCATCGGCTCAAACATCAGCTGGTCGGCCGCGTACAGCAGCCCCACCGCGACGGTCAGCACGATCAATAATTGCTGGCGGTTTTCAATCTTCATTGCCGCCTCCTTTGCCCCAATGAAAGTCGAACGTGAACTGGATCGGCGATTTGCCGCGGATCTGGTCCACCTTCAGGTCGGCAACCCCGCCCGCCGCGCGCAACTGGCTCAACGTCCGCAGCAGCGCGGCATTGTCGCGCGCCGTGCCGGAACAGTTCACCGCGTTGCCGTCGTGGATTTCCACCGTCTTGGCCGTGACCGCGCCGTCCTCGGGAAACGCCGTCGTAATCTGCCGCATGATGGCCAGGCTGCGGAAGGAACCGTCGAACCACGGACGGTATTGCCGGATTTGTTGCTGTAATCCGTCCAGTTCCCCGGCCTTCGCCGACATCGCCGACCATTGCGAGCGCAGCCGGATGAGCTGGATTTCCTGGAATAAAAACAGTCCGCCGGCAATCAATACCACTCCGGCGGCCACCGCCCCGATTGAGCGCAACCGGCCAGACGAATATTTCGTGGCGAGCTGCTGCCAGGCGGTCGGTTTCGGCGGCAAAAATTCAAACCCCGGCGCCTGGCCCGCCAGCCGCCGGGCCGCCAGGCTGAACGCCGGCGAAACGGACGCGGTCGCGGGAAGTTGGACGCCAAATTCATCCGGCGAATACGCCGCGACCAGCTCAACGCTCAGACCCATAGGCTCAAATTTCAACTCCATTTCATCCGCGAGGGGTTGCGCCAGCTCACGCGGTCCAAAAATGCGGATGCGGCGCACGGATTCCCGCAGCTGGGCGGGAAGTTGAACCAGGGTGATACGCGCTTCACGCGCCACAGGGTCGGCATGGATTGCACGCCGCGACCCTTCATTTTCGACCGCGCCTTCCAGCGTGCGCAAAGCCGCGACGCCGCCGCCACTGGTGATTTGCAAACCCACCTGGCTTTCCCCAATGGCCAGCGCCAGCACACCGCCGTCGGTGGTTGCCGCCGCCGGGCTCTGCAAGGCCGTCAGGCCGGGCGAAAAGCTGACCGGCTTCAATTTTGCCGCCGCCAAAACCTGTTCCAGCGTCGCGAGCTGGCTGTTGGGAATCCCCGCCATCGTCACCAACTGCCTGCCCTCCGGCAGCGCGCAGCGCGACTGGGCCAGACGCAACGTCGCCACGTCGCACGGAAACCCGCGTTCCGCCTCCAGTTGCAGGAGGCTCGCAGCGTCCGCTTCCGGCAAAGCCGGCAATTCGGTTTGCGCCGTCAACGCCCACTTCAATGGCACGCCCACCACGCAGCGGCGCTCGCGCACCCCGGCCGCATCCAGGGCGTTGCGAATCTCGCGTCCCACCAGTTCAGGCAGCGCCGTCAGCGGATCCAGCGTGAGCGTCACCGAAAAGGTCTGCTGGACCTGTAGCGAACCGTTGGGGCGGCGGAGCACGACGCCATCCAGGCGGCTGCCGTCCAGCACCAGGCCGAGCAGGCTCGTCAGCTTTTTGCGTCTCGAAAAATTGACTTTTAAAATCTTCTTCATGGCGTCTCCTTCGCGACCCAGTCGGCGCGGGCTTTTTCCCCGAGCGCCCAGCCCAGCCGGCTCAGGTCCTGGCGGTAAATGATTTTGGGCGAGCCCTCGCTGATGTCGAAAATGAACTTCACCCGCCGGTACCCGCGCCCGAACGGGCCCACGGCCGCAATGTCCGCCGTGAATTGAAAACTCTCCGTGGTGATATAATCGCGGTTCGCGTTCGCCAGGGCCTGCACGACCGCGTGGCTGTTGCCGAGGGCGTCCACGATCCAGGCGATGCTGTTGAGGCTGCCGGGGTTTTGCTGGCGGTACGTCACCAGCGCCTGGGCCGCGCCGGTCGCGGTGCTCTGGTCGACGCCCAGCCCCATGAACAAGGCGGTCATCACCGGCACGCCGGCGGTGTTGATGTTCAGCAGACCGTAGGTGTAAAGACTGGTGCTGGTGGTGACATTGCCGTAAATCTTCGCAAAGTCAGCCGAACTCATCCCCTGGTTCCGGCAGAACAGGCAAAAACTGAAAATCCCCGGGAATGTGGTCGGCCCGCCATTGCGAGGGTGGGTATGGTTGTAAATGGAAGTGGCCAGCCCGCCCGCGTTGCCAACTCCGGCGCTCTGGAAAAGCGTCTGCAATTGGGCTTCCGGCGCCAGGTTCACATTCGTCAGCGATGAACCGTCGGAATGAAAATTCGGCTGGCGGCTGTAAACGGTGACGTATTCAATCAGGCCCGGGTCCACCGTGCCGTTGCCGTTTGCGTCGGTTTCATTCACGTCCAGCACGCCGTTGCGGTTGATGTCCTCGCCAATCAGCAGGTCAATGGTGGCGCCGTTGACGAGCCGCAATTCGTCCACCGTTTCAAACGGGGACTCCTTTTCCGCATAACCCGATTGCGCGTAATCCAGGGCGTAGGCGCCCGAACTGTTGGTGCTGCGCCAATCCACGATCGCGCTGGCGAAATCGAGCGACATGTTGGGCAGATAGGAAAGCGCGTTGGTGCCCGCCCGGTTCAAGTTCAGTTTCGAGGCTTCGTCAATCAGGCCAAAACAGGGTTCGGCGGAAGGCGTGCCGGAAGGGTCGCGGCCGATGATCCAGAAATGCGCGTCGCCCACCGGCACGGCTGCGCTGGCAAATTGAGTGTTGTTGGGCACGGCCCCGTTGGTCGCGAAATTCGCGAGCACATAGCTGACATACCGCGCCGCGCCTTCAATGGCCTGTTCCGCCGCGAGCCCCGTGACGCGGTTGTCCGACGCGCGGAGTTCAAACGTCATGGAATGCGCGAAATACAGCGCAATGCTGACCAGCCCGATGGCAATCCAAAGCACGAGGATGAGCACCGAGGCCCGCTCGTCCGATTGGCAAATGGCATTGCGCAGTTTCATTTCAAGTGTTCGTGCGCGATTGCGAATCAATCGGCACCAGAATTTCCACCGGCGGCGGGCGCGTGTTCCCGGCGTTGTTTCCCGCCATCTGGATCAGGACCCGCACGGCGACCGGCAAATTGGTGTTCCCGGAAGTCATATTGGTGGTATCCCAGGCATCATTCCATTGGGCGCCGTCGAAGCACGAAAACTTGATGTTCTCGATCCCGCCCATCAGCCATTGATCCTGCACGTCCAGCGCCGCCGTGCTCAGGAGATTGCGCGAGACACTGCGGATCAAATCCTTGCCCGCCGCGGTGCGGTCGGTGGGATCCTTCAATTCATAAGTGACCCGCTGGATGTCGCCCCACGGTTCGTTGTCATGCAGCGCGCCGGTGGCGGTGAACATTTCTACGGCCACGGGCAGGCTGATGCCGATGCTGCTCACGGTCCCGGTTTTGAAATCCCCGGTCAAAACGCCATTGAGCCCCGGCGGCACCGCGCATTGCAGGTCGCGGCGCAAAAGGGTGAGCGCCTGGGTCAGCGGCGTGGCCTCATCCACCGCCGCCTGCGTCACCTCGCGCAGATGCAGCGCGCTGAAAAACACGGCGTTGATCGCCACCAGCACGATGGCCGCGATGCCAATCGCCAGGATCATTTCCACCAGCGTGAACGCGCTTTGGAGTGCGGCGGGAAGCGAAGCGCCACGCCGCTTTTGGACATGATGGAAACGGGCGGAAAGCGGTGTCGCCACTTCGCTCTGCCACCCCAGTCCAAATTCTTTGCCCTGGTCTGTGTATTGAATCTTCATCATTGCGAACCCATCGTCGGATTGAGCGTCGGCAAACTGGCCAGTGTGCTCAGTTTCACCGAGTAATCCCGGCCCTGCGCGGAATACTTCACTTCCGCCGTGAGCAATTGCATCGCATCCTGCGGCCAGTTCTGGCTGCTCAAGGTCCAGCGGAAGTCCAGCGCCCCTTCGGTCACCGTCCCGTTTTGCGTGCCGTTGCCCCAATTGGTCATCACGAGGCTCTCGTTCAAAACTCGGTCCGCCACGCGCGCCGCCGCGCCTTTGCGCGCGGCGACCTCGCCGGCCAGGCTGGCCACATGCAGTGCTTCCACCGCCGCCGGAATCACAATGGCCAGAAACAGCAGCGCCGCCAGCACCTCGGCCAGCGTAAACGCGGCGCAACTCGTTCTCGTGGCAGCCGGCGTAAGCGGGCTCATTCTCGCAAACGAATTCAGAGCGGACTTACGTCCGCGGCCACGTTTCAAAATGTTTTTATTGGTCGGTGTCCCGAATTTCATAACCCATGCGATTACGCGACTCGATCAGCCAGAGCGCATGGCCCTTGGCATCCGCGAGCCGCAGCGTTTGCGGACTGTTTTCATCAATGGTGCCGTCCGCCAAAAAGCGGATGGCCGGCAGGTTCTGAAACGTCGTCAGCGCCGAAGCGCCAACGTTCAGGACCGAAATCTGCAGATTTTCGTCGAGCGTCAAATCTTCGGCCTTCGGATCTCCGCCCCGGGGCGGCGTTTCCGCTTCGAGACCGTAGCCGCCTTTTTTCTCGTCCACCCAGAGCACCATTGGCAGGCCTTCCGACACCGCCCGGCTCTGGCCGGCGTGCATCAGCGCGAACAGCCGGCGCGCCTCGGAATCCAGCGCCCGACCGCGGATGAAATTCGACATGGCCGGCGCCACCAGCGAGGTGATGACCACCAGCAGCGCCAGGACCAGGATCAATTCGACCAGCGTAAACGCGCGACGGCATCGCCCGTTATTTGGTTGACCAATTTCCAATGTCATCCTCCGTTCCTTCCTTGCCGTCCGGCCCGATGGACGACAGGTCGTAGGAATTTGCGTTGTGCTTGCCCGGAAAGACGTAGACGTAATTGTTGCCCCACGGGTCCTGGGGGATTTTATCGAGGTAAGGACCATGCCAGTTTTTGGCTTCGCGCGGCTGCTGGAGCAGATCCATCGCGTTCTTGGGATAGTAACCGTTGTCCACCTCAAACGCGTCGAGCGCGGTCTTGATCGAGGAAATGTCGGCGCGCGCGGCCGCCTGGCGCGCCTGTTCGCTGCGGCCCATCATCTTGGGCACCACCAGCGCCGCGAGAATGCCGATGATGGTGATGACCAGCAGCATTTCGACGAGGGTGAAGGCGCGGCGACGGCGGCGGAGTTCGGATTTCGCATTTCGGAGTTGGATTTTGATTTTCATAGGTTTCAGATTTTATTTGATGTAATCCTGCAAATTGAAGATCGGGAGCAACATGCCGATGAAAATGATGCCGATGAATCCGGCGATCAAAAACAGCATCAGCGGCTCGGCAAACGCGACCGCCGTTTTCAAATGCCGGTCCAGATCCACCTCGGTCACGCTCGCGATGCGAACGAGTTCCGTGTCCAGCTTGCCGCTTTCTTCCGCGACGGAAACCATTTCCAAAACCGAGCCCGGAAACAGGCCCTTGCATTCCGCCAGGCTCTGGCCGAGCCGCCCGCCCTGCTGAACCCGCTCAATGGATTGCGAGACGGCGTCCACGAGAATCTGATTGCCGATGGATTTGCGGGCGACGTTGAGGCCCTGCACCAGCGGCACTCCCGCGCCCAGCAGCGTGCCGAGCATCCGGCAAAACCGCGCCATCGCGAACTGCGCCACCAGCGGGCCGACCAGCGGCGCGCGCAAAACCAATCCTTCCCACACCCGCCGCCCCTTTTCGGAGGCGAACCAGGAACGCACCAGGAGACCGATGACAAACAGCCCCGTCGCCACAAACAAGCCATAGGATCGGACCACGTGGCTGACCCCGATGATGATTTGCGTGATCAAGGGCAATGCTCCGTGCACGCTGCTGAAGACCTTCTGGAATTTGGGAATGAAAAACACCAGCAGCACGGTCAGCACCACAAGCGCGAGCACCAGCAGGATGCACGGATAAACCATCGCGGTGGTCACCTTTGACTGCAATTCCTTCTCCCGCGACTGAAAATCGGCGATCTGCGCCAGCACGAGTTCGAGAAACCCGCCCGCTTCGCCGGCTTCCACCATCGCAGTATAGACGCGCGGAAAGGTCTCGGGCGACTTTTCCATCGCCTTGGCCAGCGACACGCCGTCAATGACCTGGTCGTGAACTTCCTTCCACTTGGCCTTGGCCACCGGCGAGGAGGCTTCCTTGTAAAGGATCACCAACGCCCGGCTCAAGGGCACACCCGCCGCGAGCAGGCTGGAGAGCAGCCGCGTGAAATTCTCCAGTTCCTTCGCCGAAATTTTTTTGGATTCGAACTTGAACGAAAGGTTGCCGGGCAGCGCCGGCACGGGAGAACCATTTTTGGCCTGTGCCGCCACCGCCTTTTCGGCCAGACTGACTGGACGCAGACCCAGCGTTTCCACCTGCCGCAGCGCGTCGGACCGCCCGGGGGCGTCCAACTGGCCTTCGGCCATGGTGCCGTCATTTTGCAAGGCTCTGTAGGAAAAGGTGGGCATTTTAGGTCGAAGGTCGAGGTTCGAGGGCTGAGAGCAAGGCTTTGTCGCTGGCGCTCTTGGCGCTCGACTCTGGACTCTCGATTCTCGACTGATTCGTCGTTTGCGCCACTTCCTTCGCGGTCGTCACGCTTAAAACCTCCTCGACGGTGGTGATGCCCTGGCGCACGAGACGCCAGCCGTCTTCCGCCAGCGAACGCATTCCGGCCCTTTGGGCGGCATCACGAATCCGATCGGTCGAGGCGCTTTTCAAAATCAACTCGCGGATTTCGCTGCCGGTGTCCATCCATTCAAATATGGCGTGCCGGCCAAAAAAGCCGGTGTTGCGACATTCGCGGCAGCCGACGGACCGGTATAGGGTGATGCTGGCGGGGATGCCGAGCTTCGCCTTGAACGCCCGGGCGGTCACCGCATCGTCCGGCTGTTTGCAATGCTTGCAGAGCACGCGAACCAGCCGCTGCGCCAGCACCGCTTCGAGCGACGAGGCGACCAGATACGGTTCGACGCCCATGTCCACGAGGCGCGTCAAGGCGCCGGGCGCGTCATTCGTGTGCAGCGTGGAGAAAACGAGGTGGCCGGTGAGCGATGCCTGCACGGCGATCTGCGCCGTCTCCTGGTCGCGGATTTCGCCGATGAGAATCACGTCCGGGTCATGGCGCAAAATGGAACGCAGTCCGCGCGCGAACGTCAGCCCGGCCTTTTCGGAAACCTGGATCTGGTTGACCCCTTTGAGCTGGTATTCGACCGGATCCTCGATGGTGATGATTTTGCGGACGGAATCGTTGATCGCGTTGAGCGCAGTGTAAAGCGTCGAGGTCTTGCCGCTGCCGGTCGGGCCGGTGACGAGGATGATGCCATGCGGCAACTGGAGGACGCGCTGGAAACATTCCAGTTCGCGCGTGTCCATGCCCAGTCCGTCCATGCCGCGCAAATTGGAATTTTGCCGCAACAATCGCATCACCACCGCCTCGCCGTGCAGCATCGGAATGACCGAGACGCGGATGTCCACCTCGGCGGCGTCGAGCCGGATCTTGATGCGGCCGTCCTGCGGCAGGCGCTTTTCGGCGATGTTCAAGTGGCTCAGAATTTTGACGCGGGAAACGATGGCCGGCTGAAACCGCTTGAGTTGCGCGGGAACGGCCGTGTCCTGCAGCACGCCGTCAATGCGGTAGCGGATGCGAAATTCGTCCTCAAACGGCTCGAGATGGATGTCCGACGCGCGCAGCTCGATGGCGTCCTTCAAGACCTGGTTGACGAAGCGGATGATGGAAGCCTCGTCCCCGGCCGCCTCGTCGATGTTGTTGTCCTCGGCATTTTCGTCCACGACCTGAAACCCTCTTTCCTTGTCGAGCGTGCCGATGGTGTCCGCGCCGACCCCGAGGTGTTTTTTGATTTCACGCCGGATCGCCTCGCTGGAAGCCAGGACCGGCTTCAGATTCAGGCCGGTCATCGTCTTCAGCGCGTCGAATCCCTGCACCGCGAAAAGGCGGCTGGTGGCAACTTCGACCGTGCCGTTGAGGCGCTTGAGCGGCAGGAGTTCCTCCTTCAACAGCAGGCGGGCGGGAAACAGCGAGAGCAGCTGACGGTCCGGGTCCACATCGTCCAGGGTCGTGTAACTGAGCCCGTATTCCCTGGCCAGCCACCGGAGAATGTCTTCTTCAGTCCGGACGGATGACTTCGACTGAACCAGGGACTCTGCGTCGATCGATGACAGTTGCCGGGCCGCGACCATGCGATCCAGCAACTGCATCAACGAAGTTTCCTGGGTGACCGTTTCGCTCATAATATTGCGCGCGCCAGCTTCGGTGGGGATTGGTTATTCCAGTAATCCGAGCAAGGTGGCCTGGGCTTCCTGTTTGACGGTGAGCACTTTGCGCAGGTTTTCCTGGGCTTGCAGGAGTTTGGCTTGCTTGTCCTTTTGTGAAGCCTCGTATTTTTCCAGGGCCGCCTTTATTTGCGCGATGGGCGCATTGTCATCAATGTTTTTTTGCAAGGCCTCGGCCTCCGGACTGGGCGTACCGCCAAACATGCCACCCCGGCGTCCGCCGCCGCCGTTATTATTTCCACCGCGATTGCGGCCAAACAGCCGGCCCATGCCCGCGCCGGCGGCATCGCGACGAGCATCCATAACCTTTTGAACCATCGGCTGGATGGCATTCCATTCGACGTCGTTGGTAAACCCGAGCTGGTCCCGGACATTGTCCATCATCCGTTGTTGGAATGCAGCCGGGTCGCCACCGCGGCCACCGCCGCCGCCGCCGCCATTTCCACCGTTATCGTTTTGAGCGGAGACCCTGCCGGCGCTCCAGCACAGCGCCGCGGCAATTCCACAAATCATTAAAAGTTGATTTATTTTCATCGAGCATTTCCTCATTGGGTAAGTTGGTTGGTCGTTTGTTTTTGTTGGTAAGCCGGACAACACACACGCGTTGCCTGACAATTCGAATCCCAACCATGCAATTCGCGTACCAACGCAGAAAAAACGCAATTCACTGGGAAGTGGACGAACGCGCTGCGCAATTGTTGCTCACCTCCGCCATGGTCGCGCAGACTTTGCGCGCTGCCGAAAAATTGATTCAAATTAGCCGCCTCGAAGTCAGCTCACGAAACCTCATCCGGCGAATGGCATGTCGGCGGATGCAAGCGGCGGGGCTTAGGCAATGGGATGGTTTGCCCGGCAGGAACCAAACCCATCAATACCGGATTTTGTCCGGCTTCTCTTTCCATTCCGCAAAAACCGTCTGCGCTTCCTCGCGCAGGAGCCGGACCATGGGGATTTTGCGACGCGAAACCGGCCGGGCCACCTCGCGGTAAATGAAATCATCGTCAAATTCGATGCGGGCGGCATCCCGGCGCGTGTTCGCATAATAAACCTTTTTGAACCGCGCCCAGTAGATGGCCGCGAGGCACATTGGACACGGCTCGCAACTGGCGTAAAGCTCGCAATCGTCCAACCGGAACGTCTTGAGCCGGCGGCACGCGGCGCGCAGGGCGATGATCTCCGCGTGCGCCGTCGGATCGTTGGTCGAGGTGACCTGATTCCAGCCGCGCCCGACGATTTTTCCGCGGCGGACAACCACCGCGCCAAAAGGTCCGCCCTGATTGCCGCGCATTTTCCGAAGCGAGAGCCGGATGGCCTCGCGCATGAATTTTGAATTCATCAAAAAATACCGGCGGGATTTTTCGCTGCGGCCAAAAACGTTCCCGCGCGGAAACCGGTCCGAAGTTTTCCCGCACGCCAAGTTTGCAGCCGGTAAACGGTGGCAAACGTGTAATCCGGCGCCGCCTCCCCCTGCCCGCCCACCCGTTCCGCGCCGCGCCGCACGTTGTCCATCAGCCAGGCCGGCAGCCGTGCGTGATACGGATTGCGCCGCACTTCTCCGGCGTGGCACGCCAGCGCCGCCACCAAATCGGCCACATCCGCGACGCTGGATTCAACCAGCAGGTTCGGATCCGTCATGGGCGCCCAAAATTCCGTCTCCACCACGTGACACTGGAAACCGGCGGGCAAAGTCTTGAGCGCATCCAGAATCAGCAGATGCGTACCGACATGGGTGGGATGCCCATCGCATCCGTGCGGAATAAAAATGACGCGCGGCCGGCTGCGGAGGAGGATTTTGGCCATGGCTTTGACCGCCTTCCGCCAAGGCACCAGGTTTTTCTGACACGATTGGGGATCGATTTTTGTCAGATTGGCAGAAACCAGGTCAAAACCGAGAAAATCGCAGGCATTTTTCAGTTCACGCAGACGCGCCACCCGCCGTTCCGGTTTGCTTCCGAGGGTGACGGCAACATTGATGACATTCCATTTTGCCTCGCGCAAGAGCCGGAGAGCCAGTCCGCCGACGATGCATTCGTCATCCGGATGCGGCGAGAAAATCAACGCCTTCGGCGCACCCGGCATTTTTTGATGCCGCGGGAATTTTTCCGGACGGCCCAGCGGCAGCTTTTTGCCCGCCTGGAAGAGCCGGGCGTGTTCGGAAACGAATCTTTGAAAAGGATTGGTCCGGGATTTCATCCGTGGGTCAAGCATCCCTAATGTTAGAGCCGAAAAGCAACCGCAAACTGTTCATCACCACGACCACCGTGCTGCCCTCATGACCGACCACGCCGATGGTCAGCGGAATTTTTCCAAGCAGCGCGAACGTGACCAGGACCGCCACCGTGCCGAGCGAGATGAACAGATTCCACCGGATGATGCGGCGCGCGCGCTGGCTGAGGCGAAAGGCGGCCAGAAAATTTTCCAGCCGGTCGTGCATCAGCACCACGTCCGCCTGTTCGAGCGCCGCGTCCGCCCCGCGCGCGCCCATGGCGACGCCGATGTGCGCCACCGCCAGGCTCGGCGCATCGTTCACCCCGTCGCCGACCATGGCCACCTTCTTCCCCTGCCCGCTGAGTTCGATGATGGCGGCCACTTTTTGCTCCGGTTTCAACTCGGCACGCACGTCGTCCAGTTTCAATTCGGCGCGCAGGTGTTCGGCGGTCGCCGTCCGGTCACCGGTCAAAACCACCGTGTACAGGCCTTCGCGACGCAATTCCTCCACCACCGAGGCGGCTTGCGGGCGGATATCATCACGCAAAACCACCCGGCCAAGCAGTTCGTTTTCCTCGACCCAGACCTCCGAAAAACCGGCTTCCGTCGCGGTCACGGGCGCCATGGCCCCGGCGTGGCGACCCTGGGCGAGCCAGTCGCGGCGGCCCAGGCGGCATTCCGCGCCGTTGTGCCGCGCCTGCAAACCCTGGCCGGTGACCGACTCGAACTGTTCGAACGCCAGCGGCTCGATTTGCTGCTGCTTGCCGTGGCGGGTGATGGCCCGGGCCAGCGGATGCGAGGAAAGCTTTTCCAGCGAATACGCCAGCCGGGCGACTTCGTTTTCGCGTCCGGGCGGAAAGCTTTCCACTTTTTCCACGCGCAATTCGCCGGTGGTAAGCGTGCCGGTCTTGTCGAGGGCAACCACGTTGACCTCGGCGAGCTTTTCCACCGCCGCGCCACCCCGAAACAGGATGCCATGACGCGCGCCCCAGGCGATGGCCGCGAGCACGGCGGACGGGATGGAAAGCACCAGCGCGCACGGGGACGAAACCACGAGCAGGGTCATGGTGCGGTAAAAGGCGCTGTGCAACTCGACAGCGGACCCGAACGGCGCCAGTCCGAACCCCAGCCACCAGACAAAAAACATGGCGAACGAAAGCCCCATCACGCCGTAGGTGTAATACGTGCTGAATTGGTCGGTGAATTGTTGCGCCGGCGCCTTCCGCTGCTGGGCGTCCTTGATGAGGGTGACGATTTTTTGCAGGGCGCTTTCGGCAACCGGCCGCGTGACGATAACCTCAACCGCACCCCAAAGATTGATGGTCCCCGCAAGCGTCGCGTCACCGATGCGTTTTTCGACCGGCGTCGCCTCGCCGGTGAGATTGGATTCGTCCGCGGCGGTGCTGCCTTTGGCAATCTCGCCATCCACGGGGAATTGGGCGCCGGGCTTGATGAGCAGACGCAAACCCGGCCGGAGCTGCTCGACCTTGACTTCGTGCTCCTGCCCCTGGGCGTCCAGCACGGTGGCCACTTTCGGCGCGTCGCGAAAAAGCGAACGGATTTCCTTTTGCGTCCGGCCCAATGCGTAATGTTCCAGCGCGCCGGAGAACGAAAACAGAAACAACAACGTGGCGCCTTCGCCCCAGGCCCCGATGCTGGCCGCCCCGGCGGCGACGAAGAGCATCAGAAAATGCACGTCGATCGTGCGCTTTTTCAGACGCGCCCAAACCTCCTCGGCGGGATAAAAACCGCCCGCGAAACACGCGACCACATAAGCCGCCACTGACCAATGCCCGCTCAAAAGAAAATGCCCGGTCAATCCCAGAACACCGCAAATGATCGCCGCCGCCAGTTGCAGTTTCCATTCATTGACATGCTCATCGATGTGTTCAGCGCTTTCGAGAAACTCCACGTCGCGCTGGACAACCTTGGGAAACGGCATGTCCCGCCAGCGCCAGAATTTCGGGGCCGTCGGGCAGGTCACCCGGGCGATGGTGGTTGTCGGGCCGTCGTTTTGAATGGTGATTTTCCGGCGTTCGGTTTCGGACAGCGGCGTGCCGCAGGAGAAACAATCGTTCTTGCCATTCAACAACGAGCACGCGTGCCCGGGGTCCACGGCCTCGGCCGCCTGAAATTTGGTGGTGATGCGCTCGGTCAGCCGGTTGACATCCGTCCGGCCGAGGGTGGCGACGGAGATTTTGTGGCGCGCCCGATCAATGGTCACCGCTTCCAGCGCCGGCTCCTCGGCGAGCGTGTCCACGACGGAGCGCGCGAGGCATGGGCCGGCCCCGCCGCCGTGTCCGGAAGGCTTTTCCAGCGACGCATTCATCCCTCACATTTTTAGCACACCCGCCGGCGCGGGGCGACGTAAAAGGCGAGCAAAAATGGAATTTGGACTGTTCAAACCGCCCGGTTTCTGACAGCTTGCCAGGCCATCAATCGGCATTAACACAGCACGACATGACCAGCACCACGGATACCGCACCGACCGCGAACCAAAACCTTCTCGCCTGGGTAAGGCAGACGGCTGAACTCTGCCAGCCACAGGCCATCCATTGGTGCGATGGCTCGGACGCCGAAAATCAGTCGCTTTGCGAGCAGATGGTGAAAAGCGGCACCCTGGTCAAACTCGACCCGAAGAAACGCCCGGATTCCTACCTGGCCCGTTCCCATCCCAGCGACGTGGCACGCGTGGAAGACCGGACGTTTATCTGCTCCAGGACCAGCGACGAGGCCGGTCCGACCAACCATTGGGCCAACCCCGCCGAGATGAAGCAAAAGCTGCTCGGCTTGTTCAAGGGTTGCATGAAGGGCCGGACGATGTACGTCATCCCGTTCGCCATGGGACCGCTCGGTTCGCCGCTCTGCAAAATCGGCGTTGAAATTTCGGATTCGCCTTACGTGGTGGTCAACATGCGCATCATGACCCGCATGGGCCAGGCCGTGCTCGACAAACTGGGCACGACGGGGGCTTTCATTCCGTGCCTCCATTCCGTCGGCGCGCCGCTTCAGGCCGGTCAGGCCGATGTTCCCTGGCCGTGCGAACCGGACCCGAAACACAAATATATCGTGCATTTCCCCGATGATCCCTCGATCTGGTCCTATGGCTCGGGTTACGGCGGCAACGCGTTGCTTGGCAAAAAATGCCTCGCCCTGCGCATCGCTTCCACCATCGCCAAAAAGGAAGGCTGGATGGCGGAACACATGCTCATCCTTTGCCTCACCTCGCCGCAGGGCAAAAAGTTTTACATCACCGCCGCGTTCCCAAGCGCCTGTGGCAAAACCAATCTGGCCATGATGCAACCAACCCTCCCCGGCTGGAAGGTCACCACCCTCGGTGACGACATTGCCTGGATCCGCATCGGCCAGGACGGTCGGCTGTACGCCATGAATCCCGAGACCGGTTTCTTCGGCGTCGCCCCTGGAACCTCCGCAAAATCCAATCCGCATGCGCTCACCGCCTGCGCCAAAAACACGATTTTCACGAACGTGGTGCTCACTCCCGACGGCGATGTCTGGTGGGAGGACATGGGCGTGCCCGCGCCGGCCAAAGGCATTGATTGGGAAGGCAAGGAGTGGACCCCCGGCAGCGGCCGGAAAGGCGCCCATCCCAATTCCCGCTTCACCGCCCCGGCCGCACAATGCCCGGTGATTGATCCCGACTGGCAGAATCCCGATGGCGTGCCGATTTCGGCGATCCTTTTCGGCGGACGGCGCCCCACCACCATTCCGCTGGTCAACGAGGCGTTTGACTGGGAACACGGCGTGTTCATGGGGTCGGCCTGTGGCTCGGAAACGACCGCCGCCGCGCTGGGCAAGGCGGGCGTGCTGCGCCGCGACCCGTTCGCCATGCTGCCGTTCTGCGGTTACAACATGGGCGACTATTTTGCCCACTGGCTTTCCTTTGCCCAACGCACCGACCGCGCGAAGCTGCCGAAGATTTATTTTGTAAACTGGTTCCGCAAGGATGAACGCGGCAAATGGCTGTGGCCGGGCTACGGCGAAAACAGCCGCGTGCTCGAATGGATTTGCGAACGCGCGGAGGGCAAGGGCCGGGCGCAGAAAACCCCCATTGGCAACCTCCCCACCCCTGACGGGCTGGACCTGTCCGGCCTTGACCTGCCCGCCGCCGACCTCAAGCAACTGCTGGCGGTGGATGCCGCCGGCTGGAAAAGGGAGGTGGAAGACGTGGCCAAGAATTATGCCCGGCTCGGCAGCCACCTGCCCAAGGCGTTGAACGAACGGCTCGACGCCCTGCGCCAGCGCCTCGGATAAAACTTGCATTTCGGACAAATTGGAATTGAATCTGGCAAAAATCCTTTACCAACCATGAAAAAATATTTCTCGATACTGGCTTCAGTCATGATCTGCCTGGGACTGCTCCCGGCGTATTCCCAACCCGGACCTCCGGGCGGTGGACCGAGCCTGGGCGGCCCCATCAGCAAATTGTTCGGCGACAACCAGAATTTTTCCGCCGCGATGGAAATGCAGGTCACCGACAAAGACGGCAAGCCCATCAGCCTGCCGGGCAAAATCTCCTATGACACGGGCAAATCGCGCTTTGAGCTGAACCTGACCGACATCAAAGGCGGCAACCTGCCTCCCAACGCCGCCGCCCAGATGAAAACCATGGGGCTGGACGAAATGATCACGATCGCGCTCCCGGACAAAAAGACCGTTTATCTCATTTATCCCGGCTTGCAAAGCTACGCCGAGCTGCCCATGCCAAAATCCGACAGCGCCACGACCAACAGCGACTACAAGATGGAAGCCACTGAAATTGGCAAGGAGACCATCGATGGCCATCCGTGCGTGAAAAACAAGGTCATTGTCACCGACAAGGAGGGAGCTAAACATGAATCCACGGTCTGGAACGCTACGGACCTCAAACAATTCCCGGTTAAAATTCAAACCGCCGACAGCGGCGACGAAGTGATCATGCTGTTCAAAAACATTTCTCTCGCCAAACCCGCGGCCAGCAGCTTTGAAACGCCATCCAGTTACACGAAATACGACAACGTGCAGACCCTGATGCAGCAGCAGGTAATGAAACGCATGGGCGCCGGCATGATGGGCGGTACTCCTGGCAGTGGTGCGGCTGTTCCGCCGGCCATGCCCCCAAACCATCCATAACGGGTCGAATCAACAAGTTTTTCGAAAGGGCCGGCTTGTTGTCGGCCCTTTTCATTTTCCGGATATTTTGTCACCTGTCGCAGCCGGACGAATTTCAGCCCAGGAGCGCCTTCGCCTTGGCCAGCGCTTCATCCAGCTTGCCGGCATCCTTGCCGCCGCCGCGGGCGTTGTCCGGCTTGCCGCCGCCCTTGCCGCCCACGATCGGCGCAACCTGCTGGATGATTTTTCCGGCCTGGACTTTCGCGGTGAACTCGGGCGTAACCGCGGCAATCAGCGCCACACTGCCACGGTGCGGACCGCCGCCCAGTACAATCACGCCTTTGAAACGACTCTTCAACGAATCAGCCACCGCCTGGAGAAAATCGCCGTCCACGCCGCCGAGGTTGTGGATGATGGCCGGCATGCCGTTCACGGTCTGGATCTCTTCGAGCAAACGACTGGCGGCGTTTGAAGCTTCGCGCTGCTGGAAGACTTTCAACGACTTCTCCAGTTCCTTCTGGTGTTCCAGCAACGACTCGATTTTCTTTTCCAATTCGTGCACCGGTGCATTGACCTTGCCCGCCAGCAACTTGATGAGAGCCACCTCGTCGGTGGCCTTGCGATAGGCTTCGAGACCGGCGACCGCTTCGATGCGCCGCACGCCGGCGGCTATCGCATTCTCGCCCACGATGCGGAACAAACCAATCTCGCCCGTCGCGCGCGTGTGCGTGCCGCCGCACAATTCCATCGAATAACCGTCCAGCTTCCGTGCCCCGCCGCCAATCTGGACGACGCGGACGGTCTCGCCATATTTGTCACCGAAGAATTGCATCACATCCTTGCGCGATTTCACGTCGGCATAGGAAACTTCCGTCCATGACACGCCGGCGTTTTCGAGGATGCGTTCGTTAACGAGTTTTTCGATGTCGGCGACCTGCTGCGGCGTGAGCGGCGCGCTGTTAAAATCAAAAGTCAATTTGTCTTGGCCGACGAACGAGCCTTTCTGCGAGGCTTCCTTGCTCACAACTTCGTGCAACGCCCAATGCAGCAGGTGCGTAACGGTGTGATGTCGTTGGATGGCATTGCGGCGGGGAGCATCAACCTGAAGAACAACTTGATCGCCAATCGCAGGGAGATTCTCGCCTGTCACGAAATGCAGCCAGGTGTTGCCAGATTTCTGGGTGTTCGTCACTTGTAGCCGCGGACGTGAGTCCGCTCCAACTGAAAAAGTGAGCCGACTCACGTCGGCTGCTACGGGAGAAAGGATTTCGCCGGTGTCGCCGACCTGGCCGCCCATCTCGGCGTAGCAGGCGCTCGTGTCGAGGATGACGGCGGTTTTGTCCTTCAAACCGACGACTTCCAAAACCTTGGCCTGGACCGCGAGGTTCTCGTAGCCGACGAACTTTGTGGGTGTCGTGGTCTCGATTTGGGAAAGCGAAATGACTTCCTTCTTCTGTGCTGCCCGGGCGCGGGTGCGCTGTTCATCCATCAACTTTTCAAAACCTGCCGTGTCCACCGTCAAACCGCGCTCACGCGCCATCAATTCCGTAAGGTCGAGTGGAAAACCGTAGGTATCGTAAAGAACAAATGCAAAATCTCCAGTAAACCTGCGAATTTCTCCATTTTCAGATTGAACAGTTTCCAAAGCTTTTACCAAACTGCCTTCGATACCATGCTCACGCGTTTCAGCTGTTGAAATTCTTCCCGTGTTAGCTTGAACCGCCTTGTTGAACAAAGAAATTCCCTTGTCTAACGTTTTGTTAAACGCCTCTTCCTCGGTGCGGATGACGTCCTGCACGTGGTTTTTCCTGGCGCGGATTTCGGGGAAGACGTCGCCCATTGTGTCGGCGAGCACATCGACAAGTTTGTAGAAGAACGGGTCCTTGAAACCGAGCGTGCGGCCGTAGCGCACCGCACGGCGCAGGATGCGGCGCAGGACGTAGTTCCGGTCGTTGTTGCCGGGCTGGATGCCATCGGCAATGGCAAAGCTCAACGTGCGGATGTGGTCGGCGATGACGCGGAAGGCGATGTCAATGGACTGTTGAGGATTGAGGGTTGAGGATTGAGAGTCGGCAGGACCGGAACTCGCCGGCGAGCCGCCGGCGCTCCCAGGAAGTGTGCTGCCGTACTTCTTCCTGCTCAGTTTCTCCAACTCATCAAAAATCGGGCGGAAGATGTCGGTCTCGTAATTCGAGATTTTGGCATTGGCAAAATCTTTGAAGCCGTTCGTGCCTTGAATGATGCTGGTGACGCGCTCGAAACCCATGCCGGTATCCACATGCTTCGCGGGCAGCGGCGAGAATGTGCCGTCAGGATTCGCATTGAACTGGATGAAGACCAGATTCCAGATTTCGATGCACCGAGCATCGCCTTTGTTGACCAGCGAACCTTTGGTGTCGCCAGCCGGCGTAAGGTCAATGTGGAGTTCGGAGCAGGGTCCGCACGGACCGGTTTCACCCATCATCCAGAAATTGTCTTTCTTGCCACCGTGGACGATATGGACAGCGGGATCGAGTCCGACGCCGCGGAATTTTTCGGCCCAGAAATTCCAGGCATCCTGATCGAATTCGCTCGGGTCGTTTTTCGTCTTGTCCGGCGAATAAACCGTCGCATACAGCCGTTGCGGCGGAAATTTCCAGACGCCGACGACCAGTTCCCAGGCCCAGTCGATGGCTTCCTTCTTGAAATAATCGCCGAAGGACCAGTTGCCGAGCATTTCGAAGAACGTGTGGTGATAGGTATCGAGGCCGACGTCTTCGAGGTCGTTGTGTTTGCCGCCGGCGCGGATGCATTTCTGGGTGTCGGCGGCGCGACCGGGCGTGTAGGGGCATTTGACCTGGCCCAGGAAGATGGGAACGAACTGGTTCATGCCGGCGTTCGTGAACAGGAGGTTCGGCGAATCGGGCAGGAGGCTCGACGATGGCACGATGGTGTGCAGCTTCGACTTGAAAAAGTCGAGGAACGACTGGCGGATCTGGGTGCTGGTCATCACTTCAATTCAAAATTAAAAATGTAAAATTGCCGCCAAAGAACGCAGAGAACACAAAGGATTCTTCCGCGACAAGCCCGGGAGATTAACACCCATCAGCGGCGCAAGGCGAGTTGGAAGTTTGCGGCGGCCGTTACCAGCTCAATCGCACGGTCTGAGTGCCATCAAGCCGTTTGGATAAGTCGATGGGATCGCCCACGGAAACCTGACGGGGATCCACCTGGTAGGCCCAGACCTCGAAGTGGGTGAGGCTGGCCTCGCCGTAAATGGTCGCAAACGCGCCATCCACGGCATCCGCGCCGTGAGCGACCTTGACGCGGCCGATGCGCGGAACATTGAAGCGCGGATCAAACGTAAGCCATTCCTGCCCGAGATAGACTTCGCAATAGGCGTGAAAATCCATGGCGGTGCCCGGATCAACGAAACCAATGTCCGGCAGGTGTCCGGTCACGTAGCGGGCGGGCAGATTGAAGGCGCGGCACAACGCGATGGCCGCATGGGCGAAATCGCGGCAGACGCCATAGCGCCGGCCGATGACCTCGGACGCGGACAGGTCGGAACGGCCGGACATGAAACGGTATTCAATGTTGTTATGGACCCAATCGCAGATGGCTTGCACGCGCGGGAGGCCGTGGGTGATCTGGCCGAATTGGTTCCACGCAAAATTCAGCAGCTTGTCCGAATCGCAATAACGGCTCGGCAACGTGTAGCGCAGCAACTCAAAAGGCAGTTGTCCCACGGGCAGAATTGGGCCTTGAATCTCCCGGCTGTCCGGCAGGGAAGAAACCGCGACCAGGGCATCATGACGAATTTCGTTGCGGCCCGGCATGAACATCGAGCGGAAGGTGATGTTGCCGTGGGAATCCTGATACTCGTACGACGGCAAGCCGATGCCGAACGAGAGCTTCTCCTGCATCACCAGCACCCGGCCTTCGAGCCGCGGCTTGAGCACGAACAGCACTGGCGTCGGCACGGTGGTTTCGTAGGCGAGGTTGCAGCCGACGCGAACGGTAAGATTAAGCGGAGTCCAATTCATGGGTTGGTACTGGTTTGAAAGCTGGCCTGGCATCTCCTCATGACAAAGATCTTAAGCTGGACCAGGTCGTGGGCATATGGGGTGTTTCCCCCACCGGAGATTTCGGAAGGAGCGCTTGCTGAGGAGGCTTGGATTGAAGGAGGATTCGGTCTCCGACTGTTTCCACCAACATTCCTCCTCTTTGCTGATGCGGGGCGGGATCCGGATGGAGACCCCGACTTAAAGCTCGCCGCACCTGGCCGCGCAGTTGATGTCCGCGCCAATGCCGGGTGGAAATTTTCTCTAAAATGGGGCTTTCGAGTGTCCGCACCGGAACCGGCGCACCCAAGACCGCCGCCTCAACGTTTCTCAACACAGGATGCGATTTTTGAGTCGATGGTCACCGGCGGAGCAAACCGCTGAGACCACCAGCCGGAGGCTTCTCATTCGCGGTGGTCAGGCTGGCCAGATGGTTTCCTGCCAAATATGTGACTCTTCCCGCGCTGCCAATCTTGGTTGAAGCTTGGATTGTCGCCTCGTCTGGCATGATGTTGATGGAGTAATCACCGGTAAGGGCAGTAAAAAAGGCGTATTGTATGCCTTTGATTTCGCTCAATGAATAGCGAATTGGATTATCATCGTAGGTGAAACTGGCCACGTTGCAGCCCACAGGTATCGGCACCATGCCTTGAAGGCCACTCGCATTGGCACCCGCCGTGATCGAAAAGTTCAAAGTATTGTTGTTCCAGTTGACGGCATTAATGGTGGAACCATTGCGGGCGTCCAGCCAGGTCAACAATTGACGGGCGGCGATCACGGGCACACTCCGATCGACAGCGGAGTTGATGATCGCGTCCGATCCGGGAGAGTTCACGTAGTCGGTGTGCATATTGGCCACGAAGGCGCCGTAATATCCTTCCGGTCCCAACGCCCGGTCCAACAGGGTATCCACGGTATACGGGAAGCTTTGGCCTGATTCATCGGTCATCTGGGTAGGTGCCTGGTAAACGTCAATGAGGCTTCCGTTGGTCGTGGCGAAGCGCATGGGCATGCCCGAGCCGGTGAACAGGCCGGGCCGGTCACCAACCCAGTTTGAAGGCCAGTAGTAATAGCTCGTGTCGAGTCGAATGCCCAGCCGCAGTTCCTCTTCGGGCAAGGTGGTATAGCTGCTCCAGGTGATGCAATGAATTCGATGTGTCACCATGGGAGGAAGACTCGCGAAGTTTTTTGTGAATTGACTGAGTTGGTTGGTAAACTGGGTATGCAGTGAATCCGGAGTGTAGTCGACACCGCCGGTGTTCAAGTGCAGGCCGATCTCAAAGCCGGCCGCGTTATAGGCAGCGGCCTGGGCGTCGGTCAAAGGGGTGTTGGGATAAATGTACGAAGTGCTGCGGATGGCTTGCCAGTCGTCCACCGAGGCGTTGAGGGGGCTAAGGGCAATGTAATGATCGAAGCGTCCAGCGGTGCCACCGGTGGCGTGATCGTCACCGGTCATGACCACTACGGCCTTGAAGGCGTAGGGGAAATACCAGAATCGAGGCAGCAGTTTCTTGTTGGATTCCATCACCAGGATCAGGTTGGCCAGCAGATGCTGCTGCTCATCAGCTTGCGGAATGGCCACCTTGTTCAGATCAACGTAGTTGGGCTGCGGATCGGAACTGGCCGCGCCGTAGAAGAGGTCGTCTGGGCGGATCGGTTTGATGCCATCGCGCTCCTGACCCGACCAAGCCGGGTTACCCTGTCGGGTGCAAATTATGGAGCGAGCCAAATCAAAGGTGAAGGCGGCGGCTTGCCCGCCATTGGTGCCAACGCTTTGCAACGTCACTGCTGGGTTGGCCGTGGGAGTGACGGCGTCGGAATAGAGGGTGGCCAGGCTGGTGGCTCCGTTCAACGTGTAACGGTGAGCCGTTCCGTGAAATTGCATCGTCTGGTTCACGATTCCCACCCCGGGACCATCCACCGTGTTCACCAGCAGGTATCCTTCGGACAGCGTGGAGCCGGCATCGGTGAGACCAAGCAAACCAGCCAGCGGTTTGTCCGGCCGCATCGCAATGAGTTTCCCACCGGCATGGATCCAATGGCTGAGCGTATCGACCTGCAAGGTTGTGAGCGCGGTCTGGCCGAGGATCACCACGTCGTAGGGTGCGAGCGAGCCCCTGGAAATGGAGGAAATGTCCGCCAAGTCATACTCATTCAATCCTTCGGTTGAAAGGATCTCCGAATAGTACTGGCCAAAAGGATTGGGCGCGTTCGTGAGAATGAGGATGGGTGGAGGTGGCGCCGCCTGCGCCAGGAAACCGAACGCGCACTGCAATGCCAGAACGATCAGGTAGAACCTGTTTTTTTCCGCCCTTGATTTTGGCTCTTTGTGCCGAAGCTCCTGGCTTGCTGTTTTAGACATAAAAATAAACCTGGATATAATTTTGCGGCCTTAGACTGGCCTGACGCATTTGATCATGCTCCGCCGCTTCAATGCCTTCCTCGACCAGTCTCTCGTTATCACTTCGCCCCTCATCGTTCACATCCGCACCGGGGACCACCGGCGTTTTACGGCCGGCCAAACCCGGCACCGGGTCCCAGCGTTCGGATTCGGGCGTAGATTCCAAGATTGCCGCCTTCGGGTCTGCGGCCGGTCCATCCGTCAATTCCCGTTTGGCCTTTTCCCAATCGGATTTCGATACGTCCTTCACGGTATGACCGGCAATGACCGCCAGGTCAACGGCGAGTTCCCGCACCAGCTTCCGGGTCACCGTGCCCAGGCTGGTGGAATTTTCGGTCAAGGCACCTGGCTTCAGGGGATTTGTCTTCATAGGTATGATCACAGCATGGCGCAAATGCGGAAAAGCAATTTTGAGTTGGGCTTTGTCTTCATCTCGCGCGCCCCACGATTCTCGCGAGTGTCGCGGGAATTGGAAAAAATATTGTCCCGTTTTGGAGACTTGGGACTTGGAGCGGTCTTCCTG
Source organism: Verrucomicrobiia bacterium (assembly GCA_049280815.1). Taxonomy (GTDB): domain Bacteria; phylum Verrucomicrobiota; class Verrucomicrobiia; order Limisphaerales; family UBA11358; genus UBA11358. Next base: position 114,740 of record JBAPQW010000015.1, on the reverse strand, counting down.
GGATTCAACCGCAGTCGGTGAAGTGTTTTTGGGAAAACCGGGGCTCCAGACGTTTTCGGGGGTTTGGCAAGGGATGCTTTCAAAATTTTTGTCTTCCGTTGGTTCATGGGAGATTTGTTATTTGTGCGGAAAGCAAAAAGTGTTGGACGAACCTGCGGCGGAAACAGGTGCGGTCAGCCGGCTTTCGCTGCCGTCGCACATCATCTTCAAGGCGCAATCGGGCGGTGATCTGAAAATGCGAATCAAATTCGGCCCCCAATGGCCACAACCCACCACTCCGACTTTTGTTGGTTTTGTCATGCTATAAATTCAATTCCGATTCTTTTCCCATCCAAACATCTTCGCCATACCTGGCCTGAACCACGCCGACCAGCGCTGCTTTCGGAAAGGAATGCGGACGTGTGGCGCCATTGGAATAATTGGTGTTCCGGCGAACGAGGCGGGGGGATGCTTTCCTGGCCTGACGCGCTTCCAGCAATTGAATGATCAAGGCTGGGACCGTCATCAGGATGATTTTCAAATCCCACCAGAGCGTCCTGTTTTTCGCATACTGGATATCCAGCTGAATCATTTCCACGAAGGTGGTGTTGTTTTTCCCGCTCACCTGCCACAAACCGGTCAGGCCTGGCAGCGTTGCAAATCGTTCCTTTTGCCAAGGCAGATATTTTTCAAATTCGTATGGCAAGCACGGACGCGGCCCGACCAGGCTCATTTCACCGCGCAACACGTTGATCAACTGAGGCAACTCATCCAGACCTGAGGCGCGCAGCAACAAACCGAAGGGAATGATCCGCGGATCTCCCTTGGAATCCATCTTCAGCATGGGTGTGTCTGAATTCATCAGTTGATGCAGGTGTCCCTGGTGGATGGCCGTGTCGGCATCCGCAAACATGGTTCGAAACTTGTAGCACATGAAACGCCGGCCCTGATAACCAACGCGCTTCTGCCTGAATAGAACCGGCGCCCGGGAACCGCTGCGGATCAAAAGGGCCACCAGCAGCGCCAGCGCAATCAGGAAAGGCAGCGCCAGCAAGATGAGCAGCGCATCCAGGGTGCGTTTCCAGCGCAAGCCCTGAACCGCGCCGGGCGAACGAGAAAACTTCGATTGATCCAATTCGATTGAAAAATTCATATTCCTGGTTTCCGCGTTTGATCAACGCTTTGGTCAAACCCGATCATGGCATCATCCGGCCAAGGCGGATGGCCGGAAAAAATCCCAGTCGTCTTGCACCACAACGGAGGTCTCCCTCAGAGGAGGTTTCACATACATCCCGGCACGCGGCCCTTCAACGCAACCCACGCATCCGGCTAGCATTACCAGGAGCACAGAACCTCATGCCAAGCCGGCGTTGTCGGCTTTAAAGAAACAAGTTTGTGGTCCATGAATTGTGAGAATACTCCAAACCCGGATGACAACCATGGGGTGTTACCCTACTGTCCGCGACTTTACGGGTCTAATTTCGGCGCGGCAGCAGCCTGCAGTTCACCTTTTCATCATCCCGGCTTGTGCTTCCAAACTAAGACCAAGGGTTTTCCCGGTGGCGGCAAGGAACACCCTAGTCGCGGATTACGCGGGCGAACGTACGTTTCTGCATGCACATCATTCAACAGTCAAAACCCTCGAGACTCACGGGGTTCAGGACGCTCCTGGCAACTGGCTTGGTCCTGGCGGCTTTCAGCTGTACGGTTCAAGCCGCAAGTGTCACTCTGGCCTGGAACGCCAGCACTGATCCCACCGTCTCGGGTTACAACCTTTACTACGGCGGAACCAGCGGCAGCTATACCAATAAAGTGTCGGTTGGGCTGGCCACCCGTAACGTCACTCCCGGTTTGTTGGTGGGAGTGACCTATTATTTTGCGGCCACGACCTATAATGCCGCGGGCATGGAAAGCCTGTATTCGGGTGAAGTGAGCTACACCGTGCCACCGCAACCCCAGGCTGTGGGAATCATGGCCATGCCACCAGGGCAGTTTGCCATGACCCTGACCGGCACGGTCGGTCACACTTATGACATCGAGGCGACGCAGGATTTCAAGACCTGGACGGTCATCGGCACAGTGACGGTGGGTCCCAGCGGTTCATTGAATTTCACCGACACGAATGCGGCGAGTTTTTCGAATCGCTTCTATCGCACGCGAGGATGATCCAAACAAACCCACCACGACCAGCGGCAGGGGGTGGTCGAAAACGGGAAAAATGCAAAGATCTAAAGCGCTGTGGTTATAACTGTCTGGTTTCAGGCTGGCTTGACGCATTTGATCATGCTCCGCCCCTTCGATGCCTGCTTCAGCCAGTCGCTCATTGTCGCTCCGCCCCTCGTTGTCCTCATCCGCGCTGGGGGCCGCCGGGGTTTTCCGGCCGGCGGAACCCGGCACCGGATCCCGGCGTTCGGATTCGGGCGCTGATTTCAGGATTGCCGCCTTCGGGTCTGTCTCCAATTCACCGTCAATTCCGGTCTGGCCTGTTCCCAGTCGGATTTCGACACGTCGGGCGCAGCACGACCGTTGTGATGGCAAGTTCGACCGCCCGCTCCCGCACCATTTTGCGGGTCACCGTGCCCAGGCCGGCGGAATTTTTGGTCAAGGCCCCTTGTTTCAGTGGATTGGTTTTAATCGGTTAAATCAAAGCAAGGCGCATATGTGAAACAGCAATTTGGTATCGGGCGCCGTCTTTAGCTTGCGCGCACCGCCAACCTTGCGAAGGTCTTGGGCTTTGAAAAATCGGCTGCCCAGTTTTGGGGACTTTGGGCCTGGAGTGGCAACCTTTGGCTTCGGCCGCAATCGATGAAGCGATTTCAGGAGAATCGGCGCTCGAGGTTTATCCGCGGACTTGGTGATGGACGCTTTCATAAAATTCACCTTCCGTTGGTTGATGGCGATTCTGAGGTTGTTTAATGGAGGGCGAAATGGGGTTACAAGGATTTGCGCCTGAAGCTCGCCCGGTCGTCCGCTTCCAGCCAGTCAAACGTGGTGTTCGTTTCCGGATTCAGCAAAAGCCGGGAGCAGCTCTCCATGAAATGAGTGCGTCGCTCCGGGTTTTTCAACGGGCTGGCGGCTTCCATTTCATCCGACCAGATTTTGATTTCCACCGGCGTTTTCGTCGTGCCGTTGGCCTGCAACCAGGCGCCGACGTCTTCATAATTTTTCGCGGCCTGCACGGCGGCCTTGAATTGGCCGCCGGAAATGCCCTTGAAGCGAAAGAGCATGTTGTCCAGCGGACAATCGTAATGATAGTCGCCCAAAGTTCCCGCCAGGCTGGCGCGGCACTTGTCCACGGCCCGGCTGGCAATCGCAAACCCGGCGATGCGCTCCCGGGGGCTGTGCGGGGCTTGTTTGGTGAGATCCCGGTCGATGATGGGGGTGTTCATGATTTTACGGATTTGCCGGTTTGGTTGGGGGGGAAAGTTGATTTTCATGGTGTGAACATAGGCTGTGCCAGCTCAGGCAGCCGCTCGGAAAGGAGACGCATTGTGTGCAGGACTCCGTTCGACCGCTTCTTTGGACATACTGACGAACACGGTAGAATCCGGGTAACTGATCCGGTCCACCTGGCTCGTCGGGATTTGCACCTCCTTGCCGGTAAACCGGTGACCGGTTTTGATGATCAGTTGACGAATCGCCCAGCTCTCGGCATCCATCTGGAAATCGCAGACGTGGCCGATCGTTCCCTCGCCCGCGTGGAGGTGGTAGCCGCCCACAGCCTGGGTGCTTCGTAGATGCGCATCGGCACGTTGGGGTTGTGGCACGTTCAATCCACCCGGCTCGCCCGACAGAGGTTTTGGCGGCAATTCCAAGATCGGGACGCCGCCCATGCCCCACAAGGCATCGCCCTGCCAATAGAACGGCCAGCCGTAATACCGGTAGTACTCCTCTTCGTATTGTCGCGAGACCGGCTTGTGTGATTCAATTGACGGACAGCCCTCAATCTGTTTCCGGGTGAGGTTTACGCACAGAAGCTTTCCGGTCTGATGAAGGCTGCCGAAGGCCTGTGGCGCGATGAGCACCTGCCGTCCCGGCAGCCACGACCCCGTGTCAGCCACCACATAGCGAACCGCCCAGTTCTGATCGTCAAAATAGAAATCCTTCACGTGGCCTATTTCGCCATCGGACGCCCCAAGTTTGTCTCCGTACAACTGTTTGATACTTAGCAACATAATTCTGCCTTTCTTGATAATTGCCAGGACCGTTCGCCCGGGAAAAACATGACCAGCCTTCGATCCGTTCAGCGGCGAACCCCTGCAACGCATGGGAGCCACCGCCCAGCCTGTCTAAATTCTGCCCAGCAAAACCAGAACGAGCAGAATCACCACCAACAAGCCCAGCCCGCCGCTCGGGTAATAACCCCCACTCCGGCTGTGCGGCCACGTGGGCAGTGCGCCGAGCAACATCAAAATGAGTACAATCCATAGAATGGATCCCAACCTAATCTTCCTTTCAATGTGCGAGTGTGGTTCGCCGGATTATCTTCCGTTGTTTTCCGCGTGCTCGTTGTGCGGGTCGTTCTTCGGATATTGACCTTGCTTCGCACCGGACGGCTTCCAGTTTTTCGGATACTGCTTGACCACGGTGGCGTGGTGCTGGGCTGGGGAATCGTGAAAATCCATCCGCACTGACGGCGAAGCCAGCAGCACGTTGACCGAGACCCCACGCGGCGCCGGCCGGGAAACCCACGCGTTGCCTTCCCGGTAGGCGTATTGATGCCGACTGACGCTGTAGTAGCATTCGTAGTTTGGGTAATATACGTAATCGTCCTGCACGGCGAACGCATAGGGTTCCACGTACACCCCGGCGCGCGGTCCTTCAACGTAGCCCACGCATCCGGTCAGTGTTGCCAGCAGCACAAGTCCCAATGCCGGTGCGACCTTGGCGGCTTTGAAGAAAATGATTCTGTTGTTCATGGAACAAGCATAATCCAATCACGTCGGGGAACCATGGGGTGTTACCCTACTACCCGCGGCGGTTACAAATCCGTTCCCATTCCAGGAGCGACCCATTTGCAACGCAACGCGCCGACGAGGAATGGCGACCCATCCACCGACGCTCAGCTTTCCTGGGGAATCAGTCCCATCCGCAAAGCGAATCGCACCAGTCCCGGAACATCATGAACATTCAGGGAGTCCATCAGCTTCATGCGATGGTATTCGACGGTTTTGGGACTGACCTTGAGAATCTCGGCGATGCCTTTGGTGTTCTGGCCTTCAGCCACGAGCTGGAGAATCTCGCGCTGCCGGCCGCTCAATTGTTCAAGCGGACTTTTCCGTCCGGCGATTCCCTGCAAGGGAAATTTTTTGGCGAGTTGCGTGGAGATTTCCTGGCTGAGATAAACCTCCCCGTGAACCACCCGTTGCAAGGCGGTTTCCAGTTCAGCCGTGGCTGCTTTCTTCAGCAGGTAGCCGGCCACGCCGGCCTTGAGCGCCCGCCAGACATATTCCTCGTTGTTGTGCATGGAAAGTATGACCACCCGCACGTCCGGAAATTCCTTGATGATGCGTGCCGCCGCTTCCAATCCATTCAAGCCCGGCATGGAGATATCCATCAAAACCACGTTCGGCCCCTTCGTCCTGACCAGATCCAGCACCGCGCGGCCATCGCCGGCCTCACCCACCACTTCCACCCCCGGCAACTTTTCCAGCAACGCGCGAATGCCCGCCCGCACGAGCGTGTGGTCATCGGCCAGTACGAGGCGAATTGGTTTCATCGCGTGGTTCATGGCGTTTCAGGTTCGGCTGGCCGGAGCTGCGCCTTCAGGGGGAACCAGGCGTGGACTTCGGTCCCCTGCCCCGGAACCGAATTGAATTCCAACCGCCCGCCCGCCAACACCGCGCGTTCCTCCATGCTCAACAGCCCAAGGCTGGAGCCGCGCACCGCCTTTTCCCGGACCACCGCCACGTCAAAACCAACACCATCATCACGCACGCGCAGGTGCAGTTGGCCATCCTCCTCGCGCAACTCAACCGTCACGGATTTCGCCTGGGCATGACGCACCACATTGGTCAAGGCTTCCTGCGCGATGCGGAAACACTCGGTTTCAATCACCGGATCCAGCCGTTCCTCCAGCGGGCCGCCACGGAACTCGGCTTTCAACTCGACCAGAGCCGCCTGCCGTTCGGTGTACCAACGCAAAGCCGGTTCCAATCCCAGATCGTCGAGGATGGACGGACGCAGGTTGAGCGAAATGTCCCGCACCTGTTCCAGCACGCGCTCGACCAAGGCGAGGTTTTCATTCAAGCGGGGTGACACGACCTCCGCGCCGGGCGACAGCAGCATCGCCTGCAGGTTCAATTGCATGACGGTGAGGGCCTGGCCAATTTCATCGTGGAGTTCGCGCGCGATGTTCCGGCGTTCAGCTTCCTGCGCGGTCACCAGCCGGCGGGAAAGCACCTGAAGTTTGCGGCTGTATTCCTTGCGCTTTTCCTCGGCCTGCTTGCGTTCGGTGATGTTGCGAATGTTGCATTGAATGACTTTGCCGCCGTTGACCTCATAAACGTTGCTGACGAACTCCACGTTGATGGACTTGCCGGCGCTGGTTTCCAGCGGCAGGTCGTCGTAACGGACATAGGCCTCGCGCTGCAATTCCCGGAATTCCGCCTTGGTCGCCTTGGCGTCTTTGAACGGCCCAATCTCCCAGAGTTTGTTTCCCAGCAACTGTTCGCGGGTGTAGCCCAACATGTCCGTCAGGAACGGGTTGACATCATCGATCTTCCCGGTGTCCGCATTCAGAATCAGAATCCCATCCTGGGCGGATTCAAACAGCCGGCGGTAGCGCATTTCGGAGGTCTTCAGCGCCTGACCCGCGTTCTGCCGCTCCACTTCGCGATGTTCCAGCGCCTGGGCCATCTGATCGAAGGTGCGGGTAAGCTGGCCCAATTCATCTCCCCGGTGCGCCAGCCCCGTGCGCGTGCTCAGATCGCCCGTGGCCAGCCGCACGCTGGATTTCACCAGGGTCCGCACCGGGCGCAGGACCAGGAGGTAACTGCCGGCCCAGCCGAGCAGGAAAGCGATGCAGGCGGCAATCCCCAACCCGGCCAGGTTTTCAGTCAGCCGGCGGTTCGCCTCGGCAAACAGCACCTGCCTGGGAATGCTGCCGAGAATGGTGATCACGTCGCCGGGAACGAGCTGGCTGCGCATGGCGGCGAATGCATGATAACCGGTAATTCCGTCCGCCGACACCGCCTCCACCACGCCGTGGTTTTGGTTGAGGACGGTTTTCAAAAGCGTTCGATCCGGGAAAGGTTGGCCGATCCATTTTTCCGGCGAGGGATAGCGAACGAGGATTCTTCCGTCGCGGTCAATTTCGGTCCACGTTGCCCCAGTGGGGAGTTGCGCCGGCAGCACAGACTCGAAACTGCTGACCCAGTCCAAATCCAGCTCGGCAAAGACCACCGCCTGGACCTGCCCGGTGGCATCGAAAACCGGAGAACCGAAATTGACGGTGGGCTGGCTCCCCGCCTTTCCATCCGGGAATTCACCAATCGCAAAGGTGCGCGTGGCGAGGGCGCGGCGAAAAAACAGGCAGTTCGTTTGGTTGGCCGGTTCCTCCATCGGGCGCGCGCTGGCCAGAACCGTTCCATTCGTCCGCACCACGCCCAAATTGGCGTAGCGCGGATAGCTGCCTAACAGGTCGTCCAGTAATTTCCGGCAGTCCCGCCGGTTGCCCGACCGCACCGGGGCCGAGTCCGCCAGCGCGAGCAGCAGTTGGTGCGTCTGGCCAATCATCCGGGCCTCTTCCCGCGTGGCCAATTCCATCATCTCCTGTGAACGCTGGTTCCATTCCTTCACCAGCCGCTCACGCTCTGCCGACGCGGTGTACAACGTCAATCCCACCAAGGGGGCGCACGCCAGCAACACCATTAACAGCAGGCGCAGGCGCAACCCGGAAACCAGCCGGCGGATGATTTTTCGCATACCACAATTTTACTCCACGCCAATCTTGACCGGTCCGGTAAGGCCCTGCACGGCGACGCCGATCAACACCCCAAAAACTTTTCCGCTAGGTTTTGGGCCGCGGGCGGAACTCCGACCACAGCGATCCAGCCAGTTGCGCCCCTTTCAGGAGGGCCTGCCACCAGGAAGTCCTTTTGTCCGCGGACGCCGACCGGGTTCGCCGGAAGGACGCCAGACCCGCCATCAACGAGCCGGCGGCGGACATGACGGAACTGATGAATCCGGCCCGGTCGGCGAGGGAGTGAACTCCGTCCGCCAACACGAGCCATTCCTGAACCAGTTGGGCGCGGTTGAGCTCGCTTTCCGCGATCAACAATTGCTTCCGCGATTCCAGCGGATTCAGGCGAGGTTTTTTTCCAAACATGCGCGGTCCTTTCGGAGTTGATCGAGTGAGGCGGAAAGCGTCTGCCAGTCACGCAGCAGCACGGTAAGTCGCCAGCAAAGCCAAATGCCGGCGCCTCCGTAGAGACCGGTGAGGGTCAGGAGCACAGCCACGGGTGAGACGGCCCAAAACAAAACCACGATGGTGGCCGTGAGGGTGAGACCGGCGAGCAGACCGAACGCCGCCACGCCGAGGGCCAAAAGAAAGGCATGCAGGAGGCGCTCGCGCTCCTCCTGCACTTCCACCGTCAATAATTCAATCCGGTTTTCCCCGATGGTCAAAAGCCGCCGGGCGAAATGTTTCGAGTTCGAGGCCAGTTGCTTGAAACTCACAGCGGAGTCATCCATAACGGAATCAGTCGCTGTTGCGGGAGCACCGGCGCGCGAAAACATAGCCGAGAATCGCCCCGACCCCCACGCCGATGGCAATGGCCTGATACGGATGTTCACGCACGGCTTCGTCCGTGGCTTTCGCCCCGGCGACCGCCTTGTCGCGGACACGCCCCGCCATTTCCTTGGCGCTTTCCAGCGCCGTCGCGAGGCGCTTGCGGGCCTCCCCGACTTTTTCTCCGGCCACGTCGGCGGTGGCGGCCATCAATGCGCGCGCATCTTCAGCGAGCGAACCCATGTCATTACTGGTTGCTGGTGTATGTTTGTTCATATTTTTTTTGATGTTTTCTGTTTGATTGCGTTTTTCAGCGGTGAATGTTCCGCCGAGGTGAGATGATCCCCAACGATTGACTCGCTAAATCGTTCGTTTTTCAGCGGTAAATTTTCCGCGTCAGCCAGATGAGACGCTTCGGGAGAACTGGCCACCGTCAAAATCGAGTTTCTCCCCCCGTACGGGTTGGGCACGGATTCCCGGGCCAGCGGGTCGGGCATCCATTGGCCGTCCACAATGAGACAGTATTCGTAGGTGCCGGGGGCCAAAGCCGTTTCCTTCCACCAGTGACCCAAGCCGGAGGAATGCAGGGTCTTGGCTTCGGGCTGCCAATGGTTGAAAGTTCCGGCGATACAAACGGTGGTGGCGGTGGGATGAGTGAATTCAAAGCGTACGGGCTGGAGTTGGGGGCCGGCGACCGGGGCGTTGTTGTGGTTGTGGTTGTGTTTCATAATGCGCAATTCATGGGCCGGGTGGACTCTTGAGTTTGAAGAGTGTTCCCTTTCCCACCGCCACAATGCACCCGAAGCCCTGGCCGCGGCTATGGGGTGTTACCCTACCCGCCATCTTATCCTCGGAGGATCGCCTCTCCGTTCCAAGGGAACATTTGAGCATGGCCCTCAGTTTCAATCGCCGTTTAGCGCAGCAATAGCCCACCAGTCCCATCGGGACAAGGCCTTTTCGGTTGCCTAAGAAAATGAGCTGCGGCTCTTGCCCTCCAGACCGCCATTGCGCCGCTCACGCCCAGGGACACAGGCAGACATGGATATGATGCTGTCGGCCGGCCATAAAGTTGTGACTGGAAATCGTCCACCACCCGATCCGCGTTGCAAACCGGTAATGATCACCGGCCAGAGCCCATTCAGCTTTTGGGCGGGGCGACCGGGGTTTCGCTTTCCGCCGGCACGATTTCCTGGACGATGTAGAGCGGACGCCCCTTGGACTGTTCGTAAATCCGCCCCAGGTATTCCCCAAACACGCCGAACAACAACAATTGAATCGCGCCAAAAATTGTGATGGCTGACATGATGGAAGTCCAACCGGGGACCAGCTCGCTGCCGCAAACGAAATGATCGTACACCACGTATAAAATGTAGCCGACGAAAATGCCGAACAGCAGCAGCGACAACACATACGCCATTCGGAGCGGCGCGGCGGACATGGACACGATGCCGTCGAAGGCAAACCGCAGCATTTTTCGAAACGGGTAATGCGTCTCGCCCGCAACCCGGTCGGCCCGGTCGTAAAAAACCTGGGTTTGGGGAAAACCAATCCACGGCACCAGGCCCCGGATAAAACGATGGGTTTCGCGCAGGTGCGACAACTCGGTCAGCGCCCGACGGCTCAACAACCGGAAATCGCCGGTATTGTGCGGGACGGGCGTGCCGCTGAGTTTCTCGATCAGGAAATAAAAGAGATGGGCGGTGAGGCGCTTGGTGACGGGTTCCGCTCCCCGTTCGCGCCGGGTGGCATAGACCACGTCATAGCCCCGGCGACACGCCTCGATCATCCCCACAATGACCGCCGGCGGATCCTGCAGATCGGCGTCCATCGAAACCACCAGGTCGCCCCGCGCCGTTTCGAGGCCGGCGGCCAGCGCGAGCTGGTGGCCGAAGTTCCGCGAAAGATTGACCCCGAGGCAACCGGAATGGCTGCGGCAATACGCCTGGATCTGGTTCCAGCTTTTGTCCGTGCTGCCATCATTGACGAGCACAATTTCAATCGGACCATGCGGCTTCAATTCATTCGCGCAAACTTTTTCCAACTCGGCAAACAGGGTGGGCAGCATCGCTTCCTCGTTGAAGACCGGAATGACGATCGACAGCGGGCAGGACTTTTGGTTTTGCACGGTTTGGGTCATTACAGATGATCTTGTTTGCCTATGATTTTGCAATATACGGCACCGGAAAAATTTGCGAAATGACAAACATTTATATTCGGCCCGCCGGGCGTTTCCGGAGACCGGGGCTGCGCCTCCACCCTTCCCGGATCGTTCAAGGAATTTACCTGGTCATCGAGGGCGGGCAGGCATGTGGTCTCGATAAGTTTCAGACAGGATTTTTGCCGGTCCCTGGCGTTTTGACGGCTTCGCCGGCACGGGAATCGGTTTCCGCAGCCGCCCAATCCAGCCATTCGCTGAGGACGAGCAGGGTCCAGAGGGCGCGGGCGTGATCGGCTTTGCGCTGACAGTGTTCGGAGAACAAATCCACGGCGGCGGAGGTCTGAATCCCGACCCGTTCCAGCCGCCCGCTGCCGAGGCTCGCGGACGCCCAGTCTTGCAACGGGCCGCGCAGCCAGCGACCGATCGGCACCGAAAGCCCGCGCTTGCGCCGGTTCACGATGTCTCCCGGCAGGTAGCGCAGGGCATAACGTTTCAGAAAAACCTTGGTCTTGAATCCCTGCACCCGGTCCTCGACGGGAATTGATTTTGCGAATTCCATCACCGCTTCGTCCAGAAACGGCGTCCGAAGTTCCAGCGCCGAACTCATGCTCGCGCGATCGGCCTTGGTCAACAAGCCCTCGGCCAGCGGCGTTTCCAAATCCCATCGCTGCACCCGGTCCAGCAGGTGGCCGTCGCCCGTATCATGGCCCTCCAGGTCCATCGGCGCCACGCCCAGCCGCCGCAGCAACGGCGGCGCAATGTTGGAAACCCAAAGCCGGTGGCGCGCCATGCCGCCCAAATCCGCGCCCAGCACGAACCGTTTGAGCAGAAACGAAACGGTCACCTTCTTCTCGCTGGGCGGCAACCGTTCCACCGTGCGCCGGATCACATGCTTGAGCCAGCCCGGCAGCCGGGCGAAACGTTCGGCCAGGCCCGCTCCGATGTAAGTCGGGTAGCCGCCAAATAATTCATCCGCACCTTCGCCCACCAGCGCCAGTTTGACGTCCTGGGCGGCCCGCCGGGCCAGCAACGCGGCCGGTATCCACGCGGGATCCGCCAGGGGTTCACCCACCAAATGGATGAGCGACTTCAATCCATCCCGCACATCACCGGGTTTCACCCACACCGTAACCAGTTCCATTTTCAACCGCCGCGCCACCGCCTCCGCAAAAGTGCCTTCATCAAAAGTCGGTTCCTCAAAACGCAACGTGTAGGCCTTCAACGGGCGCGTCGGGTGCAGCGACCGGACCACCGCCGAGACCAGTGATGAATCGATGCCGCCACTCAAAAAGACACCAAAGTCCACGTCCACATCGGTCTGACGGGCTACCGCCGCGCGGAATGTTTTATCGAAGGCCTCGAGCGACGGCGGTGATTTGGCCGTCTCCGTGATCTGCCAGCGCCAGTAGGTTTTTCGCCGGACGCCCCCGGTGTCGAAGTGGATTGATTCGCCGGGGGCGACTTTCCGGATTTCGCCGAACGGCGTGTCCGGCGAGGGGAAAATCCCGAATTGAAGATATTTTCGCAGCGCCCTTTGATCGAGGTTCACCGGCAACCGGTTCTGCGCCACCAGGGCGGCGATCTCGGTGGCAAAGATGACCTCGTTGCCGTTCCGCGCATAAAACAGCGGACGTTCCCCGGCGCGGTCGCGCGCCAGGATCAGGCGCCGGTTGCGCCCGTCCCAGATGGCAATCGCAAACGCTCCGACCAGCCGGCTCACGAACGCTTCGCCCAGTTCGAGATACAGGCCGGGAATCACCGCCACGTCCGTTTCCCGGAGCACCGGCCGGCCCCGCTCCGCCAGCCACCGGCGCAACTCGCGATGATTGTCAATCTCCCCGTTGCAAACGGCAATGATCTGGTTCTTCTCGTCCACCATCGGCTGGTTCACATCCTCGTCCAGGCCGCGGATGGCCAGCCGCGTCGCACCCAAAACCGCCAGCTCCGTGTCTGCGCGGCCCACGGCATCCGGCCCGCGATGCGACAGGGACCGGAGCATCGCCTTCACCCGGAGACGGGCGGCCTCGGGAGCCGTCAGGTTCGAGAAGGCGACGTTGCCGCAGATGCCACACATGGTCAGGGACCTCCCGGGACCGGCAGTTGTGCCCCACAATAGCCGGAAGGCAGGGATTCAATTGTTGCGCCCCGGACCGCGGCGATCGCCTCCAGTTTGGCGCGGTCAGATGAGCGGACGATCAGGTAAACCGGCGTTTTTTGGGATGCGATCCAGGCTTCGAAGTCGGCCAGCGGCACGATTTGTTTCGGCCATTGCGGGTTGTTTTTCAGCGAATAAATGATGTAATTGCTGGTGAGTTCGCCGCCATCGCGCGAGATGAGGGTCGCCGTGCGACGCAGATAGAACGGCACCCCGTTCGGAAAACATTCCAGGCAGGCCAGTTCCGTTCCCGCCGGCAACGCCGAAAGCCGGCTGGCGATTTTCTGGCCCGACTTCAAACCAAAAATCACATCAATAATGCCCATGCCGGCATTTGCAGCCACCGGAACGAATAGCGCCAGGCACAGCAGGCAAAGTGAAACGCTGCGCCGGTAACGCGCCACCAATCCGAACACTCCAAAAACCGCCAGCGCAACCGCCAGCAGCACAATCGCCCCGCCGAGTCCCGCCGCGTCCGCCGCCGGGATGCGCATGGGTCTGGCCAGCAGATGCGTCAGCGACATGGCCACCATCACGGCCGCCTCCACTGCCAGCAACAAGCAAACAATGGCAAACGCCGTCGTTGTGCGGCCCACGATACGGGCGGCCCGGCCTTCGGGATTTGCCAGGGCCGCATCAAACAACCGCGCCACGAGGAAGGCGCAAGCCGCCGTGACGCTCAGGATATAACCCGGCAGTTTCGATTGGGAGATGGAGAAAAACACGACCACCACCACCGACCAGGTGAGGCACAACCGGTCGGCGCGATGCTTCGCCCAGCGTTCCCGCCACATCGCCAGGCCCGCCTCCGGCAGCAACAGGCTCCACGGGAAAAACATCCCGGCGACGATGACCAGATAAAAATAAAACGGCTCGGAACGATGAAAGGTTTTTGCCGTGGTGAACCGGTGAAAGGATTCCTCCACCAGCCCGTAATGCAGGAAGTCCCGGTGCGCGAGGCAAAGCCCGACAAACCATGGCAGCGTGATGCCAAAGAACACCAGCAGGTTCAGCGGCGAAAACAATCGCCGCCAGGCGCCGAGCCGGCCCTCGACCCGGTTGAAGATGAGCAACACCAGCGCCGGAATCAGAAAACCGACCGGCCCTTTCACCAGCGTGGCGAAGCCGGCCGCCGCGGCCCCGAGCAGGTACCAGTTCCGACGCGCCCTGCCTTCCGCCTCCTCGGCCAGGTAACCGGCAAAGATCCCGCCGCAGACGAAAAGGGCGAGCGCCATGTCGAAGATGACCGTGCGCGCGTTCATCAGGAACAGCGGCATGGTGGTGGCAACGATGGCCGCCAGCAGGCCGCAGCGAGTTCCGTAAACCTTCCGGCCGAAGGCAAAGACTAGGGCCACCAGGGTCAGGGCGAAGGCGGCGGAAGGAAGGCGGGCCGCGGTTTCATTGTCGCCAAAAGCCGCGAGCGAGAGGGCCACGGCCTTGAAATAGAACGCCGGTTTGTCCAGGTAATCCACGCCGTTGTAGGTGGGCACCAGCCAGGCGCCCGAAGCCTTCATCTCGCGCGCGACCTCGGCGTTGCGGCCTTCATCCGGAGCGATCAACGGCAGGTGTCCCAACCGGAAACAGAGGGCAAACCAGGCCAGGACCAAAGCCAACCAAACCCATGCGGTTTCCGCCGGCGAAGCTGAAGATGAACGGCGCGGTTCGATGCCGCACTCTACCAATCCCGCAACGCAAGGCAAGGCCGTTGACTGAATTCCCCCGCGATAATCGCGGCGGCTAAAACGGAAATTTCGCTTTCCCGTTTGCATTGCGCGGGAACTTTCCTTATTGCTGGCGAGTCTGATTGATGGGAATGAAGAAAAAAATGAAATGGATTTTTGGCGGGCTGGCCGGGTTGTTTGCGTTGATACAACTGGCCAACCCGTCGCGCACGAACCCGCCGGTCACGCCGGGACACGACTTGATGGCCGCCAATCCGCCGCCGCCGGCCATCGCCGCGATGCTGCATGCCGCCTGCTACGACTGCCATTCGGACGAAACCAAATGGCCGTGGTACAGCCATGTCGCGCCGGTGTCGTGGCTGGTGGCCGGCGACGTGAAGGATGGACGCGAACGGATGAATTTCTCCGAATGGCCGCGCGACCTGCCTGAGCGCGCGGCCAAGCGACTGGAGCGCATCAGCGAGGAAGTAGGTTACAAGGACATGCCGCCGCCCAAATACACCTTGCTGCATCCGGAAGCCCGGCTCACCCCCGCGCAACGTCAACAGTTGACGGATTGGGCGGACCAGGAAGCCGCCCGGCTGAAACCGGCACCGGCAAACAAATAGTGGGCGATCTGCCGTTGGACGCGCCACCATTCCTCATGGATGCGCCGGCGTCTCGCCGGCCCGTTGCCTGAGGACGAACAACTCTGCCTGTCGGCGGGACGCCGGCGCTCCCATTATCCACGTTTACTCCGTTTGGGCATTGACGGGAACACTCGCGCCAAACATGCTTTTATTTTATGTTGCACAGCGAACTGGTTCCCGCCGCGGATGGAAATTCACGGCGATTGATGGTCTTGTTGCACGGACTGGGCGACAGCCTCGACGGCTGGCGCTGGTTCCCGGAGGCCATGAATGTGCCCTGGCTGAATTACCTGCTCGTCAATGCGCCGGACGATTACTTCGGCGGTTTCTCCTGGTTCAATCTCGGCGAGGTGCAGGACATGCTTCCCGGTGTTCAGCGCAGCCGGAAGCTGTTGTTCGACCTGCTCGACGGTTTGCGGGCCAAAGGTCTTCCCGCGGAACAAATCACGCTCGCCGGATTTTCCCAGGGCTGTCTCATGGCCATTGACGTCGGTCTGCGGTATCCACACCGGCTGGCGGGCATCGTCGGCATCAGTGGCTGGGTTTGCGAGGCGGAAAAACTGGTGCAGGAACTTCCCCCCGTTGCGAAGCAGCAACGCCTGCTCATGACCCACGGCACCAGCGATCCGATGGTTCCCATCGACAAGGTGCGCCGGCAGATTCCCCTGCTCAAGGCAGCCGGACTGCAGGTCGAATGGCGCGAGTTTGCCAAGGCCCATACAGTCGCCGGTGAGGCGGAGATTTCCGTCATCCGAACTTTTGTGCGCGCCGGTTATCCGGGGATGGATTCGCCCATGATTAAATAGTTTTCGCTGATATTCAACCGCTCATGAAACCAGCCGTTTCTGATCAATTGTTTTCAAAAATATGAACCAATCGGCTTGACAGTGAGTGTGGTTACGCTATTTCGTAATTCCAACCAGGAGACGCGATGGCATCAAAATCAATTACGAGACGTGATTTTAAGTTTGGCGGCGACGTTTACCACATCACCATACGTTCTTACGACGAGGACCTTGGCCACGTCACCGCGGATTGGTGGCGGGCGTCGGACCGGCAGGAAGGCAAGCTCGGCTACGGCGTCGTGTCCCCCGACGTGGCCATCAGGCTGGCAGAACAGGCGATCTGCAATCCCACGCCGCCATCCGCGTCACAGTCATCAGCTCATCGCCGCACCTTCAGACCACCGCCACCGTAAAGGAAAACGCGCCGGTTATCCGGGTGTCGTGGGGAAATAACCGGCGCGCTCGTGTCGCCGCACAGGGACACGGAGTCCCGCCAAGCGGGAGGGAAGCAGTTTTAAATCTCCACTTCGCGGCTCGCGCCGGGAATCCACATTTGTTCCGGACGCGGCTCGCCGGTGGTTTCCATCGCGCGTCCCACAATGTCGCGCATCTGGTTGAACCACCAGCCCGCCCGGGCAATACGCCCTTCCCGCCGCGCCGCGTTCGCTCGTGGCTGGATGCCGTTAAACCCGAGTTCCAGCTGGCTGTCTGTCGCATTCGTAATTGTCATAATGAACCTTTCGTTGTGCGACATCCTGACAGAGGGGGTTGGACATTGGCTGTCCAAGGCAAAATATATTCGGGAGTATGTAGTTAACGCAAATACTCATGAATCGTGCAATACCTGGGCGAATTGCTGCTCGCCCATAAAATGAAGAAACGCCTGAATTCATAACCCGGAAGCGTTAACCGGCGCATTTGCCGGCAGAGACGTGCCGGGGGTAATGGCTGGCATGGCGTTACCAACGGCATTCCAACTCCCAAATTCCGGAAAATAACACCCCGACCGCTACTGAATCGTAATCTTGTCGCCCGGTTGGAGCGGCACCAGGTGCCCGCCAAGCAGATCGCGCGGATCGACAATGATTTTCCCGCCCTTGCGGGCGATGGTGATGGCCTTCGGATTATTATGACTGGTGTAATTGGCGGTGGCAATGGCTTGCGACAGGGTCAATCCCTCAACCCATGGCACGTTGGGATATTGCACCGGACCGGCGATGAAAACTCCCAGCCCGTGTCCCGCCACGCTGGCGAACGCGGCCTTTTGGCCCGCCAGATAGGCGGCCCGCGCCCGGGCATTGGCCTGGGCCTCGGTGACACAGCCGCAAAACAGCGGCGCGATCAACAGCGCCAGGGCTCCGCTGGCCAGAAAGGATTTTCGGGACCAGCCCATGTTACTCCGGCTTTTTGAGTATTTTTCCGAACTCGCCCTCAAACGGCTCAATGTCAATCCGATGCCCTTCCTTGGCGCCCGGGGCCGCCAATGAAGTCTTGCCTTTTGGTTCCGGCCGGGCCGCAACCCCGGCCGGCGGCAACGGCGCGGAAACAAAACCGGCTTCCGCCGGTTCGCTGTCGGGCGGTTCGGGATTCTGGCTGGGAATGAAAAAATTGGTCCGGGTTTCCAGCCATTTGGCATAACGCTGAAAACTCCACATGCCATGCTCGGCGCCGGTTTCCACGGCGGAGCTGATTTTGAAAAACTCGCGCGTGCGGATGAAATTCTTCACCGCATGCGTCGCCACCAGGACCTCGCATTCGGGCACCCGGATGTTCAAATCCGGACGGAACCGGAGCCGTTGCGAAACGACCGCCACCAGGCAATCCGCCAGTTGGGCGCAAACCGCCCCCTGGATTTCGGCCGGGAACGCCGAGGCGACGCGTTGCACAGCTTCGGCACAGCTCGAGGAGTGCACCGTGGCCAAAACCAGGTGGCCGGTTTCCGACGCGCTCAACGTCAGGCGCATCGTTTCCGGATCGCGCATTTCCCCGACCATCAACACATCAGGATCCTCGCGCAACGCGTCCAGCAATGCCTGCTCAAAACTTGGCGTGTCACGCCCGACCTCGCGCTGCCGGATGTAGGCGCGGCGGGGGCGGAACGAGTATTCGATGGGGCTTTCCACCGTGACAATGTGCCGGGTCTCGGTGAGGTTGATCTCCTGGATCAACGCCGCAAGCGTCGAAGACTTGCCGCTGCCGGTCGCGCCGCTGATCAAAATCAAACCGTGCGTGTTCTTGACGAGCTTCTTGAGGTCCGGATGCAAATTGAGTTTTTCGACCGTGGCCTGAAAGGCGCCCAGCAGCCGGATGGCCAGGCCGATGCCGCGCGAGGTCTGCAAAATATTGATCCGGCAACGGACGCCGCGAATCGCTTTGGACAGGTCAAACGAGCGCCGTTCCAGAAACACGGGCCATTGTTCCTCGCCGACCAGTCCCCGCGCCAGGGCCGCCAGCGTTTTCGGCGCCACTGGTTCGCCCGAAACCCGCAAGGCGCCGCGAATGCGCATCGCCGCCGGCATCCCGGCTTCCAGGTGCAGGTCGCTGGCCCCGCCGGCCGCCGCCGATTCAATCAATGAGTCCAATTCCATGGGATTCACTGTAACAAATCTGGCTCCTGGCGGAAAGTTTTTGTGTGCAGGCGAAGTTACGAGGCTTTGGCTAAATTTACGATATACGATTTGCGATTGACGCGCCGCGTTCAGGATTTGTAGCCGCCAACGTAAGGAGGCGGATTTCCGGTCGGAAAGAGCATAAATGTCCGCCTCCTGATATCGGCAGCCGCTACGATTTCAGACGAGGCTTCATTTTGTGGCGAAGGAGTTTATCCACTCCGCCACCGCCCTCTTGATTTCCGCGCCGCAGGCCGCCCGCGGTTTCACAAATCGCGGCGTGAACCACGGGAAGGTGCCGATCAGGTCGTTGGTCACCAGAATCTGCCCGTCGCAGTCCGGGCCCGAACCAATGCCAATGGTGGGAATGGAAACCTGCTGCGAAATTTCCCGGGCCACCGCGGGCGCCACCAGTTCGAGCACAATCGCAAACGCCCCGGCATCCGCCAGCGCCCGGGCGTCCACGATCAACGCCTGATGTTCCGGTTCGCGTTTGCCTTTGACGCGGTAGCCGCCCTCCTCGAGCACGTGTTGCGGCAGCATGCCGAGATGCCCGCAAAACGGAATTCCGGCGGACCCAATCGCCCGGATTTGCGCCAGGATCGATCGGCCCCCTTCGGCCTTTACAAATTCCGCGCCGGCGGCGACCAGCTTTTTCGCATTTTCCAGCGCCGAGGCCGCGGTTTCGTAACTGCCATACGGCAGGTCCGCCCCAAGCAAGGCTTGTGGCCTGGCCCGGGCGGCGGCGCGGACATGATGCTCCATCTCAGCCATGGTCACGTGCGTGGTGTCCGGATAGCCGAGCACGACCATGCCCAGCGAATCGCCCACGAGCATCAACGGGATGCCCGCCTCGTCGAGCAGTTTGGTCATGGGAAAATCATACGCGGTCAGCGCGGCGATTTTTTCACCGCGCCCTTTCATGCCGCGAATGGATTCAACGGTGATCTTGGTCATTGGTCTTTTCGCAGCGGCGTCCCGGCAGAGCGCCGCTACGCGTTAAAACTTTTGATCAACTCTTCCGGTGTGGTGATGGCCGTGCCAACCTTGCCGACCACAATGCCCGCCGCATGATTCGAAAGGATCGCCGCCTCGACCGGCGATGCCCCCGCCGCAATGGCCAGCGTGAACGTGGCGATGACCGTGTCGCCCGCGCCGGAAACGTCGAACACTTCCTGGGCAACGGTGGGAATGTGAAACGGCTTCTGGCCGCGCTGGCAGAGCAACATCCCCTGTTCGCCCAGCGTGATCAGCAACACCGCCGGGTGCAGCTCGTTGAGCAATCGTTCTGCGACCAGCATGAGGTTCTTGTCGGCCAGCGGATTCGGATGGCGGGTTTCGTCCATCAGATTGGCCAGCGCGAAAGCCTCCTTGCGGTTGGGCGTGATGAGTGAAAGGCTGCCCAAATTCAAACAATGCACCGGCTTGGGATCAAAACTGAGCCAGACGCCCCGCGCCCGGCAAAGCGTCTTGATTTCATTCAACAGCGGCTGCGTCACCACGCCCTTGCCGTAGTCACCGACAATGAGGGCGGCGGCCTTCGGGAGTTTTGCTTTCAATTCCACGAGCAGGCGGGCGGTCAGTTTTGCATTCAGGCCGTCGCGGGTTTCGCGGTCAATGCGCACCATCTGTTGTTTGTGCGCCACAACGCGGGTTTTGACGCTGGTATGCCGCGCAGCGTGCATCACCAGCCCGGCGCAGCCGATTTTTTGTTCGTTCAACAACATGCGCAGCCGGCGACCGGCGTCGTCAGTGCCGATCGCACCGAAAATCTCCACAGGCACGCCGAGCGCCGTGAGGTTGCGGGCGACGTTGGCGGCGCCGCCGGGCATGAAACTTTCACGCTCGAAATCCACGACCGGCACCGGCGCTTCCGGCGAGATGCGCGCGACACTGCCCCAGATGAACTGGTCGAGCATCACGTCGCCCAGGACCAGCACGCGGATTTTCGCCGCCGCATGCAAAATGTGCCGCGCCCGCGAAGGGGAAAGGCTTTTTGTACTCATGTTTTATTTTTTTACGTAGCCGCCGACATTAGTCGGCGCTGATCGAGCAAAAACACGTGTGCGCGGACTAATGTCCGCGGCTACAGGGTTCAATTGATGCTTCATTCATGGTTGAATTCAATCCAAAAACGCCGTCAACGGGCTCGTGGCATTGGCGGTATCCTGCGCCGCGGCCAGCCCGGATTCAAACGCGGCCCGACCGGCTTCCACGGCCATTTTGAACGCGATGGCCATGCGGTTCGGGTCGCTCGAAACCGCCACCGCGGTGTTCACCAGCACGGCGTCGGCGCCCAGCTCCATGGCTTCCGCCGCATGGCTCGGCGCGCCCAGACCGGCATCCACGACCACGGGCACCGTGGCCTGCTCGATGATAATGCGGATTTGTTCACGCGTCTGGAGGCCGCGATTCGACCCGATGGGCGAACCGAGCGGCATCACGGTGGCCACGCCAATGTCCTGCAATCGCTTCGCCAAAACCGGGTCGGCATTGATGTACGGCAGCACCGTGAAACCGTCCTGCACCAGAATCTCCGCCGCCTTGAACGTCTCCACGGGGTCGGGCAGCAAATAGCGCGGGTCGGGATGGATTTCGAGCTTCACCCATTTCGGCAGGCCGGCAGCGGCGGCCAGGCGCGCGAGCCGGACAGCTTCCTCGGCATTCATTGCCCCGCTGGTATTTGGCAGCAACAGATATTGTTTAGGGTCAATGAATTCGAGGATGTTCGCGAACGGATCGTTTTTGCCGCTCAAATCGGCGCGGCGGAGAGCGACGGTGACCATTTCCGCGCCGCTGGCGGCGAGGGCATCGCGCATGGCCTCGGGCGACGAAAATTTTCCCGTGCCCAGGATAAGCCGCGACCGGAAAATTCGTCCGGCGATGACCAACGATTGATTGGCAGACGACATTCCTGCCAATTTAAGAAATTCCACCGGTTTGTCGAGAAGCGAAGGCCTGACCATCTCCGATTTTCGATCGACGCGGGGAACAATGCCAGTCACGTCAATCGTAAATCGTATATCGTAAATCCACTTGGAACTTCCGTCGCGTGAATCTAGCCTGCACCCATGTTCCGTCCGTGTATTGACCTGCATGAAGGCAAAGTGAAGCAAATCGTCGGCGGCACGCTCGGCGAAGCCGGGCCGCGCACAAATTTTGTCTCCGACCGCTCCGCCGCCTGGTTCGCCGAACTTTACCGGCGCGACGGCCTGGCCGGCGGCCATGTCATCCAGCTTGGGCCCGGCAACGAGACCCAGGCGCGCGCCGCGCTCGCGGCGTTTCCCGGCGGACTGCACCTGGGCGGCGGCGTCGATGCCCAAAACGCCCGCGGCTGGCTCGAGGCCGGCGCTTCGCACGTCATCGTCACGAGCTGGGCCTTTCGCGAGAGCCGCGTGGATTGGGAGCGGATTGGCGATCTGGTCAAAACCGTCGGCAAAGACCGGCTGGTGCTGGATTTGAGTTGCCGCAAGCGGGGCGAGAATTATTTCGTCGTCACTGACCGCTGGCAGAAGTTCAGCGAGGTGGCCATCACGCCGGAAACGCTCAAAAAACTGGCCGGCAGTTGCGCGGAATTCCTGGTACACGCCGTGGATGTGGAAGGCTTGTGCCGCGGCATTGACCATGAACTGGTGGAAAAGCTAGGGCAATGGACGCCGATCCCGACGACTTACGCCGGCGGCGCGAATTCGCTGGCCGATCTGGAGGAGGTCTCCCGGCTGGGCCGGGGCAAGGTGGACCTGACCATCGGCTCGGCGCTGGACATCTTCGGCGGCACCAGAGTGAAATACGCGGACGTGGTAAAATTCAACCGCCGTCAGGGCAATGATGCCTAACGGCGGTTCAGGGAGAGTGATTTCGATTTGTCTTACTTGGCCGCTTCCAGCTTGGTGACCGTCAGAATTTGTTTCCCGTCCTTTTCGGTGACGGTGCCGGTGGCGGTGACATTCTTGGAATCACCGTGGCAGACATCGCCGTGCATGGCGTCGCTCAGGTCGTTTTTGGCGAGGTAATATTTGACGGTCTTGCCGTCCTGCGTGACTTGAATGACGTTCTGGCAGCTCGAGGTTTCATGCAACGTGCATTTGCCGCACACCATTGAGCCGGTGACGGTGACTTCCTTGCCCGTGGTATCGACCGCGAGCAGGCTGGAGGTTGAAAGCGCCAGCAAAAGGCTGGCAGCGAGCAGTAACATGGTCTTTTTCATAATTTATTGGTTTTTAATGATTGATATTCAGGTGTTTGGACAACCACCACCTTACTTCATTCAAACAAAATTTCAACGGTTTAACGCTGACGCGCCTGCGGCTGCGTGGCAAAAAGCTCGGCGATGACAATTTGAAACTCGGGAATCAACGCCTCCGCCAGCACTTCGTTTCCAGCCAGGATGCCTTTCAACGCCAGACCCCATTGCGTGCTTTGATAAATCTCCACGTTGTCATAGCGCGGGTCCACCATCCACAATCGCGGCACGCGGAGATCCTCGTATATCTGCTTCTTGATGACCGTGTCGGTGCGGTGGTCGTCCGTGCTGACGATTTCCACCGCCAGCCAGAGCTTGCCCGTGGCCGCCATCACCAGCGCCAGGTCGGGACAAAGCGTGGTCGTCCGGGAAACCTGCACGCGCTCGCGCGGCGCGAGCAGCCGTGTGGTGGCCAGGTTGGCGACGCTGGCGGTCATCAAGCAGTGCAAACGCTCGCAGATCGCCTCGTGGCGGGCGCCCGGAGCCGAACGCGGCAACGACGCGCCGTCCACAATCTCCTCATAAGGCCGGTCCATGGACATCAGCAAAGCAGCGATTGGCGCGGTCGGCAAGCGGCGTTTTTTGTTTAAAACAGAACTTGCCAACCCCCGGGCCGCATCGCTATTCTCTGTGCTCTTTTGATATATTTATGGCTGTAAAAATTCGCATGAAGCGCGTCGGGGCCAAGAATGCCCCGGTGTATCGCATTGTGGTGGCTGACGGTCGCAGTCCGCGCGACGGCAAGTTCATCGAGGAAATCGGCACCTATCAGCCGTTGAAACCGGGCGACAATTTTACGCTCAAGCTCGACCGCGCCAAATACTGGGTCGCCCAGGGCGCCCAGCCGAGCGAAACCGTGGCCAGCCTGATCAAAAAGGCGGGCAAGGCGGTTCCGATCGCGGCTTGATTCACTTTTTATTTTTGAGACGCGATGCAGGCGTTTTTGGAATACGTCGTCAAGGGTCTCGTGCAGCATCCCGAAGCGGTGAGCATCACGCCGGTGGAGCGCTCGGGCGTGACGGTTTATGAACTGCGCCTCGATGCGTCGGATGTTGGCAAGATTATCGGGCGGCAGGGCATGACCATCAATGCCATCCGCTCGCTGCTGCAAGCCGGCAGCGCCAAGCAGGGGCGGCGTTGTTCGGTGGAAATTGTGGAAGACAAAAAAAGTTAAAAAAGCAAAATTAAAAATGTAAAATGAAGGCCGCCGGCCGCTGGCATTTTTAATTTTTAATTTTTAATTTTGCATTCGTGAAAATTGACGTGCTGACCTTGTTTCCGGCGATGTTTGCCGGACCGCTTGACGAGAGCATCGTCAAACGGGCGCGCGACACGGGTCTGGTGGACCTGAAAATCCACAACCTGCGCGACTGGACGCACGACCGGCACAAGACCGTGGACGACCGGCCGTTCGGCGGCGGGCCGGGGATGCTGTTGAAGCCGGAACCGCTCTTTGCCGCCGTGGAAGGTTTGCAGCGCGAAAGGACGCGCGTGATTTTGCTGTCGCCCGCCGGGCGGCCGTTCTGTCAGGCCATCGCGCGCGAACTGGCGCAAGCGGAAGATTTGCTGCTCGTCACCGGCCATTACGAGGGTTTTGACGAGCGGGTGCGGGAAACGCTGGCGGACGATGAACTGTCCATCGGCGATTACGTGCTGACGAACGGGGCGCTGCCCGCGATGGTGGTGATCGACGCGGTGACGCGGTTGCTGCCCGGGGCGCTGGGCGATGACGAAAGTTCACACGACGAATCCTTCAGCCACGGGCTGCTGGAATATCCGCAGTACACGCGGCCGGCGGAATTTCGCGGGATGAAGGTTCCGGACATCTTGGTGTCGGGCCACCATGCTGAGATCGAGAAATGGCGGCGCGAACAGGCGAAACAGCGGACGAAAGAACGCCGGCCGGATTTGATGAAATGAAGTGTAAAGCGTAAAGCGTGAAACGTAAAACGTGAACGGAAGCCGGC
Source organism: Verrucomicrobiia bacterium (assembly GCA_049280815.1). Classification (GTDB taxonomy): domain Bacteria; phylum Verrucomicrobiota; class Verrucomicrobiia; order Limisphaerales; family UBA11358; genus UBA11358. The sequence goes on along the minus strand of JBAPQW010000015.1, from coordinate 89,802 downwards.
AGATTCACGTTTCACGCGTCACGCATCACAAAAATAATTTATGAACCAGGCATTACAGGACAAAATTGAATCGGAACAGTATCGCAAGGACGACGCGAAATTCGCGGTGGGCGACACCGTGCGCGTGCACACGAAGGTCGTGGAAGGCGACAAGGAACGCATCCAGATTTTCTCCGGCGTCGTCATGGGCAAACGCGGTCACGGACTGAACGAGACCTTCACCGTCCGCCGCATCAGCTACGGCGAGGGTGTGGAGCGCGTGTTTCCGCTGCACTCGCCCCGCGTGGACAAGATTGAAGTCGAGCGCCAGGGCTCGGTGCGCCGCGCGAAACTCACCTACCTGCGCAAGCGCCTCGGCAAGGGCGCCACGCTGGTGAATGAAAAACAGGAAAAAGTTGTGACGCCGCCGGCAAAATAATTCCTCCCATCCCTTTCAAACCGGCGGGGCTTCGGCCCCGCCTTTTTCGTTTCCATCCGGAAGCAAATCGACCCCGAACTCCGGAATTGATCTTTTGCGTTTGCAGTCGGTCCATCCTCGGGCGCACTCCAGCCGGTGTTTTGAACCGCTTAACCTGCCGGCTGCACAATAAATGATATAGCTATTTCATTAATTGTTCCATTCAGACGGAGGCCATTTTCCGTCCCTTCGGATTCGGGTTTATTGTTTTGATTCGCGCGCGGCGGCCAGGGTGCCGAGTTGTTCCTTCACAAATTGCCCGAATAGCGTCGGTTCGTACTGCCAGTTTTTAATCAGCGTCGGCCCGGCGGAAACGTGCAAATCCCAGGCGGTCCAGTGAAGGTTATGCTGTCGGGTGTAAGCCATCAGCTGGTGCGCATAGTTCAGATTGTTCGTGACGTTGCCCGCCCGGCGTCCGCCAAAACCCCATTCTCCAACATAGACCGGAAATTTGTCACTGACCGCGCCAAAATTGCCGTCCCAATTGGTGTCCTTGAATGGATACGGATGCGTCTCATAAATAAAATTTGTGCCCGCAATCGCATCCCCTTGCAACACGCCGCTTAAATCAAAGCCCCAATCCAGTCCACTGACCGTCACCACGTTGGTGGCGCCCGTCGCGCGAACCGTGTTGTACAGCGTTTGCAGGCCCACCGCCTCGTAAATCACCTTTTCCTGGCCGGGATTCCAGCGCGCCGGCTTGTCCGTGACCGTGCCGCCATCGCGCCAGACGGCAAAGGAGGCGTCATGCGGCTCGTTGTACAGGCCGAAAATCACGTTCGGATGATTTTTGTAGCGCGTCGCCACGTCCCTCCAGAAGGTGATTGAATTTTTATCCGGCATATTATGCTGGCCGAGGCTGCCTCCTTCGTTGATCCATTTGCCACAATCCGACCAGTGCAAATCCAGGTCGATATATACCCGTGCCGCCGCACAAGTGTCCACGATGTCATCCACGAGCGCGCGGTAGGCGGCGCCGCCGTCCAGCTGATTGGTCATCCGGCCGAACCAGCGGTCCTGCGCCAGCGGCAGACGGATGAAATTCACCTTCCAGTCATTGATGGCGCGACTCACGGATTCCTGCACGTGGTCGCCGGCGGTGGTCCATTCGAGCGACGCGATGTTGACGCCGTACAGCCAGACCGGTTTGCCGCCCGCGTCCAGCACCTTGTTTCCCTCCGTGTGCAGACGCATCGGTTCCAATTTGGGATCAAATGGACGGGATTGGCTCGCCAACATCCCGTTCCCGGCCGGCAGGCCGTGGCCGGTCGAATGAAACAACACGATCAATCCCGACACCGCCAGCGTGGTTTTTAGAAAAGCCAGTTTTTGCATGAGAACCTTTTACCAGTTCGGGCGAAAGCCCAGCAGACGCATATCTAGGGGACAACCCCCCGGTAAACTTCCGGAGCGCCCGCGCCCAGGCAAATCCAGATCACCATCCCGACCGATCGATTCCGGCTTTCACCCCAGATGATTTGCCACATCATTCGCGCCGGCGACGACCTCCTTGCGGGTCGTCAAATTGCGGATGCGAACGTAGGCGTCGCTTTCCAGGCGCACGGTGTGGGCCACCTTCAATTCCTGGGCCCGTTTGAATTGCTTGTCCGATTTCACCCGGGTGAGCGGATAATCCACCGCATAGCCCGCCGCGCGCAAATCCTGCACGAGCTTGAGCGATGGCGAACGCAGGGCTTCATCCTCGATCAGCACATAGAGATCCATCGGCGAATCGAATTTGGGCAGCCGGCCGCGGGCCTTCAGCAATTCCAGCAGCACCACGTCGCCCATGCCGAAGCCGAGCGCGGGCAGATCCACCTTGCCGCCGCTGATGAGTTTGACCAAGTTGTCGTAGCGTCCGCCGCCGGCGATGGCGCGGAACTCGCCCTTGGCATCAAAGGCTTCGAACACCACGCCCGTGTAGTAGGCCAATCCACGGATGACATGGTAATCCACCTTCACGAACTCGCGCAGGCCGCGCGCGCCGAGGTTGTCGAGAATGCACTGCAGCTCCGCGGTCGGTTTGCCGGATTCGATGAACTGGTTCACCGCCGCGAGCGGGAAACCCAGCGCCGTGAGCTTCTTTTCATTCTCTTCCGGCGAGGCGCGCTCCAGTTTGTCAACCGCCTGGTAGAAGTCGTATTCGCGCGCGGCATCTCCCCCGCCCTGCTTGAAGAAATCCGACCACGCATTGCGGCTGCTGAGCCGGATGATGAAATCCGCTTCGGTCAAACCAAACGACCGCAGTGTGTCAATGAGCAGCGCAATCAATTCCGCATCCGCCGCGGGGTCGGTTTCGCCGATGAGATCGGCATTGAACTGGAAGTGTTCGCGCAGGCGGCCCTTCTGCTGGCGTTCGTAGCGGAACAGTTGCGGAATGGCGAACCATTTGATCGGCTTTTTGTAATTGCGTTCGTGCGCGGCGACCAGGCGGGCGAGCGTCGGAGTCATTTCCGGCCGCAACGCCACGGCGCGGTTGCCCTTGTCGGTGAAATTGTAGAGCTGGCCGACGATTTCCTCGCCGCTCTTGGTGGTGAACAGCTCGAGTGGCTCGAGCGGCGGCCCGTCGTATTCCCGAAAGCCATAGCGCCGGGCGGTGGTGCGCCATTGGTCGAAGATGTACTGGCGGGCGTCGGCGCTCCAGACATCGGAGTGCGGGAGCGGTTCGGGATAGAAATCTCTGAATCCGGGCAATCGTTCCATCCCCGGAGAATAAGGAAAGTTTTGGTTTAGGAAAACAGGAAATCAGGAATTCATTTTCCCATCGGCCGGGTGCTTTGCTTTCAGCGTCAGGTTGAAGCCGGTGATTTTTGAGGCGTGAGTTTGAGCACGTCGCCACGCATTTCCTTGCCAGCCTTGAATTTCACCATGGCGCGGGCGGGAATCGGCACGTCGGTGGCCGGGGAGTTGGGATTGCGCCCGACACGCGCCTTGCGGACCTTGACCTCGAAAACGCCGAAGTTGCGCAGTTCCACCTTGTCGCCCTTGGCGAGCGCCTCGGCGATGTAGTCGAGGGTTTTTTGCACCACGTCAAACACCTGCTGCTGAACGAGTCCGGTTTCGTTGCTGATGCGAACCACCAGGTCGCGTTTTGTCAGTGTCATAATTTTGTATTAGTTATTCTCGGGTTAAAGGCATTATCACTGAACCACCCGAATTGTCCAGAAGTCACTTGCCAGGTCATCATCGGTCACATAAGCGTACGGCAATGTGAAATAACCCTTCCGGCCCCACCGGGCGCCCCACGAATTGCGGACGATGAACCATTGCTTCACGTCGTCATAACCCACGCCCACCACGGCGTGGCCGCCGATGGCCGACTCGCCGGCGGCGGGCAACGGCGCGTGGCCGGTCCGGGCCACCGCCGCGCTTTCAAAACTTTCATAGACCGTGAACCCAAACACAAACGGGTCACCCGACGCGAGACAGCCCCGGAGCTGGCTCAACGTCTGCCTCACGCGCTGATACAGCACGACCCGGTAATGGAGCGCATCGGCGTAACATTTTGCCGCGGGGCGGGTTTTGAACCGGGCCACGACATAGGGCCACTCGGTTTCCGGACAGTCGCCCTGTTTGCTCACGCTCTTGATCCCGTCGCGGATTTGCGCGCCGCTGTCGGAATCGATCGTGTGCTCCAGGGCGCGTTCGTTGTAATAAATAAACAGGCGCGACGGGGTGAAGTCGGACAATACCTGTTTCATCCGGTCAAATTCGATGGCTCCGGCGATGGCGTTGGCGGTGCAACTGCCGAGCTGGCCCTGGTCATAGACCGGCGGGCAAAGCGGACGCAAGTCAACCCGCACCGGCAGCGCACCCAGCATTTCCACGGGCGCGGCGTAAAGATGGTCCCGCTGGTCCGGCAGGTCGGGTAGCCAGCCGTAACGGGCAATCTTAAGGCTCATAAGTTTTACTGCCGATTTATCACCAATCGATTTCATTTAATTAATATAATTTGACTGGTTTGTCCACAATAAAAGCAATGTCCGCATGAACCATGCCTTTCCCTATAGGGCACTTAGAACTTTACAGTTTTGCCGTGAATTCGCAGAGTGGGGGGGTGATTGAAAGCAGTTCCAGGGTTCAACCGGCTCCGTCGTCCCCGGCAACCCGCCGGTCAACGGATTTTGCCCGGGATTTGGTGGCCGCCATTCTGCGGGCGCAGGAAAATCTGCTGCGGCTGCAGAAACCCGAAGGCTATTGGGTGGGCGAATTGATGGTGGATTCCACCCTGGTTTCCGACACGATTGCGTATCACCACTGGAACGGCAAGGTGGACAAGGAATGGCAGCGCAAGGCGGTCAACCACATCCTTTCCATGCAATTGTCCGACGGCGGCTGGAACATCTATTACGGCGGCCCGTCGGAAGTGAATGCCACCATCAAGGCCTATCTCGCGCTCAAACTCGCCGGCCTGCCCGTCACGGACCCGCGCCTGCTGAAGGCGCGCGAAATGGCGCTCAACCTGGGCGGCGTGCCGCGGCTGAATACGTTTTCCAAATTGTATCTCGCGCTGCTCGGGCTTTTTCCCTGGGAATTCGTTCCCACCATCCCCTGCGAGGTCATCCTCCTCGGCAAATGGTTCCACGTGAATTTCTGGGAGATGAGCAACTGGTCGCGCGCCATGCTCGTGCCGCTCGCCATCATCAACCATTTCAAACCCACCCGCCCGGCCCCGGTGACCCTGGATGAACTTTATCCCCACGGCATTCACCAACGCGACCTCGCGCCCGCGCCCGACCCGGAAAAACTGTCGTTGCGCAATTTTTTCCTGTGGCTGGACCGGCTCCACAAATTTGCCGAATGGTTCGCCGAACACAACATCCACCCCTTCCGCCGGCGCGCCCTCCGCAACGCCGAGCAATGGATGCTCGAACGCTTTGAAGGTTCGGACGGCCTGGCCGCAATCTTCCCCGCCATGCTCAATGCGCTCATCGCGCTCAAGGCCCTGGGGTATCCGGACGATCATCCGCAGGTCGTCCGCGCCGCGCACGAATTGAAAAAACTGGAGCACGAAACCGCCGACACCGTGCACATCGAGCCTTGTTTCTCGCCGGTCTGGGACACGGCCATCGTCGCCATCTGCCTGCATGAATCCGGCATTCCCGAGAGCCATCCGGTCATGAAACGAGCCGCCGAATGGCTGATGCAGAAGGAAATCCGTTTTCGCGGCGACTGGATCCACAAAAATCCGGCCAACGTGGAACCGAGCGGATGGGTTTTTGAGTACAACAATCAATGGAACCCTGACGTGGACGACACCGCGATGGTGCTGCTTGCGCTGCGGAAAATCCCGACCGACAACCCGAAAAAGCGCGATGAATGCTTCCGGCGGGGCCTGAAGTGGATGATGTCGTTCCAATGCCGGGACGGTGGCTGGGCGGCCTTTGACAAGGATTGCACAAAAAACATCCTGGAAAAGGTTCCCTTCGCCGACCATAACGCCATGCTTGACCCCGAATGCGCCGACATCACGGCGCGCATCCTGGAACTGCTCGGCTATGAAGGCTGGAACCCGGGCCATCACCAGATCCGGGAGGCGCTGGATTACATCCGCGAGCAGCAGGAGGAGGACGGCTCGTGGTATGGCCGCTGGGGGGTGAATTACATCTACGGCACCTGGCAGGTGTTGCGCGGCCTGCGCGCCATGAAGCTGGACATGAACCAGTCGTGGCTGCTCAAGGCCCGCGACTGGCTGGAAAGCGTCCAGCACGCCGACGGCGGCTGGGGCGAGCGCTGCAACACCTACGACGACCCGGTTTTCAAGGGCCGCGGTCCGAGCACCGCCTCGCAAACCGCCTGGGCGGTCATGGGGTTGTGCGCGTTCGATGATCCCGACAACCCCGCGCTCAAACGCGGCGTGGAGTATTTGATCCGCACGCAAAACGCGGACGGTTCCTGGACGGAAAACGAAATCACCGGCACGGGTTTTCCGAAGGTGTTTTATTTGAAATACGACATCTATCGCAACGCCTGGCCGCTGCTCGCGTTCGCCACGTACCGCAACATGTGCGAAGCGGCCGGCGCCCGGCGCGACCATGAACCCGACGGGCGCCCCCATCCCAGCGCGGCAGTTCACCAAAACGCCGGCCATGCTTGAGCAAACCGTCCAGATTGTTTCCAAGGAGCGCGACACGGATTCCTATTTCCGGCTGGTGGTGCGCGCGCCGCGGATTGCCCCGCTGATCCAGCCGGGACAGTTCGCGCACGTCCGCGTGCTGCCGCTCAAGGACGCCCTGTTGCGCCGGCCGTTCAGCATTTTCCAGGTCGAAGGCGACACCTTTTCCATCCTGTACAAAACCGTCGGCAAGGGCACCGAAATTCTCTCGCAGATGCAAGCCGGCGCGGAACTCAGCGTGATCGCGCCGCTGGGCCATGGATTTACCGTGCCGAAACGCGGCGGCGAAACGCCGCTGCTCGTCGCGGGTGGTTACGGCATGGCAGCCATGTACCTGCTGGCCCAACGTTCGCCGCAGAAAGGAATCGTCTTCGGCGGCGGCCGGCGGCGCGTGGATATTTTGTGCGAAAAGGAGTTTCAGGCGCTCGGCTGGGAGGTGCGCGTGACCACCGAAGACGGCAGTCACGGCAAAAAAGGTCTCGTCACCCAGCCGCTGCTGGCCGAACTGAAGCGCAGCACAAAAGGTTGCAAGCTGTTCGCCTGCGGCCCGACGGGAATGTTGAAGGCGGTTGGAAAGCTCGCCGACGAATTCAAAGTGCCGGCGGAACTTTCGATGGACGAACACATGTGCTGCGGTGTCGGCGTCTGCCTGACCTGCGTCATCCCGGTCAAGACCGGCGATGGCTGGGAATACCAGCGCACCTGTACCGAAGGGCCGGTGTTTGATTCACGCCAGGTGGCATGGGAGGCGGCGAAATGAAGGCTAAAGTCCAAAGGCTAAAGGCTAAAGTTCCAGAGACCAGAGTCAAAAAGGCGGATGGCGGCGAAAACCTGTTCGTGCAGATTGGAACCCTGCGGCTGCAAAACCCGGTGATGGTCGCCTCGGGCACGTTCGGTTATGGCGTTGAATATGCGCCACTCCTCGACCTGAACCAGCTCGGCGCCGTCGTCGTCAAGGGCATCCGGCTGGGTCCGGTGCGCGGCAATCCGACGCCGCGCACGGTCGAGGTCGCCAGCGGACTCATCAATGCCATCGGCCTTCAAGGGCCGGGCGTGGAAGGGTTCATCAAAAAATACTGGCCGTTCCTCAAAGGCTTGAAGGTCCCGACCATCATCAACATTTGGGGCACGACCGTCGACGAATATGCCGAGGTCGCCCGGCGATTTGATGCACTCGGCGGCGTCGGCGCGCTGGAATTGAATGTCTCCTGCCCAAACATCAAGGAAGGCGGCGCCCAATTTGGCACGAACGTGAAACTGCTGAGCCAAGTGGTGACCGCTTGCCGGAAGGTGACGCAACTGCCGCTCATCACCAAGATGAGTCCGAATGTGGTGAACATTGCGCCCTATGCCAAAGCGGCGGAGGACGCGGGCAGCGACGCGCTGGCCGTTACGAACAGTTATCCGGCCATGGCGATTGACATCGAGACCCGCAAACCGAAGTTGGCGAACATCACCGGCGGTCTGACCGGCCCGTGCATCAAACCCATCGCCATCAAGCTGGTCTGGGAAGCGGCGCAAGCCGTGAAAATCCCGATCGTCGGCATGGGCGGCATCCAGAACACGGCGGACGCCATCGAATTCATGGTCGCCGGGGCCACGGCCGTGGCGGTGGGCACGGCGAATTTCTACGAACCGCAGACGCCCCTGCAGGTGATCGCCGGCCTCCGCGACTTCATGCAGCAACACGAAATCAAGGACGTGCGGGAAATCACCGGCAGCGTCCAGACAGCCAAATAGACCGATTCCATGTTCGAGCACCGCTCAAAACCGTTGCTGCCCCTGTCGGCGTTCTATTGGCGCATGGCGCGAAGCGTGGGGCTCGGCCTGCTGGTCATTGGGTTTGCCCTCGGCATGGGGATGATCGGTTATCGGAGCTTTGAGCAAATGTCGTGGGTGGACGCGTTCGTGAATGCGGCGATGATTTTGTCGGGCATGGGGCCAATCTCGACCCTGCAAACCAGCGGCGGAAAAATCTTTGCCGGATGCTACGCACTGTTCAGCGGACTGGCATTCATTGCAATCCTGGGAATCATTTTTGCCCCGGCGGTTCACCGGTTCCTTCACCGGCTTCACTTGGACGAGGCGAAGCAGCGCGAGGTGAAACCGCCGGACAGGCCCTGATTCTATTTTGCGCCCGGCGCAAAAGTCGCTATGATTCGCCCATGCTTTGGGCCTACACCCGGTATCACGCGCTCGGCAACGACTACATCGTCATTGACCCGAAGAACCTGCCGTCCCCGCTGACGGCGGCACAGATCAAAACCATCTGCCACCGACATTACGGCATCGGCTCGGACGGCATTCTGCTCGGTCCCCTGCCCTCGAAAAAGGCCGGGTTTGCACTTAGAATTTTCAATCCCGACGGCAGTGAAGCTGAAAAGAGCGGCAACGGCCTGCGGATTTTTTCACGTTACCTGTTCGACAAGAAGCTGGCCGGCAAGGATGAGTTCGAGATCGAAACCCCCGGCGGCGTGGTGAAAGCCACGGTCCTGGAACGCGGCAAGATCGTGCGTGTTGACATGGGCAAGGTGAGTTTCTGGAGCGATGAAATTCCGGTGGCCGGCCCGCGCCGCGAGGTCATCAACGAACCGATCCACCTGCGCGGGGAACGATTCAACTTTTGCGCGGCCACGGTGGGCAATCCCCATTGTGTGCTGCCGCTGGCAAGGATCAGCGCCGACCTGGCCCGGCAGATCGGCCCGTTGCTGGAGAGCCACCTGCGTTTTCCGAACCGCACCAACGTGCAGCTCATGAAGGTGCTCGACCGCCACAACATTCAAATCGAAATCTGGGAACGCGGCGCGGGCTACACGCTGGCCAGCGGCAGCAGCAGCAGCGCGGCGGCGGCGGTGGCGCACCGGCTCGGCTTGTGCGACCGCGACATTTCCGTCCACATGCCCGGGGGGCGGATTGAAATCAAAATCAGCGAGGGTTACGAAATTGAAATGACCGGTCCGGTCACCAAAGTGTCCGACGGGGTCATGGCCAGGGAAATGTTCAACACCGCCCTCGCGGTCTGACGCCGCCAGGCGGCGCCGGCATCCTTTTGCCGCATCCAGTTTTTCAATTGTTTTCACCAGCCCAGACCGCTTCGGTCCCCGCGCCGACGCCAGCCCTCAAGTCGCGGCTTGACTTTTGGTCTTATTTGAAAGATTATTCAGCCTTACAATGAACCAAAAGGCGATCTTTGCGGTCCTCGGTTTCCAGGTGTGGTCTTCCTTTATGCTGGCGGTCGCGCAGGTGAATGTTTTGACGTACCACGGCGACATCCACCGCACGGGACAAAACCCGAACGAGACGATTTTGATTCCGGCGAACGTCAACACCAACACGTTCGGCAAACTGTTTTCCCACAGCGTGGACGGCTACGTTTTTGCCCAGCCGCTCTATGTCTCCGGCGTAAACGTCCCCGGCGAGGGCATGCACAATGTCTTCTACGTCGCCACGGAACAAGACAGCATCTATGCCTTCGACGCCGACAGCACCAACGGACCGTCCGGCGGATTGCTGTGGCAGGTGAATCTGGGGCCGTATGCGGTGACGACCATTGCCGGCGTCTATACCAACAAAAACTTCGGCTGCCGCTATAACAACGGCGTGTCCACGCCCAATAATAGCGGCCAGTACACCGACATTGTTCCGTCGGTGGGCGTCACCGGCACCCCGGTCATCGACCCCATCTCCGGGACGCTTTATGTGGATGCCTTCACGGGGGAAATCTCCGGCGGGGTCACCAATTATTATCATCGCATTCACGCCTTGAACCTCGCCACCGGCGCCGAACAACCCAACAGCCCGGCGGTGGTCAGCGCTTCGGTTCCGGGCACGGGGGTGGACAGTGCCGGCGGGGTGGTGAAGTTCAATGCCACGCAAAGTTTGCAACGCGGCGCACTGACGCTGGCGGGCGGCATTTTGTTCGTTCCTTACACCGGCTATGCGGATACCGATCCATACCACGGCTGGATCATCGGCTTCGATCCGGTGACGCTCCAGCAGCTCACCAATTACGTATTCAACACCACTCCGAACGCCACGGCAGGCACCTTTGGGGCGCACGCCGCCGAGGGCGGCATCTGGGGCGGCGGCGGCGGGATCGCTGTGGACGCGAACACCAACTTGTATTTTGAAGTCGCCAACGGCAGTTTCTCCGCCACGAACGGTTCCGGCGGGATCGATTTCGGCGATTCGTTCATGAAGCTTTCCACGACCAACGGGCTGGCAGTGGCCGACTATTTCACGGTGTATAATCAGGCATCTCTGCAGAGCGGCGATCAGGATCTCGGGTCCGGCGGATTGATCCTGCTTCCCGATCAAACGGGGCCGTACACGAATTTGCTGCTCGGCGCCGGCAAGCAGGGCAAAATTTATGTGGTGAATCGCGACCAGTTGACCCTGGACAACAATCATTTTGATCCCACTTTTGATTCCGTGGTGCAAACCACCGCGGCGGGCGTGATCGGCGGTTCCTTCGGCACACCGGCCTGTTTCAACGGAACGATCTATTACGGCGGCACCAGTGACAAATTGAAGGCCTTCACCCTCAGCGCTGGCGTGCTGTCAGGCAGCGCCGTATCCACCGCCACGCGCACCTATGGTTTTCCCGGCGCGACGCCCGCCGTCTCCGCCAACGGGACCAACAATGGGATTGTCTGGGCGCTGCAGAATGCCAGCCCGGCGGTGCTGGTGGCCTATGCCGCCGGCAATCTGACATCGGAAATCTACAACAGCAGCCAGGCGGCGGGAAACCGGGATCGCCTGGCCAACGGCGTCAAATTCGCCGCGCCCATCATTGCGAACGGCAAGGTCTATGTCGGGAACCAATTGTCAGTCTCGGTGTTCGGGTTGTTGGATCCGTATCTGAATTGGAAGTACGCCTATTTCGGCAGCAACGCCACCAATCTGGCCGTCGCCGGGGATCTCGCCGACCCCGACGGCGATGGGGTCGTCAACCTGATGGAATTCGCGCTCGCGACCAACCCGAACGTGCCCAACACCAGCCCCTCGGTGATCGGCCTCGTGACGGGAAACAAATTCCAGTTTAATTTTCATCGAAATGCCACCGCCACCAACCTGACCTTCGTGGTGCAGACCGCGGGTGCGCTGGGGGGAAGCTGGACGGACATGATGACTTATACGACGGCGGCGGGATGGATCGCAAATGTCGTCGGGGCCACGGCCTCGGAATCCACGCCCCAAAATGTTCCGCCCAATCAATACGTGACGGCCACCATCACCGACCCGACCGATCTCACCGCCTTGAGTTCCGGCAACCGCTTTTATCGGCTGGCCGTTCATCCGTAGATGTCCGCGGCGTGGCGCGGGTGAAACGGCGGGTAAAAAAGTCAGGCGCTAATGCACTTTTGACGGTTCAGTTTCAAACCACCGGTCGTCGGCCAGCACCACGGAAGTTTCCACCTGGCGCTCGGGGATGGACCAATACTTTTTGAGCAGCCGGTCTTTTTCCGAAGGGATGACCTGGCGAAAGCCGTGCTGCTCATAGAAGGCAATGGCGCGGGTGGCTGCCGCCCAGGCTCCAATCAGGACCGGCCCGGGCGCGAGGGCGTGCAGGTGTTCCAACAGCTGGCTGCCAATGCCCCGGTTGTGAAACGCCGTGCGCACATAGGCGTGACGGATGAGCATGACATCCTGGACCAATTGTGTCCCCATGACCCCGGCCAGTTTGCCGTCGTGCTCCATGCCCCAGAACACCACGCCCGCGTCCACCTGCGCCTTCAATTCGGCGGGCGGCATGTAGGGGTCCCGCCAGCAGTCCGGCGGAATGACTCCCTGGTAGGCCCGGGCCGCGTCGTTGATGATTTCCACCACCACGGCCAGTTCGGCCGGGCGACAGGAACGCACGGATTTGTTTTTCTTGGCCGGCACGGCTCGTCAATTACTCGATGGGGACTCCGAACGCACTGGCTGCCGATTGGACGGCATGAAGTTTTTCGGCCTGCTCCTGTTCCGCCCGTTTCCGGATATCCTCCCTGGCCTGGTGCACGGCGTTCTCTGCCGCCGTCAAAAGCTCGTTGACGTTCCGGGCCAGGTCCGGCGTGAACGAGGCAGCCATCACCACCAGACATCCGTCCTTCAGTTCCAGACCCACGCCCCGCAATGTCGGTGACTGTTGCAGCAGCCGCCGGATCTGGTCGAATACCGCCGCGTCGATTTGCGGTTCGGTGCGAAAAGCCACGTTGCGTTTGTCAGATAATTGCCGGTTGATGGATATAAGTTTCATAATGATGCAATATGGCTTGGAGCCAGCATGAATCACGCCAGACGGATGACGCAAGAAATAACGCGGATTTCCAGAAACGAGGGGCTTCGAACCGCCTCAGGTCACCGGCGTGATTTTGACTTCGACTTCCATCGTCCGTTCGAGCGTACCACGGTAGTTGCCGCTTACGGGCGGGACATCGGCGTAATCGCGGCCCAGGCCGATTTTCACGTACGTCGCCTCCGGTTGACAATCGTGCGTGGGATCCAGCGCCTGCCAGCCGCAGCCGGGAATGAACACCTCCACCCAGGCGTGCGTGGCGCTGGCGGCCTCGGTGGCCAGATAACCGCTGATGTAGCGAGCCGGGATCTTCAGGCTCCGGCAGAGGCCGATCATCAGGTGCGCATAATCCTGGCAGACGCCGCGCCGTTTGGAAATGACATCGCGCATGTGCGTGTGCACGTGCGTGGAGTTGGATTCGTATTTTAAAAAGCCGTGGACGAAATGCATGATCGCCAGGGCGGCCTGCCACGCATCATTCTGGCCGGCGATCGCATCCACCGCCAGCCGCCAGGATTCCACCTCCACCTCCACGTAACGGCTGTTTTGCAAAAAGTCGTAGCAGCGTTCAATGTCCTGCGCACTGCCAGCCTTGGCCAGCGCGCAGGGCCGCGCCTCCGCCGCCAGCGGCACAATGGGATGGGTCTTCACCCGCGACTGGCTTTCAATGAGCAGATAGGCGTGCGCCTCGGGAATTTCAAAATGATGGATCCAATTCCCGTAAAAATCAGTGTAATGATTCATCCGGCCGGCTGGCAGCACGCGCAGCAGGAACGATTCGACCGTCTGCTCGATGGTGGAGAGCGGTTCGAGCCGGACGTCATTGAAACTGTCGCGCACCGGCGCGGCATACACGTAGCGTGTGCGATGTAAAATGTCGTATCTCATGTCGCTAAAATCAAAACCCGATGAACCCCGGCGCCCATCAAGGCAAACTTCACCGCAAAAATCCAGTCCTCCTTGCCGCAAACAATTGCTTGGGCCGCAGGTGCTATTGCCTCCCCTCGCCCACCGTCAGGGGCGGATCCCCGGCCAGCGGTTTTACCTCCACCGCCACCTTGACGACATGTTTGCCGCCACCGGTAAGAATGCCCGCCACCGGGCTGACGTCGCCAAAATCGCGACCGTACGCCACGGTGATGTGTTCCTCCGCCGGTTGCAGGTTGTTGGTCGGGTCAAAGTCAATCCACCCCGTGCCGGGGCAGAAGCTCGCGAACCACGCGTGCGACGCGTCGGCGCCCATGAGTTGTTCGCCCCCCTCGGGCGGACGCGTGCGCAGGTAGCCGCTCACATAACGCGCGGGCAGGCCGAGCGAACGCAGGCAGGCAATGCCCAGATGGGCAAAATCCTGGCAGACGCCCCGGCGCTTTTCCCAAACCTCCTCCAGCGGCGTCGCCACCGTGGTCGCCTTCGGATCATATTTGAAATCCGAGAAAATCCGCCGGTTCAAATCCCGCGCCCCGGCCAGCAGCGGCGTGCCCCGCGGAAAACTTTGGGCGGCGTAGTCAGCCAGTTCCGACGACGCGCGCACCTGCGGCGAATCGAAGATGAATTGATAGGGTTCGACCACCTCCGGCGACACCGGGTCGCGAAACATTTCCGCCACCGACTCCCACGCGGCCGACGATTCATTCCCCGGCGATTTTTCAACCCGCACCGTCACGCGGCTGCTGGTGATGATTTCGAGCCGGCTGTGGACCTGCTGGATGGTGAAAAAGCAAAGCCGGTTCCCGAAGTAGTCGGGACGGGATTTGCGCAGGGCGGGTTCGGGGAAGATTTTCAAGGAAAAGTTGTCGCGTTCCTGGGTCGTGGTGGACCGCGGTTCCAGCCGCGCCACGTGATGCGACACCGTGACCGGAGCGGCGTATTCGTAAAGCGTGCGATGGATGATGTTGTAGGTCATTGTTCGCTTCCCCGTCCGGTCCGGGAGATGGCTGAATGAGCGAAATAATCCGCGGCGATGGCATCCGAAAGCCGCGGCAGCTCCTCCCGCATCTCCGCGATGGCCCGGCCCAATTCGCTTTCCACCCAGCTGGCCCGGCGGCCGGACAGTTCGCGCGCATCCGTTTGTTTCAACCGGGCCAGGCAATCGGCCAGGATCTGTTTGCCAGAACCGGTCGCGGCCTCGCGGTCACGCGGAAGATATTCAAAGTGCTGGGCGAGCTGGTTGATCTGGAACAGCACCGAGCGCGGGTTTTTATCGTCGAGCAGGACGAGGTCAAACACCGCCGGCAGGTGCGGCAGCAGATTGTACCGGGAGCGGAACGTGATGGAACTGTCCGCCACTTCCAGCACGGCTTCGAGCAGGCTGGGATCCTCCGCCTGGGGCGACCGCAGCGTGGCATCCAGCAGCGTGCAAAGATACACCGCCCGTTCCAGACGCAACCCCATGTCGAGAAACCGCCACGCCTGCGCCCGGGTCATGTTCTCGCGCGCCAGGCCGTGAAACGCGGCGAGGCCGAGCAACGTCTCGTTCAGCACCGCGGTCGCGTCGCCCGCCAGCAGGACCAGGCTGGACGCCGGCATGGCCAGGCGTTCGTTCAACCGGCTCAGCACGCGCCACATGTCATTGGAGGTCCGGTCACGCACAAACATGGCCAGCCGCTGCAAATGATCCACCACATTGCGCAGGCTGCCGCTTCGCACCGGGTCAAAAATCGCGGCGAGCAATTCCGCCTCGAAGGCCTCGGGATTCTGGCGCAGCTCGGTTTTATCCAGCAGCCCGGGCAACTGACCCTGCTTTTCGAGCGTCTGCAGCAGCGGTCCCAGGAGGGGCATCGCGCTGCCCGTTCGTTCCGGATTGAACCGGCGCAGCGTGCTCCGCAGCAAACGGGCGGTCTCATCGGCGCGTTCCGAATAGCGCCCGAGCCAGAAGAAATTGTCCGCCAGCCGGCTGGGCAGATTATTGCCGGTGCGGCGCAGGTCCACGTTCTGATTGGGAGTATAGAGCAGCGTGGTTTCCTCCACGGGCGTCCCGGACGGGATCCAGGTGTCCTTGCTGCTGCCGCCGTGTTGCATGGAAATGAAAACGCCGGTGTCGGGCGAAACCCGGGTCAAGCCGCCCGGCATGACCGCGTAACCGCCGCCACTCGCCGCCAGGAAAACCCGCAAGCCAACCGGGCGGGCCGTCAGGCCGCCGCCGTCCCAGCACGGTGCCGTGGACCACTCCACGCGTTCCTGCGCGACAAACAGGTCGGGATCAAATTCAATCCGCCGGCGCAGCGCCTCGCGTTCGGACGCGCTCAATGGCTTTCCCGCATCAGCCAGGCGCAGGTGGGAGCGGAACGCCGGTTTGACCACTAGCCGGTCAAGATTTTCGACGACGTATTTCCGGGCCGATTCCTGGCCGCACCACCAGGTCGCCGCCGACGGCAATTTCAATTCTTCACCCAGCAGATGCCGGCACAGGCCGGGCAAAAATGCCATGAACGCCGGGCTTTGCAGCAGGCCGCAACCCAGTGCGTTCGCCACCACCACCGTGCCCGCCCGCAACGCCTCGACCAGGCCCGGCACACCCAGCATCGAGTCGTTGCGCAATTCAAGCGGGTCGCAGAAGTCGTCGTCCACGCGGCGCAGGATCACATCCACGCGGTCGAGGCCGCTGAGGGTTTTCAAAAAAACGCGGTTGTCGCGGACGATCAGGTCCTGCCCCTCGACGAGCAGGTAGCCAAGGTAACGCGCCAGATACGCCTGTTCGAAATAGGTTTCGTTGTGCGGGCCGGGCGTGAGCATGACGACGCGGGCGTTGTCTGGTTTGCGCGGCGCGAGACATGCCAGCGTGTTTTGCGCCTCGCGGAAAAATCCAGCCAGCCGGTGGACATGGTTGTCGCGGAACGATTCCGGCAGGATGCGCGAAGTGACCAGGCGGTTGGCCAGCGCGTAGCCCGCGCCGGTGGGAATTTGCGTCCGGTCGGAAACCACCCACCACCGGCCGTCCGGCGAGCGCGCGAGGTCGGCGGAGTAGAAATGCAGGAAGATATCCTCCGGCAGGCGCAGGTTGTGGCACGGACGCAGGAAATCCGGCTGCGCAAACACCAGGGCCGGCGACAGCCAGCGGGAACGGATGAGTTCCTGCGCGCCGTAACAATCGGCCAGGATGCGGTTCAGCAGGGTCGCACGTTGAATTAGCCCGGCTTCGAGCGACCGCCATTCGTCCGGCGCGATGACAAACGGAATCGGGTCCAAACGCCAGGGCCGTTCCATGCCACGCGGATCGCCATAGACATTGTAGGTGATGCCCTGTTCGTGGACGAACCGCTGGGACGTCTCCCACCGATGCTGCAGTTCCGCCGGACTGAGTTCCATCAAAGCGCCCATCAACTTCGCATAATGTGGGCGTACCGGTCCGCTTTCTGCCAGCAATTCGTCGAACGCGGCGGCGTTACGCTGGTAACCGGCCAGCAAATCCACCGGCGCCGGCGCCACCTTTTCTGCAGCACCGGCCCCTCCCGTCATGGATTGGGACTGAATCATTTGCAATTTGCGGGTCGTTGGCTTGTCATCGGCGTCAGACATTACGCAAATCCAAGGTGAACGGGAAATCCGGATTTGGCTTCGCCGCCGGAATTTCCATCCGGCCCGGCGTGTGGACCTGACGGAAGAAACGCGTCAGGCGGCGGCTCTCGGCTTCGTAACTGTTCACCGGAAACGTGTCGTAACCGCGTCCGCCCGGATGCGCGACGTGGTAGGTGCAACCGCCCAGCGAACGCCGGTTCCAGGTGTCAAACAGGTCGAACCGCAGCGGGGCGTGCGAAGGGACCGTAGGCTGCAGACAGTGCGGCGGCTGCCAGGCGCGGTAGCGCACCCCCGCCACGCCCTCGCCATTGGTGCCGGTCGGATGCAGGGGCACGCGATGGCCGTTGCAGGTGATGGCAAAGCGGTCGCCCACCAGACCGCGCGCCTTGACCTGCAACCGTTCCAGCGAGCTGTCCACGTAACGCACGGTGCCGCCGCCGCCCGGTTCCTCGCCGAGCACATGCCACGGTTCGAGCGCGGTGCGGAGCTCGATCTGCAAATCACGCTGCTCCAGATCGCCAATGCGCGGAAAGCGAAACTCAAGGTGCGGGGCGAACCAGTCGAACTCAAACGGATAACCCGCGTCGCGCAAATCCGTGACGACATCCCGGAAATCGGTCTCGCAAAAATGCGGGAGCATCCAGCGGTCGTGAAGGTCCGTGCCCCAGCGGACCAGGCCGTTCTGGTACGGCTCCTTCCAGAATTTGGCCACCAGGCCGCGCAGCAGCAGGTGTTGGGCGAGGCTCATGCGCGCATGCGGCGGCATTTCAAAGGCGCGCATCTCGACCAGGCCGAGCCGGCCGCTGCTGCTTTCGGGCGAAAAGAGTTTGTCGATGCTGAATTCGGCGCGATGCGTGTTGCCGCTGGCGTCAATCAGCAGGTTGCGAAACACCCGGTCCACAATCCAGGGCGGGACCCATTGGTCCGGGCCGGGGATTTGCTTGAACGCGACCTCGAGCTCGTAAAGCGAATCGTTCCGCGCCTCGTCCACGCGCGGCGCCTGGCTGGTCGGACCGACGAACAGACCGCTGAACATCCAGCTCAACGACGGATGGTTCTGCCAGTAGGCCAGCAGCGATCGCAGCAAATCCGGCCGGCGCAACACCGGCGAGTCCGGCGGAGTATCGCCGCCGATGATGATGTGATTGCCGCCGCCGGTACCGGTATGGCGGCCGTCCAGCATGAATTTTTCCGTGCCGAGCCGCGTCTGCCGCGCCTCCTCGTAGAGCACCGTGGTGCGTTGAACCAATTCGTCCCACGACTTGCTCGGATGCATGTTGACCTCAATGACGCCAGGATCGGGCGTCACGGCAAGCCTGTTCAGGCGCGGGTCCTTGGGCGGAGTTTCCCCCTCAATGATGACGGGCACACCCATTTCAGTGACGGCGGTTTCGATGCCCGCAATGAGGTCGAGGTAATCCTCCGTGGTCGTGACCGGCGGCATGAACACGTGCAGCCGTCCGTCGCGCGGCTCGACGCACATCGCGGTGCGAATGATCCACGGCGCGCTTTCACCCTGATCCGGGCGGCGGTTCGGGTCGATCTCCTTCGGCAATTCCGGCCGCTCAAGTTCCTGGGCGCGCTGGCCTGGACCGTGACCGGCCGGCAACGGGGCGCCGCCACCGCGCACAAATCGTTGCCCCGCGCGATACGGAAATTCCTTTGGCAGTTCCGGCAGTTTTTTCTGCGATGGATCCTGCTGCCAGATCCACGGATAATCCTTTTCCGCCACCCAAGGAATCGAATCAATCGGCAGCCGCAGGCCCATCGGCGAATCACCGGGAATGAGCCAGAGCGTGTCGTCGTCGCGCAAAAACCAGGAGCCGGACATCCAGCCGGGCTGGTGGCCCTGCCCCGTGCGCTTGATGGGCAGCGAGTAACCGACGACCGAACCGAGCCCCTGCTCGAAAATGCGGGCGATGCGTTCGCGTTCCTGTTTGTTCTTGAGATTTGATTTTTCCGGCGTGATGTTCGACGGAAAGCGGCGTTCCTTCCACAGATAATAAAACGCGTCTTCGTAAGCCGGAATGAGATAATTGGGGTCGGCGCCGACAACTTTGGCGATGCGGGCGAGCAACTCCTTCGCTTCCTTGGGCCCATGGCCGTAGTCCTTCGATTCATCCGCGATGAGCGAGTCGTCCTTCCAAATGGGCACGCCGTCCTTGCGCCAGTAGGCCGCCAGCGACCAGCGCGGGAGCGGTTCGCCCGGATACCACTTGCCCTGGCCGTAGTGCAGCAGCGAGCCCGGTGCGAATTGTTTCCGCAGCCGTTTGATGAGTTCACCGGAGAGCACGCGCTTCTTCTGCGACACGGCGGTGAAATTCCATTCCGCGCCGTCCGGATCGTCCACCGATACAAACGTCGGTTCGCCGCCCATCGTGAGCCGGACGTCGTTTTTGTCCAGATCGACATCGATGGCGTGGCCGAGCTGCTCAATGCCCTCCCATTGCTCCTCGGTGTAGGGCTTGGTGACGCGGGGCGATTCGTAAATGCGGGTCACGCCCATCTCGAAGCTGAATTTGCATTCGCATTCGTCCACCGCGCCGCTGATGGGCGCGGCGCTCGTCGGATCGGGGGTGCAGGCGAGTGGGATGTGGCCTTCCCCGGCCAGCAAGCCGCTCGTCGCGTCCAGGCCGATCCATCCCCCGCCCGGCAGGTAGACTTCGCACCAGGCATGGAGGTCGGTGAAATCCTTTTCCGCGCCGCTGGGCCCGTCGAGCGCCTTCACATCGGCCTTGAGCTGCACGAGGTAGCCGCTGACGAAGCGCGCGGCAAGCCCGCAATGCCGGAACAACTGGCAGAGCAGCCAGGCGGAATCACGGCACGACCCGCTCATTTTTTCGAGCGTCTCCTCCTGCGTTTGCACGCCCGGTTCGAGCCGGATGGTGTATTTGATGTCCTTCCACAGGCGCTGATTGACGGCCACGAGGAAATCAATGGTGCGCAGCTTTTTATCGTCGGGAACTTCAATGCGTTGCTGCCTCGTCCGGCGTCCGGTTTCGCCCAGCACGTCGCGCCGGATCGCCGCCAGGTACTTCATGAACTGGGGCGTCAGCCAGCACTTGCGCTGGAAGGGCGCAAGCTCGTGATCCAACGCGGGATCGTATTCGAACGGAAATTTTTCCGCCTGCGGTTCGAGAAAGAAATCGAACGGATTCAACACCGCCATCTCGGCGACCAGATCCACCTCGACGCAAAATTCGCGGGTCGGCTGTTCAAAGACCAGGCGCGCCGCATAATTCGACTGCGGGTCCTGGATCCAGTTGATGAAATGTTTTTCCGGTGTGACGCGGAGCGAATAGCTTAAAATGCGGGTGCGGGAATGGGGCGCGGGCCGCAACCGCACGACCTGCGGGCCGAGATTGACCAGCCGGTCGTATTGATAATGGGTTTTGTGGTGGAGCGCAACGTGGATGGACATGTTATAAATACCCCTCGATCGGTTCCGCACCGAGCGTGCCGCCAAGCGTCTTCAGGTAATCCGGCGCTTCGACCTCCTCCAGGGTTTTTCGGGCGCGGGTCAGCCGGTCGGCAATGCCCAGCTGTGCGGCAACGTCCGCGTGGCTCGCCTTGTGCATAAAGTGGCTCAGGTATTCGACGTGCCGCTTCCACAACCCCCGGTCCACGGATTGCTTGGCCTTGAGCCGCGCCGCATACCAGTCGCTCGCCAGGAGATAATCCCGCGTGAACAATTTTCGCACGTCGGGGTGGTGGAGCCCCCTGCCGTCCCATTCTTCGTTCACCATGATGTGCAGCAGCGCCTTCAGCGGCGGACAGGCCCGGGCAATGCTGCCGTCGGCAAAATACATCTCGGCCACGCGTTTCTGCGTCGTCACGATGTTATCCATGCCGTCCGCAAAAACGTCCAGGCCCTGGAGTTCCGGCCGCAGCATTTCGTCAGTGAAAACGACATGCGGATGGTTGAACACGCGGCCGAAAAAGGCCCGGGTGAAACGGGCGTTGATGCGGTAGCCCAGCCGGCTGGCCAGCACCTTTTTCCCGGCGTGCTCGAAATCCGCGCATTTCTCCAGATAGCCGTTCGCCATCAGGAATTGCGGATCGCGTTCCCCCGGCAGCATCCGACACCAGACTTCCGGCACCAGCAGACTGACGTCGTGGTCCACCCGGGCTTTCGGACCGACGTAGCCGGCGGCGGTGACAAAAGCATGATGACCGGTGAGGATATACGAGACGAGCGCGTTGTTCAGGTCGATGATGGGCGGCAGCGCGTTAAATGGACCCTTGGTCAGCGCGCCTTCCGAACCCGCGCCGGTGGTGGACGGCGATTTGCCAGTCATGCTGCAGATGAATTCCATGAACAGTTCCGGCAGTTCGAAGTAATGGATCGGGTTGTAGCACGCGAGCGAACGGATCCCGGATTCGGGCGGATTGTTGCGGCGGCCCGGCAGCACGGCGGCCACCGGATTGTAAACGGGTTTGCCCGGCGGCAGACGGCGGCGCAGGCGCGCGGCCATTTCTGCCAGATAACTCTCCCGCGGATTGACCAGGTCGGGCCGGAGCTGGAGGTAACGCGGGTTCTTGGTCGGCTTGCCGTCCACGATCCGGGGATTCGCGGAACACACGAAGTAACCCGTACCGCCGTCCGCCACGCTTTGAATCAAGGCCTGCATTGGCTCGGTGAACTGATGGAAACCAATCGCTTCCTCGATCATTTCCCGCGCGGCTTTGGCCGGCAGCGGCTCGTAATTCGAGAAGAAATTGTCCGGACGCGAGAAATCCACCTCGGTCTGCTTGTCGTAGCCGCGATGGATGGCATCGTCTGGACGTTGAAACAACCGGGTCTCGGTGTTGTGGACAAATTTCAATGATGCGCCCGGGCCGGCGGCAGCGTCGGGCATGTCCTCGAGCCGGCCGGGCGGCACGACCACCGAGGCGGTGATGTCGTCCTCGGCCTGAATCTTCAGCGCCGGATTGAAATCCTTGCGCAAGCCGAACGTGCGCCACAGGCCATCCGAGTCGAAGCCGACGCGCAAATAGGTCGTGACCAGCTTGCGATTGTCGCATTTCAATTCGTTGGCCGGCTTGCCGTTGATGATGTCCACGCTGAAGTGGTCGCGCCATTTCGCACCCCACTCGGGCTTGTAATAGCGCTTCACCACGAACACCAGCTCCTTGACATATTGCGGAATGCCTTCCAGCCAGGCGTTGTATTCCGGCCGGTAATCCTGTTCGTCCGGGGTGAGCAGTTTGATGACCGATCCCAGCGACCGTTCCGCACTAAGGATCGTGCGTTTATCCACGCGGGTGGAGTCTTTGAATCGCCCGCCGTGGTCGCGTTCAATCAACTCGACCACCTGGTCAAAATCCTTTTTGAAGTCGGCGACAAACACCGGCCCGGTGAGAATCGCATCGGTGATGGGTTTGGAGATTTCGGATTTGCCGCCGCCGGAGACGGTGCAGGGTTTGTGGCACAGCAGCCCTTCCGCGACGGCGCCCACCAGCCGCCAGCTGCGGTTCGCCCCGGGCTTTTCCATGCGCACCTTGTAACCCGAGGGCCGCACGTAGGTCTTCCCCGGCAGCAGCTTGATGACGTATCCACCCTTCCCGCCGGACCAGGTGATCCTTTGCCGGTTGAGGTCGAACCGCGCATCCTCGGGCACATAAACGATGTCCGGATATTTCTTATCCACCGCGTAACCCTCGGGCCGGAGTTCGATGAAATCGCGATACAGCGAGCAGACCTCCGTAAATGAATGGCCCACCTGTTTGACGTGGACATCGCCACTGAATTCCTCGCCCAGATCATAGGCAGGAAAAACGAGCGCGCCGCCGGCGTGTTCCTCCTCGCACGAGCCATACAGGTTGGCCGCATAGCTGATCTGCGTCTTGACCTCCTTCTTGCAATAGCCGTAGTAGTTGTCGGCAATAAGGGTGACAATGACGCCGGTTTTGTCGCGGCAGGTCAGTTTGAACGCCTGGCCGTTGTTGTAAAATTCCCACTCGTCCTTCCAGCACATGCCGTCGCGGCGCTGGCGTTCGGTGGCCTGGTCCCAATGCGGCAGACCCGCGGATTTCTTGGTCACCTTGGTGAGATGCGGCGCGAGAATCACACAACCGGTGTGCCCGGTCCAGTGTTCCACGTCCAGGCCGGCATCATTCTCCGGCAGGTTCGGATCCCCGCCGTTGCCAAAGATGCTTTCGACAAAATCCAGGTTGCTGACCAGGCTGCCGGGCACGAAAAAACGGATTTCCATGCTTTTCTTCGACGTGAACCCGGGCACCTCCGGGCAGACCACCGGACGGAGCAGCAACGACACAAAACATTCGGCGGACTGTGCCTGCGTGGCGGTGAACGGCAGCCGCATCAACGACCGCGGTGGATTGAACGCCAGGCTCAGCAGCTTTCCGAACACCGGCTTCGGCACGCCGATCTTGTCGTCCGGAACCGGCAGGCCGCCTTCGGCCACGTGGAAGATGCCCTGGGTGGTGCGGCGGTCGCTGCGCGGATTGTGCAGCACCCCCTGTTTGACCCGGTAGGAATTCACAATCTCTGAGGCAAACTCGTCGCGGTCCACCGGCAGCGAGAGCACGCGCGCCATGCCGGGCCGGTCGAGCGTGAAGGTGTGCAACGGCAGTTTCGTCACCGGCACATCCTGAAGGTAATCGTAGAGATAAGTCTGGATGCGCCGGTCCGCCGGGCAAAGATGATTGGCCAGCAGGCGCTCCTTCTCCTGGTACTGCGCGACCAGGTTGGAAATGATGTCGCCAAATTCAGAGGGACTTCCGGTGATTGCCGGCGGGAATCCCAGCAGCGCCAGTTTTACATTGATGTAATCAATCAAGTGGCCGGGTGAAGCGGCGGTGCAGTTCATGCGTTTTCCATCTCCAGGTATCGGATGCGTTTGTGCACATCCGTGTTCATTGAGTGATAAGGTTGGGCCAGGTTGCCGGGATCAAATAACGTCGAGCGCATGTGCTCCGCGTCGTCGTTGCCGATGGCGTCGGTGAAAATCGGCAGCAGATAATCAATGCCCAGCTTCGAGGGCTTCATCAGGAGGGGATCGTACAGCGTGGTATGCAGGGAGCGCGCATGGATGTGTCCCCAGCGGTCGCGGAACCGGTTGGCATCGTAGCCTTCCACATGAAATCCCTTGGTGGAACTGTATTGCAAAATGGACACGGCGTTGTTGCGGCCTTCCACGAGCAGGTCCACCGTTTTCGAGCCGAGTAACGCGGCGTAAAACCGGTCAAACAGAATCGGGCGCCCGCCGCGCTGTGTGTGGCCCACTTTGCGAGTGAAGATCGCCTCCTTGGCCGAATCGCCGCGGCGATACAGCTGGAAGTAGCGGTCCCCAATCATTTGGATCATTTTTGCACGCAAGGCATCCGCCGCACCGCTGAGCACCATGTTTCCGGAGGGGTCGGTGGATTTGGTTTCCGCGCCCAGCTCATTGCCCTGCTCATCCACAATCCCTTCACCGCAGACGATGACGACGTTTTTCTGAAGGTCGTAAAGATATTTGACGCGTTCCACGAGGCGTTCGAGGTCGAGCGGGTGTTCAGGAATCAAGACGATGTCCGGCTGGCCGTACGCCGTGCCGAGCGCGATGTATCCGGAATGCCGGCCCATGACTTCCACAATGGCGATGCGCCGATGGCTCTCGGCCGTGGTGCGGATGCGTTCAATGCCCTGGGCCGAAACAAAAACCGCCGTCGCATAGCCTGGCGTGGCATAGTTGACGATTTGATCCAGATCGAAAACGGCGCTGGAAGGCGCGTGTTTGTAGCGGTAACCCTGCTTGGCCGCGGCATCATTGATCCGCACCCATTCGTCCGGCTCGCTCGGATAATTCAGGCCCAGGTCATTGTCAATGGTCTTGGGCGCCAGCACCACCGGCAACCGCTCGGCCAGCGGCTGCAGTCCGTTGAGCGTACCGTCGCCGCCGATGCAAATCAGCCCTTCAATCCCCAATTTCTTGAGGCGCAGCGTGATGAGATCCAGTTCGTCCTTTTTGTTCGGATCCACATAATCCCGCGACGAGCCGATGAGCGTGCCGCCCTTGGTTGGATCCAGCTCGGGAATTTCCTGGTAAAGCGGATTGAGATGAACATGCGGCACGCGCGGGTTGAACAGGCAGTTGAAGCCCTTGATCAGCCCGACGATCTCGACCTTGAGCTGGTTGGCACGCACCACCGCGCCATGAATGGTGGCGTTGAGCGCGGGCGTGTCGCCGCCGGCCGTCAAAATGGCGATGCGTTTCATTTTGGTGTAAATTCCATCGGGGCGCCGTTTTGTTGCTGTTGTTCCTCCTGTTGCACCATGTGTTCCTCGTTTGGATTTTGAAACGGCTGAAAAATATAGGCGCGAAACAACGCCTCGCCAATATTATTCAGTTTGGTCTGCGCCTCGTCGAGGTATTGATGCAGGCCGCGCTCAAACAGTTCGTCCACGCTGCTGAACTGCAGCTCGGCGAGAAAGCGGCCGGTCAATTTTTCGGCTTCGTTGCAAAAATGGCCTTCGGCGACGCCGGAGATGCGCCGCACCGCGCGGTTCAATTCGCTCACGCAAAACCGGACGGAGCGGGGAAAATCGTCGTTGAGCAGGAGAAATTCCGCCACAAGCCGGGGATGCACATCGGCGCCGTGGATGCTCCGGTAGGCGTCCCAGGCGCTGCACGAACGCAGCACCGCGGACCATTCCACCGCGGTGGTCTGGTTGACCTCCGTGGGCACGCCCCGCGCCGGCAGGGTCTGGTAACGCACGTCGAGAATGCGCGTGGTCTTGTCGGCGCGTTCCAGGAACTGGCCGGTCTGCACGAACCACCAGCCTTCGTCGTGGACCAGGGTCGCGTTGATGATGCCGATGAGATGCAGCGAGCCAGCCTTGATTTCCTGGAAGAATTCCCCCGGACTGCGCTGCCAGATCTCCCGCGCCTGCGGCGAGCGGACCAGCAGATACAGCCGGTTCAATTCCTCCCACAGCTCGAGCGTGAGCTGGTCGCGCACCATGCGGGCGTTTTCGCGCGCCGAACAGATGCATTGGACGATGGAGTTCGGGTTTTCCGCCTGAAACACAAGGAATTCCGTCACCGCCTGGCCGGTGGCGTGCGGATGCAATTTGAAAAATGCCTCTTCGTCGCCCGTGCTTTGGACGATGGGCAGCCAGTATTCGGCGAGCTTTTTTTCATCCAGATCGTGCAGATCGAGCAGCAGCTGGAGATTCACGTCCACAATGCGCGCGATGTTTTCGGCGCGTTCAATGTAACGCGCCATCCAGTAAAGCGAATGAGCAACCCGGGAAAGCATTTACGATTGACGATTGACGATTGACGATTGTCGCCGGGAACGCGCGAGGAATGAAAAAGATTTTCGTCCTGGGAATTTCGCTCCCGGGCTGGAAGAAAGGCAAAACGGCTTGCCGGCGGAACACCGTGTGCCGGCCTCAGAGTTTGCACCCACGTAAATCGTAAATCGTAAATCGTAAATCATAAATTTATTCATCCCCATACAGCACCCAGGTGTCCTTGCTGCCGCCGCCCTGTGACGAGTTGACCACCAGCGACCCCTTGCGCAAGGCCACGCGCGTCAGCCCGCCGGGAATGATCGAAATGCGCTCGCCCGACAGGATGAACGGCCGCAGGTCCACGTGCCGGCCCTCGAATTTGCCGTCGCAGTACGTCGGATGTTGTGACAGATAAATCATCGGCTGCGCGATGTAATTGCGCGGCTCGGCGATGATCCGCTCACGGAACTTTTCAATTTCGTCCTTCGACGCCTTGGGCCCCATCAACATGCCATAACCGCCGGATTCGTTGGCCGCCTTCACCACCAGTTCGGGCAGATGCTCCAGGATGTATTGGCGGTCAGCCTCCTCGCTGGCCAGGAATGTCGGCACGTTCGGAATGATGGGCTCCTGGTCCAGATAGTATTTGATCATGCGCGGCACAAAATAATAGATGACCTTGTCGTCGGCGATGCCGGTGCCGATGGAGTTGGCCAGCGACACATTGCCCGCGCGATAGGCGTGGACCAGGCCGGGAACGCCGAGCATCGAGTCGCGGCGGAAAACCGTCGGGTCAATAAAATCGTCGTCAATGCGCCGGTAAATGACATGCACCGGCTGGAGGCCTTTCGTGGTGCGCATGAACACCCGCGAATCGCGCACGAACAGATCGCGGCCCTCGACAATCTCGATGCCCATCTGGCGCGCCAGGTAGGTGTGCTCGAAATATGCGCTGTTGTACGCGCCGGGCGTAAGGAGCACCACGGTGGGTTCAGCCACCCCCGACGGCGCGATGTGCCGGAGACACTTCAAAAGTTCCTGCGGGTAATTTTCCACCGGCCGCACGCCGATGCCCTCAAACATCGCCGGAAACGCGCGCTTCATCGCCCGCCGATTTTCCAGCACGTAGCTGACGCCGGACGGGCAGCGTCCGTTGTCCTCCAGCACGAGGTACTGGCCGTCCTTGTCGCGGATCAAATCCGTGCCGCAGATGTGGACATAAATCCCCTTGGGCACCTCGAAGTTGACGAATTCGCGGCGGAAATGCCGGGCCGAAAGAACGTAGAATTCCGGAATGACGCCGTCCTTCAATATCTTCTGCTCGTGATAAATATCGTGCAGGAAAAGATTCAGCGCCGTAATGCGCTGGGCGAGGCCGCGTTCCAGGAATTCCCATTCCGTCGCCGGGATGATGCGCGGCAGCAGGTCGAACGGGAAGATTTTCTCCGCGCCCTGCGCATCGCCGTAAACATTGAACGTGATGCCCTGCCGCAGGAAGGCCGTGTCCACCGTCTGCCGCTTGACGTCGAATTCGGCCGGCTTCACGCCCTTGAACAGCTTGTGGAATTTCCGGTAATGCGAGCGCACGCCGCTTTTCACGTCGAGCATCTCGTCATAGCCGCCGTTGATTTTATATTTTCTGAGCATGTTACGAAGTAGTTTTTTGAACGGCGTGCGCATTTTCCGCCAGCCCGCCCATGAAAAAAACTCCCGGGGTTGCCCGCAACCGAACCGGTCCCAGGCATGAAAACCCATGGTTTTTCAGCGCTTTAATGCGATTCATCCGCCCCAACACCAGCCTGGAAACACAATCGCCGTTAAACATTGAATTGCTTTAAGCAGGCGGCTTGCCGGGCGAAAATATTTCTTGCCGGCCGCTTGCCCTGCGACCCCGGCTTGCTTAATTTCAGGGCCTTGAAAAAGAACAGCCGCCCGGTCATCCCCCGCAAGACGATCTACCGTCTCTCCATTTATCTGCGCTGCCTGGCCCGGCTGCGCGAGAACGGCATCGGCACGGTTTCCAGCGAGGCCCTGGCCAAGGCCGCCGGCGTCAAATCCACGCAACTCCGCAAGGATCTGGCCTACTTCGGCACGTTCGGGACGCGCGGCCTTGGTTACGACGTGGCGGAACTTTCCAGTCGAATTGCCGACGAGCTCGGCACCTCGCGGTTGCAGCCGGTCCTCCTCGTCGGCGTCGGTAATCTCGGCCTGGCCCTCCTGTCGTATCGCGGATTCGAAAAGGAAGGCTTTGAAATCATCGCCGCCTTTGACACCGAGCCGCGGCGCAAGCGCGACAAGGAAATCAAGCAGCCGATTCACGGCATGGACAAATTGCGGGACTTCGCCCACACACACGGCGTCAAAATGGCCATTCTCACCGTGCCGGCCGCCGCGGCGCAGGAAGTGGCCAACGCGCTGGTGAACGCGGGCATCGCCGGCATTTTGAATTTTTCGCCCATCGTCCTTTCCGTGCCGGAGGAAGTCATGGTCAACAACGTCAACCTGGCCATCGAACTGGAAAACCTGAGTTACTTCACCCAGGAATAGATTTTTGCGAGGCCCGCAGCGGAACCGGCGCGGATTTTACCCCTTGACAGGAAAAGAGGCATCTTCTAAGACACCCGGGTGTGTTCCCGGAAAAAACAATAAACTGAAACAAACAAAAACGAAAAGGAGAATTATTATGAGGAAACTAATTGGTTGTGCGTCTGCTGCTGCGTTGGCCGTGTTGATCACCGGATGTGTGGGTCCCATGGGACCGATTGGTGCCGCCGGTGGATTGGTTTATACCGATGTATCCGGCCCCGTTCTCGCGACGAGCAACTCGGGCGCCAGCAAGGTCGGTGAAGCCAGTTCGGAAGGCATCATTTGCGTTGCCACCGGCGACTCCAGCATCAAGGCGGCCTGCGCTAACGGCGGGATCACCAAGATTTCGCATGTGGACTATCATGTCACCAGCGTTATGGGTTTGTATGTCAAGACCACGGTGACCGTTTACGGCGAATAATATCCGTTTGTTTTACCTCCCGGCAGCGAAGGCGCTGCCGGGATTTTTTGTTTTTGGGAGAACCGCTCAAATCCAAAATTGAGATTGGTACCCAGATGCCGGTGGGGACGCGCAACCGCGAGTCCAAGCCGACCAGCAGGTCGCTCCACCAGATTGATGGAGAAGGCCCGGCAAAAGCCGGCCATTACTGCGGGTGGCGCTTCGATGCAAAACCACCGCCCTCGACGCCGTCAGGCCACCTGCAGGGATCGCTTGGGTTTCCGGGGCTTTCTTTCCAGTTTCGGACCGGCAGTTGGTTCGATCGCCGCGATCGGCTGGGCGGGCAGCAGGTAAAGGTAGCGACCGCAGCTCTCACAAAGCTGGATATCCTCGCCGTGCCGCAACGTCATTACCGCGCCAAGAGGCACCTGCATGTGACAGCCGCTGCAGACCTGGCCGTGAACGGCCGCCACCCCCTTTTTGCCGTGCGCCACCAGACGGTCGTAGTGGCCAAGGATTTGGGCCGGAATTTTGGCTCGCAAGTCCGCCATCGCGCCGGCCACGTTCGGACTTTTTTCCTTGCTGAATTCGAGTGACTGAAGTTTGACCAGATTTTGAATTAATTCTTTCATAGAATCGTGCCTGTATAGTCATCGCAAATCCGGTGAAGCTCCACAAGCCCAATCCCGGGATGAACCGCATGAAACAGTAACGCTTAACCGGTCATTAGTTAAATCGACACCTTCCTGCCGTCGAACTCCAAAAACAGGCAGAACCGGCGCCCTACTCCTTCTTGGCCAGCTTCAATTCCAAATGCAAGTCTCGCAGCTGCTTCGGCTCCACGCTGCCGGGCGAATCGGTCATCAGGTCCGTGCCTTTGGCGGTCTTCGGAAACGCAATCACGTCGCGGATGCTTGGCGTGTTGCAGAGGATGGCGATGAGCCGGTCGAAGCCGAGCGCGATGCCGCCGTGCGGCGGCGCGCCGTAGCGAAACGCCTCCAGCAGGTAGCCAAACCGCGCCTTCACCAGGTCCGGCGGGATTTGCAGCACCTCCTCGAATACCGTTTTCTGCACCTCCGGCTGGTGGATGCGAATCGACCCGCCGCCGAGTTCCACGCCGTTCACCACCACGTCATAGTGCTGGCCGCGGACTTTTTTCGGATCAGTTTTGAGCAGCGGAATGTCCTCGGCCACCGGTGCGGTGAACGGATGATGGCTGGAATACCAGCGGTTTTGCTCGCGGTCGAAACCCAGCAGCGGAAATTCAATGACCCAGAGAAAATCAAACCGGTCGGCAGGAATCGCCAGCTTGCCTTGCGTCTTCAAGAGCTCAGCGCAATACAGGCGGATCTTGCCGAGGATTTCGCACGCGTTCAGCCATTGGTCGGCGGCGAATAAAATCAAATCCCCTTCCTCGATGGCGAGTTTCTTCGTCAGCGCGGCTTTCTCGGCGTCGTTGAAAAATTTCACAATGGGTGATTTCCACTCGCCGCCCTCGACCTTGATGAAAGCCAGTCCCTTCGCGCCGAAACTCTTCGCATATTCGGTCATTGTCTCAATCTGGCCCTGGGTGGCGCCAGCCAGGCCTTTGGCGTTCAGCGCCTTCACCACACCGCCGTTGGCGACCGCGCCGCTGAACACCTTGAACGTGCTGGCGCGAAATTCGCCGGTGAAATCCGCGAGCTCCATGCCAAAGCGCGTGTCCGGCTTGTCAATCCCGTAGCGGTTCAGCGCCTCCTCGAAGGTCAGGCGCTTGAACGGCGTGGGGATGTCCACGTTGAGCGCGGTTTTCCAGACGCGCTTGAGCAAGCCCTCAATCAGGCTGTAAATGTCTTCGCGCTCAATGAATGACATCTCAATGTCAATCTGCGTGAACTCCGGCTGACGGTCGGCGCGCAAATCCTCGTCGCGATAGCAGCGCGCGAGCTGGAAATATTTTTCAACCCCGGCGACCATGAGGATCTGCTTGAACTGCTGCGGCGATTGCGGCAGCGCGTAAAACAGGCCGGGGCTCGTCCGGGCCGGCACCAGAAATTCGCGCGCGCCCTCGGGCGTGGATTTGAACAGCGTGGGCGTCTCGACTTCGAGAAAGCCCTGTTCGTCCATGAACACGCGCGTGGCCGTGGCCACCTTGCTGCGCAGGCGTAGATTGCGCGCCATTTCCGGCCGGCGCAAATCGAGGTAACGATATTTCAGGCGCAGCTCCTCGTTCACCTTGCTGGCGGCTTCCGGGTCGTCCACGGGGAAAGGCAGCACCTCGGCAACGTTGAGCACTTCAAGCCCCTGCACCATGATTTCCACCTCGCCGGTGGCAATTTTGGAGTTGTTCGTGCCCGCGGGACGCTGGCGGACCTTGCCGGTGACGCTGATGACACATTCGCTGCGCAACGCCGCGGCGCGCTCAAACAGTTCCTGGGGCAGGTCGGACGGGTCGAAAACGGTCTGGGTGCGGCCTTCGCGGTCGCGGACATCGATAAAGATAAGTCCGCCGAGGTCGCGGCGCGAGTGGACCCAGCCCGACAGGGTGACGGTTTGCCCGATGTGTGCCGGGCGCAGTTCGTTGCAATGATGCGTGCGTTTCATGTCAAAATTCGTAATCCCGCCACGTGGGTGCGCGGCAAAGCAAGCGTGCATGTTGGCGCGGATTGAGGCGGAATTCAAAGAGAATTTTGGGGCGGATTGGCGAATTCCCCGCTCGCCATGCCACGCCGGTCGGATTACTCTTCCGGCGCCATGACGCCACTCCCCAAACCGGATGTGATTATCACCCACGAAAGCGACCTGGACGGATTGCTTTCGGGGATGCTGCTGCAACGGCTGGCCAAATCCCTTTTCGGCACGGACATCCCGCTGGAGGCGTATCATTACAATTTTTGGAAACAGCGCGAGTTGCGCGAACGATCGGCCTGGGTCGCGGACTTCACGTTTGAGCCGCGCCTCGACAAGCAGGATTGGGTGGTCATCGACCATCACGTCACCGAGACCGCGCCCAAAAATGCGCGGCTCATCCATGACGTCAACAAATCTGCCGGATCACTTTGCTACGAGCTCTGCCAGCAGCACGGCATCCATTCACCCGCGCTGGACCGGCTCGTGCATTTGAACAATGTCGCCGATTTGTTCCTGGAGGATGATCCCAACTTTGAGGTCGCCGCCGATTACGCGAATCTCGTCAAGATTTACCAGTTTTGGAACCTGCACACCCTCATCGGCGGCGACCTGGAAAAATTGATCGACCATCCGCTGCTCGAGGTCATGGCCGTCAAGCGGCGCATCGAAAACCCGCTCGGCTTTGAATGGAGCAAATCGAACATCACGGAAATCAGCCCGGCGGTCGGGTTCGTGGACACCGTGGTGGGCAACAATAATCTCGTCATCCATCAGTTGCTGGAGCAGTCGGCGACGAAATATCCGGTGCTGGTCACGTTGTTCCGGCGCGGGAACGCGGTTTTTGCCAGCTTTCGCAGCCGCAACGGCGAGGCGCTCAAAGTGGCGGAAAAACTCCAAGGCGGCGGCCATGCCAACGCCGCCGGAGCGGTCCTACCCAAATCCATCCGGAACATTCCCGATGGCGTTGAATATTTGCGCCAGGTTTTGAATCCCAAGAACGAGACACAACAGTCGCGCCTCAACAGTCTGGAAAGTTTGTTTGCCGGCATTGAGGCGGAACAGAAAAAGTGACCGCCATCACGGGGGCCGGAATGGAACGAGGATCCTTTACGAAGCCGACCCACCCCACCCAGTTGCAAGGTTTGTTCCAGCTTGATTTGAGAGGGTTTTTCATGGTGGTTTTGCTTTTCCTTGGGGTGGTTGACGATTAACATGGCCACCGTTTATGCCTGATTCACCCATTCGCGCGGACGGCCGTGCCGCCCATCAACTTCGCCCGCTGCGTTTTCAAAATCACATCGCGCCGTACGCCGCCGGTTCCACCCTCATTGAATGGGGCCACACCCGCGTCATATGCGGCGTGTCCATCGAGGAAACCGTGCCGCGCTGGATGAAGGAGCAAAAGGTCGAGGGTGGCTGGATCACGGCGGAATACTCGATGCTCCCCTACTCCACCTTGCAGCGCAAACCGCGCGACATCTCGAAGGGCAGGCTGGACGGGCGTTCGTCCGAAATCCAGCGGCTCATCGGCCGTTCCATGCGCGCGGCGCTGGACCTGCAACAACTCGGCGCCCGCACGATCTGCGTGGATTGCGACGTGCTGCAGGCCGACGGCGGCACGCGCACGGCCGCCATCACCGGCGCCTTCGTCGCTTTGTCCCTGGCGATGAGAAAATTGGTTGCCGAAAAGAAACTGGCGGAAATCCCGGCGCTCAAAGCCGTCGCCGCCGTGAGCGTTGGCATGGTCGGCGGCCGGCCGCTGCTGGATCTGTGTTACACCGAGGACGTGGCTGCCGCAGTGGATATGAACCTGGTGATGAACGCGGCCGGCGAATTCATCGAAGTCCAGGGCACCGGGGAGGAAGCCACGTTCACCGAGTCGCAACTGGCCGATCTGCTGGCGCTCGGCAAGGCGGGCATCCGGGAATTGCTGGCCGCGCAGAGCCAGGCCATCGCGCAAGGCTGATTTTCCAGTGGGCAAACCCTTTCCGAAACGTCCCCGCCGGCCCGGCCCGCCGTCCCCCGTCACGCGCCTGTGGCTCATCCGTCATGCCGAGGTGGAAGCCCGTTACCAGAAAACCTTCGGCGGCCGGATTGACATGAACCTTTCCCCGCGCGGGCGTGCCCAGGCCAAAATCCTCGCCGGCTACCTGCACGGCAAAAACTTCGACGCGGTTTATGCCAGCCCGATGAAACGCGTCCAGCAAACCCTCGCGCCGTGTCTAAAGAACGGCGCCCCGGTGCAAACCATCCTGCCCGGATTGCGCGAGGTGGATTTCGGTGATTGGACCGGTTACGACTGGTTTGAAGTTCAGAAAAAGTTCGGTGTCCACCCATACGACTGGCTCGACGAAATCGAGCTGGGCACCGTGCCCCACGGCGAATCCGGAGCCCAATTCCGCACCCGCGTCGAGCCCTGCCTGTTTGAAATCATCCGGCGTCATCCGGGTGGAACGAGCGCAGTTTTTTGCCACGGCGGCGTCATCCGCATGATGCTGGCCATCTTGCTTGATCTGCCGCTGGCCAGGACCAATTCGTTCGAAATCGAATACGCCAGCGTCACCCGGGTGGCCCTGCACCCGCACCTGAACGAAATCGAACTGCTCAATTTCACGCCCTGGCGGGATGGTGCCGCATGAAACGGCAATCGCTCTGGCGCGTTTCAATCCTCACCACACCCGAAGCCGAAGACGCCGTTGCTGAACTGCTCAGCACCGCACTCCGCGAGCCAGCTTCGATCTATTTCAACCTGGAAACCGGCACCAGCACGGTCGCGGTTTATCTTCAGCAAAAATTCATGAACCCGGGAGCTCCGGCGTCTCGCCGGCGCTCCCAGGAACAAATCCGCAGGGTAATTCGCGAAGGCCTGAAACGAATCAATCGTTGCGGGCTGCAAACCGGCGCCGGCAGGATTGCGATGGTGAAACTACGGCGCGAAGACTGGGCCGAATCATGGAAACGGCATTTCCAGCCCATCGAAATTGGCGATCAACTGCTCATCCAGCCGAGCTGGAGCAAACGCCGCGCGCGAAAAAATCAGGCGGTCATGGTGTTGGATCCCGGCTTGAGCTTCGGCACCGGCCAGCATCCGACGACCGCTTTTTGTCTTCAGGAGCTGGTGAGATGTGCCAAAAACAAAACAGGCCGGTCATTTTTAGACATCGGCACCGGCTCGGGAATCCTGGCCATTGCGGCAGCGAAACTCGGTTACTCGCCGGTTCATGCCTTTGATTTTGACCCGGAAGCCGTCCGCGTGGCGCAGGCCAACGCCCGCGCAAATGGGGTTCATAAAAAGTTGCATATTTCACGTGGCGACGTGGCAAAACTCCCGATTCGACCGGCACGGCAATACGATTTGATCTGCGCCAATTTGATTTCGCCACTGTTGATTTCCGAGCGGCAGCGGGTGGTGAACCGGCTGCGCCGCGACGGGACGCTCGTGCTGGCAGGAATATTGAAATCCGAATTTTCCCGCTTGCAAAAGATTTTTGAAAAACTTGGTTTAAAACTTGCTGCGATCCAAACCGGAAACGAGTGGCGTTCCGGGTCATTTTGTTTCCCTGAAGGAATTCTTCAGGGAAATATTTGAATGACAAACGCCGTTATCGGTCGTATACTCGGAGCGTACGCAGAACGCCGCAGCCGACAAGGAAGGTTGAGGCCCTGCCAAACTCCATAACCAGAGTTGTACTATGAAAAGAATGATGGAAGTCATTACGGAAGTCGTCCGGGATCCGAAACATCCCTTTCCCAAACTGGTTCATCAACCCAAAAAATCGCTGAAAAACCGCTACGAACGCAGAAAGATCAAGGAATACCTGCATTTGGGCGATTGGCAGGAAGAAATGGCGTGAACATTTTAACCCAGCCTGTTTGAACGAGCCGCGCGACCGCGCGGCTTTTTCCTTGGTGGGATGGTGTCTATTGGCACTGCGGGCAAAGGCCGAACAATTCAAGCTTGTCGTTCGCTTGCCTGAAACCGTTGGCGGCGGCGATTCGTGATTCAATGATCCGAGGAAATCATTCCACAATCTGGCCTGGCTTTACGCGCACGGGATGATGGAACCGTCCTGCCCACGGCACGGATGGACGTGGGGAAGGGATTTCATTGGGATGCCTGAAATCGAAGAAGGTTGCTAACGACCGCCACTGCCGACAATTGCAAGTCAGCTGCAATTGATTTTTGCCAGGCCACCGTCCAGCCATCGCCGCGCCAAGGCGGTGGAGAACCGTTACTTCATCAGCAGCATCTGGCGCGCGCGCTTGATGGCCAGCGTCAGGCGGCGCTGGTAATGCGCGGGCATCCCGGTGTATTTGCGCGGCAGGATGCGGCCCTGGTCGGTCACATATTGCCGCAGCAGATTGGTGTTTTTGAAATCGAGCGCGTCAGCGGTGAAGTCAATCTTCGGCTTCGGACGGGGCGTGCGTTTTTCCGTCTGGCCGCGGCGGTTGCCGCGGCGGTCCTTGTCGGCATGGGTCTTGCGGGGCATAATTATTTGATTTCGCGGTGCAACGTGTGACGGCGGAGCGCCTTGTTATACTTGCGAATCTCCAACTTCTCCGTCTTCAGCTTCTTGTTGCGGGTGGTGGTGTAGCGCGAAGGCGACTTGCCCTCCTTGCGCGCTTCAGTGCATTCGATGGTGATGATCTCGCGCGCCATAAATTATTCCTTCTCCTTGGCCTTTTCCTCCGGCTCGTCGTCGTCGCTTTCCACCTCGGTGGCCCCGGCGCTGTCAATCGTGCCGAGCTGGCCCAGCCGGCGGGAACGCAACGCGCCTTCGCGCTCCAATTGCCCCTGCGCCTCGACGGTGAACCGCGTCCACGGAATCGCCTCCAGCCGCGCCTTGGGTATGTTCTTTCCGGTCAATTCGCAGACGCCATACGTCTTTTTCTCGATGCGCTTGAGCGCCTCCTCGATTTCATAAACCGCGTCCTGGTCGGATGACAGCAGGCTCAGGGCGAAATCGCGGTCGAAATTGTCCGTGCCCGAATCCGCCATGTGGAGGCTGTAACCGGGCAGTTCCTGCGCGGATTCCTTGGCCAGCCCGTTCATCTGCCGGAGCAGTTGCTCGCGCAATTCGAGCAGCCGCTGGCAATACTTCTGCCACTCGGCTTTAACCTTCTTCGGGTCGGCGGCGGTGGTGGCTTTCGCCACCGGCCGGCCCAGAATGGCGGCCGCCGTGGCGGATCCCTGCGATTTTCCAGTCTCTTTTTTCTTGGTCGTCACAATTAAATGTCAGTTTTGGTTCGTCAAGAGCGCGGGAATGTAGCAAAGGAACCCAAATACGCCACTAAAATCTTCAGCGATTTTGGGGGGCTGACCATCACCCCTTCTCAATGCAGGCGTAGGCATTGTGATTGTGGATGCTCTCGAAATTCTCCGCCTCGACCTTGTACCAGGTCACCCGCGGATGGGCATTGAGCTGAAGCGCCACGTTCCGCACCAGATCCTCCACAAATACCGGGTTTTCATAGGCCCGCTCCGTCACGAACTTTTCGTCCTGCCGCTTGAGGAGCGCGTAAAGCTCCGAACTCGCCGAACTTTCAATCATCCCCACCACCTCCTCGATCCAGACCGGCTTGGAAAAACGCAGCGCCACGGTCACCAGCCCGCGCTGATTGTGCGCGCCATATTTGGCAATCGCCTTCGAACACGGACACAACGTCGTCACGTGCGCCTTCACCGTCAGTACAAAATCAATTTCATCGCCACACGCCGCCGCGTCGAAACGCGCCACGTAATCCATCAGGCTTTTCTTGCGCGACACCGGGGATTTCTTGGACATGAAATACGGGAACTCGATTTCCAGGTGCGACGTGGCCGAATTCAGCCGTTGTTGCAGGGAACGCAGGATGTCCATGAGGTTTTCCACGTGGATGACGCTGCCGTGCGCGTTGAGAGCCTCCACGAACCGGCTCATGTGGGTGCCTTTGAATTCCTTCGGCAAATCCACAAACATCCCGATGGTCGCCACCGTGTTCTGGATGCTGTGCGCCTTGTCCCGCACCTGGATGGGAAACCGCAGCCCGCGCACGCCCACCTTGTCGATCCGCAACTCACGGTGATCGCGCTGGCTTTGCATGTCGTCGAGCTTCGGCAGCCCGGCCTTTTTTGCCGGGCTGACCGCGGGCGCAGCCTTTGGCGAAGCTGGGCGCGGCACGGAAACGATTCGACCGATTTTGAGCATGGGGCAATAGTAGCAGCTTTGCAGAATTTGGCAAAAGGTTCTGACAAGATTGGTTGAGACGAACGGGATTGAAAGTCTAAGCTCTGACCTTTCGCATATGTTTAAATCACTTTTGCCCGCCCGCCACCTGCCAATCGTGGCCCTGCTTTCGTTTGGTTGCCTCACGTTCGGCGCTGATACTTTCCGCGTCGCCACCTACAACGTCGAAAATTATCTCGACCAGCCGACCGAGTCCCGCAAGTTCGTGAAGTCCGCCAAGGCCAGGGCCAAAATCTGCGAAAGCATCTGCGCGCTGAAGCCCGATGTCATCGCCCTCGAAGAAATGGGCAGCACGAACGCCCTGCTTGAGCTGCGCGATTCCCTCAAGGGCAAAGGCCTGGATTTTCCGTATTGGGAACACGTTTCAGGCTGGGACACGAACATTCATGTCGCCATTCTGAGCCAGCTGCCCATTAAGGCGAGTCGCCCGCACACCAAAGAAAATTTTCTCCTGGATGGCCGCCGTTTTTCCGTCAGCCGCGGATTTGCCGAGGTGGATATTCAGGTGGCGACGAATTACACCGTCACCCTCATTGCCGCACATTTGAAATCGCGCCGGCCCGTGCCTGACGCCGACGAAACCCAGTTGCGCCTGGAAGAGGCCAAAGTCCTGCGCGGTATCGTGGATGATCGTTTCAAGTCTGATCCGGACGCAAAATTGATTGTGCTGGGTGATTTCAATGACGTGAAGGATTCCGAATCGACGAAGGCCGTCATCGGCCACGGCAAATTCAAACTCGTGGACACGCGCCCGGCTGAGCGCAACGGCGATGATGCGCCAAGTCCAATCCCAGCCTGGGAACCGCGTTATGTCACCTGGACGCATTATTACGGCAAGGAGGACAGTTATAGCCGGGTTGATTACATTTTGCTCAGCCCGTCGCTGGCACGCGACTGGGTGAAGGAAGAAACTTACATTCCTACCATTCCGAATTGGGGCGTCGGCTCCGACCACCGGCCCATCGTCGCGGCGTTCAAGGCGGAAAAGAATTAATGAACCCGCACCATCGCAAATTTCCAGCTGAGATCACAACTTTTCCGGCTTGGACATCAATTCCGCGACGCGCTGTAGCAGGCGGCCGGCCGCGCCGCCGTCGAGCACGCGATGGTCGAAGCTCAACGTGAAGTTTGCCTCCATGATCGGCACGAACTGGCCTTTGACCGAGTCCCAATGCGGCTCGTGCCGCGCCGCGCCCATGCCCAGCACCAGGGTCTGCTCCGGCAACGGAATCGGCGTCGCCCATTCCAGGCCGAACGTGCCGAAGTTGGTCACGGTCGCAATCGAACCGCCGGTGGCGTCCGCCGGCAGCTTGCGCTCGCGCGCCAGTTCGATGAGTTCGTTGTAAGGCGCGATCAAATCCTTCAGCAACCGCTTGTCCGCGTTGCGAATCACCGGCACCAGCACGCCGTCCTCGGCTTCCACGGCGAACCCGATGTCAATCGACGAGGGATGGACGATCTTGCTGCCGACCAGGCGTCCGGCAGGCGCGCTGTTTTCCGCCAACGCCACGGCCAGCGCGCGCAAGGCGCAGAGCGCCGGGCCGGGCTTGGGTCGCGCCACCTTGCGGTGGGCAAACAAAGGATCAAGGCACACCGGCATGCCCACGTGCGCCAGCGGCCGCGTCCAACTGCGCCGCATCGCGTCCGCCACCGCCACGCGCATGGACGACGCCGGGGTTATCTTTTGTTTCTCGAGATTGGCGATGAACCGCTCAAAATCTTCCACGGTCACCCGCCCGGCCGCGCCGCTGCCCGCAATGCCCGCCAGGTCGGCGGCATGCAGGCCGAGCTCATTCATGCGCGCCTTGAGCCGCGGTGAAAGATAACTCGCGCCCGCCGCGTTCGCCGGCACCGGCAATCCCCGCACGGTGGGTTGGATGCGATTCCGGCTGCCGTTTCCGTCCGGGGCCGATATGCGATCCGTATCGCCGGTTCTTGCCGGCGCCGGAACATCCAGCCCCAAACGCACCGCCTCCTCTTGCGTCGCTGCGATATGGCCGAGCACCGCGCCGACCGGATAGCTTTCGTTCAATTGCACGATGAATTTTTCGATGCGCCCGCCACAAGGTGACGTGACGGTCAGGGTGGCCTTGTTGGTCTCGACTTCAATCAAATCCTGGTCGGCCTCGACGGTGGCGCCAGGCTGGACGAGGAAGTTGATAATGGTGGCCTCGGCGATGGACTCGCCCAGCTGCGGCATGATGATGGGAATGCGCATGGAATTAAAAAAAGAGAATTAGAAATGCAAAATCGAACTGACGCCTGACCCTGTCCATGACTTCATAACTAATTTTTAAATTTGCATTTTTCATTGGCTCACAGGCGTAAAAGTTTTCTGGCGGCGGCGGCCACGGCGTGCGCCGTGGGGCGGTGCGCCGTCCACAAATTGGGATGATACGGCACGGGCGTGTCCTTGGCGTTGAGCCGTTGCGGCGGCACATCGAGCAGGCCAAATCCCTCGCTCGCAACGCGGGCGATGACTTCCGCCGTCACTCCGCCCCACGGCCAGGCCTCGCCCACGCACAGCAACCGCCCCGTGCGCGCGACGCTGGCCATCACGGTGTCGGTGTCGAGCGGTTTCACGGAACGCAGATCAACGACCTCCACTTCCCACCCCTCGGGCGCCAGTTCGGTGGCAGCTTCGAGCGCTTCATGCACCATGGCGCTGTAGGCGACAATGGTCATGTCCCGGCCCTCGCGCGCGATCCGGGCCTTGCCGACGGGCAATGCCTCACTCGGCAGTTTTTCGGCCTTGAGGTGGTAGTAAAGAAATTTGTGCTCGCAAAAAATCACCGGATCGTCGATGGCCACCGCTTCGAGCAACATGCTGTAAGCGTCCTCGACCGTGGCCGGCGTCATCACCACTAGGCCGGGATAATGCGCGTAAATCGTCTCCAGACTCTGGCTGTGAAACGGTCCGCTGCCGGACGTGCCGCCAAACGGCAGCCGCACGGTGATTGGACACGGCACCTGCGTGCGCCAGAACAGGGTCGCGGCCTGGTTGACGATCTGGTTGAAACCGACGGTGGAAAAATCCGCGAACTGCATCTCGATGATTGGCCGCATGCCTTCAATCGCCGCGCCAACGGCCAGGCCGACCATTGCGTCCTCGCTGATGGGCGCATCAAGGACCCGGCCGGGAAATTCCTTCGCCAGATTTTTCGTGGCCTTGAAGGCACCCCCGAACGCGCCGACGTCCTGCCCGTAAATGAACACGCGCGGGTCGTCGCGCAAGGCATGGGCCTGCGCTTCGCGGATGGCTTCGAGATACGTAATGCTCATCACCGGGAAAATGCCGAAGGCAGAATCCAGCCTGAAAAAATCAATCCTGCGGGCAGTGGGGCCGTGTTTTTTAATTCTTCATTCTTCATACCGGGTTCATTTCTCCTGGCCCTCGGTCAAATGTCCGGTGGAGATCGCGCGCCAGTCCTCGGTAAACGGATCGGGTGCGGGTTCGCGCTGGACTTGGGCGACGGCTTCCTCGATTTCGCGAACCATCTGGCTGCGCAGAGCGGCCAGGGTCACGGCATCCGCCCATTCCCGGCGGAGCAGGTTTTCCTCGGCCACTTTCAAACAATCACGCCCGATCGGCGACGCTTTTAATTTTGGATCAATGTAGCTGGCGTCGTCGTGTTCGCCGTGACCGCAAAGCCGGAGCAGGCTGGCGACAATCATTTGCGGGCCGCGACCGGCGCGGGCGTGGGCCACCGCATCACCGGCCACCTTCAGGCACGCGGACAAATCCGTGCCGTCCACGGAATGGGATTCAACGCCGTAACCGACGGCCCGGTCGGCCAGGTCGCGGCAGGCGAATTGGCGTGAGGTGGGCGTCGAGTAAGCGTATTGGTTGTCCGCCACAATCAAAACGAGCGGCAGTTTTTCGACCGCGGCCTGATTGATGGCTTCGTGAACCGCGCCGGTGGACGTGGCGCCGTCGCCGATGCAGGTCGCGCCCACGATGCCTGTGACGCCCTTCAGGCGGCGCGCGAACAACACGCCATTGACGACGGAAATCATCGCTCCCAGGTGGCTGATCATCGGCAAATAGCCTTCCTTGGGCCGGCCGCGGTGGACATTGCCGTCGCGCCCGCGCATGGGGCCGAGCGCGGAACCCAGATACGTCCGCATGGCGTCAATGACGGGTTCGCCAAAGGCGAGACGCCCGGCCAGATCACGGATCAGGGGCGCGAACACATCGCCTTTTTTCAAGGACAAGCCGATGGCCACGCTCAAGGCTTCCTGTCCGCGGCCAAGAAAAACCCCGCCGTGAATTCTGCCCGCGCGGCCCAGCGCAGCAAATTTGTCGTCCAACAGGCGCGCCAGCAGCATGTAGCGATAGGCGGTGAGATGCGTGTCGCGCACAGTGACTACATCGCTCACCGGATCGGGGTTGAGCACCGTTTGCAGCATGGCGGAAAGTTTAACGTCACCGGCGCGTGCCAGCAATGTTTCTTTCCGGGCCGGGAAACAAAGCCGCCACCAGCGGATGCCACCGACCGCATTTTCCGACTTGAGCGGATGGCGGCCCGCCAAAAAGCACCAGGGTCTGGTCGGCGGGTGTAACCGCCGGTCACAACCCGGCTGCCGGCACAGAATCCGGCCGCCGGCCCGGGCCGCCGAAGGGTTGGCCGCCGGCGTTCCCGGAAATGACAGGGAATGCGCGTATCCGGGCTGTAATTTGAGGGTTTTCAATTAAAAATCAGGCTGGCTAAATCAGTGAAATCCTGTCTATTGAGGAATGATTCGTGCTGCCTGTCGTCGAAAATGTTGAATTTAAACTCATGAGTCAGCCGGCATTCCAGATTTTATTGATCAGCAACGATCCCAAGCTGTTGGCGACGTTGACGAAGGTGATGCATGCGGACAACGTGACCTTCGCGCTGGAGCGCAGCGCGGGTGAAGCGGTGCAATTTCTCAACGCCCGGCCGGTGGACCTGGTGCTGGTGGATTTGATGTCGTTGAATGCGGAGGGGTTTGAACTCCTGCGCCAGCTCCGGGAAAGGCCGCCGTCCACCCTCACCCTTGTCATTGCGCTCACCGATGCGGACCGGAAGGCGGACAAATTGCGCGCGTTCGATCTCGGCATAAGCGATTGCCTGGGCGCACCGTTTGACGACCTGGTCTTTCGCGCCCAGCTGCGCGCCCATTTGGAAACGAAGCGCCGGCATGATGCCCTGGACCGGCACAATTATAATCTGACCGAGGCCTGTCAAACCGCCGAGGCGGCCGTGCGCGCCAAATCCGAATTTCTCGCGGCCATGAGCCACGAGATCCGCACCCCCATGAACGGCGTCATCGCCATGGTCAGCCTGCTCCTCGAAACGCCACTGACCGGTGAGCAACGCAGCTATCTCGAAACCATCCACACCAGCAGTGAATCGCTCCTGGCCATCGTCAACGACATTCTGGATTTTTCCAAAATCGAGGCGGGAAAACTGGAGCTGGACGCGCGCCCGTTTAATTTGCGCACCTGCCTGGAAGACACGCTCGACCTGCAGGCCGCGCGCGCCTTCGGAAAGAATCTCGACCTGGCCTACCAGATGGACGACGCGATTCCCACCACCATCGAAGGTGATTCCTTGCGGCTGCGGCAGGTGCTCTCCAATCTTTTGAGCAACGCCATCAAGTTCACGGAAAAGGGCGACATCCTCATGGAGGTCAAATTGCTCTCGACCAAATCGGATGAGGCCCGGAACCATTCGCTGCTGCACCTCCATTTTTCCGCGCGCGACACGGGCATCGGCATCCAGCCCGAACGGCTGGCGCGTTTGTTCAAACCCTTTTCGCAGGGCGACGCCTCCACCGCGCGGCATTACGGCGGCACCGGCCTGGGCCTGGCCATCAGCAAACAGCTCGTGGAATTGATGGGCGGCAAAATGTGGGTCGAAAGCTCGCTCGGCGCCGGCTCGACGTTCCATTTTACAATCAATGTTCAGGCCGAACCCCAGCCGGCGCCGTTCGCCCTGGCCGGACGCCAGCCCAAACTCGCCGACCTGCGGCTCTTGATCGTGGACGACAATGCCACCGTCCGCCGCATCATCGCCGAGCAGGTGACCAAATGGGGAATGATTCCGCGCTGCGCCGACGGGCCCCAACAGGCGCTCGAATGGCTCAAAGGGGGCGAAACCTTCGACCTGGGCGTCCTGGATTTGCAAATGTCCGGCATGGACGGCTTGGCGCTCGCGATGGAAATCCACAAATTGCCCGGCGCGGCGATGATGCCGCTGGTGTTGCTCATGCCGCTGGGGCTGCACTCGGACGCGCCCGGCACCACGCGCATCGTGTTCGCCCACACCGTCAACAAGCCGGTCAAGCCGGCGCAGCTTTGCGACATGCTGATGCGCGCCCTGA
Source organism: Verrucomicrobiia bacterium (assembly GCA_049280815.1). Lineage (GTDB taxonomy): Bacteria > Verrucomicrobiota > Verrucomicrobiia > Limisphaerales > UBA11358 > UBA11358. The sequence goes on along the minus strand of JBAPQW010000015.1, from coordinate 45,017 downwards.
TCAGTCCCAAAAAGACCACGCAGCCGGAGGCCACCTCGAAACCCGGGCAACCCCTCACCGAGCGGCTGCCCTTGCGCATCCTTTTGTGCGACGACAACGCCATCAACCAGAAGGTGGCCGCGCGCATTTTGCATTCCATCGGTTATGAGCCCGACCTTGCCGGAAACGGACGCGAAGCCCTCGACGCCATCGATAAACATCCGTACCATTTGATTTTCATGGATGTGATGATGCCGGAGATGGATGGTCTGGAAGCCACGCGCGCCATTCGCGAGCGGCAGCGGGACGGCGTCACCCATCCGAATTACCAATTCCGTATCGTCATTATTGCCATGACCGCGCAGGCGATGCAGGGCGACCGCGAAAAGTGCCTGGCCGCCGGCATGGATGATTACCTATCCAAACCCATACTCCCGAAGGACGTTCGCGCCATGATTGAACGCTGGGGAGCCCAAGCCATGGAGGCCGCCGCCTCAACCACTCCAGCTGCTCCGGCGGAACCGTCCGAGCCCGAAATCAAAACCGACACATCCAAACCCAAAGCGCATATGCCAATACCCAATGCCGACGTACCCGAACCCAAGACCGAACCCAAGACCAGCGCGCCGGCCGCCAACCCGGCCGGGGAACAATCGTCCCAACCGCCCGTGGAGATGGAGCGCTTGAATGATTTAACCGACAGCAACGCGGACAGCATCCGCGAACTGGTTGACCTGTTTCTCAAGCAGACCGTGCAGCAACTGGCGCAACTCGAGGCCGCCACGCGCGGGAACAAGCCCGATGAGGTGCGCCGCGTGGCGCACAGTTGCGCGGGCGCCAGCGCCACGCTGGGCATGACCCGCTTCGTGCCGCTGCTCCGCGAGCTGGAAAAGCAGGGCGCTTCCGGCACGCTGACCAACGCCGTGGAGGTCTTTGAAAATGCCGCGCTCGAATTCAAAAACATTCAACAATTTCTGGCCATCCGACTGAATGTGGCCCTGCCGCCGCCCGCCGTGGTGAATCCATGAAAAAAATCCTGCTCATCGAAGACGACGCGATCATTGCGAATATTTACCGGAACAAACTCGCCTCGGAAGGATATCAGGTCGAAGTCACCCTGGATGGCGAGGACGGGCTGAAGCGGATGCGCACGTTTCGGCCCGACGCCATCGTGCTGGACCTCATGCTGCCCAAAATGTCGGGGGTCGACGTCATCCGGGAAATCCGCGGCGAAGCGGAATTTTCCCGGCTGCCCATCGTCGTCTTTTCCAACAGCTATCTGACCAACCTGGTCCAGGACGCCTGGAAGGCCGGGGCGACGAAATGCGTTTCCAAAATCACCTGTCCGCCAAGGGAACTGCTGGATCTGGTTCGCCAGGTCGCCGGCAACAGCCATGCGACACCGCCCACCCGCTCGAAAATTGAAGACACACCCAAAACCAAGCCCGCCACCCTCGGCAGCCACGAGCTGGACGTCGCCTTTCAGGCCGAACTCCGGCAAACGTTCATTGCCGGGCTGCCCGCCGCGCTCAACACCTTGCGCGCCAGCTTGCAAAGCCTGATCAAGGCCGACACCGAAGTCGTCCAGCTCAAACAAATCCACGAACTCTACCGCCATGTCCACGCCGTGAATGGCAATGCCGGCATCTCCGGCCTCACCCAGATCGCGCACCTGGCCGCCGCCCTCGAAGCCCTGCTCAAGGAACTTTACGAGCAACCAAAGAAAATCAATGCCTCCGCCCTGCGCACCGTCGCCGCCGCCGTGGATTTTCTCGGCTTCCTGTTCGAGCACGGCACCCGGCCGGACAAACAGGAAATTCCGCCCGCCAACATTCTGGTGGTGGACGACGAGCCCCTTTCCCGCCGGGCCATTGTTTACGCGCTCGAAAAAGCCCAGCTCCAGTCCGTAAACGTCGAGGACCCTAACACCGCCATCCAACTGCTTTCGGAAAAGGAATTCGACCTCGTATTCCTGGACGTGAACATGCCGGTCATGACCGGCTATGAACTCTGCACCAAATTGCGCAGCCTGCCGTTCCACAAGAAAACCCCCGTCGTTTTTGTCACCATCCTCAGCGATTTCGACAACCGCGCCAGCTCCATGATGGCCGGCGGCAATGACTTCATCGCCAAGCCTTTCCTCTTCATCGAACTCACCGTCAAGGCCCTCATCCATGTCCTGCGCGGCAAATTTCAGCCGGGGAAGTGACGCGCCGGCCACCGGGCGAGAATTGATGGTTTGGCGCCTGCCCTTCATGGCCCGGTAAATCAAGATGCGTCGACGGTTTGATTTCACACACCCAGCCACGGGCTCAGGCTCGCACCTTCGCTGATTTGGTTTATTCCCCGCGCCCCACAGATCATCATCGAGGCCAAAATAATCCACCGGCGAGCGCCTGTCGGTCGCTTTTTCGGCGGCGGTCGGGGTGGCTGTTTCTGGCCGGAGTGGTCCGTTGGATTCCACGCCGGATGACCACCTTGAAGGACCGGCACAAAAGGCGTTAGGATTTCCTGTTGCAAGCCATGCGGGTTAGTCATAGGGTTGCTTGTTCCGTGATGTTATGGATGAACCGACGACCACAATTAATGCCAAAAAGATTTTGGTGGTGGACGACGACGAAGTCATTCTCCGGACCTTGTCCATTACCCTAAGTTCCAATGGTTATTATGCCTTCCTGGCCGCTGATGGGCCCGAGGCGGTCCGGGTGGTTACCCGGGAAAAGCCGGATTTGATCCTGTTGGACCTCGTTTTCCCGGTCGATGCGGCGAACGTCGGCGGGGCGCTGCAGGATGGATTCTTCATCATCCAATGGCTCCGCCGCATGGGTGAAGCGGAAACCATTCCCATTATCGTCATGTCCGGGGACGGCTCGACCAAACTCCGGCAGCGCGCCCTGGACGCCGGCGCGGTGGAGTTTTTCACCAAACCGATTGACCATGTTGCCTTGTTGCACGCCATTCGTAATGTCCTCGGCGGGAACGCGGACGGGCAGCCGCCCCAATCGGACTTGAATCCCGAGATCTGAAAATTCAGCGGCGCTTTCCCTCCCGCCGAATTACACGCCGCCAAACCGCCGGTGCCGGCGCGCGTATTCCTCCAGGGCTTCATGAAATTGTGGCTTGCGGAAGTCCGGCCATAAGGTGGGCGTGATGACCAGCTCGGCGTACGAAATCTGCCACAGCAGAAAATTGCTCACCCGCATCTCGCCGCTCGTCCGAATCAACAGGTCCGGATCGGGAAAGCTCCGCGTGTACAGATGTTGGGCGAAGACCTGCTCCGTGATGTCCGCCGGATCAAGCTTGCCGCGTTTGACCTTCTCGGCAATGCCGCGCACCGCATCCACGATTTCGATCCGGCTGCCATAGCTCAACGCCATGACCAGCGTCAGGCCGTTGTTTTTGGAAAGCGTCGCGATGGATTTCCGGAGCTGTTCCTGCACGTTTTCCGGCAGGCGGTAAATCTGCCCGATGACTTCCAGGCGGACGTTGTTTTTGTTCAGCTCCGGCGTCTCGGTCTTGAGATAGTGGATGAGATATTTCATCAACGCCTCCACCTCGTCCTTGGGCCGGTTCCAGTTCTCGGCCGAGAAGGCGTAGAGCGTGAGGTATTTGATGCCGAGTTCGCCCGCCGTCCGGATGATGATGCGCGCCGATTCCGCGCCCTGCCGGTGACCCTCGATGCGCGGCAGACCACGCTGCTTGGCCCAGCGACCGTTGCCGTCCATGATGACGGCGACGTGCTGCGGCAGCGAGGCCTTGGCTTCGGCGCTTAAATGAACAGGTGCGCTCATGGGTTGTGGCGGCGCCCGGTGAGCGCCGGCTCGGGCGACGGTCAGAAACCGCCACCACCGTCTAAACAAAAATCGTCTGGTCGCGGCTCGGGCCGACGGAGGCGATGGCCAGCTTGGCGCCGGTCAATTCCGCAATCGCCTTCAAATACGTGCGGGCCTTCGACGGCAAATCCTTCCACTTCCGCGCCTTGTCCGTCGGCGTGCGCCAACCTACAAATTCCACATAAACCGGCTGGCATTCCGCGAGCGTCTGCGCGTCGTTCGGGACGAAATCGTAACGCGCCTTGCCATGGCGATAGGCGACACAGACCTTGATGGTTTCCAGTGTGTCGAGACCGTCAAGGTTGGTCACGGCGAGTTCATCAATCCCGTTGACCATCGTCGCGTGCCGCGTGGCCACGCTGTCGAACCAGCCGCAGCGTCGGGCCCGCCCGGTCGTCGCGCCGAATTCGCGGCCCATCCCGTGCAGGAGGTCGGCGATCTCGGCATTCTCCGTCGGCAACGGCCCCTCCCCCACCCGCGTCGTATATGCCTTCATCACCCCGACAACGTCGTCCATCTTGTTCGGCGCCACGCCGGAGCCGGTGGACGCGCCGCCGGCCGTCGTGTTCGACGACGTGACGAACGGATACGTGCCGTGGTCAATGTCGAGAAAGGTGCCCTGCGCCCCCTCGAACAAAATGTCGTCACCGCGCCGCGTCGCCTGGTGCAGCAGCACAACGGTGTTGGCGACGAACGGCTTCAAATACCGTCCGGCCGCTTGATATTCCTTCAGCACCTGCGGGAAGGAAAGCGGTCTGGCGCCGAACGCGTGCAACACGTCGTTGTTTTCCTTGATGCGCTGGCGCAATTTTGCCTCGAACCGTTTCGGGTTCACCAGATCAATCATGCGCAGGCCAACGCGGGCCGCCTTGTCGCCGTACGCCGGGCCGATGCCGCGCTTGGTGGTGCCGATTTTGTTTTTGCCCTTGAGCACTTCGCGCTGCGCGTCCAGCTCGCGGTGATAGGGCAGGACGACGTGGGCGGTCTCGCTCACCACCAGGTTGTTGCCGATCTTGACGCCAAGCTGGCGGAGTCCTTTGATTTCGTTGACGAGGCCAACGGGATCAATCACCACGCCATTGCCAATGACGCACAGCTTGCTTTTGCGCAGAATGCCGGACGGCACGAGGTGCAGGACGTATTTTTGTTTGCCGATGAAAACGGTGTGGCCGGCGTTGTTGCCCCCGGCGTAACGGACGACGATGTCCGCATTCTCCGTCAGCACGTCGATGATCTTGCCTTTGCCTTCGTCGCCCCACTGGGCGCCGACCAGAATTGTGTTTGCCATATTTTTTCCTGCAAAAACTGCGCCGGATATTCGCAATAAAAATCCCCGAACGTGAATTCGGGGCAAAGCGCATGTCTTTGCGCAAAAAGGCTAGGGACGGAGACCGGCGATGTCAATTCCGCAAACCAAATCCGGTCACGAATATTGGATTTTGATCCGAAAGATGGAACTGACGAAGAAGCGGCCAGACTGCACCACCGGATGGGGTCAACCGCGGACGCTTCATTCTGACAATGCGTTTCGGTGGGATTAACGGCGAGCGGGAGATGAGCGCTCAGGGCCGCTGGAGCAGGAAGAATTTCGCGCTGGTGTCTGGCGCTTGGGTCACGATGATCTGCCCGCCGTTGGTCTGGGCCAGCATCGCGGTCAAAGTCCAGCTCCCCGCCGCCGGCAGATTGGTGGTCGAGTAAAGCGTGTAGCCAGATCCATTGCTGGCCGGCCAGCTCAACTGCACATTCCCGCCCGAAAGCCCGATCGTGAGCAACGGTGGCGGCAGGACAAAGCCCGCGCCCAGCAGCTCCAGGTCCATGCCGCAGATTATTCTGGTGCCGATACGCAGATGCACTTCCACCGCGACCAGATTCGTTCCCGGAGCCAAACCGGATGCCGACAGGTTGGTTTGGTAAAAGATGTAAGCCGCCTCTCCCGACGTCAATTTGGGGGCCAAGGTCAGGTTGGTGATCAAACCGGCGGGCATGTTCGTCCGAAAAGCCTCCAGACCGTTGAGCCATACCACCGCGCCATCCACCCGGGAAAGTCGGAAATTGAGGTTGGTGAAGGCCACGTCATCCGGCACGACAAACCAGTGACGATAATACGTGGTGATGTAGCGGTTCAGGGGATCCGGCCCATAGCTCACCGTGGTGAACACCGTCGGGTCGCCGTAACCCAGCCTCGCCGGCCCGCTGGCCCAGCCGCTGTCGTCGTAATTGGGCTGGGACCAATTCGTCCCCAGATCCTGGCCCGTGTCGGAGTATTTCCAAGCCTCGCCGCCGTGAATCAGGGTTGCCGTCACTTGATTGGTGGTGATGGTGATTGCCTGGATGCGGGTGAGCCATTCCTGCGCGATGGCCTGCAAGCCGAGGGCATTGGGATGCACATGATCAGGATTGAACATGGTGCCGTAATCCACGACGGAAAACATGTCGGCCAGGAACACCTTTTGTCCGAGGGCCCGCCGCTGGTTGACCATGGCTTGCAGGGCGGCGTTGTAAATGGAAACATTGGTATAGTAGGCGGCGTAGTTGAGGCCGGTCAAGTTTGCGCTCTGGAGCGAGGTGATCTTGGCGAGGATCACGTTGGCATTGGGTGCATTTGAAAAAATCATGTCCACCAGTTTCGGCATGTCATTCGTGGCCACCTGGAAAGGATTGCGGCCCCGGCCAATGTCGTTTGCCCCGATGAGCACCAGCACCAGGTCGGGGATGGTCCCGTTGGTGAAGGCGTCCGGGACGATTTTCTGGAGGTAAACATCCGTGCCGGCGTAGCCGTGCACGGGGCTGGTGAGCACGCCCGGCGGAGCGACCACGGCGCCGCAATAACCTTCATGCTCCGTTTTTGTGAAACTCCCGTTGGGCGCCGACTGGATCCGGCCCACAAACGTGAACGGATAACCGTTGGCCTCAAGCAGCGGCTGCAGATATAGACGCCACGCACCATTGGCAACACAGTCGTCGGTGATCGAGTCACCAATGGCCATGACCTTGATCGGATTGGCCGCACTAAAATTGCCGAGCACGAGTTCGCCGCGGGCGGTCATCCACACGCCCAGGATCGAAAGGCAAAACAACACCCGCCGGCCAACATGTGAAATCATGGTCGAAATATCCGCCAATACCGCGGAGGGCGCAAACGAATTTCGACCGCTGCATCCCACCAAGGCCCTTTGCGCGTCCGCCGAACCCGGTTTGCGTCCGGCGGAGTTGGTTCCAATCATTTTACTTCCCCACAAGTCAGGATTGACATCACGTTTCCGGCATGCTCAGTTCTCGTCGGCAGGACGTCGGATATTGATGCACATGCAAGACCTCAACCATCTTTTCGAGAACAACCAGACCTGGGCCATGCGCATCCGGCAGCAGGATCCGGACTTTTTCCTCAAACTTTCACGACAGCAGTTGCCGGGTTATTTGTGGATTGGGTGTTCCGACAGCCGGGTGCCGGCCAATGAAATTGTCGGGCTGCTGCCCGGGGAATTGTTCGTTCACCGGAATGTCGCCAATCTGGTCGTCCACACAGATCTCAACTGCCTGTCCGTCATGCAGTTTGCGGTGGATATCCTGAAAGTGCGCCACATCATTGTCTGTGGACATTATGGCTGCAGCGGGGTGCAGGCGGCGTTTCGGCGCGATCGACTGGGTTTGAGCGACAACTGGCTGCGTCATGTCCAGGACGTGCAACACAAACATGAGCAATTTCTGGCGGGAGCCGGGAATCCGGCCGCAGTCTCCGACCGGCTTTGTGAATTGAACGTCATCGAGCAGGTGGCCAACGTGTGCCAGACCACGATTGTTCGTGACGCCTGGGAACGGAGCCAGGAGCTGGCGGTGCATGGCTGGATTTATGGTTTAAAGGACGGGCTCCTGCGCGATCTCAAGACCACCGTTGCCGGTTTGGATGATACCCGCACGGCATATCATGCAGCGGTTTCAACGTTAACCTGATTGACCCCGGCCCCACTTCGCACAGAAGCCGGCGCGTCTGCCCAATGAAGGGCACCGAAACGCAATCAACCAACAACATGAAATACACCTGCACAGAGCTCGCCAAGATGATCGATCACTCGCTTTTACATCCGACGATGACGGACCAGGAGTTGGAGGATGGCTGCAAGCTGGCCGCGAAATACCGCGTGGCGTCGGTTTGCATCAAACCCTACGCCGTCAAACGCGCCGCGGAACTGCTCCAGGGCACCGGCGTCTTCGTCGGCGCGGTGATCGGCTTTCCACACGGCAGCTCGACCACGGAATCAAAACGTTACGAGACCGAACTCGCCTGCGAAGATGGAGCCGTGGAAATTGACATGGTCATCAACCTCGGCAAGGCCTTGAGCGGCGACTGGGACTATGTCGAGCGCGACATCAAAGCGGTGTGCGACGAGGCGCACGCGCGCGGCGCGAAGGTAAAAGTCATTTTCGAGAATGATTACCTGACCAAAGGCGGCGCCGGGTTGAGCAGCGATGATTTTAAGCGGAAGCTTTGCCAGCTCTGCGAATGTGCTGGAGCCGATTGGGTGAAGACGAGCACCGGCTACGGTTTCGTGAAGCAGCCCGACGGCAGCTACAACTACCAGGGCGCCACCGAACATGACCTGGCGCTCATGCGCGCGAGCGTGTCGGCAAAAGTGCAGGTCAAGGCCGCCGGCGGGGTTCGCGACCTTGACGGCCTCATCAAAGTCCGCGACCTCGGCGCCACCCGCTGCGGCGCCACCGCCACTGCAGCCATGCTGGATGAATATCGGAAACGCGCGGCGTCACCGGACCAGCCGGGCAACAGTCCGCCGAAGAAACCGGTGCTGGGCAGCGGAGGTTATTAGCGGGTCTTGACGATCGTGATGGCAGACGTCAGTCCATCCGCCCCGGCCCGAATGGTGATTTTGCCTGGTTCGCCGTCGGGCTGCAGGATGGCCAGGCAACGGCCTTCAAACGTGGTCCGCTTCGGCTGCTGAAAACTTTCCGGCAGGTAGGGATTGCCGCTGCCGACGGCCGCTAGCCGGCCAGTACCGCTGGTTTCAAACCGCACTGGAATCGCCGCATCCGGCACCAGATTCCCGTTCTGATCCACCACTTCGACAGTAACGAAAGACAGGTCATTGCGATTGGCGCGAATCGTGGCGCGATCCGGCGTCAGGCGCAACGCCACCGGCGGTCCGACGGTGTGAAACGAAACTCGCGCGACTTCCTTGCCCTTGAGGAAACTGGTGGCGCGGAGTTCGCCCGGCGCGTAAGGCACTTCAAAATGCGCGGTCAGTTTTTTTGCCGACGACACCGGCTGCTCGCCGACGACCTTGCCGTTCAGTTCGAGACGCACCTTGTCGCCGCGCGAATAAACCGCCACCGGCAACGGCCTGCCTTCCTGGCCCGGCCACGTCCAGCTCTGATGTTCGTCCGGCCAGCCCCAGCCACTGATTTGTTCCTGGCGCCCTTCCGGAATGGGCGCATGGACTGCCATTGCCAGCGGCGACCGGTTCCAGACCACGTCGCGATAATACGACTGCGGTTTTTTGAAGCCGCACAGGTCGATGTCGCCGCAAAACGCATTGAACCAGGGCCACGGCTGGTTCCACTCGTATTTTGGATGGTCCAAACCGGCGTGGCCGATGCCCGATTCACCGAGATAATCCATGCCCGTCCAGACAAAGTCGCCGATGACGTACGGGTGGTTTTCCACCGCCGCCCAGTAATCGAAGATGTCCTTGGGAAAGGATTCGGTGGTCATCATGACGCGCTGCGGGTTGCGGGCATGATCGGATTCGAATTTCCACGGTTGATAGTTGTAGCCGCCCACGTCGAGAAATTGAAACGCCACGTCGGATTCCTTGTCCCAGTCGCGCTGGCGCAGTTCGGGTTCCCACATCGGATTCACGGCCTCGGTGACCGGGCGGGTGGCGTCCTGAGCCAGCACCGCATCCCGGAGCCGTTTGGCAATGTCCGGGCGGTCGAAACGGTCCGGAATCTCGTTGCCGATGGACCACATCACCACCGACGGATGGTTGCGGTCACGCTGCACCATCGCAGCGATATCGCGATCCGACCAGGCGTCAAAGAAACGGTGATAATCCTCCGGTTTTTTCCCATGCACCCAGCAGTCAAACGCTTCGTCCAAAACCAGCATGCCCAGGCGGTCGCAGGCATCCAGGAAGGCCGGCGAAGGCGGATTATGGCTGGTGCGGATGGCATTGAATCCAAAGGCTTTCATCAACTCGACGCGCCGCTCCTCCGCGCGATCAATCGCCGCCGCGCCGAGGGGTCCGTTGTCATGATGCAGGCAGCCGCCCTTGAGCTTGAGCGGCATGCCGTTTAATTGGAATCCGTGTTCCGCATCCACCGTCACCGTACGGATGCCAAAAGTGGTCCCCGTCCGGTCCACGATCTTACCGCCGGCCACCAATTCAACTTCAGCCCGGTACAACCAGGGTTTATCCAACGACCAAAGCTGCGGGGAAGCGACCGCGAGATTTTGCAGCGCATTAGTCTGGCTGCCCGCCGGAATCTCCAGCCGGGTTTCGCCCCGGGCCACGGTCTTGTTTTTCGGGTCGAGCAGCCGGACGCGCACCGTCAAGTCCGACGGCGTGGGGCGGCCGTTTTCAATATCGGTTTTGACCGTCACCGTCGATTGGTCTTTTGACACCTGCGGCGTGGAAACCTGCAATCCCCACAACGGAACATGCAACGGGTCGGTGACCGTCAGAACCACGTGCCGGTAAATGCCGGAGCCGGAGTACCAGCGGCTGTTTTTGCCTTCGTTGCGCACGCGCACCGCCAGCAGGTTGGTCTGACCCGAAGGCTTGAGCCAGCGCGTCAAGTCCAGGGCAAAGCTGGTGTAGCCGTACGGATGGTTGCCGAGGAAGTGGCCGTTGAGCCAGACATCCGCGTCCATGTAAACGCCGTCGAACCGGACGGAGACGGCTTTGCCAGCATCGGCGGATGGCAGGGTGAAATATTTCCGGTACCAGCCGGTGCCGCCAACCGTGTTGCCGGTGGCGTCGGTTCCCGCGCTTACGTCTGGGTCAAACGGGCCGACGCGATTGGTGGAGCCGTTGGCCGGCAAATCCTCGATGCTCCAGTCGTGCGGCACATCGAGCACGCGCCAGGCGGTATCGTCGAATCCCGGTTGTTCAGCGCCGGGCGCATCCGCACGCAGAAACCGCCAGTTCAAATCGAAAGCCCGCTCACGTCCCTCCTGGGCAAAGATGGCCGGAACGGACAACAGCAACAGGGCAACGGTGCCGACAATATTTTTTCTCATAGATCGCAATGATTCAAAAAATCAATTATTTCCCGGGATAGGTCGCAACGGCAACCAGACTTCATAAGGCGTGCCTGACGCGCCGGCGTCGGCAAACGGTGTCAGTTGAATCTGGATGGGAATGTCGGCGTTGTTCGGCGCGTTTGTCATCCAAGCGATCCCCGCATTCACCTGGAAGACTTGCGCCTCCGGCCAGGTCTTCAGGGCGGGCGGGGCCGGTTCCGGTCGGAAGTTGAGCCGCTTCAGGTCCGGGCCGGGCAAGGAGATAAGCCTTAACCCCCCTTCCCGGCTTTTCAGCAACGCCTCGTCCGCAGCCAGAACCAGCGGACCATACAGGATGGCGGCTTTACCCTGATTCAGGTGATCACCAACCGCAACGCGCGGTTCAAGCTTCAGGTTCAGGTCAATCGCATCACCGGATTTCCAGTTGCGGCGCAGAGCGGTGTAACCATCGGCGCCGGGTTTGGCGCCGGACGGGCTGACGGAACTTTCCTTGCACCATGCCGGCACGCGAAGCTTGACGGAAAACTCTTTCGGAGCCGGCGTTTCAACGGCAATGTGAATTTTTCCGTCAGCCGGATAGAACGTTTCGATTTTCAAAGTCACGGGCGTGCCATCGCGCAGTGTGAGATGAGCGGTGCCGGCGTCAAAAAGATTGATGACCACACCCTCCTGATCGGTGGCGATGGCGAAGGTCGGCAGCAGGGCGATGCCGCGCGGGCCGCTGGAGTGGCAGCAGGTAATTCCCTTGTCGTAGGGTTTTTGCCCTTCGAGCGGGGTATAATAACACCAGTCGTCTCCCTTCGGATTTTGAGCTGCCATCAGGTGGTTATAGCTGGATTTTTCGAGCTGATCGGCAAATTTGCTCTCACCGGTTAGGCGCAGAAGCTGCAAGTTCACCTGCATCCAGGTCACGGTCACACAAGTCTCGCAAATGTGGGAAGCCGTACCATTGGGCAGAACATCATCGTCCTGGAAATACTCCATTGAACTGGTGCTGCCCGTGATATAAAGCCGGTTGTCCACAATGTCCTGCCAGGCGTTGCGGCAGGCAGCGAGCAGTTTGCGGTCGCCGGTCGTGCGGTAGAGTTCGAGCGCGCCGTTGAGACAGGAAAGCATCTCGTAGGCTTTGGCATTACCGACCTTGTCCACACGTTTTAGCTCCAGCAATCGTGAGACAAGGTGTGGACCATTGGGCTGTTCCCAGGCGCGCACGATGTAATTACAGAAATCGAGATAGCGTTGTTCGCCGGTCAGGCGGTAGAGCAGGACCATGGGTTCGAGCACGCTGGTGGGGGCCATGCCGGCGTGGGGACCGGCCGCAATGATGTCACGCTTACCTGGTTCATCACCGAAGGTGTTGCACAAAAGATCACCCATGCGACGGCAGGCAGGGAGCGGCGCCAGGTTGCCGGTGTAGCGCATATAGGTGATCAAGCCGATTAAATTGTACTTATGCGCCCACACATCCCATTCCGTCCAGTGATTGCTGACAACATAGGTGCCGAGATAACCGTCGGCGAGCTGGCACTTGATCAGCTCGGACGCGGTGCAGTCCAGTTTCTGGCGCAAGGCCGGGTCGCCGGTGTTGGCCCAGGCCAGGGTCGCGGCATGCAACCATTTGCCCACATGTTCACCATCCCAGGCCTGCCGTCCCGGCCGCTGGCGATAGCCTTCCAGCAGGCGATCCGTGTCCACCTTCACGAGGCGGTTGCTTTCACTCGCTTCAATCCGGGTGCCAAGCCAACCGGTCAGGCGCAACTGGTCGGGTGGCGTGAACGACTGGCGATCCGCCACCGCGCCGGCGACTTTTTCCGGCACGGGCAGATTTGCCGCGCTCAATGATCCCAAGGTTAGGTTGGCGGCAACCAGTAAAACGACCAGAACTCTCGTGGCGCAATCCGGTTTCATAATAATTCCTGTTTGGAAACTTGTGTTGCGAAGGCACAAATCTTTGCAAAAGCAGCCAACGATCCAGGCGGGGTTTTACCGGCGCGAAACGCCTCGATGGTTTCCATAACTGGGTGGATGAACTGGCTTGTCGCAAATTGCGTTAAAAGCGTTTTGGCGGCGCCCAACCGAATGGAGAAAGTCTGTTGATGGTCAGGTGCACGACCGGGAGCATAATTTTTCCCCGGCCGCCGTCAATGGAGTAACACCATCAAGCCCGTCCCCCAAACTAGCGACTTCGCTCTGGTTTTAGCCCCTTGAAACTGAACGCCAAAACTGCTTGGCTTGCCCCATGACAAAGCCATGGCCCTTTCCTAACTCCATTCCTATGACAATATGCGGCGAAACGGATTCTGCCGCACCCGGATTACGGGCCATGCTGTTGGCCAAGGTGAATGGACTGGCCGAAGCATCGTTCGCCACGTTGCTGTTCGCAGGTCTGGTGGCTTCCCATGAACAATGTCTGGCTGTTGACACCACGAGCATCGCCCCGGCCCGTCCCCTGCCCTCCATCCGCGTCCAGCAGGAAGGTCACTATTTGGAAACTGCCGACGGCCGCCCTTTCTTCTGGCTGGGCGACACGGGCTGGAAACTCTTTCATTCCACGACCCCCGCCGAATGCAGTTATTATCTGCAAATCCGCGCGCGGCAGGGTTTCACGGTGATTCAGGCGATGGTGATTGCCGAAAATGAGCTGACCGACACCAACGCCCTCGGCGAAAAACCGTTTTTGAACAATGACCCGGCAACGCCAAATGAAAAATATTTTGACCGCGTCGTGGAAATTGTGGATGAGGCGGCGGCCAATGGACTTTACCTGGCCCTGGTGCCGGCGTGGGGCGACCTGCTGACCGCACCCTGGGGCGACGGCCCGCGGGTTTTTCGGAACGATAATCTGCCAGTGGCCCGCGCCTACGCAAAATATCTCGGCAAAAAATTGAAAGGCCGGTCGAACGTGGTCTGGATGCTCGGCGGCGACCGCCCGGCGAAACTGGACGGCAGCAAGCCGGACCAGTGGCCGCAGACCGCCGGCACAAAAGCGGGCTTTCCGGCGGATCAGGACTGGACGCCGATCTGGCGCGAAATGGCGGCCGGCATCGCCGAAGGCACGGAAACGGCGCCGGTGTTTCTGTACCATCCGCAGGGCGGCGAATACCGGACCTCAAAATTTCTCGCCGGCGAATCGTGGCTGTCGATCAACGGAATGCAAAGCGGGCACGGTGGCGGCCACGACATTCCGGTGTGGGAATGGGTCGCGCAGGATTACGCCCTGACACCAGCCAGGCCGACAATGGATCTGGAGCCGAACTACGAAGACTCGCCTTACAATCCGTGGCCGCGCTGGAATCCCGCCACCGGCTATTTCACCGATCACGACGTGCGAAAGCAGACCTATCGCTCGGTCTTTGCCGGGGCGTGCGGCGTGACCTATGGCAACCACTGCGTCTGGCAGTTCGCCGGGCCGCGCTACGAGCCGATCAATTTCCCGAATCACGACTGGATCAACGCGCTGTATCGTCCTGGCGACAGTGGCATGATTTTCCTGCGGCGATTGATGGAATCGCGCCCGTTCTTCTCCCGGATTCCGGACCAATCGCTGATTGTCGGCGATCCCGGCAAAGGCGGTTTGCATTTGCAGGCCACGCGCGACCGGGAAGGCACTTACGCGTTGATCTATTTTCCCTTGAATGACCAGACCGCGAAGATTGACCTCGGCAAATTGAACGCAAAAAAAATCCGCGCCTGGTGGTATGACCCGCGCACCGGCGTCGGCACACCCATTGGCGAATTCGACGGCGGCAGCCCGCGCGAATTTCGCACCCCGCCGCAAGGCCCGGACTGGGTGCTCGTCTTGGACGATGTGGCCAGTGGTTTCGCCCCGCCAGGACTTAAACCGATTGGATTTGGTTCGGTAAATGGGCCCAAAACCGAATGAATACTCGGGTCCGGCTACAACCCCGCAAACCAAGCCATGAAAATCTATCTTCCACTTTTCCTCGCCGCATTTCTGCTCGCCAGCCGGGCAGGGGCCGAAATTTCGGCCGGCGCCACCAACTTTGTCCCTGCCGTCGCGTCCGAAATCGTCGTTGAAGGTCGGTACGCCCCGTCCAACGGCATCGTACGGCTTGGCTTCTGCGGCACGGTGTTGCATTTCCGTTATCACGGCCGCCGGCTCGCCATGCGCGTGAATGCCTCCACCGACGAGGTGTATTTTGACATCGGCGTGGATGGCGCTGAACCGGTCCGTCTGCGTTGCCATGCCGGTGAAGGCGATTATCCACTGCTGGAAAAGGCGGCGACGGCGGAGCACGTTTTGGAAATCATCCGCCGTTCGGAAAGCTGGCAGGGCACGTGTGAAGTCCTTGGGTTCGATCTTGGTCCGGGTGGCCGGTTGTTGGCTCCTCCCGCGTTGCCGGCGCGCAAGTTGATGTTCATCGGCGATTCCATCACCTGCGGCGCCGCGACCGACGCGCGGCCGGACGACCCGCTGAACGGCAAGACCGCGCACAACGACCAGACCTCCAACGCGC
Organism: Verrucomicrobiia bacterium; assembly: GCA_049280815.1. Taxonomy (GTDB): domain Bacteria; phylum Verrucomicrobiota; class Verrucomicrobiia; order Limisphaerales; family UBA11358; genus UBA11358. Next base: position 29,469 of record JBAPQW010000015.1, on the reverse strand, counting down.
GCCTTTCCTTCGGCAGGATTCTGGCGCGCCGGCTGCACGCACAATGCCATCTCGTCAGCTATGGCGGGCGCGGGATCATCCGCGACTGGCAGGGTCTTCAGACCATCAACAATGCGCCGCAATTCTATGAACGCGCGTTGCCGGACGATCCCGCGGTTCGCTGGAATCCGGCGGATTACGTGCCGGATGCGATTGTGATCTGCCTGGGCACGAACGATTTCAACCAGGGCGTGCCCGACGAAAACGAATTCGTCAACGCCTACGTCGAGTTCGTCCGCAAAATCCGCCGCGACGCGCCGCACGCGATTATTTTTCTGGCCGACTCACCGATGCTGGAAGACGCGCCGGGCAAGCCGCCGAAACGTTCCGTGTTGCACGCGTACCTCCTCGAAGTGCTGGAGAAAAGCAACAGCCCCGACGTGCGGCAGGCGCCGGTAAAACATTACGCCGGCATCCCGAACAACGGCCATCCGACCCGCGAAGACCACGAAGCCATCGCCACGGAACTGGAACCGCTCCTCCGCCAGGCGTTGCAATGGTGAACCATCGACTTCCCTTCTTATGAAAACACATTGGTATTGTCTGAACCTGGCGGTGACGGTTTTACTCGCCCGCACCGCAACCGCCGCAACCGTTTCCATCGCTGATCACGGCGCCGTCGGTGACGGTCAGACACTCAACACCACCGCGATTCAGGCCGCCGTGGATGACTGTGCCGGAAAAGGCGGCGGCACGGTGTTGGTGCCCGCGGGAACATGGCTGACGGGCAGCGTCGGATTGAAATCGCACGTGACCCTTCGCCTGGAGGCTGGCGCGATTTTGCGCGGCTCGGCTCATATCGAGGACTATCCGACCAACGGTTTCAAACATCCTGAGATGGGTGGCACGCGATCCTTGCTGTGGGCTTTGCACCAAAACGACATCTCCATCTGCGGCGAAGGCACGATTGACCTCACGGACCGGCCTTTCTTCGACTGGAACAAACTCCGAACCGGGCTGTCGGCCACAAAAGATGTGTTGCTGCAGGATTGGCAGCGACAGCAATGCGTGGTCACCGCCGGCAACCGCCCCAACCAGCCCATTTTCTTCCATGATTGCCGTCATCTCCACCTTGACGGTGTCACCCTCAGCAATTCGCCCTGTTGGACCGTCACCTTCAGCTGTTGCGAGGACATCCAGGTGCGCGGGATCCGCATCGACAACAACCTGCAGGTGCCGAACAACGACGGCATTCATTTTTCCGGTTCAAAAAATATCGTCGTCTCCGACTGTATCATCCGGGGCGGCGACGATTCGCTGGCGTTTACAGGCATCACCGACCCCGAGAGCGTGTGCGAGCGCATCACCGTTGCCAATTGCATCCTGACCAGCCGCTCCGCCGGCATCCGGCTGGGGCATTTATCCGGCAAGGTCCGCGACGTGGCGATCAGCAATTTGGTGTTGAAGGATTGCAACCGCGGCTTCGCCATCCAGGCCGGCGACCACGGCTGGGTGGAGAATGTGACCATCGACAATGTGGTGATGGAGACCCACATGTTTGCGGGCGCCTGGTGGGGCAAAGGTGAGCCGTTTGTCATTTCCGCGGCGCATTCAACGTCAGCCCACATCCGCGGCATCAGCATCCACCATGTCCGGGCACAGTCGGAAAACAGCATCCTGGTCGTCGGCCAGAACGGGAACGTGAGCGACATCGACCTGAGTGACCTGAATTTGACCTTCAGTTACAGCCCCAACAGCGAGCTGTATGGTCAGGAACTGGACCTGGCGCCCGCCCCGCTTCGCCCCTCGGGGATGGCAAAGAACCAGATTCCCTGGATTTACGCCGACGATGTGGCCGGTCTGGATTTGCGAAACATCCACGTCCGCGAGGCCGAAACGGAGTCGCGCAAGCTCACGCTGGAGCCGGTGATTGAGAACGTGAACGGGCTGCAAAGAACCGCCGCGCCATGACCGGATCACGACGCACTTCAAGCAGGAAGCCAGGCCAAGGACATGGGGCGGTTGGTTGGTGCGATGACCCCGGACCGGCACAAAGCCGGAACGCAAACATCATTCCGGCTTTGTGGTTTTGTGATTGTATGCTTTTCCGGTTGGTTTCCCCGGTCATTTGCCCGACGCCACCTCGAGCTGGCCCTGGCCGCGGATGTCGCGGGAGGAACTGCCGGCCATGATCTCGTAGGCGCCCGGCTCGACCACAAAATCGTGGCTGGCCACGTCATAATAAGCGAGTTGTTCCGCTTTGAGCGGGATGGTAACGGTCTTTTTCTCTCCCGGCTGCAAGCTCACGCGCGCAAAGCCACAAAGCTGCTTGGGCGCCCGCGGCACACTGCTTTTGGCTGGATGAAAATAGAGCTGCACCACCTCATCGCCGGCAACCTTGCCGGTATTGCGAACCTCGACGCTTACGGCGACCTGATCGGATGGTGAAATCTTTTTCGGCGCCACCTCCACCTTGCCGTAATGAAACTTCGTGTAGCTGAGTCCATGACCGAAGCAGAATTGCGGCTCGATTTTCTTCTCATCGTAACCCCGATAACCGACAAAGATGCCTTCGGTATAAGGCGTCTTGTTGCCTTCGTGCAAATGATAGTAGGCAAAGGTGGGATTGTCTTCGGCCCGTTTCTCAAAGGTGGCGGGGAGTTTCCCGGACGGGTTCACGTCGCCGAACAAAATCTCGGCCAGGGCGCGACCGCTTGCCTGGCCGGAATACCACGCTTGCAGCACGGCGGGAATCTGGTCCAGCCAACCCGCCCAGGCCACGCCGCCACCGGCGTTGATGACCACGACCGTGTGCCGGTTGGCGGCGGCGACCGCCCGGATGAGATCCATCTGGGCGGCGGGCAACTCAAACGGGCGGTCATGTCCCTCGCCTTCCTTCATGCCGGCATTGTGGTCGTGTACCAGGCTCGACGGGCGCTGATCAAATCCGACACAAACCACCGCGACATCCGCCTGTCTGGCCAGTTGCGCGGCGTCCTGCGCATTCGTGCTGTAAAGGACGTTCACCGCATCTCCCGCGAGTTGTTTGAGCCCATCCAGAACGCTGGTGGCGTTAAATACCCGGGTGAACGCGCTGCCGCCACCACAATACACCGCCGGATCGGCATTCGGGCCGAGCACGGCAATGGTTTTGATCTTCTGACGGTCCAGCGGCAATGTTTGCGACTCATTCTTCAGCAGCACGATGGACTCACGCGCACCGGCGAGGGCGGTCTGCGCATTGGCCGGATCGTTCAGCGGAATATCGTTCCGGACTTGCGGCCGATCGAAAAAGCCGGCCGCAATGACGGTGCGCAGTATCCGCCGCACCTTGTCGTCGATGACCGATTCCTTCACCTGCCCGGCCTGGATGGCGGGCAGGAGGTTGGCCGGGTTCATGTATCTGGCCTCCGGCATTTCCAGATCCAATCCGGCGTTGGCGGTGTTGGTGGCATCGTACGTGGACGTCCAATCCGACATGACGAAGCCGGTAAATCCCCATTTGCCCTTGAGCGTCTGGTTGATCAGCCAATCGTTTTCCGAGCAATGCACGCCGTTGAGCAGGTTGTAAGCAGTCATGACACAACCCACCTTGCCCTGTTGCACCGCGGCTTTGAACGCGGGCAGGTAAATCTCATTCAAGGTGCGTTCGTCCACTTCCGAACTGATGCCATGACGGTCCCATTCCTGGTTGTTGCAGGCAAAATGCTTGACGGTGGCGAGCACCTCCTGGGATTGGATGCCCTGAATGAGCGGCGCCACCATCTGGCCAGCCAGGAAGGGATCTTCGCCCATGTATTCAAAGTTGCGTCCGCAGAGCGGCGAGCGGTAGATGTTCACCGCCGGCGCCAGCAAAATATTCACACCGCGCGCCCGGCAATCACGGCCCAGACCCACGCCGATTTTCTGAGCCATCTCGCGGTCCCACGTTGCCGCCAGCGCGATGCCCGCCGGATAACAGGTCGTCGGCCCGTCATTGCGGCTGCCCATGGGGCCATCCGACATTTTGATGGCGGGCACCCCCAGCCGTTCGATGGCCCGGATGTAAAAGTCATTTGTTCCGCCGATGTAGCTGAGCTTTTCTTCGAGCGTCATCTTGGCGAGCAGGTCTTCGACGCGTTTGTCGACCGGTTGGGTGGAATCCATATAGAGCGGCGTTGAGGTGTCTGCGGTCTGGGCAAGGCAGGGCATTGCCGCGGTGCAGGCAATCAGGAAGGAAGCGGCTTGAGCCGCGAGTTTCTTTGATTTCATATTTAGGTAGTGCGTGCATTGAGGATGACACGGTTCGATCCGTTCCACAACTTTGGAACCGCGGCCCGGCCTTGCCCGGAATCATTTGGCCTGTATCAGATCCATTGCCCGGGGCTGTTCAAACTTGCCAGGAATTCGAGTCATGTCATATCGGATTATCGTCGGATTCAAAAGAAGTCAAAAGAGGGTTCATGGAAGACTGAGCTTGGTTCCGCGCCAAACATAAAAAACCCGCCGATCAGCCCAGGCGGGCCAACCGGCGGGTAGCTAGCGGTTGTGCCGATAATGGCACGCGGCCAAAACCAGCAATCCGGCTGCCAAACCGGCCAGTGAATTGTGCCCTGGTCATCCCGGCAGCCTTTGAATACAACGTCCCGATTGGCAACTTCGCAACCGGGTCTTCTGCCTTGGTTGACTCCTCGCAGAACAGGAAGCCAGCCAAGGCATAGGAGTTCACAACCTGCGCTTGAATTGTTCAGGAACGACCACTATTCCCAGCGCCTGGTCGGACGTGTCCAAATCATGGATGTGTGCCTCAATTCAGGACAGGCCCCGCACCAGTTGCATTGGAAAATCAGTCCGTGACTTTTCTTTCTTTGGGAGCTTTCCCAACGTGCAACTGGTATGTAAGTAGCTCTACTTTGGGCATTAAGCGGTTATCAAACCAAACACCCGATCAGTTTGGTTCGGCAGGGTATGTCAAACAGCCATTGGATTGCTGAAGGATGATGCAAACGAATCAATCAAAGAATCAACCGGTTTCCGGCTGCCGCCAAGGGGCGGGTGGTCGGGCTGATTAATATGCATTTATCCAGCACCATGAGTCTGATTGCCGGCTTGTTGCAATTCGCGGTTGCGTGTTATGCCCTGCGACTGAACCGGCTGTTTGGCGCGACCCAGGTTGGCTGGTCGCTCTTCGTCGCCTTCGCGGCCATGGCATTGCTGCGCCTGGTTCTATCCCTGGACCTTTTTCGGGGAGCCATCGTGGGTGTGGGCGTGGAGATGGTCTATGCGCTCACTTCCGTGCTGCTGCTCACCGGCATGGCCCACCTGGAAACCCTCCTCAAGGAACGCCGGCAGGTGGCGGGTGCGGAACACAACGCCCAAGCCAAATTGGAATCACTCGTCAGGGAACAAACCTCGGAATTGCTCAGGGCCAACGAGGAACTGCAGCAGACCGCCGCCACGCTCAAGGCGGAAATTGACCAACGCAAGGAGGTGCAGTCTCAAAACGAAAAGACCCACCGGGAATTGCTGAAGGTTTCCCGGGCGGCCGGAATGTCCGAGGTGGCCACCGGCGTGCTGCACAACGTGGGCAACGTGCTCAACAGCATCAATATCTCCGCCAGCATCGTGGCCGAGCACCTGAACGAATTCAACATCGCCAACATCGCCCGCGCAGCGAACCTGATGCGCGAGCACGCGGATGACATCGGTAATTTCATGGCGACCGATCCCAAGGGCAGACAATTGCCGGATTATCTCGCCAAGCTGGCCACCCATCTTTCCACCGAGCAATCCCTGCTCGTCAAGGAAATCGGCTTCGTCAAGATGAAGATCGAGCACGTCAAGGAAATCGTGGCCGCCCAGCAGAATTACGGCAAGGTCGTGGGCCTGGAGGAACGGGTCAAAATCGAGGACCTGATCGAGGATGTCTTTCGCATCCACGCCGGCGAACTGGCCCAGCACGAGGTGAAGATCCGGCATGAGTACGCACCCGGGTTGCCGGAGTTGCTCGTGGACAAGCACAAAGTGTTGCAAATTCTCCTCAACCTGCTGAGCAACGCGAAACATTCCGTGGTGGACTCCGGCCAGAAGGAGAAGCAGGTGACCGTACGGGTGACCAATGGTGACGACCGGATTCGCATCGCCATGAGCGACAACGGCGTGGGCATTCCGCCGGCCAATATCCGGAAGATTTTTAATCACGGGTTCACCACGAGGACCAAGGGCGGCCACGGATTTGGCCTGCACAGCGGCGCGCTGGCCGCCAAGGAAATGGGCGGCGCCCTGGCCGCCGAGAGCGCCGGATTGGGACAGGGCGCGACCTTTACCCTCGAAATTCCGCTCAAGCCGGTCAACCACTCCGCCCAGACATGAACACTCCGGCCGCCGGCATCGCCCCGCGCATCCTCGTCATTGACGACAACGCATCCATTCACGATGACTTTCGGAAAATCCTGGGCGGCCGGACCAGGTCCGGCTCCTCCCTCGATCAGGCGGAAGCGGAGCTGTTCGGCAAGCCGGAGAAAACCGCCGAGCGGACCGCCTTCCGCATTGACAGCGCGTCCCAGGGACAGGAGGGACTGGTGCTGGTGGAAAAGGCGTTGCAAGCCAAAGATCCCTATGCCCTGGCTTTTGTGGACATCCGCATGCCGCCTGGTTGGGACGGGGTGGAAACGATTGAGCGCATCTGGCAGATCAGCCCCGACCTGCAAGCGGTCATTTGCACCGCCTACTCGGATTATTCCTGGGACGACATCATCGGCCGTTTCGGCCACACCGACAACCTGTTGATTCTCAAGAAGCCGTTTGAAACCGTGGAAGTACTGCAAGTGGCCCATGCGCTGACGAAGAAGTGGACATTCGGCTGCCAGGCCCGCCTCCAGATGGAAAACCTGGAGCAGATGGTTCAGGAACGCACCAAAAAACTGCAGGAAAAGGTTGAGCAGCATGCCCGCGTGCAGGAGGCGTTGCGCATTTCCGAGGAACGATTTTCCAAGGCGTTCCAGTCCAGCCCCATGCCGATGGCGATTCAGAGCTGGCCGGCGGGTTGTTTTCTGGCGGCCAACACGAGCTTTTTCGAACTCGCCGGGTATGCCGCCGAACAATTGCTTCAGCACAGCAGCCGGAACCTGGGCCTGTGGGGTGATGCCGCATCGCTGGAAGCCGCCACGGCGTCGGTCGGCCGGGTGCGCAATCATGCCTGCCAGCTCCGGCGCAGCGATGGGACGATGCGCCACACCGTTCTCTGGACCGAGCCGATGACTTTGGACGACAAGCCCTGCCTGTTGCTGGTGGTGGTGGACGTGACCGAACAATTGAAGCTGGAAGCCGAGCTGCGCCAGGCACAAAAATTGGACATTGTGGGCCGGCTGGTGGCCAGCGTGGCCCATGAATTCAACAATATCCTGACCGTCATCCAAGGACATGCCACGTTGCTCCGCGCCCGCGCCGTCACCTCGAACGCTCCGATCGATTCCATCGAGCGCATCATCCAGGCCAGCCAGCGCGCAGCCTCCTTTACCGGCCAATTGCTCTCCTTCAGCCGCAAACAGCCGCTCAATTTTAAGTGGGTCAATCTTTCGGAAACCATCCGGGACATGCAGAAGATGCTGGAGATGTCGCTGGGCGAACGTTACCAGCTCAAACTCGAGTTCGCAGAAAATCTCCCTTGCAGCCGCTTCAGTGATGGTTGTGTGGAACAGATCCTTATCAACCTGGCCTTGAACGCGCGCGACTCCATGCCGGAAGGCGGCGTCATTACCGTCAGCACCCATTTTGAGGTTGTCTCCGCCACGGACGTCAGCCGACGCCCCAATGCCATCGCCGGACAGTTCGTCTGCCTGACCGTCACGGACAGCGGTTGCGGCATTCCGCGGGAGATGATCAGCCGCATTTTTGATCCCTTTTTCACCACCAAGGAAGTGGGCAAAGGCACCGGGCTTGGACTTTCTACGGTGCAGAGCATCGTGCAGCAACATTCCGGCTGGATCGAGGTGGGCAGTGAAATCGGCCGCGGCTCAACCTTCAAGGTCTTCTTTCCAGTTGGGGACGGGACGGTCGTCCCGGACCAGGAATCGTCCTCGCTGGTCGAACCGAACGATCCGGCGCCGGTCCGCGGAGATGGTGAAGTCGTATTGCTGGTCGAGGACGAGCCCATCGTGCGGGAAATGGCCCGCTGCACCTTGGAAGACGGCGGGTATCGCGTCATTGAGGCGGGCGATGGCCGCGAAGCGTTGACCATCTGGGACCGCAGTTCCGCCGAAATTGATCTGGTGGTGACGGACATGGTCATGCCCAACGGCGTGAGCGGGGGCGCCCTGGCGCGAACCCTGCATGCCCACACCCCCGACCTCCAGGTGATCTGCACCAGCGGTTACACGCCCGAATACATCGAGCGCGACCTGCCCGTAGACGGCAATATTACTTTCCTGGCCAAACCCTACCTCCCGAACCGGTTGCTTGAAACCGTCCGACGCTGTCTGGGCGGCGACCGGCCGATGGAAAACGGGAAAAGCACCCCATTGCCAGAAAGTCCCGCCCTCGTTTGAGCGCAGGTGCTTTTTGTTTTAAACCTCTTATCGTAGCCGCCGACATGAATCGGCGTTTGCTTTCTTTGGACTCAAAGCGCGCGGACTGACGTCTACGGCTACGAGCTTGATGGGTTTGGCACCTTGGCGGTTAAAACTTCAAAAAGGTGTCATCGAACTCAAAACTGGCGCCGCCGCCCGGTTTCAGACACTTGCGGGACTCTTACGCCGACCGCCGCCATCAATTTCTCGAAGCTCACCAGGTTCAGCCCCCGTTTGAGCTCTGGACGCTCTGGACGTCAGGCGGCTGGACGCGGCGAATAAACTTTTTACATCATTTTTACAATCCGATGACAATTCCGTTTCGAAACCTGAGAAGCTTGCCACATGAAAAGATTCCCCGTGCGTTTGCTCAAATGGCTTGGGCCAGGAAAAAGTTCACCGCCACCATCAACTCCATCGAACCTATGAAACTTCCATGCCTTCTGCTTCTCACCGCCCTCCTGACATCAACCCACAGTGCCTTTGCGCGCATTGGCGAAACCCGGCAGGAAATTGACAGGCGTTACGGCGAGGGGAAGCGCTCCGACATTCAGAGACTCGAAGGGGCTGAAACCATAAAATATCATTTAAACAATTTCCAAATTGAAGTTGTATTTCACGACAACAAGTCCATTTGGGAGATTGCGCAGCGACAAGACCGCCTCATCGATTCAGATGACATTAAAATTCTGTTAAAGGCGAATTCCGCGGATGGGCGGACCTGGCACTTTTACCGTCTTAACCATCGTTGGGAACGTCCGGGAGATCCCCTGTATATTGCCTATCTTTGGCCCGGACATGAGGATTATTTCTGTATTGAGGACGTCAAAGCCTGCGAAGCACTTCAAAACAGTGAGGGGGGCGACCTGAAGGGATTTTAATATTGCCGGTGGCGCGACAAGCCGGTTCCGCGATTACGGAGGAAGACGTCAGCCTTGCGTGCCAGGGCTTTTGGGGACGTCAAGCCTCTCTGCGGCAGCGTACAGATTGGGGATTGACATCATTTACTTTGTGGTGCAAAGTGAGTGGCGTATGAATTTTTTGATGATGCTAAAGAAACCGAGCGCGTTTCTTCCGGTGGTTTTGTCGCTGGCCGCGCTCGCCATCGTGCTGGCACACGTCGCGATTTTCGGGACTGCCGGCGAAGCGGATGAGGGGGCGGCGGCCCATCTCTGGCAAATACTCATGGCGGGACAGTTGCCGCTCCTGTTGTTTTTTGCCATCCGGTGGCTGCCGCGCAGTCCAAAACAAGCCCTACCGGTGATGGCGCTGCAAGCCAGCGCTGCCGTTGCAGCTCTGGCCCCCGTTTACCTGCTCAAGCTTTAAGAGCAATTTAATTAATCTCGTAGCCGCGAACTTCAGTTCGCGCCATATTCATCCTGCATTATTAGATTGGCGCCGACTGACGTCGGCGGCTACACATTTTTTGAAAAAGCTTTAGCCGGCGATGTCCGAAGCCGGTGGCTTCATCGAATTGCATTGACCTCGCTCGCGTCCAGGCGGGCGAAAGGAATTGTGCCGGGGAGGGACGACGATAAATCATCGGTCCGAGCCTGATACGGCGCGGGGTTATCGCAGCGCAATGCCCCTACCACCAGGACACGGACCTCCATTTCAGAACCCGGAAGCAATCTCGACGTTCTGGCCGGAGTCCGGATTATTCCCGCAGAGCGCTCGTTTTGGTGATCGCTGAGGAACTGTCGCTGGTCGCCGGCGCGGTGGTCCGTGAATCGGCGACGGCCACAATCTGCTGATTGACCAGGAGGGCTGCCCTTAATTGCGGGGCGTTTCGGACCGGCTCCGAATACACTGGCGACGCGGCCGAAGGCGCGGTGCCGTCCGTGGTGTAATGGATGGTATAGTCCGGCACCTTGGTTTCATCCGGGGAGGCCGCGGCCGCCAGTATCCGGGTGCGGTCCGCTTCGTTGATCAAACAAATGGCGTAAACCGAGCAGCGAGGTTTCGTGATGTCGCTGGACAGCAAGGTCGTCGCCGTGCCTGCTTCACTCATGATGGGGTTGTCCCCGACCAGTTTGACCGGCCCGGTGAAGCCAAAGAAAACCGGCCTGCGGGCGGGCGGAATCAAGGTGCCGGTCTTGTCCTTCAAGCTGGCGTGGCAAAACGTCATGTCCTTGGCGCGATCGGCAAACGGCCGGCGGCTTAAATCAAATTCCAGGGTCAGCAAGTCGGGTTCGCCTGGCGTACAACGCTCAGCCCGCGTGACCTCGCGCCCGCCAATATAACCGACGGCCTCCAGCTTGCCCGGCTGGAAGCGGTCGGTATTGAAGGTAAAGGGCGCGTGTTTCAGGCGGGTGGACACGCGCGAGGTGTCGGGCCGGCGCCGTTCCACCAGCTTCCCGTTCAAATACAGGGCCACCTCGTCGCAATTGCTGAAGACCCGCACGTCGAGGGGCGAGTCAGGCGTCCAGTAGTTTGCAATATAAACCACCGGACCCACGGGCCGGCCGGCGACCTGTTCGCCGGCATCGCGCTGACTGCGGAAAAACCAGTAACTGAATTTGGGCAGGCGAAAGATGTCCATCACGCCGGACGATTCCAAGTCCGGGGCGTACCCGCGGTTGTAGTCGAACATGACCCAGACGCCGTCGGCAAAGGCGGTGGTTTTCAGGTTGTCATTGTGCGCCTCCTGAAAATTGAGGGCCTGTTGCAACAGCCGGACCTCGCCAGCTCCGCGCAACTGGCGGCTGCTTCGTTCAACGAGTTGCTGATCCTTCCACTTCCCCTGCTCCAGCCCGGCATTCTGCGCAAAATATTCCCAATCGCCATACTCGCTGATGAGACACGGCCGGTCGTTGATCTTGCGGCAGCCGCCGTGCTGGCGGGCCTCCATGAAGACATCGTAGCCATTTTCCCACCCGCAAGTGTAGCACTGGTCGCCGGGGTATTCCTCATGAGCGATGGTGTTGGCCTGCTTGATGAACGAGCCAGGCATGGAGCTCTCGTTCAAGGAAACCTCCCAGAGGATCACGCAAGGATGATTGCGATCGCGCCGGACCAGCTGGCGGCATTCCCGGTATTTCAACTCGGCGAAGGCGGGGTTGGTATTGTAATATTGCCAGCCCATCAGACTGTCCATGACCACCAGCCCCAGCTCGTCACATGCGTCCAGAAACGCGGGCGATTGCGGATAATGCGACAGGCGGATGTAATCGAAGCCGGCCTCCTTGATTTTCAGCGCATCGCGATATTGGGCGTCATCGGAGAGCGCGTTGCCGAGGTAGGGATATTCCTGGTGGCGGTTGGCGCCGCGCAGGAACATCTTTTCACCATTGATCCAAAAACCATCCTTGGTGATTTGAATCCGCCGGATGCCGATGCGGGTCTGTTCCTCGTCCACGACGTTGCCCTGCTCAATCAATTCCGAATGCACCTGATACAGGCAAGGCGATGGCGGCGACCAGAGCTTTGGGTTAGCCACTTGGATTTCCTGGGTGACCTCCCGGGCCGTTCCGGCGGCCAACGCCTCCGGAGCCGACTCAGCCGAAGCCACAGCCAGCCCTTTGGAATCGACCAAGGTCGTCCGGACCACAAAGGTGCGCGGGGCTGCGTCGTCGTTTTTCACCTGGGTCCGGACCTTGAGCATAGCCTGCTCCCGAGACACGGCCGGGAACGTCACAAACACCCCGCCATGGGCGGCCTGGTCAGCCAGGATGGGGTCGGTGATGTGGAGCTTGTTCTTGAGGATCAGGCTGGCGTCGCGATACAGGCCGCCGTAGAGATTGAAATCCAGATTCGCGAGCGGTTTGGGGCCGGTGAGCGGGTTGTCGCGATTGTCCAGACGGACCGCGACGCTGTTCGTTTCGCCGGGCCGGGCAAGCTTTGAAACATCCATGACGTAGGGCAGATAGCCACCCATGAAAGTTCCGGCGGACTGGCCATTGACCCAGATTTCAGCCGCGTTCATCGCTCCATCGAACCGGAGGACTATTTGCTGGTCACGGGCTTCCGGCGGCAGGTCGAATGTTTTGCGGTACCAACAAATGCCCTGCCACTGCCGTGCGTCACCGCCGGTGACCAACGCTTCGGTGTGGGCGGTGTGAGGCAAGGTCACGGTCTCCCACGACCGGTCGTCAAACTCCGGTGCCTGGGCCTGCGGCACGTCGGCCCGGAGAAACCGCCACTGGCTGTCGAAGGGAACGGTGACCGCGTTGGCGCACCACGCACCGCCGAGCAGCAACCCCGCCAACAAACTTGTTTGGCGAAGGAGCCTTGGCGGCAGCCTTCTTTTTCCCGGTTCCACGGATTTGATGCTCCACATCAATCAGTTCGATTGCAAACGATAAAAACGGGTTTGGCTGAAATCCACCGGCAGGGTTTCGGTAAAAACCGCTCCGGTGGTCTGGAGCGGATCGGGCACCGAGAACCACGCGGTCGCAGGCGCCAAAGTGGTTGAGGTCATCAACTGCAAAGCAGCTCCACTGAATGGCCACTGTAGCTGCAGATTGGAGCCGTTAAGGGAGGGTCTGATCAAAAGTGGGGCGGCCATTCCACCCACGGCGTCGGCCACGGGCAAAACATTGCCCCCGGCATCAAAAAACGACGCGGTATTAAATCCAGCTTCGTTGACGCCGCCAACTGCCTGATATTCTGATCCCCAATAAAAGACGCCAGTCCCGAGTTGGTTGGGCACACCTTGCACAATTTGGGCCAAGGTCGCGATGAAGCTGACCTGACCATCCGGAGTGGGAGGGAATCCGTAAAGACTGGCCCCATGGTTTGTCCAGGAGGTGGGGAAGGTGTTGGTCCAGGGAAAAGCGGTTTCGGCCACGATGATCGGTTTGCCGTAGCGAACGGCGGCGTTGCTGAGGCAGAGGTTCAAATTGGTCGGTGAGCCTTGGTAGAAGGGGTAATAACTCTCGCCGATAATGTCGAAAGGAACTCCTTGATTGCTCAGGTTGTCGAAAAACCACAGGGTGGTAGGCCAGTCTCCACCCCGGTCAATGTGAACAATGATTTGGGGCATTTTGGCGCCGGTGGCATTCGTAGCGTCCTTGATTCCCTGGATGGCAGCATTCATCAACTGGCCCAGTTGCATCCAGGACAGGTTGGTGCTGCCCGAAACCTTCCCGAGGATTGTGCCTGCGCTGTTGGTGAACAACATGCCTTGGGTGATTTCATTGCCAATCTGGACGTAGTCCGGCATGGCCCCCGCCGCGGCGAAGGCGGCGATGGTGTTGCTGTTGTAAGTGCGCATCTGCTGTACGATCTGGGGAAAGGTCAGGCTGAACCAGGCAGCCGGGGTGAGCTGATGGGTGGGATCAGCCCAGGTGTCCGAGTAATGAAAATCCAGACAGAAGAGCAGGCCCGCATTCTTGACCCGCACCGCCAGCGGCACGGTATAGGTGGTGTTGTTGATGTAGTTATAAGGGTCCGCGCCGGCCTGGGCGGCGCTGCTGGTGAAAAGCCGCAGCCGCACGCAATTGATCCCGTGGTTCTTGAGAATTTGAATCCCATCCTGAACCTGTCCGCCATCTTTATACGTAACACCCCGGGATTCGAAATAGCTCAGCAGCGAGAAGTCCGCGCCGGCCACGAACGGTGCAGCGTACGTTGCGCAGGTCATCCCCCACAAAAGGCCGACCAGCACGCCGGCCGTCTTGGTGCCGCCCCTGAAGCCGGAAACCGTCGAGGCAGCCGGAACCAGATTTGCGAATTTCATGCCCATACGACTGTTTGCCAACATACCACATCCCGCCAAATCAAAGCCGGAACTGCTTTGCCTGCGGCCACACAGTCCCGGCTGCCTGACTTCTCCCGTCGATCCGGACGGCGGTTTTTATTTAAAGGATCAAGCTGCACGATTTTCCGGGGCGCGGCGTCGCAGCGCCATCAGGAGGATTGCCCCACCGCTCAACAGCGCCAGCGTGGCGGGTTCAGGAACCGCGGCAACGGTGTACAAAGACGCACTCGTACCGAACCGCGTACCGGAGGCATCGGTAGCCGCGTCATACGCTGCGGTGCCATTCCAAGGTGTATAAGCACTATCTGTCTCCGCAGGGTAACCGCCAATGCTGTCCAATGAACCATAAGCAGATTGCCCGGCAGCATTGGGGTACGATGACACAACGTCGAAGTAGAAGCTGCTGCCAAGACTCAACCCGAGGCTGCTTAACGAGACGGTCATGGTAGCGAAAGCAGATCCAGTACCGCCAGCATCATAGCTCACGGATGCGTTCTGCGTCCAAACACCACCACCATACGTTTCTGCACTGGCACCCGTGTTATAAGTGGCAAGAAAGGCGTTTTCACCAGTACTGATGCCAAGACTGGGTCCCCAACCGTTCAGGGCGCCCGCAGAGTGCAGGAGCGCCGTACTTCCACTGCCGCCCTGGCCAACATACTGCATCAGGACAAAATACTGAACGTACGCACTCTGCGCCGCGCTCGAATTGATGGTGAAAGTTATGGCGCCTGCGGTGTTGTTGATCACAACGCTGTTAATACCTTCTCCATTCGCGCCGCCGCCGTTCGCAGTGCCGGGGCCAAGATAAGTGGTGGCTTGCGCCGGCGACATGGCCATGGCCAGGACGGCGAGGACTGAGGTGATGGTGAGAATGGTCTTCATGATTTTCATAGGTTGAGTTGAGGGTTCTTGCTGACTTTCTGGTGCACCAATCATCGCTTATTTATTGTTTTTGCCTAGCCTGACAAACGTCAGGCTCGCGAAAAAACACTTTAAAATCAGCGAAACGCAGTGGCGTTGTCAAACGCCTGCGATCGGAACACTGACTGGGCGTGCGTTTTGCCCGCAGGGTGATGGGCATTGCGGATTGTTCAATTGTTGTAGAAGAAGGCATCCAGAACCGGCAGGGCGTGGCCGGTAAAATCAAACAAGGTTGTGTTGTCCACCACATTTGGCTGTCCCAGCTCCCAGCCTTCGCCCGGCACGCAGATGAAAATCGGATCCCAATACAAATCGCCGAGGCAATGGCCCTGGTTGACCAGCTTGAGGGCGTTGAAACAATTCAGCACGAATTCCTTCTGGCCCAGGGGCGTGCTGGGAAACGGTTCCGGGCCATTGTTGGCAAGCTGCCCGGGATATCCGTCGCACTTGTTGGTGCTCCAGTTATACCCGGTCTCCATGATCAACACCGGCTTGTGGTAAATCGCATACCAGGAATTGATCTGGTCACGGGCTTGCTCGGCGGTGTAGCCAGTCCAAAAGGGATAGTAGGAACAGCCGGTGATATCCCAATTGACACCCTGACGGACAGCTTGATTGAGGAACCAGGTGACCGCGCCCGCGTCAACCGTGGCCAGGTGCAGGATGACCTGGGTGGAGGGGGCAACCGACTTGACCCCCGCGTAGCCGGCGTTGAGCAGTGGGGCCAGCTGCGGCCAGTTTGTGGGGTTGCCGTCGGGAAGCAAAAGCCCTCCGTTGTTTATCTCATTGCCCAGGGAAACATAGTCTGGTGTGGTCCCTTGATTTTTCATTTCCGTCATGAAGTTCGTGGTGAAGTTGTACACTGCATTGGTGAGCTGGACGAACGTATCATTCGTCCAGGCTTGCGGTATATTATTGGCCCAACCATCACTGTAATAAAAGGTCAATTCGATTTGCAGTCCCAGGGCTTTTGCCCTCGCCGCCAGGGCCAGAATATTCGTCGGGCTCTGAATGCCCACCGGGAGATCGCTGTTCGACGGACTCGGGTTGTTATACAAGCGCAGCCGGACGATGTTGAACCCGTGATTCTTCAAAATCTGCAGACAATCCATCGGGACGCCATTGGTTTCGTAGAAGACGCCGCCGCCCTGCTCCACATACGTCAACTCGGAGATATCGCCGCCTTTCAAAAAGTTGTAAGGCAGGTCGTCCTTGAGGAGTTGAAGGAAGTCCACCCGGCACCAGTTGCCGCCCGTGCCGTCATCCGAATAAACGCCGACCAGGCATTGTCCGTTGGTGACATTGATTCCCCGGACAATGGTGTTGGTCCACTGCAAGGAGATCGGCAGACTGGTCATTCGGTCATTGCCACTGAGGGAACAAACATTTTGGCCGCCGCTGTTCTGGACCATCGCCGTCAGTTTATAGCAACCGTTGGGTAAATTGGTGACCCGTTGCCAGGTTTGCACCTGGTAGGGAACCGGATTGCTTTGCTGCAGACACTGCGAACCGGAGAACGCGTTTCCGGACAACAAGGCAGCGGCAGCGGCATTCCCCGAATTCTGCCAGTATGCCGCGAGGTTGCCGGACTCAAAATCGCCGTCCAGCAATCCACCGATGGGAGCTGCGGATAGCCGGAAAAACGTCGACGTCGTGTTCATCGTTATCATCGCCGAACCTTGTCCTGCAGTCCCAGGATAACTGTTCCAGTCAGCTCCATTTAAATTTGCAGCGCTCTGAAGGCGGACGTTCAATGCCGCCGGCCAGGAAAATGAAACCATCCCGTTCGAGACGGAACTCACCACCAGATTGCCAACGTTGGCGGCGGTGACGCGAAAATTGTCAAAATTAAATGTTCCACCAGCCCCCGTGTGGGTGAAGACCAGTCCAGCCCCGGTGATAGTGCCGGCCAGATTGCTCGCGATCACGGAACCGATGGTGGCGCCGTTGCCAGTGCCATCGCCGCTGACGGACAACGACTCCCATTGTGAAGCGGCGGGATTGAATACGTTTGAACAGGTGGCGAACTGACCGACGGCGGCGGGTACCGGCAAGGCATTCGCGGAAGCAAACCAGCTGCCGCCATTCATCTGCACCGCAAACCTCGCCTTCACGTTGGCCGGTGTCAGATAGGGCTGAAGGTCGGCATAAAATGTTATGCCGGAGTAAAGCGTTGTATCGATGCCTGGGAATGTCGCTCCGGTCACTGCCGAGAGAACTGTGGAAGTGTAAAAAGCGGTGGTGGCAGCGGCATTCTGGTAGGCAAACAAGGCGCCGTCCCCGCCGGCGACTTGATAAAGGCGGTTTGTATTGTTCAGCACATCGTCGGCCCAGCCCACTGTGCTGGCAGGGAAATTACCCGACAGACCTGGATACGGAAACGTCTCCTGATAGAGCAAAACCTGGCCCTGCGCCTGTCCCACCAATGACAATGCGCAGGCCATCCCGATCAGCAACGCGTTTAATTTCAATCTTTGCATCAGCAATTTGTGCACTGTTGGATCAAGATTACCGCGCTTCGAACTGGTTTGGACAACGCGGGTTGACTTCGAATTGCTGAAGAGCGGCCGGGCTGTCAACGCGAGTTTCCCCGGCTCAAACCAGCTTATTACCGACACCCGGTTCATAGTTTAAACAGGCTGCAAGCGGCTTCAATCCGCTTGCAGCCTCGCTGAATCTTGATGCGATGGCGGCTTAATGCTCAACCAGCCGGAAGAACTTTTGCGGTCCGGTCACCGGCACCGGCAGGGAATATAGCCCCAGGGTATTGGGCACATCCTGCCAAAACAGGCTGCTGCTCAAGTTGGTCGAGCTCTGCAGGTTCACCACCGGGTTTCCCACCCACGACAGGTCGAGGTTGCCACCCGTCAGCGGACCAACGTTGATCCCGCCCAGACCGGTTCCCGTAATCAGGAAATTATCGAAGTTGAAAGTTCCTCCGGTCCCCACGGTGACGAACACGAGACCTGCACCCGTCATCACCCCGTTTAGGTTGCCGCCCGCCGTTGACCCAACCAACCCGCCCGAGCCGGTAACCGTCAGGTTTTTCCAATTCGCGGCGGCAGGATTAAAGGCCATGGTGTAAGTGGAGAATGTTCCACTATCAGGTATGTTCGACACTGGCAGTGGATTGGCCGCCACATACCAGCTGGTGCCGTTAATCTGCACCGCCACAAACGCGGTAACATTGCTGCCCGCAAAGGTCGGCGCGATATCCACAGAAAAATTCAAGCTCGGATAGGACGCCAGTTTGATATTCGGGAATGGCAACCCCGCCTGGTTGGTGTCATTGGCCGTGGTGGCGTAGTACACAACCGTTCCGGGGGTTCCAAGATAGGCAAAGACCGCCCCTTCGCTCGTATTCGCCGTCGTCTGGAACAGGGCATTGGGAGCGCTGGGAACAGCCTCCACCCAGCCAACACTGCTGATCGGATAATTGCCAGCCACCGGACCGACAAACGGGAACTGCTCTGAATAAAGCAAGCCAACTGGAGGGTTGGTTACCGTCAAGGTGGTGGCACCATAAATACTATCGCTTTCATCAACGCCGGCGGAGTTGGTGACAAAGGCAACGATTTGCATGCCGTTGTCGTTGGCGGTCAGGTCAGCAATAGTCAAGGTCGCAGTGGCGGCGCCCGATACTCTGCCGCCATTCTGAACCGGAACACCGTTGGTCGTCCAGCCGTATTGGAACGGCTGGCTCCCGGTGGCGGAAACACCAAAACTGGCGCCGCCGCCGGAAGCAACACCGATGCCCAGGGGTATGTCAGTGCCAATCGAAGGCGCGGTTCCCACAAACTGGTTGGTGATGATTTCGAAATTCTGGAAATTCATATCTGAACCGCTCGCCGTATTGTGAGCCACAACCAAACCTGCGCCAGTGATGTTGCCGGTCAACGGACTGGAGGCCTGACTGCCAATGATGGCATTGGTGCTGCCAAGGGTCAGGTTGTTCCAATTGGTTGCCGCAGGGTTAAATCCATATTGATAGGTTTTATAAGGGCTTAAAGCCGACAGATCGATGGCGGCAGATTGCGCCGAGCAGTACCACCTTCCATTCATTGCCACAGCCCAATAAACCGAGATCGCTCCGGAAACCTGGCCGGCTCCATTCCCCGGGACAAAACCAGCCTGGAAGGTTATCGCCGGATAACTGGCGGGGTTGACATCCACAAACGGCAATCCAGACAGGCCGGTGTCATTGGTGTCCGTCGTGTAGTAAAGGTTGGTGGTGGCGGCCGGGGAATAGGAAAAGACATCACCGACACCGGGGGCAGCCGAGTAAATGCCGATGGCGGTGCTAACGGGCGCTGCGCTTACCCATCCAACGCCGGTGATCGGCAGGTTGCCGTTAGGGCCGACATACGGGAAATTTTCCGCATACAAAAGGCCGGCCGGTACATTACTGACAATCAAAGTCATGCCCCCGTTCGTGGACTTGCCAAAAAAGTTGGTTACGACCAACGAGTAAGTCACCAGCGCGTCGTTGGAATTGGCATTGGTGATGGTCAACATATCGCTGTTCGCGCCCAGGATTCTGCCTCCGTTGTTCAGGTTGACCCCGTTTGTCTGCCACTGATAAATCAAATTTGGGGTGCCTGAAAACAAGGACAAAAACGACGCGCCACCACCGGCATACACGTATTGGGGAGTGATTGCCGCAGCGCTATTGACCGGCGGGCTCGACGGGAAATCACCGGGACCTTGATTAACGATCAGTTCATTGTAATTGAAGCCGCCGGTGGTGGGCAGCTCAACAATGCCAATCCCGGTGATGGGCGCGGACAAATTGGGGGATGCCACCGGACCGATGGTCACGCTGGTCGCGCCAATGGTCAGAGTATTCCAAACATTGGCCGGGTTGGTATAAACCAGGGTCGCGTTGGTAAACATGGGATAGCCAAGGCTGCCGGAACTGGGCAATTGATAAGAGGTGGCCACATACCATGACCCTCCCACCTGAACCGCGAAGTAGTTCGTGTCGGTTACCGCCCCACGAACTTCCAGGTTAAAGGTCAAATTGGTGTATAACGTTGGATTAATATCGGTGAAGGCGGAATTTCCCCCGCTTCCACTGCCGGACGCGTCCGTGGTGTAAAGCATCCCGGCGCTGGTTTGGTTGGGGAGCAGGATGGTAAAAAAAACCGTGTTCAGGGGTAATCCCAAACCGAGCGCAGGATCACTTGCACCGGTAGCCTGATAGATGCCCATGTAGGGGCTGGCGGTTTGCGAAACCGCAACCCCGGTCCAGCCCACTGTGTTGAGAGTGCCATTGCCGGTGACCGACGAATTCGGGCTGCCCCAATTTTCGGTGTAAATTGTCGCCGCCGTTGCCAGCGGGAGCACGCCTAAAAGGACGCTGCCAAAAACGGCCATTAACAGTATTTTTTTCATAGTTTTGTTGGTTTGTTTGGTTTCCCTGATTTGAGCCGTGAAAAGAATGTTGCCAACACAATAAATTCGTTCAGACATGGATTTGATTAATTGTATGCCTTCAACCAGGTTGGCCAGAGAGTCGGCGTCTTGGTGGTGTCGTAAATCCTGCTCCAGGGCAGCTGCCATATCTCTCTCAGCCCCACGGTACTGACCGAGCCGTCTATGAATGCCATGTCGAGAGGCGTTCTGCCGTTATGCCGGGGAATACAAAAAGACCCCATGGCGGCACCCACGGCGCAGTCGCCTGAATGGGTCGGCGGCTGATCGTTGAGGCCGTTTGGCGTCGGATTGGAGCCTGGCCACACGCAGTCGGAGAACAACGGCGCATTCGAAAATCTGCCCGCCGTGGTCAAATGCTGCCAATATCCCGGCGCCACCGTAGGATTGGCCGTCATATAGGTGGCTGGAGGATTGGCCATCCAGCCGTTCATTCCATAACTGCCAGCCATCCCGGGGCGGGCCCAAGCTGGCAGCGGGACATCATAACCGTTTGTGCCTTCTCTACCCCAGGCCAACAAGGTGGTGCCGGTGGTAACCCAAAAATTTGCCAGCGTGTCCCGGGTGATGTCTTTCGCCATGGGGCAGTAACAAATGTCCCCGCCGATTTGAGACCCCGGAATATATTGCTGCAACGCCATCATCCAGAGCCCGTTCGGGTCATCCCACCCAGACAGCATGCTGTCGTCGTTGTCCCCGGCGTACATGTGAAAGCCAATTCCCCACTGTTTGAGGTTTGATATGCATTGAATGCGTTTTGCCCTGAGTTTGGCGTTGGCAAGAGCCGGCAGCAGCAACGCCGCCAAAATCGCGATGATGGCAATCACCACCAACAATTCAATCAGGGTAAAACCCGGCCGGGATCGGGGCATTTTCTTTGATGGCATGAAGGCAGGCATCGGTGGTGGATGATTCTCCCGAATTTGGTCGCTTATGGTTTGCCTAATGGTCCAACGCGATGGTGATGTTTACACGTCGTTTCACGCGGCTCTTTTAAGGTTTGTTTAACTATAAAATAACGGTTTTTATGGCTTTGCCTAGCCCGACAAATGTCAGGCTCTCGGAAAAACAATAAATGGACATGGAATCGGCACCGGGCTGCTGCCGGGAAGGTCTGGGCGCGGGTGAGTCTCGACGCGGCGGTCGATAAACTCCGGTTGGGCGGAACGCAAATGATGGATCCCGGCGGAATGTCTCCTGATGCCTGAATGGCCTGAAACAGCCCCGTGGCCACCCGCCCCGATGGCAACCTGAATTGCGCTTGAAAAAATTATGCCGGCTTGGTGGAACGGAATTTCAACACCGCTTCCGTGCGGGAGTGGACATGCAGCTTGCTGTAAATGTTTTCCAAATGCCAGCGCACCGTCCCGGTGCTCAACCCCAGACGGTCGGCAATCTCCTTGTTGGCCAGACCCATGGACAGCAACTCGAGGATTTTCCGTTCGCTGGGCCGGAGTTCGTTCACGCCGGCCGCGTCGGTGAGCGGTTGTTGGAACGACGCGATGACTTTGCGCGCTATCTCGCGGGGCATCGGCACGCCGCCCATCCGCGCCTCGCGGACGGCGGAAATCAGTTCGGCGGGTGTGCAGCGCTTCAACAGGTAGCCGCAGGCGCCCGCGCGCAACGCCGCGGATATCCGGTCAGTATCCTCATACACGGTCACCATGATGATTTGGATCGCCGGCAGCATTTTTTTTAGCTGGGCGGTGCACTCGATGCCGGACAGCTTGGGCAGCTGAATGTCCATCAACACCACTTCGGGCTGGTGCTTCGGAATCCCCAACAGCGCCTCCTCGGCCGTTGCGCAGGCGAACACACAACGGCATTCCGGGTCCGTCTGGACAAAGTGGGTCAGACTTTCCCGGATGGTTTTGCTGTCTTCGACAATGGCAACCCGGATCATAATATGTTAATTCAAGGTCACGTAAAATCGCACCGTGGTGCCGCGCCCGGGCTGGCTGGCGATTTCAAACCGCCCGCCCATCTTCTCCAGCCGCGCCCGCATGTTGACCAGTCCGTCGCCAGCCGCGCCGGCGGCGCCGGCCGGCAAACCGCTTCCGTTGTCCGCAATGGACAACCGCAACCGTTCGCCAATCAGCCACACGCCCAGGCGGACCTCCGTGGCGCCGGAGTGGCGCACGACGTTGGTCAGCGCCTCCTTGAACGCCAGGAAAAACGCGTGCCGGTGGACGGAGGACACCACCCGGTCGGGCAAATTGACCGCTCCTTTCAACTGGCAGGCGATGTTTGCCAGTTTCAAGAAACGGTCGGCATACAGGCAGGAATAACTCACCAGCGACATCAGGGAATCGTGTTTGGGGTTCATGGCCCAGACGATCTCATCCAGCGCGGTCACCATCTGCCGGGCCCGGTCGCCGATCTCTTCCAGAGGTCCGCCCTGGCCATGGCCCGGGGCGGCCGCCGATCCGGCCACGGTGACCAGCATGCTGATTTCCGTGATGTCCGAACCGAGTTCATCGTGCAGATCCTGGGCGATACGGGCCCGCTCCTGCTCCATCGCCCGCTGGTGCTCGACGCGCTGGCGTTCCTGGATTTGTTTTTCAAGTTCGGTGGTGCGCTCCTCGACCTGCCGGTGAAGCTGGGTGATCCAGAGCACCGTCGCCGCCAGTACACAGGCCAGTGCCCCGACCATGATCAACAGCCGCTGCAACGTCCACCAGGGCGGTCGGGCCAGCACCCGGATGTCCACCGGCGAGTTGAGCAACAATTCAAACGAAGCAATACCCTGCCCCACCGCCCGGTTCCCACCCTGCCCCACATAAACCCCCGTCAATTCCAACTCGCTGCCCACGGGTATCGTCCGGACGGATGCGGCCGCAGGAATCAACCGCGCCAAAAACGTCCGCAGTCCCATCCGCATCTCCAGCACTTGCTCCGTCGGGGTGTCCTTGCGATCCACCAGCAGGGCCTTCACCCGCACCAGCGTCGAGTCATATTCCGCCCGAATCAAATCGGCCGGTGGCGGCTCGTTGGCCTGCGGCAGGACGGCGTGCCCGGTCCGGCGCGCCACCGCCTCGCGCAACAGGGGCGAAGCGCTGCCCAATTCAGGAAAGCCCACCACTTCCACCAGATCACCCGCCGCCAGCTCGACCGGCTTCTTTGTGATGAAATGCAGGCCGTTTCGGCCGTCCATCATGAAATATTCAGATTCCCGCGCATGAATGATCTGGCCGGAAACCTTCACCCGCTGGAAGACACTGGCTTGCGGATCAAACAGCAACAGTTCCGCCGCCGTCTTCCGGGAAGTCGAAAACAAATCCGCCGGGGCCGGCTGGTCCACCGTGAGGTCGGCGCCGTTGATTCGGATCTCGCCCACTTTCACCTCGTGGGTCACATAATCCCAGGAGGCAAACAGGCATCCCCGCACGCGGACCAGGGCGTCTTCATAATGCTCCAGCTTTTCAGGTTTCAGGCCGGTCACCCGCAAGTCCAGCTTGATCCGGCCCCCTTGCGTGAGCAGGGTCACCCCGTCGGCCTGCACCGCCGTGATGATTCCCTCGATTTCCACATACTGGGCGTCCAGACTCCCGTTCAATAACTGGTCCCAGGTGGGATAAACCGGTGCGGGCAAATGCCCTTCGCCCAGGTGGCTCAACCGTTGCGCATGGACGATCGGCGCAAACAAACTCGGGTCCGTCACCCCTTCAACTTCCATAAACTCCCCGATCTGCGGCGGACCGGACCGGAGGGTGGAGTGGTCCTCCACGTAAAGTCCCCGCGTGGAATCCTGGATGACGAATGCCTGCCGTTCCGGCACCACGCAGGTGACGACGCCCCGGATTTTGACCGGGTAGCCGCGCTGCGCCTCCTCCCGTTTCAACCGGTGCACTTCGCCGGCGGTGGTCAATACGGGCAGCCCCCCCGCATTGGCGTTCGTGTTTTCCATCACCTCCGGCCGCGTTTCCACCAACGCAATCTCCCTGCCGCTGGGCACCAATAAAACACCGGGGACTTTTTGTCCGTCGGCAGTGGTGGCGCCCTGGCAAAATCCCACGGCGCGAATCCGGCTGTTCAACAGCGGCGCCGCATGCAACAGTGAGCCGTCGGCAATCTCCACCCGCATCCGGTCGGCCCCGGCACTCAACTCCAGCCTCACCCCATCCGGCTGTTCGTTCACAAACGTCACCTTCCCCTCCACTTCCGCCCATTGGCCGTCTTCCCCCTCGCGCAACATCTGGCCAATGACAATCGGCCGCGGCGCGGGCCAATCCGCCCGTCCGATCACTTCCAGCCGCAGCGACGGTTCGCCCACGAACAACTCACTGCCGTCGTCCGAGGTCGTGTAAAAGGTGTACAAGCCGTCCCGGGGAACTTCCAGGTAACCGGCAAAGCGAATCCCCACATGCTCCGGGCGGGCGAGAACCCCCAAATCAAAGTTGGTGACGGTCCCGGCATTGATCGCCGGCTGTTGGCTGAAATCCGGCAGGACTTCCCCCGCAACTTCATAACCTTGATACTCCAGCCCGTGCACCAGATTGCTCGTTTCACCCGCCGCATCTTTTTGGACCCGAAAAAGTGCTGCGTCGGGAATTTTCTGCCGGGGCAGGCCCGGCCCTTCGTAATCCACCTCCAGCCCGTACTTTTCCACACCGTTGAACCAATCCACGCGGATCGGATGCCGTCCGGCCTTCAGATAAATCACCCCGGATTTCTCGGTCATCCCATGGATGCCGTTGTTGTCCACCACCGACCCCTTGGCGCCAATCAAGAAGCCGGCCCCGCTTCGGGCGATGATGCCGTTTCCTTCCACCCGCACCCGCTGTCCCGGCAGGACCGGCTGGCCGGCCAGATCCATTTCCAGTTCCGCCGCCCCGGATTCATCCAGCAAAACAAATCTTCCTTCCGCCGCATTGGCCCACCAGACGGCTCCTTCCAGGCGAATGGCATGGCTGACCTTGAGGTCCGATGAACTCAGCCGGGAAATTTGGAGGACATTGGTGACGTCAAATGCGGTTGGGCTGAACGATACCGTCTCTGCCACCGCCGCTGGCGTCGCCAGCCGTGCGCCCAATATCAAGCCGCAACCGGCGGCAACGAGCCGGATCCAAACCAAAAATACCGCGCGCATGGCGTCAGCATATTTGTTCGAACCGGATTCTGCACGACGAAATGGAGCGCACGGAAGCGCGCTCCAGACGCGTTGTTTCTTCGCGCCCGGCCCGACCTCCTGCCAGAATAAACTTGAATCCCAATCAATTCATCATCTAATTTACCTATCGTGAAAAGTCATCCGATTGAAAAAATCATGAAACCCCTCCAGCCTCGGTTCCAAAAACCCGTCTGGTGGCTCCTCATTTTTACGCCGCTCTTGTTGTTCGTGGCCGGCTGCCACCGCGACGAGGTCAAAACTTATCGGGTCGCCAAGGACCAGGACCAGCCGCAAACCCAAACCGCCCCCGCCCTGCCCACCGATACACCCAATCCATCCCTGCCACCCGGACACCCGGACATCTCATCCGCGCCCGGGGGCGCCCTGCCGGCAACTTCCCGGCCGGTCGCACCGCAGTTGACCTGGAAAACACCGGACGGCTGGACGGAAGTTCCGCCCGGCGAAATGCGCGTGGCGTCTTTCAAAATCCAGGGGCCGGATGGCAAAACAGCCGACGTGAGCGTGATTCCCCTGCCCGGCTTGTCCGGCAGCACCGATGACGCCAACGTCAATCGCTGGCGCGGTCAGGTCAGCCTGTCTCCAGCGTCGCCGGAAGAATTGAAAAAATTCGCGGAGAACATCGAAGCGGGCAGTCAACCCGCGCAGCTTTACGACATCGCCGGAACCAATCCCGGCAGCGGCAACGCGGAACGCATTCTCGGCGTCATCCAGCATCGTGACGATGCCGCCTGGTTTTTCAAAATGACCGGCGACGCCAGCCTGGTCGAGCAGCAGAAGCCGGCATTTGTTGCCTTTCTAAAATCGGTTCAATTTGCCACCGCCCAACCGCCGGCGGAAATGCCGCCGGGTCATCCGCCGACGGGCGACATGGGCCTGGGCGGACCGGCAACCGCCGCCCCGATCTCCAGCGAAGGCAAACCCAACTGGCAGGTGCCCTCAGGCTGGCAGGAGGTTTCCGCGGGACAGTTTCTGGTCGCTAAATTCACGCTCACTGGCGACGGTGGCGCCACCGCCGCCGTCAACGTCAGCAGTTCCCCCGGCGAAGGCGGCGGCCTGAGCGGCAACGTCAACCGCTGGCGCGGCCAGCTCGGCCTGGATAAACTATCCGACGATGACGTGACCAAGCTGGTGACGATAATTGACGTGGCTGGCGGCAAGGCGTCGCTGGTGGACCTCAGCGGCACCGACGCGCGCACCGGCCAGCCCGTCCGGCTCGTGGGCGTGATTGTCCCTCAATCCGGCCAGACCTGGTTTTACAAGCTGATGGGCAATGCGACGGTGGTGGCAAGCCAGAAGGACGCATTCACGCAATTTGTCCAGGGCGTGAAATACTGAAATGCGCAATCCCGTCATCCGGCTGTTCTCCTCGCTCAAGCTGACCGTCACCTGCCTGTTGATGGGCTGTGTCCTGGTGTTTTGGGGCACGCTGGCGCAGGTGCATCTCGGACTTTACAAGGCCCAGAACGAATTCTTCCGCAGCGTGTTTGTCTATTGGACGCCCGACGGCTCCAACCTGCACATCCCCATCTTTCCCGGCGGTTACCTCCTCGGCACCGTGCTGCTCATCAACCTGCTCTGCGCCCACCTCCGGTACTATCAGCCGGGCAAACGCAAGATCGGCATCGTGCTGATCCATTCCGGCGTCGTGCTGCTGTTGCTGGGGCAAATGCTCACGGATTTCCTCTCCCAGGAAAGCGCCCTGCACCTGCGCATTGGCGAAACCAGAAACTATTCCGAAGCCGACCGCGCCTTTGAACTCGCCGTGTTCGACACCACCGACGCCGACTCGGACAAGGTCGTTGCCATCCCCTGCTCGCTCCTGGTGCGCCGGGGCGAGGTGAGTAATCCTGAAATGCCGTTCGCCGTGCGGGTGAAATCCTTTTACGCCAATTCCCTGCTCGCGCAGCAATCCCAGCCGGGCTATGACCCGGTCAAACCCACCGCCAGTCCCGGTGCCGACCTCTGGTGGCGCGAGGTGCCACGCGAAACCGAGATGAACCGCATGGATATGCCGTCGGCCCTGGTTGAAATCGTCACGCCCCAGGGTTCCCTCGGCACTTTCCTCGCGTCCGCCTGGCTGGACCGCCCGCAAAAATTCACGTTTAACAACCGGACGTATGAATTGCTGCTGCGCCAGGAGCGGTATTACCTGCCGTTCAGCCTGCATCTGATCGAGTTCCGGCATGACAAATATCCCGGCACCGACATCCCCAAGAATTTCTCCAGCCGCGTCCGGCTCCAAAATCTGGAAAACCACGAGGATCGCGAAGTGCTTATCTTCATGAACAACCCGTTGCGCTACGGCGGCGAAACCTTCTATCAGGCCAGCTTCGATCCCGACGATCACGGCAGCATCCTGCAGGTCGTGCATAATCCCAGCTGGCTGACGCCCTATCTTTCCTGCGTGCTGGTCGCCGCCGGATTGCTGATCCAATTCCTCAGCCACCTGATACCATTTTTGAAACGGAGGCTGGCCAAATGAATTTACGATTTACGATTTACGATTTACGATTGAGCCGGGGACCGTTTCGTCGTAGCAGCCGACCTGAGTCGGCTCAAACTTTATTTGAATGGAGCGGACTGACTTCCGCTGCTACACCTTTAGAGGTGGCGATATGAAAAAGTGGATTCCCCTCATCCTGGTCGCGGTGATGGCCGGCTGGTTCCTGTCCGGCCTGCATCAAAGACCGGAAGCCGATTTTCACGTGCGCGAATTCGGCCGGCTGCCCGTGCTGATGAACGGCCGGTTCCAGCCCTTCGATTCCATCGCCCGCAACTCGCTGCTGCAGATCCGCACCAAACAAACCGTATCTGAAACCGATGGCGGCAAGGCGCAGACCCTCTCCGCCATGGACTGGCTGCTCGTCATGATGATGAAACCGGAGTCGGCCGACGACCTGAAGGTATTCCGCATCGACAACAACGAAGTCACCGAACTGCTCAAGGTGCCGGACAACCAGAAATATTATTCCTTCAACGAGCTCCGGCCCCAGATCACCGAAATCGAAAAGCAGGCCGAACGCATCGACAAGATCGAGTCCGCCAACCGCACCGTGTTCGAGTCGCAGCTGATGAAGCTCTACGAGATGCTGAACCTGTACCAGCGGCTGGAAATCAGCCTCAAACCGCCGGGCACCGATGATTTTGCGGCGGAGCTCGACGCCTATCAGAAGAGCATTGGACCGGGCATGGCCGCTGTCCAGGCCCGCGAAGCCGGACAGAAATTTGACGAGGCCGCGTTCAACACGCTCATCGGTTTCATGGGCGGCTACAATACCGTCGCCAGCTTCGCCCTGCCGCTGACCATCCCGCCCACGGACCTCAACCTGCCCCGCAACGCCTGGCAAAACATCGGCACCAATCTCATGCAGACCGCGCGCACCGGCGAAATCAACCCCGCCACGAAGTTTTATGCGGAAATGGTCACCGCCTGGCGCGCTGGACAGCCGGACGATTTCAACCGTGCCGTGTCCGGATACGAGGCCTGGCTCGGCGACCGCTTCACCCGGCAGTTGCGCAAGGCGAATCAGGAATATTTCTTCAGCACCATGGAGCCGTTCTACAAGGCCACCGTCATTTATGTGCTCGCGCTCTTGTTGGCCTTGCTCTCGTGGTTCGGCGCTGGCAGGGCCGAATTGTTGCGGCGCTCATCGTTTTATCTCGTCATCCTCGCGTGGGTCATTCACACCTTCGGCCTCGTGTTCCGCATGGTGCTCGAAGGCCGGCCACCGGTGACCAATCTTTATTCCTCCGCC